>NZ_JBHSDC010000012.1:0-452306 GCF_042651445.1 Parasediminibacterium paludis
CACATATTATCTCAACTCCTAAAGAACTTCTCACCTTTTATCCAAGCGGGGTGCAAATATAGAACGCTTTTGCAAACCAACAAATGTATTTGCGCTTTTATTGAAAAAAAAGTTACCCGATAATTAACCAATATAGCTGAGAGTATTGCTACGAGTACATTCTAAGCTTTGATAAAAGTTGAAGATAGTTCTACAGTTGCAGTGTGCGACGCCTATGCAGTACAATAGTATTACTACAGATTGTAACATTAAAGAACGAACATTAAAGCGACAGTTTTAGATTATCTAGCATTTCTATAGTTAATTTTTGCAAATTAAAAGCTGGCTGCCAGCCCCAATCATTTCTTGCAACGGTATCATCGATGCTCTGAGGCCAACTGTCTGCTATATTTTGTCTGCTATCAGGCTTGTAGCTGATGGTAAAGTCTGGAATATGTGTTTGTATTTCGGCAGCAATTTCTTTAGGTGAAAAACTTACGCCGGCAACATTGTAGGATGTACGTACTGAAATGTTATCTGCTGGTGCTTCCATTAAATTAATGGTTGCATTGATGGCGTCGGTCATATACATCATTGGCAGGTAGGTATTTTCGCTAAGGAAGCATTGGTAAGTTTTGTTTTCGATGGCTTCGTTAAAAATTTCTACAGCATAATCGGTAGTGCCGCCACCTGGTGCTGACTTATAACTTATAAGGCCCGGATAACGCAAGCTACGCACATCGAGACCAAAGCGCTGGTAATAATAATTACACCAAAATTCGCCAGCATACTTACTGATGCCGTACACCGTTATAGGCTCTATAACAGTTTGTTGTGGGCAGTTTTGCTTAGGACTTGTAGGACCAAAAACAGCGATAGAAGAGGGCCAATACACCTTTTTAAGGTTTTCTTCTCTAGCAATATCTAATACATTAAGCAATCCCTGCATATTAAGATTCCACGCTAGTGTCGGATTTTTTTCGCCCGTGGCCGAAAGTATGGCTGCTAAAAGATAAATCTGTGTGATGTTTTGACGGATGACTTGCACATGTAGCATCTCTTTATTCATCACATCAATACTTACATACGGGCCCGTGCCTTTTAGGAGTTCGTTCTCTTCACGCAAATCACTAGCAATAACATTGTTATTACCATAAATTTTTCGTAGTGCCAAGGTTAGTTCTACACCTATTTGACCACTTGCGCCAATCACCAATATTTTATCTTTTGCCATTGTGAAATGTTTCGTTTAGTAATTTACAAAGATGTTCGATGTTATTGTTACAAAAAAGAGAAATTGATGAGAGGAAGAGGTGTAATCATTATTACATCCCAATTACTAAACCTTGATCAGCAGCTTTGAAACCCTTTAGCAATAAGTCTTGACGCTCTTTTGATTTTGAATTTAATAATGGATTGGTATGGTTGAAATGAATAAAATAAATTTTAGCCTTATCCTTCTGTGGTAAGTTACTAAACAAAGCCAAACTTTCGGCAACAAAAGGATGTGGAATCTCTTTCATGTCTCTATCAGGCAATTCACCATTGGCGTAAAACGTACCATCAATTAAGGCAATATCTACTTTCGCGATTTCGGCAATAATACTTTTGTCGCATTTTTCCCATTTATCTATATCTGGAATAAACAATACTTTTTTGCGGCTAGTAGCAATAACAAAACCCACTGTTTCAGAGTATTCATCGCGGTGCGGTACTAATATTGGTGTAACAGATATAGAAGCAGTAAGAGCAATGGTTTCATCAGCTTGCATTTTTTGTAAATGAATATTATTGAGCGCTACTAACTGGCTCCAAGGACCGTTATTTTGTAAATACGTTTGCAACCTTGGCATGGTAAATACTGAAATATTTTTTGCACCCAAAGCTTCTCTGCCCAATTGCATTAGCCCTGTATAATGACCAATATGTGCATGGGTTATAAAAATACCAGCAGGCTGAAAACTTGTTGATTTAGTGGTATAATGTTGTACAAATTGCAATTCCTCAGAGATATCTGGTGTTGCTTCAAACAGCCAATATTGATTGGTTGTATTATCTACCAAAGCAAGACTAGTAACTAGTTTTTTTGTTTGTTGATGCTGCCAATAAGCTTTGCAACAATCTTTGGTACAGCCTATTTGTGGATAACCGGCATCTTGTACATTACCTAATACAACTAGAAAAATAGCTGGGCTATTGTTGGGAGTTTTTATGTTTTGTGCCAATGTTTTGTAAGTAATCATAATACTTACAAAAACAAAAAAATGGCATAACCTAAAGCGCTTTAAAGAAATAATCATGGTAATAAACTAATGATGCTAAAATACACTGGCAATACAATGAAAAGCCTTGGTGTGTTTTGTAAAATAATACCAAACAAATGCATTTGCCTAATTTCGCACCATTCTACATTTAAAAATACTAAGAATGATACCATCTTATTTGTCTAATTTATTTGAAAAACAATCATACAATCCTGATAACTTTTTTTTAATAGCAGGCCCATGTGTGGTAGAGGGTGAAGAATTGGTAATGGAAATAGCGGATAAAGTGTCTAAAATTTGCCGTAGGCTAGAAATACCTTATGTATTTAAAGCGAGTTATCGTAAAGCCAACCGCACAAATGCAGCCTCATTCACAGGTTTGGGCGATAGCGTTGGCCTTGATTTGATAAAGAAAGTAGGCGATACTTTTCAATTGCCAACCACTTCTGATATCCATGCCCATGAAGAAGCTGCCGAAGCTGCGAAATACATAGATATTTTACAAATACCTGCCTTTTTATGCAGACAAACGGACTTATTGATCGCTGCTGCTGAAACTGGCAAAATAGTAAACGTGAAAAAAGGGCAATTTTTAAATGGCCCTTCTATGAAGTTTGCGGTTGAAAAAATTCAAAAAGCTGGTAACAACAAAGTGATGCTTACAGAAAGAGGCAACTTTTTTGGTTACCAAGATTTGGTAGTTGACTATAGAAACATCCCTTGGATGAGCGAACATGGGGTGCCCGTAATCATGGATTGTACACACAGTTTACAACAACCTAATCAAACAAGTGGCGTTACTGGTGGTAATCCTAATTTGATTACAACCATTGCCAAAGCTGCTATTGCAACAGGTGCAGATGGTTTATTTATAGAAACACATCCCAACCCGGCTGTAGCCCTAAGTGATGGTGCCAATATGTTGCACTTGAGTAAACTAGAAAATCTGCTAGAACAATTAGTAAGAGTCAGAAAAGCAGTTATCTAATATGTGCCTGCTTTACTAACAAAGGACTTTCTGTAACAGAAAGTCCTTTGTTCCTTAAAATGATATAACAGCTGAAGGTGTTAAATTTGGATTAGCTTGCTCAGCGGCTTCAATAATAGTATAATCCGATAATATAAGTGCTTTGCCACGTTTCACACACACATCATGTTCAAA
Organism: Parasediminibacterium paludis; assembly: GCF_042651445.1. NCBI lineage: Bacteria > Pseudomonadati > Bacteroidota > Chitinophagia > Chitinophagales > Chitinophagaceae > Parasediminibacterium > Parasediminibacterium paludis. The sequence continues at coordinate 3,406 of NZ_JBHSDC010000012.1, forward strand.
ATGGACTGATGGCAAACCATCTTTTGTTTTAACTGTCCAGCCATCACTATCGGTGAACACATCTTTTTTACCCATATTAATCATTGGCTCTATTGCCAGTACTAAATTTTCTTTCAATTTCATACCAGTGCCACGCATACCGAAGTTTGGTACATTGGGATCTTCGTGTAAGTTTTTGCCAAGCCCATGCCCTACAAGCTCTCTTACCACACCATATTTGTGTTTTCTTTCAGTATGTTCTTGGATGGCAAAAGCAATGTCACCAATACGGTTATTAACAATAGCTTTTTCAATGCCTTTATAGAGACTTTCTTTGGTAATATTTACTAGTTTCATTGTGTCTGCACTTGCTTCGCCTATAACAAAAGTATAAGCATGATCACCATGCCAACCATTTAAAATAACGCCCATATCGATAGACACAATATCGCCATCCTTTAATGCAATATCATTAGGAAAACCATGAACCACTACATCGTTAACACTTGCACAAATATGATGTGGGTAGCCTCTGTAATTGTAAAATGAAGGAATAGCGCTATTATCTTTTACAAACTCTGCACATAGCTTATCAATTTGCAAAGTGGTAACGCCCGGCTTTAACATTTTAGCTACTTCAGTAAGTGTTTTACTCACCAATGTAGCGGCCTTTTTCATAAACTCTACTTCTGCCTCTGTTTTATAATACACCAAATTTTTAGAAAAACTCATTATATATCGCTTGAAATGATTTATAAAAACGCAGCTAATTTTAAAAAAGTAAAAAATGCGCCAAAATAAAAACCTGTCAGGATAGCCCAACAGGTTTAATACTATTTAAATAAAATATAAAAATTAGATAGTTGTTGTAGGCATACTGCTAGAAACTTGTCTACCTTGTACACGACCACTACTCATTAAACCATCATATTGACGCATCAATAAATATGTTTCAATTTGTTGTAAGGTATCTAATACCACACCTACCATGATTAGCAAACTCGTACCACCGAAAAAGGTACTAAAGCCCTGTGTTACACCTAAACGTTGTGCAAAGCCTGGTAAAATACCTACTGCTGCTAAGAAAATAGCACCTGGTAAGGTAATTTTATCCATAATCGCACCAATATAATCTGCAGTTGGTTCCCCTGGTTTTACACCAGGAACAAAACCATTATTACGTTTTAAATCTTCAGCAATTTGTTTAGGATTAAAGATTAATGCCGTGTATAAGAAGGTAAAACCAATTACCATTACTGAGTAAATAATCATGTACCAAACATTACTATGATCACTGAATATTTTCACTAAGCCTTTAGCTGAATCAAGATTAGTAAAAGACACCAAAGTTGGTAAAAACATAATCGCTTGCGCAAAAATGATTGGCATAACACCAGCACTATTCACTTTCACTGGTAAAAATTGTCTTGCACCACCAAATTGGCGATTACCAATAATTTGTTTGGCATAATTAACTGGTATTTTACGAACCCCTTGTACTAGGATAATTAATCCCATGATAATGGCTACTAAGATGGCAACCTCTATCAAGAAAATCAATAAACCACCGCCAGCTTTTTCACTCTTTGCAGTAAACTCTTGCAAAACCGATTGTGGTAAACGAGCCAAGATACCAACCATGATAATGATAGAAGTACCGTTACCTAAACCTTTATCTTGTATTTTTTCACCTAACCACATTACAAATAAAGTACCAGCAGTTAACGTGATTATTGTAGAAACAGTGAAGAAACTAGCATAAGCAGGAATCAAAGCTTCTGCATAACCCGGACTTTTCAAATAAGCAATATAGGCACCTGCTTGAAACATGGTTACAATGATGGTTAGATACCTTGTCCACTGATTGATTTTCTTACGTCCACTTTCACCTTCCTTTTGAACTTTTTGTAATTGAGGTACCAAAATAGTCATCAACTGCATAAAAATAGAAGCTGAGATATATGGCATAATACCAAGCGCCAATATAGAGGCTTGAGAAAAACCACCACCAGCAAAAGTATCAAACAGACTAAGTAAGCCATTACTCTTAGAATTTGCCTTAGCAGCTTCTAACAAAGTAGGATCAATGCCTGGCAATACAATGTGATTACCTAAACGGTAAACGAATACAAAAGCTAAGGTTACGATGATTTTACTACGCAGTTCCTCAATCGTCCAAATGTTTTTAAGCGTGTCTATGAATTTTTTCACGTTAGTTCTTGAGTTAAAAGTTAATTCCCTAAAACCAAAAAAGACGCATCGTTGATGGATGCGTCTGGCAAATTACGTTAAATTACTTTACAATTTCAACGCTGCCACCAGCAGCCTCAATGGCCTCCTTAGCTTTGGCACTTAATGCGTTTACTTTAAAAGTAAGATTTGATTTTAATTCACCTGTACCCAAAATTTTAACTTTGTCAGTTTTACCAATCAAACCGTTGATATACAACTGTTCAACAGAAAATTCAGGGAAGGCATATTTTTCTTGTAATGTTTCAATTTGACCTAAATTGAAAACTACAAATTCAATTTTATTATTGTTTTTGAAACCGCGCTTGGGGATACGACGTTGAATCGGCATCTGACCACCTTCAAAGGCATTTTTACGTTGGTAACCAGCACGTTGTTGGCTACCTTTATTACCTTGTGTTGAAGTACCACCCTTACCACTTGCCTCACCACGACCAATTCTCTTTTCTTTATGTACTGAACCTTCTGCAGGTTTTAGCGTATGTAATTTCATAATAACTGATTTTGTACTTACGGGGTATCACCCCTCGCTTGTTATATAATTATGCTAATTCTTCAACCTTAACTAGGTGGCTAACTTTATTAACCATACCTAATATTTGAGGAGTAGCTTCTACTTCTTTAGTAGCATTAATTTTTCTAAGGCCTAGAGCAATTAGTGTTTGCTTTTGGCGCTCAGATCTATCGATACCGCTTTTAACCTGTGTGATTTTAATCTTTGCCATAACCTTAGTTATTTGGTCGGTTGTCAAATATAGGATAGTTACTACACTAAACCAATTTGCGCTTGACTTATTTATCCGTTAAATACTTTACTTAATTTGATACCACGTGTTTTTGATACTTGCACTGGTTCACGTAATAATTTCAATGCTTCGATGGTTGCTTTAACCACATTATGCGGATTAGCTGACCCTAAACTCTTAGCAAGAACGTCAGTAATACCTGCACTTTCTAAAACGGCACGCATACTACCACCCGCAATTACACCCGCACCATGCGCAGCTGGTTTAATTAAAACCTTAGCAGCACCAGATTTTGCCAATTGTTCGTGAGGGATTGTACCATGCATAACAGGTACTTTCACCAAATTTTTCTTTGCATCATCAATACCTTTAGCAATTGCTTCTTGTACTTCTTTTGCCTTACCTAAACCCTGGCCAACCACACCATTGTCGTTACCAACAACTACAAGCGCAGAGAAACTGAAAGTACGACCACCTTTTGTTGTTTTAACAACACGGTTGATAGCAACTACCTTTTCTTTTAGTTCCACATCAGCACCTGCTTTTATTTTAGAATCAAGTATTTTAGACATTTATCTAAATATTATTTGTTATAATAGAAATTAAAATTGTAAACCTCCTTCTCTAGCACCGTCCGCTACAGCTTTGATACGACCATGATAAAGATTACCACCTCTATCAAATACGCAAGCAGCTATACCTAATTCTTTTGCTTTTAGGGCAATTGAAGCACCAACAAGTTTAGACTTTTCAGTCTTATTAACTTTTTGTGCCACAATATCCTTTTCTCTTGAAGAAGATGCAGCCAATGTTACAGCTTTCTCATCATCAATCAGTTGTGCATAGATTTCAGCATTACTTCTGAATACAGACAAACGTGGCTTTAAAGCCGTACCAGACACCTTTTTACGAATACGGAATCTGATTTTTTGTCTTTGTTCTAATTTAGTGTTCATTGTCTTCTATTTACATCCTCCGATTCTGCCGGAAGTTTATTAGTTATAATTATTTACCAGCTGCTTTACCCGCTTTTCTTCTTAATACTTCACCCACATATTTAACACCCTTACCTTTATATGGCTCTGGCTTACGTAAGCTTCTCAATTTAGCAGCAACTTGACCAATTAATTGTTTATCGCTACCTTCTAAAGATATAATGGGGTTTTTACCTTTTTCAGTAACAGTGTTTACTTTCAACTCTTTAGGCACTTCAAAAATGATATTGTGAGAATACCCAAGCGCTAAGTCTAATGTATTACCAGCGTTAGAAGCTTTGTAACCAACACCCACAAGTTCAAGATCTTTTTTGAAACCTTCAGTGACACCAATAACAAGATTATGCACTAAAGAACGGTACAAACCATGCATAGCACGGTGACGAATTTGATCTGTAGGACGTGTAATGATTAATTCATTACCTACAACCTCAGCCTTAATATCTCTGTCTAATGTTTCAGACAAAGTGGCTTTAGGGCCTTTAACTGTAACCACATTGTCCTTTCCCACTGTGATGGTAACACCATTTGGAATGGCTACCGGTTTTTTACCTATACGAGACATAGTCGTTTTAAATTAAGTATTAGAAAATAGTTCGTGTTCAGCCCCGACTAAAAGGCTTATATTATCGAACAAATACAATTAGCTGATATAACAAAGTACTTCACCACCAACATTCAAGGCTTTCGCTTGCTTATCGGTAATCACACCTTTTGATGTACTAATAATAGCAACCCCTAATCCGTTGATTACTCTTTTAATCTCAGCAGGTTTAGCATATTGACGCAAACCCGGGCGACTAACTCTTTCTAAAGAGCGGATAGCTGCTTGTTTGGTTGTAGGATCATATTTCAAGGCAATTTTGATTAAACCTTGCTTTGAATCATCCTCAAACTTGTATTTTAAAATGTAACCTTGCTCATATAAAATTTCAGTCAAACGCTTCTTTAGGTTAGAAGCTGGAATTTCAACTATTCTATGACCAGCCATTTGAGCATTACGAATCCTTGTTAAAAAGTCTGCTATAGGATCAGTTACCATGTTTATATAAATTAAATCTTGTTGTAAAAAATATTTGCTTAGTTCCCTAAAGGGCTTGAGCAGATTACCAACTCGCTTTCTTAACGCCAGGTATCAAACCGTTTAAAGCCATATCACGGAAGATCACACGTGAAATACCAAAGTATCTCATATAACCTTTAGGACGACCTGTCAATTGGCAACGGTTTTTTAATCTTACAGGTGAAGCGTTTTTTGGTAGTAAATCTAATGCTGCATAATCACCAGCTTCTTTTAAAGCGGCGCGTTTTTCAGCAAATTTCGCTACTATCTTTTCGCGTTTTCTTTGTCTGGCTTTTATTGACTCTTTTGCCATATTATTTTAGTTGTCTTTTTTAATATTTTTAAACGGCATACCCAATTCTTTTAGTAACTCGTAAGCTTCTTCGTTAGTAGTAGCTGTGGTTACAAAAGTGATATCTAAACCAGTAATTTTATTTACTTTATCAATATCAATTTCAGGGAAAATGATTTGTTCAGTTACACCTAATGTATAGTTACCTCTACCGTCAAAAGCTTTATCGCTAATACCTTTGAAATCACGCACACGTGGTAAAGCAACAGAAACTAATCTGTCTAAGAATTCATACATTTTCTCACCACGTAAGGTTACTCTAGCACCAATTGGCATACCTCTACGTAATTTGAAATTAGAGATATCTTTTTTAGAATATGTAGGAACAGATTTCTGACCAGTGATAGTGTTAAGTTCTTCTACAGCGATGTCCACTAATTTTTTATCAGTAACAGCACCGTTAACACCACGGTTAACACAAATTTTTTGCAACTTAGGAGCTTGCATTACAGTTTTGTAATCAAACTTCTTCATCAAAGCAGGAATAACTTCTTTAGTATATTTATCTGCTAATCTCGGAGTATATTTTACTGTGCTCATTATTTAATTACCTCCCCTGATTTTTTAGCTATACGAACTAATTTACCGTTTTCTCTTGTGCGTGTTACTTTAGTAGCAGAACCAGTTTTAGCATCCCACAACATCACATTTGAAATGCTGATAGAAGCTTCTACTTTTACAATGCCACCTTTCGTGTTTTGAGCCGTAGGCTTAGTATGTTTAGTAGCAATAGCAACACCTTCAACAACCACTCTACCTTTATCTACTATCACTTCTAAAACCTTGCGAGGCTTTTTCAAATCTTTATCATCACCAGCAATGACAACTACGTTGTCGCCTTTCTTGATGTTAAATTTGGGTTTAAATCTTGTACTCATTTTTATTACCCTTTTGTCTTTTCTGCCATTGACAGATAAATATTTTTGTTATCAGCTAAGAATCTATGCGCTACGATCGTTGCGTCGCACATTGGAACTGTTCATCTTCGGTTCTACTAAAGAACCTCTGGTGCCAGAGAAATAATTTTCATGTAACCTTTATCACGCAGTTCACGTGCAACTGGGCCAAAGATACGTGTACCACGAGGATCATCAGCATTGTTTAACAATACCACCGCATTGTCATCAAAACGGATATAAGAACCATCTTTTCTACGTAACTTATTTTTTGTACGAACGATAACTGCTTTTGACACAGTACCCTTTTTAATGCCACCTGCAGGTATCGCTGCCTTTACGGTAACAACAATTTTATCGCCAATTTTAGCATAGTCTTGACCACTATTACCAAGTACTTTAATACAAAGTACCTCTTTGGCACCACTATTATCAGCTACATTTAATCTACTTTCTTGCTGGATCATTTTCTTAAGCTTTTCACCGCTAGCACTTGCTATTGGTTATTAACACAATTTATATTCAGAGGCTAAGGCTAAATCAATCAGCACGTAGCTTGATAAAATATTATTTCGCTTTCTCAATTACTTCCACAAGTCTCCAACGCTTAGTTTTACTAAGTGGACGAGTTTCCATAATTTTTACAACGTCACCAATTGTACACTCATTTTTTTCGTCATGAGCGTGGAATTTGGTAGTTTTCTTTACGAACTTACCATAAATAGGGTGTTTCACTTTTCTTTCAACTGCAACAGTGATGGTTTTAGTCATCTTATTGCTGGTAACTGTACCAACCCTTGTTTTACGCAAATTTCTTACAACCGTAGTCTCCATGTTATCTGGTTTATTAAGCCAAAGCTCTTTTTGTTAATTCCGTTTTTAGACGGGCAATATCTCTTCTCAAACCACGAATGCTTACTGGATTTTCAAGAGGAGAAATTGCATGCGCAAATTCTAATTTCTTTAAACGTAAGCTATCTTCTTGAATGCGTGCTTTTAAATCAGCCTCACTCAGGTTTCTTAGTTCTTTATTAAATTCTACTTTCTTAACCATTATCATTAGGTTTTTAAAATTAAGCTTGCAAATCTCTTCTTACGACAAATTTGGTAGCTATTGGTAATTTTTGTGCTGCTAAACCCATTGCTTCTTTAGCAATAGCTTCGGTTACACCGTCGCACTCGAATATGATACGACCTGGTTCTACTACAGCAGCCCAATATTCTGGATTACCTTTACCTTTACCCATACGCACCTCTGCAGGCTTGTTTGTGATAATTTTATCAGGGAAAACACGTATCCAAACATTTCCTTCTCTCTTCATCGCACGTGTCATACTTTGACGGGCAGCTTCAATCTGACGACTGGTTAACCAAATTGGTTCTAATGCTTTAAGTGCAAAAGATCCAAAGGCGATATAAGTACCACGTTTAGCAACTTCACGAATGCGTCCCTTTTGTTGCTTCCTATGTTTGCTTCTTTTCGGCTGTAACATTTATTTCAATTTGAAAATTCGATAATTGATTGACTAATTGGAAAATTAGTTTCTTCTTGGACCACGGTTTTCACCACCTCTTCTATCACCACCACCTTGACGACCACCTTCTCTTCTATCACCACCTTGTCTTCTGTCACCGCCACGATCTTCTCTGCGCTCGCTCATATCATTCTTGCCTCCTACAAAGTTCGGGTTAAGTTCTCTTTTACCTAAAACCTCACCTTTACAGATCCAAACTTTGATACCAATTTTACCATAAACAGTTTGGGCGAAAACACTTGCATAATCGATATCCATACGGAAAGTATGCAATGGTGTACGACCTTGTTTAATCTCTTCGGAACGTGCAATTTCAGCACCGCCTAAACGGCCACTTACTCTTACTTTAATACCTTCTGCACCCATGCGTAAAGTAGAGGCAATAGCCATCTTGATAGCACGTTTGAAGTTGATACGATTTTCGATCTGACGAGCAATTGTATCACCTACAATTGTAGCATCTAATTCCGGGCGACGAATCTCTAAGATATTGATTTGAACATCATCTTTCTTAGTCAATTTCTTCAATTCTTCTTTAATGCGATCTACTTCGCCACCACCTTTACCGATGATGATACCTGGCTTACTTGTATGGATTGTAACAATTAGTTTACCTAAAGTACGCTCAATAACAATTCTAGCGATACCACCTTTACTGATACGAGCAGTTAAGTAAGTACGAATTTTATTATCTTCAACTAATTTAACTGAGTAATCTTTCTTGTTGGCATACCAGTTACTTTCCCATCCACGGATGATACCTAACCTGTTACCAATCGGATTTGCTTTCTGACCCATATTATGGTTTCAATTAATTTTTTGAATCTACAATTATTGTTACATGGTTGCTACGCTTGCGGATTTTATAACCACGACCTTGTGGTGCTGGACGCATACGTTTGATAACGCGACCACCATCTACAAAAATCGTTTTTAAAATCAGATTACTGTCAGCTGCACTTGTACCATTATTCTTTTGCTCCCAGTTGCTGATAGCACTCTTTAACAATTTTGCTAAAGGCACTGCATTGTGCTGAGGGTGAAATTCTAATATAGCCAAGGCTTTTTCCACTTCCATACCACGAACCACATCAGCTAACAAACGCATCTTACGTGGGCCTGTGGGATAGTTATTTAATTTAGCTATTGCTTCCATTTTATTTTGATTTGAAATTTGAGACTTTCTATCTCAAATTAGAAACTAATTTATTTTTTTGAACCAGCGTGACCTCTAAAGTTTCTTGTTGGTGAAAACTCGCCTAATTTATGACCTACCATGAACTCGGTTACATAAACTGGAATGAATTTGTTGCCATTATGAACTGCGAAAGTGTGGCCTACGAAATCTGGAGTAATAGTGCTTCTACGGCTCCAAGTTTTAATTACGCCTTTCTTTCCTTTGCCTTCATTTATGTTCAATACTTTTACCTCTAGGTTAGCATCTACATAAGGACCTTTTTTAATCGAACGACCCATATTTGTGTATTTATTTGTTTATTCTCTTGTATTACAAGATATTTTAACAATGAAAATTACTTACTTAATTTCTTACCGTCTCTACGTTGGATGATTAATTTATCACTACCCTTACCTCTTGTTCTAGTTTTCTCACCTTTAGCGTATTTACCAGTTCTGCTACGTGGGTGACCACCAGAAGCTCTACCTTCACCACCACCCATCGGGTGATCAACTGGGTTCATCGCAACACCTCTTGTTCTTGGCGTTCTACCTTTCCAGCGGTTTACACCAGCTTTACCAGCTTGTTCCAAGCTATGATCACTATTAGAAACAACACCAATAGTCGCGTAACAGTTAATCAATAATTTTCTTAACTCGCCACTAGGCATTTTAATAACCGCGTATTTTTCTTCCTTATTGGCTAACTGAGCAGAAGTACCTGCACTTCTTACCAATTTACCACCTTGACCTGGCTGCATTTCAATGTTGTGAATCATAGTACCTAAAGGCATATTCTTCATTGGTAATGCATTACCAATTTCTGGTGCAGAATCGTTACCAGAAATCACTTTTGCACCTACTTGCAAACCTTGCGGCGCCAATATGTATCTTTTCTCACCATCAGCATAATGCAATAAGGCAATAAATGCAGTACGATTTGGATCGTATTCAATAGTAGCTACTGTTGCTTCAACATCAAACTTATTACGTTTGAAATCTATAATACGATAATGTTTTTTGTGACCACCACCAATGTATCTCATTGAACGGCGACCTTGTGCATTACGACCACCTGATTTTTTTACAGGCTCTAACAAACTCTTCTCAGGTTTATTAGTAGTGATTTCAGCATAAGCATTACCAATTCTCCAGCGCGTACCGGCGGTCATTGGTTTGTATTTCTTTAATGCCATTTTCTTAAAACTTTTATTACGAACTTATCAGCTTCGTTTACTATAATTAAATGTTTGCGTATAAATCTATTGTCTCACCTTCAGCAACAGTTACAAAAGCTTTCTTGTAAGAAGGTTTTACACCTTGTACAAGACCAGTTTTGGTTTGGCGGCTTTTATTTTTACCAGGCACTACCGATGTGTTTACATCTGTTACAGTTACACCGTAAAAAGTTTCAACTGCTGTTTTAATTTCCAATTTGTTAGCCTTACGGTTTACTTTAAAAGCATATCTGCGCAACGAATCTTGCTGAGCGTTTGCTTTTTCAGTTAAAATAGGCTTTATCAATACATCTGTAAGTATCATTGTATAAATATTGAAACGTTTTCGATTAAGCTTCTGCAGCTACTTCATTGTCTACAAAAATGTTTGCTGTACTTTCAGTAATTACTAATACATCAGCATTCATAATTTCGTAAGTATTGATATCTGCTAATAAAGTACTTGTAACATTTGGTACGTTACGAGTGCTTAAATAAACATTATCATTATATTCAGGAAGAACGATGATAGATTTTTTGTCAGCAACATTTAAACCTTTCAATACGTCAACCAATTGTTTTGTTTTTGGTGTTTCCATCGCTAAATCTTCTACTACCAAGATAGCAGCATCTTTCGCTTTGTAGCTAAGTGCCGAGATTTTCGCTAGGTCTTTCACTTTACGATTCAATTTGAAATCGTATTTGTGTGGTTTTGGACCAAAAATAGTACCACCACCTTTGTACAAAGGGTTACGAATATTACCCTTACGAGCACCACCCGTACCTTTTTGTTTGTGAAGTTTACGGCTTGCACCTTGTACTTCTGCACGCGTTTTAACTTTGTGCGTACCTGCACGACGAGCAGCTAAATATTGCTTTACAGCTAAATAAATAACGTGATCGTTTGGTTCAACACCAAATACTTCATCTGGTAATTCAACCGTTCTGCCGGTTTTTTGTCCTTGTATATTTAAAACATCTACTTGCATTGTTTTTCAAAATTAAAAGTGATTACTTCTGGATTAAAACGATTGAGCCGTTGTGGCCAGGAACTGAACCACTAATAAGAATGTAATTTTTCTCAGCGAAAATCTTTACAACTTTCAAGCCTTTCATTTTAACTCTGTCTCCACCCATGCGGCCAGCCATTCTCATACCTTTAAATACACGTGAAGGATAAGAAGAACCACCTACAGAACCTGGCGCTCTTGAGCGGTCATGCTGACCGTGCGTTGCTTCACCAACACCAGAGAAACCATGACGTTTTACAACACCTTGGAAACCTTTACCTTTTGTAGTGCCTACAACTTCTACTTCGTCACCTTCTGAGAAGATGTCTAAAGTGATTGTTTCGCCCAGATTTTTTTCTATTGAGTAATTGCGAAATTCTTTTACAAATTTCTTAGGAGCAGTTTGTGCTTTTGCGTAGTGATTAAGCTCGGCTTTTGTAGTGTGTTTCTCTTTCTTGTCGCCTAGAGCTAGTTGAAGTGCAGTATAACCGTCGTTATCTACAGTTTTTACCTGTGTAACGGTGTTTGGTGCCGCTTCTATGATGGTACAGGCAATTTGCTTGCCGTCTGTACCAAAGATGCTTGTCATCCCGATTTTTTTACCAATAATACCTTTCATCGTGTTTGCGGTTTATGCCCCGCTTCGGTATATAGGACATTCTGGTGATGAAACCAAAATTCAATCCCTGTTTGCTATCGACCTTTTCCAGTGTTTTCAAATCGCTTTAGCGAATAAGAAGAGGAAGTACCGACAGTAAACAAACCTCGAAGGGCCTGTTTATATGTTAATCCAATCTTTTTAGATTAGAATTGTATCTTACTCAGAGCTCTTTTTTTCTTGTTACAGAATTGAGAGATGAAACATTTTTTAAGAACTAGTTTCCTTTTCAGGAATTTGTTAAGCTTTAATCTCAACTTCAACACCAGAAGGCAAATCCAATTTACTCAAAGCATCTACAGTTCTAGAAGAAGATGTGTAAATGTCTAATAAGCGCTTGTGAGTAGCCAACTGAAACTGCTCGCGGCTTTTTTTGTTTACGTGTGGTGAACGTAACACAGTAAAAATCCTTTTGTGTGTAGGCAAAGGAATTGGACCTGTTACAACAGCACCTGTACTGCGAACTGTTTTCACGATTTTCTCAGCAGATTTATCTACTAAGTTGTGATCGTATGATTGTAATTTAATTCTGATTCTTTGAGACATAGCCTAAATCCCATTATTTCGATTTGGGGTTGCAAAAGTAAGGGGATATTTTCAACACACAAACAATATTGTGAATTATTTTTTCTAAAATTGAAAAAAAGTCTGTTTTTCCACAAAATTGGGGTAAAACAGTCGTATTCTTCCATTGTTTTCGTTTATTTACTTTATGAAAAATTGCTTCCTATCTATCCTATTTGCAATCCTTGCTTTTGTCGCTACTTCCAAAACCGCTGCCCAAAGCCTTCCCTTTAAATTAGGTATTAATCTTTGTGGTGCCGAGTTTGGGTTTCAAAATTTACCAGGCACCATTAATAAAGATTATGTATATCCTTCCGAAAGCGATATCCAATATTTTGCAAAAAAAGGCTTTAAAGTGGTTGCCCTCCCTTTTAGATGGGAAAGAATTCAACATGAACTAAATGGTGAACTAGACGATAATGAACTGTCTGAAATGAAAAATTTTCTGGTAAAATGTAGCCGATACAACTTACAAGTATCGCTTACCATGCAAAATTTTGCTAGCTATACCAAAGGCGATAAAACACTTACGCTTGGCTCTTCTAAGTTAAAATTTGACTATTATAAAGATGTATGGAAAAAAATTGCGACTGCTTTAAGTAGCTATAACGTATATGGCTATGATATTATGAATGAACCAAGAAATATTTTTGGCAAAAACTGGTTTAAAGCGGCGCAACACGCTATTGATGGTATTAGAGAAGTAGATAACAACGCATATATCATTATAGATGGCGAAAACAGTTCGTTTAGTTACGACTGGAAATACGATAACAACAAGTTGAGAAAGCTCAACGACCCAGTCGATAAAATTGTATTTGATGCACACTGCTATTTCGATTACAACCATTCTGGCAATTACGATGGTAAACTTGAGCGTAAAATAACACCAACGATGGGCGTTGAAAAAGTAAAACCATTTGTCGATTGGCTGAAGAAATATAATAAAAAAGGTATTATTGGCGAGTTTGGCGTACCGGGCAACGATAACAGGTGGCTAGAAGTAATGGATAATTTCCTAGCCTTTATTTACCAAAATGGGATTCCTGCCAATTATTGGGCTGCGGGCGCTTGGTGGAACGATTACCCACTGTCAGTTCACCCGCAAAATGGCTACGATAAACCACAAATGGCTATATTAGAAAAATATTTGCACTAATAGTATTATTACTTTTTAGTAGCAATACTAAATAGAAGGTGTACGACGTTTTTATACAACTCCATAATGCATTTTAATCCTTTAATCATCTTATTAAGCTAGTAACTACATGAAGAGGCTAATTGTCTATTGTTTTTTCTGTATTACAATGCCACATATATATGGGCAAAATAGCAATACCATTACACAGAAAGACCATCGCTTAGACAAACATTATAAACCTACTAGCCTTGAGGAAGCCCACGCTATTTGCCTACTAAAAGCAAAAAATGGTGATGCGAAAGCCATGTATGATGCAGGCGTACATTACCGCTTTGGTATGGGTACTGCGATAGATTTAACCCGTGCATTTGAGTTTATACTTCGCGCAGCCGATAATGGCAACCAAGATGCGTTGTACATGCTTGGTGAAATGTATAAAGATGGCATTGGCATTAAACAAGATTATACCACCGCTTTTGCTATCTTCTCAAAAAAAGCGTTGCGTAGCGATTATCGCGCTAATGCAACACTTGCCTATATGCTGTACAAAGGCTTGGGTTGCAAACAAAACTATGCAGCTGCTTACAATTTATTTGTAACCGAAGCAGAAAATGGTAATACCAGCTGTATGTATTATGTAGGTTTATGCTTAAAAAATGGCTACGGTACAACTCAAAATATAAAAGAAGCGAACAAATGGCTTAAAAAAAGTGCCGACAAAGGCGATAAACAAAGCATCAGTGAGCTTGCAGAGAAAGAACCTGAAAACAAATGGCCTGCTACACATTACGATAAAAATTCGTTCATTAAAAGTTATAACAAGTACCAAACCATTGAACATCGTTTAAATCTAGATAGTCTAGATAGTATTGATGGTAACTATAGCGGTATATTATATAAATACGATTGGAGTGGTAACTACGTTATTGAGCAAAACGCTGTAAAACTGAACCTCGCACACACAGAAGCTGGCCTACAAGGCACTTTACAAGAAGATGGTGAAACATTTGCTCTAAAAGCAACAATTGGTGCCGATGGCTTACGATTTACCAATAGCATTTATAGAAAAATAGATAGATACAGTGGGGGTAAGCCTGAAGAATGGGAAATTACGGGTGCACAGTTGCAGCGCATACAAGAGCGAGATAGTATCTATATAGTAGGTAATATATCCATGTATTCTAACGATAGACGTGAACCAAGTAAGCCTTATTTGCTAAAAATAACGTATGCAATACCAAAAGACACCAGTAAACAGGTAGTAGATACTGGTAAACTAGCCAAACAACCTCAAATTACGCCCACGCAAGCCAACTTCACCAAACGACCAACAGAGAAAGTGGCGAGATATACGGTACAAGGCGATTCGGTAGAAATACGCTTATTTGATGATGGTGTAATAGATGGCGATGAAGTGAGCATCATATATAATAACGAGAAAATTGCGAGTAAGGTGGCTTTAAAAGCATCACCATACATTATTAAAATACCAATAATTAAGGGGCAAATAAATCGATTTACCATATTTGCCGACAATCTTGGTAAAATTCCACCAGCCACCGCTTTTTTAAGAATTGTGTACGATAAAAAAGAAGCCGCCCTATATATAAGCTCCGATTTTAGTAAAAGCGATAGTATAGAATTTGTAAGTAGCAGTGATCATTTGTAATCAAAGCCTACCAAAACCAATCAGTTTTTTGGTAATCTTATATTTTTAAAAATACATCTGACTTAAAAATTAAACTCTTTTTAGGCATTAACACAAATAGTCCTCGCTCTTTACCTCTTGCCTTCTTCATAATCCCCCATGCTTATAATACCCAATTATAAGTTTTCAAGGTTATAATGCTACATTATAAGTTTCAAGGCTTATATTTGCACTTATAACAATACCTTTACCACTATGTACGGCATTATTACTGGAGATATTATTAACTCAAGACGCATAGATGCAAAGGCGAGAGAATACTTGTACGCAGCGCTTCAACAGTTTTTAAAAACCTTGCAGGTAGAAGGTTGGCTGAAAAAAGTAGAGCAAACGGGTGGCGATAGCTTTCAGTGTGAAGTGGTAGATGTAAAGCAGGTGCTGCGCATCGCTTTAATGATTAAATGTTTTGTAAAAGCCAATACCATTACTGCTCCTAGTAGCAAGCAAGCCGATGCAACAAAAAAGACACTGCCTGCCACCGCTAATGCAGGTGTAAGAATAGCTGCAAGTATTGGTGGGGTAGATTTTATGAAAAAGAAACTATCCGCCTCAGATGGTGAAGCTTTTATACTAGCAAGCGAGGCTTTGGCTACCCTAAAAACCACTTATAGCGAGCTTGCGTTACTTACGAGCCAACCTTTGCTAAATGCTAGCCTTGCATCCACCATTGTACTATTAGATGCGCTTGCGCAAAAATACTTTGGCCGACAGGCTGCCGTCATTCTACAAAAACTACAATTTAAGAAAGAAGAAGAGGTAGCCACTATCATGGGTATTAGCCAGCCGGGTGTAAACCAAGCGGCTAAAAGTGCCCAATGGTATGCTGTAGAAATTGCCTTAAAATATATTGAAGACCAAATAACCCTTGCTTATGCCTGTTAAACAATGGTTTACTCAAGCCGATGGCACACTACTACTATGGCTATTGCTAGCCCATATAGTTACAGACTTTATACTACAAACCGATGCGATGGTAAAAAGCAAACAAGCACAGCAGGCCAAAGCCCCTTTGCTATACCTGCATGGTGCTATTGCTGCGCTTACGCTATGGCTAGCAAGTGGCTTGCTACTACCATGGTGGCTAGCCCTACTAGCAGGGGTGCTACACCTAGTGGTAGATTATCTAAAAATTCAGCTAGATAAGCACCGCAGCTTTGCCGCTTTTATTATAGATCAGCTAGTGCATATAGCCGTTGTGATATGCTTATGGCTCTACCTTATACATAAGTGGCCCCTGCTGTTCACGGTATTGCAGCAGCTAGCGCTTGACTATACTACCGTGCTTGTACTACTCGGTTATGTGTTTGTAATATGGCCTAGTGCCATTATTGTACGCCTGGCCATTAAAGCCCTATTGCCCAATAGACTATTACCACCTACTAACAACAACCTGATAGCCACCGTAACCGACGATGCCGAAAAAGCAGGTAGGTATATTGGTATATTCGAGCGTTGCATGATTTTTAGTCTAGTACTGCTGAACCAATATGGGGCTATTGGCTTTTTAATAGCGAGTAAAGCACTAATACGCATGAACAGTAAAAAGCAAACCGAGTATGTATTGCTTGGCAGCTTGCTTAGCTATGCTTTGGCAATAGGTACGGGCTTGTGTATTCATTGGGTGAGGAGCGTAGCCCCCTAACCCCCTTAGGGAGGAAGTTGTAACTAAAGGAGTAAATAAGGTTTTCGAAAAGGGTATACAAGGTATGAGACAAATCAATTTTCCCAATACGATAGCTTAACGGATAAAAGTATTTCACATATCTTCATTGCCTCTTATTTCAATAGTATTCGTTTACAGTCTAGCTACTTATGAATAAAAAACTGTTATCAGAACGAGACATCTGCACTAAGTTTATTACGCCTGCTCTTGAAAGTGCTGGTTGGGATAAGCAATTGCAAATACTTGAGGAGGTTTCTTTTACTGATGGCAAAATATATGTACGAGGTAAAATAACTGCTAGGGGTGCCAAAAAAAGAGCAGATTATATTCTCTACTACAAGCCCAATATTCCTATTGCTATTATTGAGGCTAAAGACAATAATCATTCTGTAAGAGCGGGTATACAACAAGGTTTAGACTATGATAGAATACTAGATATACCTTGTGTATTTAGTAGCAATGGCGATGGCTTTTTATTTCACGACAGAACAGCTAGCGATAGCAATATTGAAACCGAAATAGCCTTAGACGAATTTCCCTCACCTGAACGACTTTGGGAAATTTATAAGAAGTACAAAAGTATTGCGACACCTGAAGCAGAGAAGATTGCTGCACAAGCTTATTTTTTTGACGGCACTAATCGCAAACCTAGGTACTACCAACAAATTGCCGTTAATAGAACAGTAGAAGCCATTGCCAATGGGCAGAACCGCATTTTATTGGTGATGGCTACTGGTACAGGTAAAACCTATACTGCCTTTCAAATTATACATAGACTTTGGAAAAGTGGCGCTAAAAAGCGCATTCTTTTTCTTGCAGATAGAAATGCCTTAATAGACCAAACAAGGCGTGGTGACTTTAAGTATTTTAAAGATAAAATGACGGTAGTAAAGCATCGCCAAATTGATAAAAGCTTTGAAATTTATTTGGCCTTGTACCAAGGACTTTCGGGTGCAGATGAAGCAGCTAATGCTTATAAGCAGTTTACTAAAGACTTCTTCGACTTAATTGTGATAGATGAGTGCCACCGTGGTAGTGCAAAAGACGATAGCAATTGGCGAGAGATTTTGAAATATTTTAGCAATGCTACGCATATTGGTTTAACGGCTACACCTAAAGAAACCAACGAAGCAAGCAATACCGAATATTTTGGTGAACCTGTTTATACCTATTCATTACGCCAAGGTATTGATGATGGTTTCTTAGCCCCATATCGAGTTATTAGAATAGCCCTAAACATTGATGCAGAAGGTTGGCGACCTGAACAGGGCAAAACAGATAAAAAAGGTAACGAAGTAGAAGACCGCATCTACAACCGTAAAGACTTTGATAAAAACCTTGTAATTGATGAAAGAACAGACACTGTTGCGCTAAAGCTTACAGAGTTTTTAAAAGGCTACGACCGCTTTGCCAAAACCATTGTGTTTTGTGTAGATATTGACCATGCAGAAAGAATGCGTACCGCTCTAGCCAAGCTAAATGCAGATGTAGTTGCAGAGAATTACAAGTACATCATGCAAATAAAAGGCGATAATGATGAGGGCAAAAGAGAACTAGACAACTTTATTAATCCCGAAGAAAAATACCCTGTAATTGCTACCACAAGCGAGTTAATGACCACAGGTGTAGATGCGCAAACTTGTAAGGTTATAGTGTTAGATTCTAACATTAATTCCATGACCAAGTTTAAGCAAATTATAGGGCGTGGTACACGCATTAATGAGGAATACGATAAACGCTACTTTACCATTCTTGACTTTAGAAATGCCACCGATTTATTTGCTGACCCTGCTTTTGATGGTGACCCAATAAGAATTAAACCTGTATCTGAAGATACCGACCTGACAAATATTATTGAAGAGGAAGAAAACGAACAAAACGAACCCATTATTGATATAGAAACAGGTGAGGAAATAATTTTAGACCCACCACTTACGCCACCCACTATACCGCCAGGTGGTCCATTTACGCCACCACCACCTCGTGAAAAAGTGTATGTAAATGGTGTAGATGTATCGGTTTTAATTAGCCGAGAATTACATTTCGATAATCAAGGCAGACCCATAACCACTAGTTTAAAAGACCATACCAAAGCCATCATAAAAGGCCAGTACGCTTCTTTATCAGTGTTTTTAAATAAATGGCAAAGCACTGATAGAAAAGAAGCCATTATTGCTGAACTAGCCGAACAAGGCATTTTGGTAGAGGCGTTGTACGAGGCAGTAGATAAGCAGGTAGATTTGTTTGATTTAATTTGCCACATTGCTTACGACCAGCCACCGCTTACCCGAAAAGAAAGAGCCGACAATGTAAAAAAACGCAACTACTTTACTAAGTATGGCGAACAAGCAAAGCAAGTGCTTGAAGCCTTGCTAGACAAATACGCAGATGAGGGCATTGAGAATATTGAGAACATTAAAATATTAACGGTGCCACCATTAAACGAATTTGGTTCTGCCACAGAAATTATCAAATCATTTGGTAGCCGTGAGGCTTATAATAATGCCATAAAAGAATTATAAAACGAATTGTATAATATTGCTTAATGGAAATTATTGAAGAAGCATATTTAAGTAATTATAAAAATCAGTTGCAGGTCAATTGTAATGAAGCTTTGAAAAGTGTTGGTGAAATTGAGCTATCACCAAAGACCTTTACTTTCTACACATCGGTTGCAGTGATTGCTTCATCAAGAATTGAAGGTGAACAAATGGAACTTGACAGTTATGTAAAACACAAAGTGCAACACATTGACTATCTTCCTGAATTAGTAGAAAAAACAAACGACCTATACCTCGCCTATTTATTTGCAAAAGATAATACACTATCAGAAGCTAATTTTATTCATACCCATCAATTGCTAACCAAACATTTATTACCTGAAAAAGACAGGGGTGTTTACAGGAAAAATGAAATGCTGGTGATGGAACACAAAACAGGGAGAATACAATTTGAAGCAGCACCTTTTGCAATTGTAACAACCGAAATGGATAAACTTTGGATGGATATTAATAACCTGTTGCTACAAAATTTATCTGTTGAAGAAGTATTTTACTATGCATCGTTTATTCACTTGGTATTTGTATGCATTCATCCTTTTAATGATGGCAATGGAAGGGCTGCCAGGCTATTGGAGAAGTGGTTTTTAGCTCAAAAATTGGGCGAAATAGCTTGGTATTTTCAATCGGAGAAGTATTACTATCACAACGTAAATAGTTATTATAAAAACTTGAATAGATTGGGTGTGTTTTATGAGCAATTGGATTATGGAAAAGCAGACGCCTTTTTGCTAATGCTACCCAATGCTATTAACTATGAAGGATAAATAAAAACAGTACATGAGCAACATATCTGGCATCATCAAATCAATCAGAGATATTTTTCGGAAAGACCCCGGCCTTAATGGCGATGCACAACGCATAGAGCAATTGGGGTGGATGATTTTTTTAAAACTTTTCGACGATAAAGACCAAGAAAAAGAACTTTTAAACGAAGCCTATAAATCACCCATACCTGCACATTTACAATGGCGTAATTGGGCTGCTAATGATGAAGGCATTACAGGCGATGAACTAATTGGCTTTATTAACAACCAACTGTTTCCTGAACTTAAAAACCTACAAGTAACTGCCGATAACAAACTAGGCGTTACCATTAGGCAAATATTTGATGGCACCAACAACTACATGAAAAGTGGTACTACTTTTCGTCAAGCCATTAATAAGCTGAACGAAATAGACTTTAACAGTAGCAAGGAGCACCACATTTTCAATGCCATATATGAGGATATTTTACAAGGGCTTGCCACTAAAAAAGATACAGGTGAGTTTTACACCCCAAGGGCTGTTACACAATTTATTATTGATATGGTAAACCCAAAATTGGGCGAAACCATTATAGACCCTGCCTGTGGCACAGCGGGCTTTTTGGTATGTGCCATTGAGCATTTAAAAAAGCAGGTAAACAATGTGGCAGACCGTCAAACCCTGCAACAAACCATTAAAGGTACAGAGCTAAAACCCCTGCCTTTTATGCTGAGTGTGGTAAACCTAATTACCCACGATATTGAAGTACCACAAATAGACAACAACGATGCCCTTAGCCGAGAACTTACCTCGTACAAAAAAGCAGATAAAGTAGATATTATTGTGGCCAACCCGCCTTTTGGTGGTGTGGTAGGCGATGGTATGGAAACCAATTTTCCACTCAACTACCGCACTAAAGAAAGTGCCGATTTGTTTTTAATACTCTTTATACAATTGCTAAACGATGGTGGCCGTGCAGGTATTGTATTGCCTGATGGTAGCTTAACAGGTGAAGGTGTAAAAGCCCGTGTACGGGAAAAGCTATTAACCGATTGCAATGTGCATACCATAGTACGCTTACCCCAAAGTGTATTTGCACCCTATGCTACGGTAAATACCAACCTCATTTTCTTCGAGAAAAAAACAAGCCAATCCTTTCATCCTGAAAATCAAGGTTCAGACAAAAAATACGCTACCCAACACATTTGGTATTACGAACACACGTTACCAGAAGGGGCAAAAGCCTACAACAAAACCAAGCCTATACGCATAGAAGAGTTTGAACCACTAAAACAATGGTGGCACAACCGTGCCGAAAGCGAAGTAGCTTGGAAAGTGCCGATAGCAACTATTGTAGAATGTGGCTTTGATTTGGATATTAAGAACCCGAATAAAGTGATGGAAGAAGTGGTGTATGATAAAAATAAAATCATTTCAAATTTAAAAATCTCGTTTAGTAAGTGTCAGAGTTTGCTCGAAGAGTTAAATGTTTCAACTAATTAATTAATGGCAAAAGAAACATCGTCAACAATCTTCAAAAATTTGGTTAGCAGTCCAATCGGACTTATTGCAGAGTTCATTGTAAGTAAGCATGCAGATAAGTATGGTTATGAACCTTTACGAAAGTATTTCTTAGAAATACAAACAGGTAAAACCCCACCAATGAGTAATTCCGATTATTATTCATCGAATGATATTGAGTGGATAAAACCATCAGACATTGGTTTTGAAAAATATATTACCGCATCAGATTGGGTTTCAAATAAAGCGGAAAAAGAAAATAAGGCGACCATTTACAAGCCAAATACTATTCTAATTATCTGTATTGGAGGTGGAATAGGCAGATTAGGTATAGTCGATAAAAAATGTTCTTCTAATCAACAGATTACCGGTATTCTTTTTAAAGAAAACGTCTTGCCTGAATTTGCTTATTATTTCTTTTTATCTCGTTACAAAATTTTTGAAGAAAACTCGTCAAAGTCAACTTTACCTATTATCAACCAAAAAGGATTAGGAAATCTTGACTTTACTTGTCCAGATATTAAAGTACAAATAGAAACTGTACGGTATTTAGATTATTGTAAACAATGCTTAGATACATTAACGTACCCCACTGATTTTAATTTTTATTTAACTAACGACATATTAGAGTTCTCAAATAAAGCATTCAAAGCATATTATACTCAGAAAACTTTACTTTTTGAATATAAAAGCCAACTCACCCAAATAGAAAACCTCAACCAAGCCATTTTACAAGAAGCGGTGCAAGGCAAGTTAGTACCGCAAAACCCTACCGATGAACCTGCAACTGAATTGCTACAACGCATAAAAGCAGAGAAAGAAAAACTAGGCAAAAAAGAAAAGCCATTACCACCTATTAAACCCGAAGAAATACCTTTTGACATTCCTAAAAGTTGGGTGTGGTGTAATTTTGGTGTATTGGCAGAACTATTAAATGGTGATCGAGGCAAAAATTATCCTAATCGAGAAGAATATGTAAAGGATGGGATTCCTTGGATAAATACAGGACATATTGAAGCTGATGGAACTTTGACAACAGAGGAGATGTATTTCATTACAGAGGATAAATACAATTCTCTCAGGGGAGGTAAGATCCAAAAAGATGATTTGGTGTATTGTTTGCGTGGTGCAACTTTTGGCAAAGTAGCATTTGTTAAACCATACATAAAAGGTGCTATTGCATCTTCCTTAATGATAATTCGATTATCTGAACTTGTTGAAAAAAGATACATCTATTACTACTTAAAAAGCAAACTTGCATACAATCAATTAAGGAGATTCAACAATGGTTCTGCACAACCTAATTTAGCAGCAAATGATGTTCGCTTTTATTATTTCCCCCTTCCACCACTATCAGAACAAAAACGCATTGTAGCCGAAATGGAACAACAACTAGCCAAAACCAAACAACTCAAAGCACATATCATCGCCAACCAACAAGCCACTGAGCAATTGCTAAAAGCATTGTTGCATCAGGCGTTTGAGGTGGGGGAAAGGAGGAAGCGTAATTAATCTGATACTAGCTTGTCAATCTTATTGTTCCTAGCTAAATTTTTAACTTATTTAAGCAACTTCAATCTACAGCGCAAGTTATTATAATTCGTCAAGAATTGTTATAAACCCCATGTGTAAAACTATTAACAGCCAAAATGTTTTTATTTCAAATTTTTCATTTCATATTCGCTACCCTCTGTTAGAAAAGCACCTTTCAGAGTAGTAAGGACGGTATTTAAGGCATGCCATTAGATTAATATGACAAAAATGCATAAAGAACTATTTTCGAGTTTCAAATACTAATAATAAACTCAAAAAAGTTCAATTTGCTTAAAAAAGACATTAAGAGTGAATTGTAAAGGCTAAATTATACTGACATATAAACATGTTACTAAAAGCCAATGCGCCTTATTTTAGTAGATGTTGCACAAAATATTAGTGATTTTTGCTAAAAATATTGACAAAAGAGAATTGTTCAGTAATTTTATCAAAGTTTAGTAAAATTCCGTATTTAGGAATAATATTTGGTTAGAGAAACTTTAAAGCAAATAGGGCTTCAACCGTCGGAAAGTTGAAGCCCAAGTTGGAAAGAGCAAGTTAAGCACTCAATCCAGAGTATGTTTTTTATTCGGCGGCGAAAGTAAGTGTTTGTGTTTTATAAACACCTACCCAAGCCTTAAAAATTTTTAAGCCCTCTCACATTACTCATGCTTGTTCGCTTACCGGAAAAACAACCCTACTTCGAGAAAAGATTGGGGCGAACATTTTATTGACTCATAAAAAAAGTTAAAGTGAGCAAGAAAAATCAGCATGTAGTACCCCATGGAAATTCATGGGCGGTAAAGGGTGCAAGAAACGAAAAAGCAACTAAAGTAGTTCCTACCCAACAAGAAGCCATAGTTATTGCAACAACTATCGCAAAAAATCAGCAATCAGAGTTACTAATCCATGGCAGAAATGGGCAAATCCGTGAACGTAATAGTTACGGCAATGACCCTTACCCGCCTAGCAACTAAGTAACCAATTAGTGGGCAATTTTCTTCGTCTGATTTCAGGCGAAGAAAATTTATGCCTCAAACTGCCGAATACTAGAGTTACTTAAGTATTAAGTACTTAGTAAAAATATTTAATCAAGCAAGTAAATTAAAAATTAAAATGGCCAGAAATGAGAAAGCTTATTTGTGGTCGATAACAAATTATTAGAGTCATGAATAGAGTAAATAACCCAGCAAAATATTTGCAAAACGTTTTACAAGAAGGTATGAAGTATTACATAGGATTTGGTAAAGACCAGTTAACTAAAGTAGGAAAAGAAAATAGCGCTATTGTTAATTTATTATCTAATAAAGCGAAATCAGCTATAGTTTCTGGAAAAAGTGGTGCATTGAAGGAAAATACTTTGGGTAAGTACATAAGAAAGCAACCTGAGCATAAAATATCTGTATGGAAACATATTGAATATTATAGCCACCATTTTGGTAGACAAATTATGTATGACAGAGAGTTCAATATTTGGGATAAGGAATTGTTGTATAAGTATGATATGCAGTTAAGTATTGCCAAAACACCCCAAGGTGAAACAATATTCTATTTTCCTCAATTGGTCATGGAAAACAATGAGAATCATTTTTTTAAGGCAGGTGCAGCTATGAATATGGCGATTCAATTGGGCGGCTACTTCTTATTCTATGATATGGCGTTTGAGCCAATCATACCTGTTACTATTGTTAAGGATAAAAGTATTTTACCTTCTGGATTTAATGGTTCTGTAGCTGAAAAGCTAGATGTTATAGAACAAGCAATGAATGAAGACAATGATCCCAAAGATTTGCACGGTAATAGTTATCGATTTGCACTCTTAAAAGAATTTGCACCTGATGATGTTACAATGGGTATTGGCGGATTTAATGATTATTTGATGTTCGAGTATCGTGACAGAAACTTGATGGTTTTAGAAAATCTGAGGAGCGGTAATGCTACTTTTCTATTCGATTTGTCAAAGTTCGATAAAGAAAAAAGTTTAGACAAGCAAACAGCAAAACAAGACCAATCATTTCTTGAAAGAATTATCCATGAAAATATGGATGATTGGAGTAATAAAATGGGGAAATATTTTAAATAAGCTGAAAACTATATCAATTATGACATAAACATTTACTATATAATCATGGCAAAGTAGTTTTAAACTACGTTGCCATGATTATTGTCATTATTCCCACCCACCTCCAAACCTATAAGGTGTAGCAAAACCTGATAGGATAGCCAAGCTGCCAAGTACAAGTTGCCCTTAAAAACTAGTGTGCGAGCCCCCCCTAACCCCTAAAAAGGGGGGAATATTAGCCGTATTGCCTTCCTTCCCCTGCTTCGTGCTATTTGCCTCACCCATTGAGCCCTTTGCGGTAAAATTCCCCTCTCCTAGAGGGGCTAGGGGTGTTCCCTCTCGCTTCAATAACTCACTTTCTTAGGTTTTCCCGTCATTGCGAGGCACGAAGCAATCTGCACGCTATCAACTAACATCTAACATCCGTAATCTTTCTTCTGCCTCATCCCTACTGCCTGCCCACTCGTTCTCGTCTTCCTGCCTCCTTGCCTTTTCCCTCTTTGCCTTACTTGGGGGATTGAAGGGCTTCTTCGTTAATAGTGAGTTTTATAAAAATGTTAAATAAGCATAAATAGATATGAATATTTTGCACAAAATTGTGAGCAAAAGCAATTTTCAAGAAAATAGGTAGTACATTAGCAAAAGCAATATGGCACTTACTACCACATATAAACGTACATATGGCCGTACCAAAAAACAGGGTACGCAACATGCGCTGCTTACTACTACAGGTAAAAGAGTAATGCCCAAGTTACTTGGCAAAGATATTATTGCCCTAAAAAACATACGTAGGGCAGGCGAAAAAGCGGCATTAAGAGCTAGAAAAACTATGGGCTACACCATAACCCAAAGTGGGAATTGGATTGTTAAAACAGATTCCAAAGGAAATATTGTACAACGAATAGTACAAATAGAAAGAGCAGGTACACCTAAAGTAATACTACTAGATTAATGGCACCAAGGTTAAGGGTATTTGCTGGACCGAATGGTTCTGGAAAAAGTACTATTATTGATGCCGTAAACAGGCAAAATCACCCAAAGGAAGTCCATTAAATTTGGGTATCTACATCAATGCCGATGACATAGCGGTAGCATTACGCCAGCGGACATTCAGTTTCAAAAAATACAACATTAGCTGCGATTTAAATCAGTTGGTAGTGTTTGCAAATGATTCGAGGCTAATTAATACAACATTTACTGAATCATTATTTATTGATGCATTTACGCTATTAGATGACCAACTAATACTAACAAATAAGGCCGCATTGGATGCAGTAGCTCAAATTATCGCAAGATTTCTTCGTACTAAAATGCTAGAAAAGCGGATAACGTTTTCGTTTGAAACAGTATTCTCACATCCATCCAATATTGACATTATGAAAGAAGCGGTAGATGCAGGATATAAGGTATATTTATATATGGTATGTACAGAATCGCCTGAAATTAATAAGTACCGTGTGTCTTATCGGGTAACACAAAATGGGCATAATGTACCACCTAATAAAATAGAAGAGCGTTATTATAGATCGCTAGATTTAATGTTTCCTGCGGCACAGCTTTGTTATCAAGCTTATTTTTTCGATAATTCAAAAGAGGATAGCCCGTTTAACTTATTTGCCCAATTTAAAAAGGTAAATGGTAAAAAGGAATGGGATAAAATTGATAAATCAGATGTTCCTCATTGGTTTATTAAATACTATTCTGATAAAGTAGAGAAGAAGTAATATAAACATATTTCGCTTCGGATTTATCATCTCCTCCCTTTTAACTTAGCTTACATTCACCCCATCCTTTTAATTAGCATTATTCCCACCCCAAACCTATAAGACATAGCAAAACCTCATAAGATAGCCGAGCTGCCTTGTACAAGTAGCCCTTAAAACCTAGGGTTCAAGCAACCACCACCCTTAACCCCTCCAAAGGCGGGCAATAGTAGTCGCATGGTGATAGCCGCTAATGCATTACCGTTTTACAAGTGTTGTAGCAGGTATTAAACAGAAAATATCGCTAATACATTAGAAGATGGATTAACAGAGCTGTTGAAATATACTTTGAGTAGAAAAAAATGTCATTTTCAAATTTAATTTGTTTGTTATTTGCGCTCTCTGTGTTTTTTATAATCTGGCTTCTATTGCAATTAACATCCGAACAAGCATATCGGTACTTATAAAGCTGCCTACCTATTCTAGCACAATACAATATATAAAAATAGTATGTATTAAATCTATTTTTTAATTTTAACAATTAGGTTGGTACCCGCTTTAATTTCATCTGTTGCTTTCAAAAGCAAGGTATCACCAGCTTCTAGGTTACCAAATATTTCTATTTTATCACCAGTATTTAAGCCACTTCTTGCATCAACCCATTCGGCTTTACCATCATTTAAACGAATTACAAATTTCTTCTCTAAGGTGGTGGCAATGGCCGACGGCGCTACCACAAATGAAGCGCCCGATCTGCCCAATTTCATCGTTGCATTGGCATACATGCCAGACTTTAATGCTTGCTGGTCGTTTTTATAAATAAACTCCCAAATTTCTGTTCTGTTGTCTTTAGTAATCGCACCTGCTTTGCGACTTAGTTTGGCATAATATTTTTTGTCAGGTTGCGCATCTACCGTAAAACTAATAACAGACGAATCGGGTGTCGCTGTGCTATAGGCTTCTTGTACGGGCACTTTTAACCGTAGCGAAGCTGTATTTTCGATAACTAATATGGGTTTATTATTGGCTGTACCTACCAATGTTCCTACATCTGCATTACGCTGGGTGATGGTGCCGTTGAAAGGCGCTTTGATTATTAAATATGCTTTTAATTCTGCATAAGCACTCAGTTTTGCATTGGCTGCATCGTATGCTGCTTTATCGGCCAACATCTGATGCCTATTTTTTTCTAATTCGCTTGTGGCTATTGTACCAGTAACTTTTGCTGCATTATCTACTCGCGTAAATGCATCTAAACTAGCTATGTATTTTGAATTGGCAAATTGTACATCAGCACTTGCTTGTGCATAGTTAGCTAACATTTCGGGGGCTTCGATAATTGCCAATACTTGCCCTTGTTGCACTTTGTCGCCAATATCTACTTTTATGCTTTTAAGATAGCCGCTTACTTTGGCAAAAATTTCAGCACGTTCAAGTGGGGTTAATTCTGCTGGAAAACTAAGCTGTTTACTAATTGGTTGCTTTTGCAAAATAAATGCACCCAATGTGTCTTGCGTTGATGCTTTGGTTACTTGCGTTTTCTCTTTTTGATGACAAGACACCAGTAAAAAATTGGTGACAATAACTATGATAACAATTAATGGCAGTGATAAATTTTTCATTATGTATGTATATAAAATGAGTTGTACTATTAATTAAGATCGAAAAATTTACTATTTACATCATTGGGATCTAACGATAGATGCTGGTATGCTTTTTTTCCTTGCAGTTGTTTATAGATAAGTGGCAGAAACAATAGTGTACTTATTGTTGAAAATACTAAGCCGCCAATTACCGCAATACCCAAAGGAGCAGTTTGACTACTACCCTCGCCAAATCCTATAGCCATTGGTACCATGCCTACAATCATGGCTAGGCTGGTCATTAAAATAGGTCTTATCCGATTACTCGCAGCCATCGCATAGGCCAAATGGTTGTTTTGTTTTTGATATTGTTGGGCGTTTGTAATGAATAAAATCGCATTCGCTATAGCCACACCCACAGCCATAATCATACCCATATAAGATTCTATATTTAATGTCTTGCCTGTGATATAAAGTAATAATAATGAGCCTGCAACTACCGCAGGTATTACCGACAATATGGTAAACGATAAACGAAACGATTGAAAACTGATGGCTAATAACATACCTATCACCACAATGGCTATAAACAACCCCAATTGTAATTCACGCATGGTTTGATCCAATAAATCGGCTTGCCCTCTCAAATTTATCTTCACGCCCTTTGGCAATTCGCCCAATGATGCTATTGCTTCGTTAACCCGCTTAATAGCTGTTCCTAAATCCTTATTATGAATATTAGCCGTAATCGTGATGTAACGTTGTTGATTAATACGGTCGTATTCACCAAGCGTATTCACTTTTTTCCAAGACGCAACATCTCTTAAAAAAACGGGATTATTGGTATTGCTAGATAATGGAATAAGTTCCAATTGTTCGGGGGCGTTCATTTTGTACTGTGGAAATTCTACCTGCACCTGATACGCGGTACCTGTGCTTTTGTCGAGCCAATAGTTGGGCTGTGTAAACCTACTTGACGAAGTAGCCGCGACAGACGATTTACTAATCTGGTCAACTGTTAAGCCAAGTTGGCCCGCTTTTACCCGGTCAATATCCACTTTGATGGTTGGATAATCGAGCGGTGTGGCTATTTGCACATCTCTTAAATAATCAATTGTTGATAATTGTTTGGTTAGGTTTTCAGCAATGGCTCTAGATTGCGCAATGTTTTTTCCAAGAACAGCAATTTCAATAGGATTGGTAGACCCTAAATTAATTACTTGTTCCACAATATCGCCAGGCTCAAAAGAAATTTTGGCATTGGGTATGGCCATAGCTACTCGTTGACGCATTGCTTCTTTAAAATCTTCTATGGCAATACCTGCATCTTGTTGAAGGTTAATTTTTATAATGGCTTCATTGGGGCCACCTGTCCATAGATGGATATAATTTACAGGAAAACTGGGCGGTTGTGTGCCTGCAAATGCAGAAGTAATATCTACCTTTCCATGACTGATGCTATCTACAATGGCTAATAAAGTTTTAGTGGCTTCTTCGGTTCTTTCTACCCTTGTACCAGTGGGTAAGCGTAAACGCACCTGTGCCTGACCTGCATCTACTTTCGGGAAAATTTCTGTGCCATTTATTAGAAACAAGCCCACTAAACAAAGTATCGATACCACAATAAAAACGGGTGATACCCATTTTGCATTAGTGGCAAATTGTTGTATCCAATTTTTATATTTACTTTTAAATGTATCTAATTGATGACTACTACCATGCGATAATTGGTTAGTTAATAGCCAGTTGGCTGCTACAGGTACAAATGTTTGTGATAAGATAAAAGATGCAATCATAGCAAAACCCACCGCCAACGATAAAGGCAAAAACATAGCGGCAGGAATGCCCGTCATAAAAAGCGCTGGTACAAATACCGCTAAAATACACAGTAGTATCAATAGCTTGGGTAAAGCAATTTCCAAACAAGCATCCACAATGGCGCGGGGCTTTGCTTTGCCCATTTCCAAATGGGTATGTATATTCTCAATGGTTACGGTGGCTTCATCTACCAGTATCCCTATTGCCAAAGCCAAACCACCTAAAGTCATGATATTAATCGTTTGACCAAATGCATTTAAACAAATAATAGCGGCTAATAGAGATAAAGGAATGGTGAGAATGACAATTAGCGCACTTCTTCTATCGCCTAAAAACAGCAAAACCATTAAGCCAGTGAGTAAAGCACCTAAACCGCCTTCAAAAACGAGACTTTTTAAAGCATTAATTACATAACCCGATTGATCGAATTCGTAAGAAACTTTAATATCATCTGGTACGGCGGCCTGCATATCGGGCAATGCTGCTTTTACTCTTTTTACAACGTCCCATGTAGAAGCGTCGGCACGCTTAGTAACTGGTATATATACCGAACGCTTACCATTAATTAAAGCATAACCGGTTGTAACATCCGATCCTAATTCTACATTACCCACATCCTTGATATACACCGATGCGCCAGCACCTAATTTCAGCGGAATATTTTCTAACTCTTTTATATTATCAACCGTTGTATTTTGCTGGGTAATAATATTTTGATCGCCTACCCTTATATTCCCTGCTGGTGTAATGGTATTAGCTTTTGCCAACGCCTGTACCACATCATCGGGGTTTAAATTATAATCACGAATTTTATCTGGGTTAATTTTAATGATAACCGTTTTTTGGTTACCACCTAAGGGTGGCGGTGCAGAAACGCCTGGTAATGTGGCAAACATCGGGCGTACTTTAAACAAAGCAAGGTCTTGTATTTCACCTAAGGTTTTGGTATCGGAGCTAAAAACCAATTGCCCAACCGGTACGCTTCCCGCGTCGAACCTAGTCACAAAAGGTGGCACAGTACCCGGTGGCATAAATGCCCTTGCTCTGTTTACATAACCCACTACTTCGCCCATTGCCTGACTCATATCTGTACCTTCCTGAAATATGATTTTGATAATGGCAGCGCCTTGTATAGATTTCGATTCTACAACTTTTACACCGGTTACATATAAAAAGTGGTACTCATAATAAGAGGTAACAAAACCTTCCATTTGCTCCGGCGATAAACCGCCATATGGCTGGGCTACATAAATAGTAGGCAGGCCCATTTTCGGGAAAATGTCAATCTTCATTTTATTGATAGCCATCACCGAAAAAAAAGCAATTGCCAAAACAGCAACGATGATGGTTACAGGTTTTTGCAAAGCACCTTTAATAATATTCATTATTGAATTAATTAACCTGATTTAAGAATAAAGAGATATCGCCTTTTACAGCAGCTTTATATAGCAATGTTTTCCAAACAGCCATATAAGCGGTTTTGTAATCGGTCTGCGCTTTTAGCAAATTATATTGCGCTTGTACCACATCTGCATAGTTTGCCAATCCTGAATTGTATCTAGACACAATAGTGGTATAAGCGAAATAGGATGACTGCACCAGTACGGGCATTGCCTTAATTGTTTTTAAGGTATAGTCCATATTTGCATTGGCAGTTTGCCACTGCTTACTAAGTTGCAGTGTTACGTCGTGCAGTTTTTCTTCATCGGCTTTTATTAGCAAATCCTGCTGCTGTAATTGTGGTTTTATTTTTAAAGATTGTAGCAAGGGCACACTTAATTGTATACCTACCCCGTAGTTGTAACGCTGCAAGCCCAAGCCATCAAGGGCTTTTACATCGCCTGTATAAGCAACGCCCGAACCTCTAGCATAAGTGGTAGCCCAAACGCCCAAGGTGGGCGAAGTGGTTTTGGCAATGGTTTTTCTTTTTGCTTTATCCAATTCAATCGACGTATTATACAGCGATAGCAAGGGATTTTTAACGGTATCGCTGATCATAATGTCTACTGGAAGTTTTGCAAAAAGCGAACTATCTGCAATCACCATATCCACATCGGTACCAGAAAGCTGTTGTAGCAAAATAATGGTTTGTGCAATACTTTTTTGAATAGTCAACCTATCAATATTTGCCTTAGCAACTTCTGCCGAAAACAAAGCAGAATCAACGCCCGCCTTTATGCCATTGGCTACTAGGGTTTTCACATTGGCTAAATTGGCTTCAGCCCTAGTCATATTCTCTTTGTACAATTTATCCAATTCTGTAAACGTCAACAGGTCTAAATAGGCGTTGGCTACTTTTATTTTGTGCTGTAAAATATCGTTGGCCAAATCTGCGCTGGCATATGTTACACCACTTTGTGCATAAGCAATCTGTGCTTCCCTTTGTCCAAAAGTGATGGGTTGCCAATTCAATAAAAGACTAGCTGCACTGCCAAACACACCACTAAAATTATTGGTTGTTGCTGGCGGACCACTTATTGGAATTAACAATTGCGGATATGCCATACCCGTAATATTGTTGTAAGTGGCATAATCTATTTGATAAGCAGCGTCTAATGAAGGTATTTTCGTGTGTGTGCTCACTTCCACCGATTTTTGAGCAGCCCCAACAGCATATTGTTTTGCTTTAAGTAAGGGGTAGTTGGTTTCGGCCATTTGCAACAGTGCCTTCAATGTAGTAGGTTGTTGGGCAGTAGCACCAAAAACCTGTATCAGCAGTAAACCCAAAAGCGCCACAAATATTTTATTAAGCTTCATTTTATTTGATAAGATTTAATATTATTTTTCTGCAAATTAATTTTTGATGGCAATAATCCCTTCGGTACAAAAGTGTTGCAATACCATACTTAAAGCATGGTACATTTGAAAATAGTTTGGTATTGTTTACTGCTTCCTAAATGCTAGCGGTGTTTGGCTAGTGTGGCGTTTAAAATACTTTACAAAATGCGAAGCATCACTAAAATCTAAGGAAGCAGCAATTTCAGACACCGTATTATTAGTATATATTAACAACCGTTTAGCTTCACTGATGATATGTTCTGCTAAAATTTCTGCAGCAGATTGGTTAGCAGCATTACGGCAGGCAGTATTAAGATTCTGAGGGGTAGCATTTAAAAGATGGGCATAATGTGCAACGCTGTTTTTGATGTCAGTTCCTTGTTCAAGCAGTTCTCGAAAAGAATGGAATAGGCCCGCTTTTATTTTCACCTTATTGATAATAGGTGTTGCGGTGTCCAAAATTTTGGCCAACAATGCCTTTAACAGCCCTTCAATAATTAGAAAATGATTGTCGTTGGCAATTTCATTTTCCTTGGTAAGGAGTTGAAACAAATAGTCTATTGTGTCGATGTCTTTTATTTGCAAACATGATAATTTGCTAAGCTTAATTAAGAGTGCCTTCAGCTCACCGTCAAAGCTCTTATCCATAAACGACTTCTTTAATATTACAACATAACCTTCTGGCTCGCTTAGGAGTTCCCAATGGTGCACCTGTTCTTTTCTTACAAAAAAAATAACAGGCGGCTCAACGGGGTATTTTTTGTAATCAATAGCATGTGTGCCGCTTCCTTTGGAGAGGTAAATAATTTCAAAATAGCTATTGTGCTTGTGCGGCTCCGTTTTTCTTACCTCTTTTTTAAACGGCGCAATTTTGATAAGTTTAGCTGTTTCGCTCTTGTCTTTTATCTGTACCGTTGATCCCATTGGAATGATTGTTTGCTAGGCATGAAAATAGGACGGAAATATTGAAAAGTATCACCAAAGTCTTAATAAAAACCTCGTAAAATAAACATTACAAAAAACGGTCTCATTCTAACGCATGCTCGCACACGTTAGAATGAGACCGTTTTCAAAACCCACCATGTAGAAGCAGTTATGTAACTATTAGCATATACTTACTTAAAACTCAATATGACCCCTCAGCGCAAATACATGTACAGGCCCTCTGTCTTTATTATAGCCAGGATTGGTTACAAACTGGTAATCGCCCGTAAGCCAAAAGGATTTTGAAAGTTTCGCACTATAATACGTTTCTACAATTGCTTCATGACCATAATTGAGCGCACCATCCCCAATAATAAAGCCATAGCCGCCTGAGGTTAAAAAGTTTCGATGATCCTTAGAAATCCCATTGATAACCGTGGCAATACCACAAATATCATCTGGCCTTTTCCATTTGCTACCTTTGATTGATAAGCCCAAGCTAAGTGTTTGGTCTATTTCGGTAAATGCCCAAGTAACATATTTGCCATCATTCCAACCTGTTCGCATAAAAAAGCCAATATCATCTATTAATGCCTGTTCTACATTAAGACCTAATCCAAATTTTTTACCGCCATACTGGTTATTTTCAACCTCGCCCTGAATAACATCTAACAAAAAAGTATTATTGGTAGCAAGCGCTTTTAAGCCATCCGCATAAGTCAACGATTTTTCATAGGTGGCACTTGCCGTAAATCGAGCGGTACCTTTTCGTTTATTGATTAAGAATTGGTGTTCAAACTCAAGGGTTTCTGAATGCGCTTTGGCATTGTATTCCATTAAATGAAAATTAGCAATACGAGGAACTGCAACGCTCGACAGGCGTAATGCCCATTTTGGTTTAATAAGTTCTACCACGACACCCATGGTATAGCCACGCGTATTTGCTGGATAATCCCAAGCACCATTGGCCCATAATGACCAATTGAGAAATTGTGACCGTGGATCTTTACTATAGATATTGTCATCATAAAAATCAGCAATAGCAAATTTACCCGCAGAAATGGTGATACGACTAGTAGGCACTAAAGTACCAACTTGGTTAATCTCGTCGGTTACTAACTCATAACTGGTATTTTTTAGCGGAATATGTTGTTGTAAATACCCTCTAGCAATAAATACTTGGGGTTGCACCTGCCCTACCCGGTAGGTTTCGCCATTAAGTGCACCAGCAACACCCTGTGCATAGCTAAGGCCATTGCCAC
Source organism: Parasediminibacterium paludis (assembly GCF_042651445.1). Lineage (NCBI taxonomy): Bacteria > Pseudomonadati > Bacteroidota > Chitinophagia > Chitinophagales > Chitinophagaceae > Parasediminibacterium > Parasediminibacterium paludis. The sequence goes on from NZ_JBHSDC010000012.1 coordinate 38,848, forward strand.
CAGAAATTTCAGGATTCAAATAAACAGCCGCACCCTTCCATAATTTTCGCCCAAGAAATAAAGTTGTGGTTAAACTTGTTGCACCAACATCTGTAGAATCTGCTAAACTTTTATTACCACTGTATTTTGCTTTAAAGCCTGCATGGCTTTGCGAAATGGCGGTTAATTGAAAATGGTAAGACCATGGACTCGGTTTTACTGTGCTATCAGTTTGCGCCGAGCCAATCGTGATTGCCATAAAAAAGTGGAATATAGAAAATAGATATAATTTCACGTGAAAATTCTTTAAAATATAATAATGCTTTTGTTTCAGATAGTAAGTAGCTTATGCCAATATATGGGCAAGTGATGGCGGGATGCCTTGAAGGCAGATTAATACCATGATAAGTCTTTGCATTGTTACTAGTTGTATGCTTATAAAAATAAAATGTATGTATTTTCAACGGTTATCGCTACCAATTATTGGAGTACAATATGGCGAAAATATTTGATAATGTGGTGGTATTTGTTATGATTTTTTGTGATGCCAATCGATACGTCGTCCCAATATCATTTTATAGATAGACTTGTCAGTGGCATCCGTAAGACCAAAACCATAACCGAGGTTCAGCTCCCAAACTGGTGAAAAATCAACATCAAGAGATAAAAATAATTGTTGATTCTGTTGATTGGCAGGTGAGAAATTATTTAAAGGCCCCAATGAGCCATAATATTCAAGACCAGGTGAAAAAACAGATGATACGGCATAGCTAGCTTTAAAATTGGGTGAAAAAACAAAACCATCTTTTTTGTTCAACCCATGCAACGACCTATCAAAAGTTGGATTAAAAGACAAGTATAATTTATCAAATGTTTTATCGATAATAGGCCTTAATTCTACTGTCCAATCGTCTTCACTATATTGGCTTTTTTGATACCCAACTTCTGCAGAAAAACTTAGCCCAACGGGAAGATGCCAAGCTTGCGGTGCGGCAATGCGAGGGCGTATATGGCTACCCACATAGGCACTTCTTCCATTATCGCCAAGGGCATTAAACATATAGAAACCAATTTCAAAATTATCCTTGAATCCATGGGTAATTTCAAGGGTTTCGTGAACGATATGATTGGTTGGATAAACACCATTTTTAATATCTCTAGTACCAGCGCCAGTAAAATTACTATGCAGTTCAAACATGGTACTACCTTTCGTCATGGTTTGCGCACCATACACTTGAATTTCATAATTATCCTGCGCACCAGCTTGTAAAACAGATAGGCATAGCGCCATTAGAATCATACATTGTAATAGCTTTTTCATCACCATTTGTCGATTTTTTATACTAATAAATTAAGTTTTAAAGCCATTGGTTGAATTTCTTAATAAACCAATTTTTCACAAACTGTGTTAGAAAACAATAACAAGTTAAAATACCAAACAACCAAGGAAAATAACTAAGTGGTAAGGGCTGCAATTTTAAAGCACTTGCAAAAGGTGAAAAAGGAATAGCAATGCCCATTAACATGATAACGGATGTAAGCGCCACTACAGGTGTTGTAGCCCAACTTTGAATAAATGGTATTTTTTTGGTACGTATCATGTGCACGATTAATGTTTGTGATAATAACCCTTCAATAAACCAACCGCTTTGAAACAGACTTTGATGTTCAGGTGTATTGGCTTTAAAAAAATAGAACATTACAAAGAACGTCGCATAATCGAATATAGAACTAATAGGCCCTATGTACAACATAAACTTTGTAATGCCAGAAGCATCCCATTTTTTTGGCTTTTCTAAAAAATCTTCGTCCATTCTATCCCAAGGAATAGATGTTTGGGATACATCATATAGTAAATTTTGAACCAATATTTGTACGGGCAGCATTGGTAAAAAGGGCAACAATGCACTAGCGCCCAACATGCTAAACATATTACCAAAGTTGCTGCTAGCCGTCATTTTAATATACTTAATGATATTGCCAAACGTTCTACGACCATACACGACGCCTTTGCGAAGTACCATTAAATCTTTTTCCAACAAAATAATATCTGCACTTTCTTTGGCTATATCTACCGCTGTATCTACGCTTATACCTACGTCTGCATCTCTCAAAGCAGCTGCATCATTAATGCCGTCGCCCATAAAACCAACTGTATGCCCTTTGGCTTGTAACAATTTTACCACCCTAGATTTTTGAATAGGACTAAGCTTTGCCAAAATGGATACATCATCTATCTGCGCTTGCAATACTTCATCGCTCATATTTTCCAAATCACTGCCTAGCAAAATCTTATTGAAATCTATACCTACATCGCGGCATATTTTTTTGGTAACAATTTCATTATCGCCAGTTAATACCTTAACATTCACACCTAATTTTCGCAACGCTTCAATAGCGGTTTTGGCAGAAGGTTTGGCAGGATCTAAAAAGCCAATAAAACCTGTGAGAATCATGTCTTTTTCATCCTCTATAGAATACGTTAATGCCCTATCGTCAAATTCCTTAATAGCCACCAATAACACCCTTAGCCCTTCTTTGTTCAATTTTTTAGAGGTGTTCAATATTGTGTTACGAACACTTTCGTCAACTGGGATGATTTTATCAGTTTCAATATGCAGTTGTTTGTCTTCCCCAGGGTCAAAAGCTTGGTTGCATAAATTCAGCATTTCTTCTACGGCGCCTTTGCATATCAATAAATGTTTGCCATTTTTTTGTTTTAAGATAACGCTCATTCTGCGACGTTCAAAGTCAAAAGGTATCTCATCTACCTTCACAAAATGCTCATCTACTTTTAAATGCTCATGCACTTCGGCATGGTCAAGCACCGCCACATCCAATAAATTTTTAAGCCCTGTTTGGTAATAACTATTTAAATAAGCCCATTTCAATACTTCTTCATCTTCATCCCCAAAAATGTTCAAATGCCTTTCCAACACTATTTTATCCATCGTAAGTGTGCCCGTTTTATCGGTACACAAAACGTCCATGGCGCCGATATTTTGTATTGCATTAAGGCGCTTTACAATCACCTGACGTTTGCTCATACTGATGGCACCTTTTGCAAGATTGGCGGTAACAATCATGGGCAACATCTCAGGGGTTAAACCCACAGCCACGGCTATGGCAAACAGCAATGCCTCTAACCAATTGCCTTTCACCAAACCATTAATTAAAAAAATTAACGGCACCATTACCAACATGAATTTGATAAGTAAGTAACTGACTTTATTAACCCCCTTATCAAAACTTGTTTCTGCACTTTTGCCAACAATAGATTTACTCAACGAACCGAAATAGGTTTGGTTACTTGTGGTAACAACCATAGCAGTAGCAGATCCACTGATCACATTGGTACCCATAAAGCAAATATTATCCAGCTCAAGCGGCGTGACGGTATTTGCGTCTCGTATAGCAATATTTCTTTTTTCGGCAGGCATAGATTCGCCCGTAAGCATCGCCTGACTGACAAATAAATCTTTTGATTGTATGATACGACAATCCGCAGGAATCATATCGCCAGCAGATAGTAAAATAATATCACCTGGCACTAAGTGTTTAATATCAACTTCTATTTTGCTACTGCCCGATGCAGCGTCGTGCCTTAAAACCGTAGCGGTGGTTTTCACCATGCTTTTTAATTGTTCGGCTGCACGATTACTTCTAAATTCTTGAGAAAATCGTAGCAAAGAACTTACCATAACCATAATACCCACCATTAAAACGGTTTTATAATCAGCCGTGCCAGGTGCCGCAAGCCATATATCCATAATAGAAGATACAATGGCAATGATGATAAGAATACCAATAAATGGATTAATGAAAGCCTGAATCAATTGCTTAAGCCAAGATGGGGCTTTCTCGTGATGCACCTCATTTAAACCAAATATTCTTAGCTTTTCTTCTACCTGAGCCGTTGTTAAGCCTTCGGCATTAGTATCAAACATGGCAAAAAATATCTGGCTGTCATTACTACTTGCTTTTCGCAATTTAGTAGCCGCCTCGTCAACAGCCCCGTTTGAAGCTTGCGTAAATGGTAACTTATTTTTAATATTTTCTGTGATGGATTGAGACATGGTACTCATTTTTATTGTTTCTAATGTTTCTTCTTAATATTGACTTTATAAAAGCAGTATATGGATCAATATTAGCCGCTACTATTTATATAGAAATAAAAACTATATCTATAGGTCTCAAATATACAGTCATCGCTATTATCTGGAAATTAACTGTTAAAATCGCATGTCATTATTCAGATATCTGTTTGTTGCCCCACTACCTCCCAGCTTACCTTCATCACATCTTGCTCAATTGTTAGTCGGCTAGCAATGCGTTCCAATACATGATCTTGCGGTGATACACTTTTAATTTCGGCCGTAATAATAGCGTTGCCTGACTCTTCATTATCACTGCTACTTAATGAGCGGAGCAAGAGTGTATCATCGCTATTTAGATGCTGCATTAATAGTACCCTTAAATGGTTTTCTACTTTTTCTTTACATTTTATAGTAAACAGGTATTCGGTTTGGGCTGTGTCTGACTTTATAAATGGTAACCTACTTAATTGCAAACCTAAAGGACGAAGCAACAAATGAACCATCATGATAAAGGCCGAAACTATACCAGCTTGCATAAATAAACCAACTCCCGCTAAAGCGCCTACTGCAGCCGAACACCAAATAGTAGCAGCCGTATTAAGCCCAGATACACTCATGCCATCTTTCATAATAACACCTGCGCCTAAGAAGCCAATACCAGTTACTATTTGCGAGGCTACACGGCTTGGATCGCCGCTATTGCCAGTAAGCGATACAGATAATAAAATAAATGCGGCAGAACCAAGACTAACCAAGGTATTGGTACGTAGCCCTGCACTTTTTTGCCGCCATTGGCGTTCAATGCCAATGGCTGCGCCCAATGCAAAAGCAAGAAGCAGTCTAGTAGTAAAATCGAAGATGGTTAACATAGCAATTACCCTCCATAATATTTAAGTATCCTTCATTAAAAATTGTTATAATAATTTGTAGTGTGCTGTCTTAAACGTTCCTTGTATAGTTAATACAGACATGAAAATCGGTACCAATATTTGGATAAACTGTTGCCGATAGCAGTAGGTTGAGTGCGGTTAGCTTGAGCATATACTTTGGTTTTATTCCGCAACAGGCGGAATACCAATGGCATTCTGACAGAAGCGGAGATTAATAATTATTGATATGATTACTGGGGTAAGTATCCATTTGTATGGTATTAAATGATATAAACCATTAAAGTATTGCAAATTTAAAACCGCCCCAGTGAAGCGGCTGTTAGGGATGCTTTAGAATATGATTAGAAAATTATTAGAAGACAAAACCATCAGAGATGTGGCAACATAATAGTAAAAGTAGTGCCAATATGTTCGGTTGATGCAACCTCAATATTGCCTTTATGCAAGGAGATTATTTTTTGGGTAAGGAAAAGGCCGATGCCATTACCATCAACAAATTTTTTATTGCCCCCTCTGTAAAATGGTGTAAAAATATGTTGCAGCTCTGTTTGGCTAATACCAATACCCGTATCTGAAAAACTAAGCACTATTTGCTTTTCGTTGTAGGATATTTTGGCAACACTTTGGTGGTTGCTAGAAAATTTACAGCCGTTTTCTATCAGGTTAATAAAAGCTGTTTTTAATAAATATTCGTTCCCGTTCACTGAAATAAAATTATCGTTGTCTATCTCTTTATCAAAAACAATATCTACGTTGAAATTGGGTTGGTTGTGCAACACGTCATTTCTTGCATCTAACAAAACCTCGTCTAATCTGATTTGCTTAAAAGCAATTTCTGTTTGGTCGTAACTAGCTTTTGCTAAGTCCAATAAGCTATTGGACAGACGTATCAATTTTTGGGTGTCAGAAATAATATGATCGATAGACGCTTTGTATTCTGCAATGCTTCTTTCTTTTTGCAGGGTCAGTTGCATTTCGGCCAACATTGCAGTTAATGGGGTTCTTAGTTCGTGTGAGATATTCGATACAAAATGTTTTTGGGCATCGAAAGAGTTTTCGAGCCTATCTAACATTTCATTAAATGTGATAGCCAATGCCCCAATTTCGTCTTTAGGGTTACCCGGCGCTACCCTTAAATCTAAATTGGTAGCGGTAATTTTTTTTACCTTATCAATTAATAAAGAAACAGGTTGCAATGATTTTTTTGCTAAAAACCGACTACTAAAAAATATCGCGATAACGGCCAACAAAAAAGAAATCACCAATGTATTGCGAAGATTGGCCAATTTGGCAAGCCCATATCCATCTACCGCCGCAGAAGTAATCACATAATCTTTGCCATTGTGTTGGTACAAAAAGCCCACCACCTGCATATTTTTTATATAAATCGCCATTTCTTTCTCTGCCTTAATGCTATCAATCATGCCCTTTGTCTCTTTCACTTTGTCTATTTCCACGGCATCGTGGTACAACAAATGAAAAGCGGTATCATAAATAGCTACCTCTTCTTGAAACAAGGCATTAGGGGCTTTTTTATAAATCAACTGCAAAACATTTGGGGCCACTTTGGTATCAAATAAGAGATTGGCTTTGATAGCGCCTTGCTGTTTTAATCGCTTGAAATACTCTTCTTCCCTGGTTTGCGAGGAAGTGATATAAACCGTTAAAGCAAATGCCAATAATAAGGCTGCTATAAGCGACGTGAATAAAAGTGTGAGCCTTGTTCTTATTTGCATGGCTCATCTTGTTTAAAAATAAAACCAAGTCCAGGCTTGGTATGAATCAGCTTTATATCAAAATCCTTATCAATTTTTTTTCGCAAATAATTGATATAAACGTCTATAAAATTGGTTCCAGTATCAAAATGGGTATCCCAAACATGTTCAGCAATCTCGGTTCGGTTCAAAACCCTTTCTGGATTTTGAATCATAAATTCCAGCAGTTTTAACTCTTTGGGGGTTAAAGAAATCTCCTTGTTGTTACGTTTTACAATTTTGGTATGAAGGTTCAGTTCAAGGTCGGCATACTTTATAACAAAACCTTGCAAATTACTATTGCTGTTATTGCGTTTTAATAAAGCGCGGATGCGCACATGCAATTCTCTTAATTCAAAAGGCTTCACCAAATAATCATCCGCACCAGCATCAAAACCCTCCACTTTATCATCAGTAGTACCTAAAGCAGTCAACATAATGATAGGCACATTTGGCTTACGCAAGCGGATTTCTTTGCATAGGTCTAAGCCGTTGATATTGGGTAAAATAATATCGGTAATGATCATGTCGTAATGGTTAGCAAGTGCTAATTTCTTGCCCATCAAACCGTCAAAAGCAAGCGTAATGGCAAAGCCTTGTTCTTCCAAGCCTCGTTTAATGAGGTCAGCAATGCGTTGTTCATCTTCAATTAGCAAAACTTGCAACATCCATCTTGATTAATAGCACAAAAATACTAAAAGAGCGGTGGATTGTGAGGTAGGCATTTGCAAATTAGCAATTTGCGACCTTATTAACAAAGTCGCTTGTTAATAATTTAATTATTATATAATATTAATTATATTACATTCGTCAACAAGCCATAATAGTTATTTTTAGTGCCTGACAGCTATATTTCTGAGCTATACCCGAGCTATACCCGAAGTATGGATAGTGTATGGGGAGTGTATGAAATGAAGTATCTGGTTTGGTGGTATCAATTCCTATCAAACATTGAAAATTATCATTATGCTATATTCAAAAAAAGGATCAAAACCTGTTCACCTAGTTGGCAAAAGTCTTTGTAAATAGTATGCCTTCGATATATGTTACATAAAAACACGTGTCATAAACTTTTAAATGCGAATAATTCCTCATCATTTTTCAATCATATCCAAGTCAGCATTTTTATTATATTGTGGTATCTAAAACTATTAGTTTAGTGTGTTTGTTGTAAAATGTGTATTATCTTCTAACTATTACGCTGTATGATAAAGCCATTCACCATTTCGCTTCTAAGTACTTTATGCTTTAGCAATATCGCTTTGGCGCAAACAAGCACTAACCATATTCAATTAAAAAAAGATGCGACCATTGCCACCGAACAAGCACATATTAACCAAATAAAAGTAGCATCGCTTGCAAAAACCAAACATTGGGATTGGGTGATTACCTCACAAAATGGTAACAAAGCGTATTTAGTGGGTGTTACAACCAATGGGCAACCGAAATACTATGCTGCCTACAATAATACCATTGCAGCAGCTACTACAAGGGCCAGTCAATTGTGGGCGGGTGGCGCTTCTGGTTTAAACTTAAGTGGTAGTTCGGCTTTCTTAAAAAACAAATTGGCTATTTGGGACGGTGGGCAGGTAATGCCAACCCATAAAGAATTAATAGGTAGAATTACACAAAAAGATAGTACCACCCCTGTAATTGCACATGCAACACATGTAACTGGTACGCTAATGGCTAGTGGTGTAAACCCTATTGCCAAGGGTATGGCCTATAATTTACAAGGTATTATTGCCTACGACTTTTATAACGATTTAGCAGAAATAACCGCGGAAGCAGGGAATATTATTATATCTAACCACTCTTACGGTGTAATTGCTGGCTGGCTTTACAATAGTGCCCCTAGTGATGGCAGCCCAGCAAGGTGGGAGTTTTGGGGCAGACCAAACGAAAATGAAGACGTTAACTTTGGTTATTATGACGATGATACCAAATCGCTAGATGCCATTGCTTATAATGCACCTTATTATTTATATGTAAAAGCTGCGGGTAATAACAGAAACCAAAATGGCCCTCCCGTAGGTACGCCCTACTACCGATGGGACGCCAATGACAGTATGGTGGCAGCAGGTAATAGACCAGCGGGTATTAGCAGCAACGATGGCTATGATATATTACCAACCAATGCCAATGCCAAAAATATTTTAACCGTTGGTGCGGTAAATGGCATAGCCAATGGTTACACCAAGCCAAGCGATGTCGTAATGAGTAGTTTTAGCAGTTGGGGACCTACAGATGATGGTAGAATAAAACCCGACTTAGTGGCTGACGGTGTTGCTGTAACTTCTTGTGTTAATAACAACGATAGCGCTTATGCTACTTACAGTGGTACTTCAATGGCTTCGCCCAATGCGGCAGGTTCGTTATTATTATTACAAGAATATTATGCGCAATTAAAAGCTGGCACTTTTATGCGGTCGGCTACATTAAAAGGCCTAGCCATACATACTGCGGAAGAAGCTGGCGATACCACAGGTCCGGATTATAGATTTGGTTGGGGGCTATTAAACGTAGAGAAAGCAGCAGGTGTAATAAAAGAAGCTGTTACTAATAATAATACAGGCAAGCACTTACTCTATGAGAACGTGCTTACCAACGGCGGCACATTTACCAAAACCATTGTTGCCAATGGCAATGACCCATTAGTAGCTACCATTTGCTGGACAGATGTAAGCGCCAACGTAACCCCATATGCCAATGCTTTAAATGATACCACTAGTAAACTGGTGAACGACTTAGATATGCGTATTACCAAAAATGGTAGCACTTACTATCCTTGGATTTTAGACCCCGCCAACCCTGCTAAAGCAGCTACGAAAGGCGATAATAGAAGGGATAATGTAGAGCGTATTAATATTGATAGTGCTAAAGCTGGAGATACGTATACAATTACAATTACACACAAAGGCACACTTACCAATGGCTCGCAAGCTTATAGTTTGCTAGTAAGTGGGGTGGGTGGTACACCAACTAATTTGCCATTGAATCTACTAGCTTTTGAAGCAAAGCCACAAGGTAATACCGTTCTTTTAAACTGGCAAACAGCCAATGAGGTAAACACCGCCTATTTTTCTATAGAGCGCAGTATTGATGGCAGTAACTTTATTAATGCAGGAAAAGTATCTGCTAAAGGCGACGGGGGCTACAGCTTTACAGATGACTTATCAAACAGCAATCAGCAGCAAGTATCACCCATTTATTACCGCTTACAAATGGTAGATAAAGATGGGCGCTTTGCATACAGCAAAATCGTTGCAGTTAGTATAAATTCACAACAATCCGCATTAACAATATACCCCATCCCTGCCACCAACACCCTTTATGTACAACTAAATAGCACGAAAGCTACCAATAGTACCTTTCAGGTGCTCAATATGCAAGGGAAGGTATTAGTACAACAGCCTATTGCAATAAGAATTGGCACCAACACATTTTCTGTAGCTAGCAATATTTTGGCAAGGGGCAACTACATTATTAAAGTGATCGGCGAAACCGTGTACGCAAAAATGATCACGAAAGAATAGTATCATTGGACAGATAACTAATAAGAAAATATACCTTAGTGCCTCATTTATAGAAACATAAGCAAATTAATATGATTAAATGGGGTATTATAGGCTGTGGCGATGTTACTGAGGTAAAAAGTGGGCCTGCGTTTAACAAAGTCCCAAACTCAAGTTTGGTAGCAGTAATGCGCAGAGATGCAGTAAAAGCCGCAGATTATGCACAAAGACATGGTGTACCAAAATGGTATGGAGATGCCGATGAACTGATAAACGATCCAGATATTAATGCGATTTATATTGCCACACCACCACGCTACCATGAGGCTTATACCATCGCTGCATTACAAGCAGGTAAAGATGTATATGTAGAAAAACCCATGACGCTTACTAGTGCATCGGCACACAATATGCAAGCAGCGGCGATAGCAAGTGGAAAAAAGTTAACAGTGGCGCATTATAGGCGCGGCTTACAATTATTTTTACAAGTAAAAGCAGCTATAGATACCGGTGTGATTGGTGAGATACGATTTGTAAACCTTCAAATGTTACAACCTCATGAGTCTGACTTGATTACCAAAACTGCGGATAATTGGCGTGTTAATCCGGAAATCTCTGGTGGCGGTTTGTTTTTCGACCTCGCACCCCACCAAATAGATTTGATGTTGTATTTTTTTGGTAAAGCCAAAAGCTACAATGGCTTCTCAGATAATCAAGGTGGTTATTATCCTGCATCAGATATTGTTACAGGCAATATACAATTTGAAAATGGCGTACTCTTTAATGGCATTTGGTGCTTTACTGTACCACAAGAAGTAAGAAAAGATGAGGTGGAAATTATTGGGTCGAAAGGGCGTATTCGCTTCTCGGTATTTGGTACAAACTTTTACCAATTAGAAAAAGATGGGCAGACAGACACGATAACCTGTTATGTACCACCACATATACAACAACCCATGATAGAATGGGTAGTTGAGTATTTTAGTGATAAAAGAGCTAATCCTTGCTCAGCAGAGGTGGGTATAGCAGTGATGCAAATATTAGAAACCTTCGACAGGCTGTAACATAATAACGCAACACCATATATATATATAGAAAGCACAAAATTTATTGATCAAAGCTTTCCAAACATAATTTTATTCCCTGCTAAATAGAAATTCTCAAAGTTCATTGCTTTGGTACAAATGATTTTAGTCGATTAAGTGGCTATTTTGTTGGCTACAAATAAACCATTAGCCCAACTTGGCTTTCAGATTACATTACATCAATAAACCAATCGCCTCATAAAAAACTTCCTTGAACTATAAAGCCTATCTATTAACAAGCAATTCTCACCGTTTTCAAGCAATGAATAAAAAATAAAACCAAGCAAAGGTTTCTTTTTCTTTTGTCGTCTAATAGTTTTTTTAGGCTTTAACCGTCATCTCAAATTTAATTCAATGGCTGTAACTATTAGGCAGTGGGTTAGTACAGATTTACCAAACCTTGTGTTATATGCTAATAACATTAATATTTGGAATAACCTTCGTAATTATTTCCCTACACCTTATACTGAAGCTGATGCCATTGCTTGGCTAGAAAAAACGATTGATGCTTCGCCAATTGTAAACCTAGCAATAGATATAGATGGGCAAGCGATTGGTGGCATTGGTCTTATTTTAAATAGTGATGTATATGTTATGTCTGCTGAAATTGGTTATTGGCTTGGCGAGCCTTTTTGGGGACAAGGCATCGCTACCGAAGCAGTAAGACAAATGGTAGACTATACCTTTTACTACTATGATATTGTGAGATTATATGCCGAAGTTTTTGAGATAAACAAGGCATCGATGCGGGTTCTTGAAAAAAACGGCTTTTATCTAGAAGGCGTCAGACGCAAAGCTGTTTTAAAAAACGGTGTTCTGATGGACGATTATATATGGGTGAAATTGCGTCCTTGGTAGGCACACAATGCATTAACAAAATAGTAACAAGTAACACCAAAAGTTTTTCTCAATAAACACTTCTAATTAATTGTGTTTGCTAAAATAACGTTACTATAACTTTCTTAACCATTTTAAAACAAATTGTTTATGCATCTTAAAAAAAATATCGCCACTAGTGAATCTGGTTTCATCTTCAATCCGTCAACGGGTGATTCTTATTCTGCCAATCCGATTGCTGCTGAAATTTTAGGCCTCTTAAAAGAAGGTATTGCTGCCTCAAACATTAAAGCACAAATACTAGACCGTTACGATGTAACCAATGCACAGCTAGAAAAAGATTGGGACGATTTTGCTAATCAACTAAAATATGCCAATGTTTTAGAACAATAGCCAGCCTTTCACAACTCTAAACCTTATTGCCATGAATGAAACCAAACAACACCTCACGGTAGCCGTTACAGGCTTAAATGCTATTGACAGCCCTGGCCCTGGCATAGCCGTGATTAGAGCCTTGAGAGACGGTTTTCCAAAACCAATACGCATTATTGGTCTCTCTTACGAAACCATGGAACCAGGTATTTACTTGCATGATGTGGTTGATAAAACCTATCAAATTACTTACCCCGCTGCAGGCACAGAAGCATTATTAAATCGGTTAAAATACATTCATGAGAAGGAAAAAATTGATGTATTGATTCCAAATTTTGATGCCGAGTTGTACAACTTTATGAAGCTAGCGCCAACGTTAAAAAGTATGGGGATTGCCACATTTTTACCAAGTTTTGAACAGTTTGATGCAAGAGATAAAATGCATCTCCACCAATTTGGCTTAAAATATGGTCTATCTGTACCAGCCGACAAAGTCATATATGGTGTAGATGAATTATATACTTGTGCTGAATTACTTGGTTATCCTTTAGTAGTAAAAGGGAAATATTATGACGCTGTGGTTGCCTATACTATGGAACAGGCACAAAAAGCATTTTATAAATTGACTGCTAAATGGGGCTATCCAATTATTGTGCAACAATTTATCAATGGCAACGAAATAAATATTGCGGTATTGGGCGATGGCAAAGGCAATGCCACGAGCACTATTCCCATGAAAAAACTGTACATCACCGATAAGGGTAAAGCTTGGGCTGGTATTACACTAGAAGATGATACATTAATTGCTCTTGCCAAAACTTTTGTTCAAGCCACTAAATGGAAAGGCGGTTGCGAATTAGAAATAATGCGTACCCCAGAAGGTATACCCTATATCATGGAAATAAACCCACGATTTCCTGCATGGATTTATTTAACCGCGGCTGCTGGGCAAAACCAACCCGCAGCTTTAGCTAAAATGGCACTTGGCGAAGATGTACCACCTTACATAGATTATGAAGTTGGTAAAATTTTCATCCGCTATTCGTGGGATCACATTACAGATGTGAATGAATTTCAACAAATAAGTGGCTTCGGCGAGTTGTAACCACAAAGTCATAACGGCACAATGTGTCACAACGTTGTGGTTCGATTGTGTCGTAGCGTTGTAGTGGTTAAAAAAAGCTTAGCAAAGAACAGAACCTCGAAGTGTGCGACGCAACAACAGACACATAGTAGTACTAAAGCTGATAACAAAAATAACCTTTTAAAAAAATACCATGCAAAAATTAAGATACGAAAGCCCAAGTATTCAAAAAATGAATGCTGGTTTAATGAACAAATATGGCACACGCACCGAGTACGAAGCGGTAAAACATATTGATGGCGTACCCGTAAAAAGTATGATTGAACAATATGGCTCGCCAGTGTTTGTGATTAGTGAAAGAACTATTCGCAGAACCTATCAAAGTGCGGTTCGTGCATTTAAAACACGCTACCCCAAAGTGCAGTTTGCGTGGAGTTATAAAACCAATTATATCAATGCGATTTGTAAAATTTTCCACCAAGAAGGTAGCTGGGGCGAAGTAGTAAGCGGCTTTGAATACCGAAAAGCTTTGGGCAATGGTGTACCTGGTAATAAAATAATATTTAATGGCCCCGAAAAGACAGATGAAGAATTGGTACTTGCTATTAATAACGATTCATTGATTCATATTGATCATTTTGAAGAGATGTATCAATTAATTGATTTGGCTGACAAATTAAAGAAAAAACCAAGAGTTGCCATTCGTGTAAATATGGATACGGGCGTTTATCCAATGTGGGATAGATTTGGCTTTAACTATGAAAATGGGCAGGCTTGGACGGCAATGAATAAAATTGTGGCGTCGGGCAAATTGCAACTCACTGGGCTACACTGCCACATAGGAACCTTTATGCTTAGCACAGAAGCGTATGCGGTAGCCGTGAGAAAACTAGGCGATCTAGCATGGAATGCTAAAACGCAATTGAACACTGTGCTTCAATATTTAGATTTAGGTGGTGGTTTACCAACCGCAAATAATTTACGCGGTGCGTATATGCCATCGGCTGATATGATACCGAGTGTAGACGAATTTGCAGAGGCTATTACCAATGCCTTATACAATATTGGGTTTAACACCGATGAATTGCCTTTGTTAATATTAGAAAGCGGCCGTGCATTAATAGACGATGCAGGGTATTTGCTAGGTACCGTGTTGGCCAACAAACGTTTAAGCGATGGCAGAAAAGCGACCATTATGGATTTTGGGGTTAATATTTTGTTTACCGCATTTTGGTACGAGCATAAAATGAGTCCGGCACAAGATTTTACACACCACACGGAAGATATGGTATTATATGGCCCTCTTTGTATGAATATAGATATGGTAAGAAGCAGTATCAACATGCCATTGCTTAACCGTGGCGACCATGTGGTAGTACATAAAGTAGGGGCATATAATATGACACAATGGATGCAGTTTATACAAATGCGCCCAAATGTGGTATTGATAGATGAAAGCGGTAACACGCATTTAATAAGACAAGCTGAAACACTTGAGTACATTGAGCAAATGGAAATATTACCAGATTATTTAAAGGAAATTAATTTGTAACTCCCACCAAGAAGGCGCAAGGTAAAATCGTTGCACAACATTGTTCAGCACCAGGGTTTCTTAATCTCTGTGATTAATAAAAAAAATAAATTGAAAGCATCAGTAATGATATCATTTTCAAAATATATGATTAATGCCATACTAAATAGTTACGGTATGCTATTCTTTTCTAAGAATAAGATTTTTGCATTACTCATATTGGTGGTGTCGTTTTTTACACCATTTACGGGTGCTTGTGGTTTAGCAGCAGTAATTATTGCCATTCTTGCAGCATTGGCATTGGGTTTTAGCAAAGCACAAATGGAAAACGGCTTATTGACCTATAGTGTGGTATTATTTGGCCTTGGCTTTGGAACCAATTTTGAATTTGGCACTGCATTTACAGCTTTATTAATTGTGGGTGCTTTACTAACATTTTTTATAGCTACAGCATTAAATGTAATTTTAAATAAAAGAGGACTGCCTGCTTTATCCTTAGCATTTATAATTAGTACGGCTTTGTTAATTGTTGCTTCTAAAAGCTTTGGCGGCGTTGGTTTAACACATAGGCATATTTACTGGTATAACGAAATGTATGCGCTGGGTGGTAATAGACTAGTAAACGTGATTACTACGATTGAAAATTGGAATATTCCAGATTTTATAGCAGGCTTTTTTAGAAGTATGAGTGCTATATTATTTCAAGTAAATATTGCCACAGGCATTATATTATCTATTGGTTTACTAATTTATTCAAGAATAGCTTTCATATTGATGATTTTTGGATACACGGTGGCTATATTTTTTGGGGTGTTAATGGGTAGTTTTAATCAGGTTGATGTTAGCTATTACAATATGGGTACCAATTTTATGTTGGTAGCAGTAGCCTTAGGTGGCTTTTATTTAATCCCATCTATCCGTTCTTTTTTCTGGATTTTTATTTCGGTTCCTATTGCTTATTTAATGGTAATTGGGGTTGGTAGTTTGTTATTTAAAGTAGGTGTTCCTATTTTTTCATTACCATTTTGCATTACAGTGATTTTGTTTTTGTATATGCTGCAAATGCGCACCAAACCAAGTAAACTAGTACTTACACCTATTCAATATTATAGCCCCGAAACAAATTTATATCGTTATATAAATGGCAAAGAACGGCTAATGAACAATATATATCATCAGCTATCCTTACCGTTTATGGGAGAGTGGATGGTAAGCCAAGGTTATGATGGAAGTATGACCCACAAAGGCGATTGGGGTAAAGCATTAGACTTTGTTATATTAGATGATGAAATGAAAACCTTTCGCTTTCCTGGAAATTTGCCTGAACATTTTTATTGTTATAACAAACCTGTATTAGCGCCAGCAGACGGTATTGTAGAAGACATTATTGACCACATAGATGACAATGAAATAGGCGGTAATAATGCCCAACAAAATTGGGGGAACAGTATCGTTATTAAACACACAGAAGGCTTATACACCAAGCTATCACATCTAAAAAAACAGTCTTTTAAAGTTGTCAAAGGAGCGTATGTGAAAAAGGGAGAAATCGTAGCATTGGTAGGCAATTCTGGGCGTTCCCCAGAACCACATTTACACTTTCAAGTACAAGCAACACCTAATGTTGGTTCTAAAACCTTGGCCTATCCAATTAGTTATTTCACAATTAATAATCATAAAGAGATCGTATTACAAAATAACAGTGTACCTTCAGAAGGCAGTTTTGTAAGCAATGTTGTTGGTAATGCCGCATTACAACAGGCATTTAACTTTCAGCCTGGTTATATTTTAAAAGTGCAAGCGCCAAATTTTGCGGACGAAACATGGGAAGTTTGTACGAGCATTTACAATGAGACGTATTTGTATTGTGCTGCTCAACAAGCATTTGCCTATTTTATAAACAATGGCACAGCCTTCTATTTTACCAACTACTTCGGTTCTAAAAAAACGTTGCTCTATCATTTTTACAACGCAGCTTATAAAGTTTTACTGAGTTCAGAAAAACAAATAAATGTTAAAGACCATTTTCCACTAAATGTTTTTTCTGTAAATCCCATCAAATGGTTACAGGATTTACTGGCACCATTTTACATATTCATTCGTATGCGTTTTGAAAGTGAAGTAAAACAAACTGATGGCTTATTAAACGATGGCAGCATTTCCTTTACTAGTAAGCAAACCCTTGCGTTATTTGGTATAAGCAAGCACCAATCTACCGCCGTTGTACAAATTAGTAATGGGCAAATACAATCTTTTTCAATCATCAATCACCAACAAACCATCTCTGCCTTATGCAGCCAATAAAACTAGTAATATTTTGTTTTTTCATAACGCTTGCTACTCATGCAACGGCACAATCACCCTTTACCTACGAGGAAGCAAATACTAAAAGTTATGCCTTGTATGAAAAAGCTTCTTGGAAAGAACTTTTGGATTATGGAAGAGAGGCTGTGCTTAACAATCAAGATTTTACATTATTACGTTTGCGGATGGGTTATGCAGCCTTTATGTTGAACAATTTTAGTGAAGCGATTCGTCAATATGAACAAGTGCTAAAAA
This sequence comes from Parasediminibacterium paludis, assembly GCF_042651445.1. Classification (NCBI taxonomy): domain Bacteria; kingdom Pseudomonadati; phylum Bacteroidota; class Chitinophagia; order Chitinophagales; family Chitinophagaceae; genus Parasediminibacterium; species Parasediminibacterium paludis. The sequence continues at coordinate 56,551 of NZ_JBHSDC010000012.1, forward strand.
ATGATTCGTATAATAGTACGGCGCATTATTATATATGGCTTTGCAGAAAATATTTAAACCAAACAGAATTGGCCGATGCGCAGGTTAGATATTTGTCGCCAGAAGTGATTGCTGAAGCAAAACTTAGATCATTTGCTTTTACAGATGCAAATATTGAGGCTAGTTTTAAAACCACCAACAGTTCTTTTAGAAATAATACCAATTATGAAAAAATAGAACTCAAAAACAGGTTCGGTTACAATATACATATGCAACAAGCTGGTGCATTGTTTAACCAATCTATTTTATTGGCCAATGCTTTAAGACCTGGAGCAATTCCACCGCCACCACCTTATAGAACAGCAAGCATTAATCAAAGCGAATATTATAATAAAATAACTGCCAATATGAATAGCCATTGGCAATTGAAAGCAGCTTACCATTATACCCAAACTAATACAGATAATACCATATATAATAACCAGTCAGCATTGGTAGGCATCAAATATTTCAATCATTATTTTGATATTCAAGCTGATGCCATTTTTTCGACCATTACCGATACAAGTATTAGCCAATATAATGCGCAAATAGGTATTTATCCTTTCGGAAATTTAAAACTATATGGCTTTTCTACAGCCATTATTAGAAATAGACCAAGTGGATCGGCATTTAATTTTAGGCAAGTTATAGGTGTACAAATATCAAAAAAACTTTGGTTAGAGGGTAATACAACACTTGGCACTTTTACCGACTTGCTTGAAAATGACGGCCTATACATTTACAACCAAATAGATAAAAACTTATTTAAAGCTGGATTATTTGGTTACATCCCTCTCTCTAGTCAATGCACCTTTAATATGGGCTATACATTAGAACAAAGAGTACTTTATAATACCAATAATACATTTAATCAACATTCAATCACAGGAGGTCTATCATGGAAATTTTAAAAAAACAAATTACAACCATAGCTATTATGTGTATAGCTATAACAACATTGGCACAAAACAATAATACTGCCTTACAGAAAGCTTTTAAAGACAGTTATGTACAAGAGTACAACAAGCTTTATGGCGAAGCCATTGCAAGCCTTACAAAAGTGTATGACGATAGTAATTATGAAACCAATTTGCGACTTGGCTGGTTAAGTTATATGAATAAAAATTACACCCTATCGCAAAACTATTATCAAAAAGCAGTTACCTTAAAGCCCTACGCTATAGAAGCGAAATTAGGTTTGGTGAAGCCACTATCTGCCTTAGAAAGTTGGGATAAAGTATTACAAACTTATGAAGACATCTTAAAAATAGATGCACAAAATGTAACAGCAAATTACTGGGCTGGGGTAATTTTGTATAATAGAAAAAAATACGATCAGGCTTCTAAACTGTTTGAAAAGGTTGTCAACCTTTACCCATTTGACTACGACAGTAATCATATGCTAGCGTGGACCTATTTGAATTTAGGAAAAAGTAATGATGCAAGAACATTGTTTAACAAAGCATTACTGATACAGCCCGCTGATGTATCATCGCTTGACGGGCTTGCCAAGCTAAAATAGATTAGCAAATAATGTTGTTTGAAAAGAATGAGATAATCACATTACCATAAAACATATTAAAAAAATACATACAAATTACGATTGTATTGATTAATAATACAATTCATAATTAAGGTAATAAAAAAGGTAGCTTGTAATCAAGCTACCTTTTTTATTACAAAACATCAGTCTTTATGCTAAATCGAAACGATCAAGGTTCATGACTTTCGTCCAAGCGGCTACAAAGTCTTGCACAAATTGCGGTGCACCATCTTCACAAGCATATACTTCTGCAAGTGCTCTTAACTCCGAATTAGACCCAAACACTAAATCGGCACGGGTAGCTGTCCATTTCGTTGCGCCTGTAGCTCTATCAGTACCTACAAATTCTTGTTGGTATTCATTAGTAGCTTTCCAAGTAGTGCCAAGGTCTAAAAGATTAACAAAAAAGTCGTTGGTTAATGTTTCAGGTTTATTAGTAAACACACCATGTTTAGAACCATCGAAATTGGTATTTAGTACACGCATACCACCCACTAATACCGTCATTTCTGGTGCTGTAAGCGTTAATAATTGTGCTTTATCTATTAGTAAATCTTCAGCAGCTGTATGTGTGCGGCTTTTTACATAATTTCTAAACCCATCAGCAATAGGTTCAAGTGCTGCAAAAGATTCTATATCTGTTTCTTCTTGCGAAGCATCAGTACGGCCAGACACAAATGGCACATCAATAACATGACCAGCATTTTTAGCAGCTTGTTCTACACCAGCATTTCCAGCTAATATAATTAAATCAGCCAAAGACACTGCTTTACCATCTGTTTGTGCATTATTAAATGCAGCTTGAATGTTAGTTAATACATCCAACACTTTATCTAACTGTGCAGGGTTATTTACCACCCAATATTTTTGAGGTGCCAAACGGATACGTGCACCATTGGCACCACCACGTTTATCAGACCCACGGAAAGTTGATGCAGAAGCCCAGGCTGTGCTTACCAACTGACCAACTGTTAGGCCAGAAGCTAAAATAGTTGCTTTTAAACTCGCAACGTCTGTATCGTTAATTAAAGCATGTGTAACCGCAGGTATTGGATCTTGCCAAATTAATACTTCTGAAGGCACTTCACTACCTACATATCGGCTACGAGGCCCCATATCACGGTGGGTTAGTTTAAACCAAGCACGTGCAAAAGCATCTGCAAACTGGTCTGGATTTTCGTAAAAACGTCTGGATACTTTTTCGTAAGCAGGATCTACCCTCAATGCAATATCGCTTGTCAACATGAACGGTGCATGACGTTTGGTAGCATCGTGTGCATCTGGCACAGTGCCTGCACCAGCGCCGTTTTTAGGCTGCCATTGGTGTGCACCTGCAGGGCTTTTTGTTAGCTCCCATTCAAAGCCAAATAGGTTCTCAAAATAGTTGTTGCTCCATTGCGTAGGTGTGGTAGTCCATGTACCTTCTAAGCCACTTGTAATCGTATGTGAACCATTACCTGAACCGAAAGTATTTTTCCAACCAAGACCTTGTTCTTCAATACTAGCAGCTGCCGGTTCTTTTCCTACATATTTGCTAGGATCAGCCGCACCATGCGTTTTACCAAATGTATGGCCTCCAGCTATTAAAGCTACAGTTTCTTCATCGTTCATAGCCATACGCTTAAAGGTTTCACGAATGTCTCTTGCAGATGCTAGTGGGTCAGGATTTCCGTTAGGCCCTTCAGGATTAACGTAAATTAAACCCATTTGTACAGCGGCTAAAGGATTTTCTAAATCACGGTCGCCACTATAGCGTTTATCGTCAAGCCATTCTTTTTCAGCGCCCCAATATACATCTTCTGCAGGCTCCCATACATCGGCACGGCCACCTGAAAAACCAAAGGTTTTAAAACCCATAGATTCTAGTGCGCAGTTACCTGCTAGTATCATCAAATCAGCCCAAGATAATTTTTTACCATATTTTTGCTTAATAGGCCAAAGCAGTAAACGAGCCTTATCGAGGTTGGTATTATCTGGCCAACTGTTAAGCGGTGCAAAGCGTTGCAAGCCCATGCCAGCGCCACCTCTACCATCTTGAATGCGGTATGTACCAGCACTATGCCAAGCCATACGGATAAAAAAAGGCCCATAGTGACCAAAATCTGCTGGCCACCAATCTTGCGAATTGGTCATTAAATCAAATAAATCTTGTTTCACAGCAGCAAGGTCTAAGGTTTTAAACTCAGCAGCGTAGTTAAAGGAAGATGGCATCGGATTAGACAAAGCCGAATGCTGACGTAGCACATTTAACTTTAATTGGTTAGGCCACCAATCACGATTACTAGTGCCAGTACCAGCTGTTTGCTTAGGTGCAGCACCATGTATAAATGGACATTTTGCATCGCTACTGGTAGTAGCAGTGTGTTGTTCGGTATTCATAACGGCAACTAATTTATATTGTTAACTTATGAAACAAATGTAAAAAGACTATGGCAAAAACATCTATCTATTTATTTGATAGAACGATAGTTTAAAACTATTAAAAAAAGGTATGCAAAAAGGAAACTTTACAATAATTTAATGAATAAGCCGTGGTCTCGGCCTTAAAAATTATTTTAAAAATAAAACCAAAGTCTGTGGCTATCTAATTTAGATAAAAGAAAAAAATGGGATTAAACAGAAATATGACGGATAGGAAATTTACTGGTTCGTTTCGCCTGCACACTAAATAATTATTATACGATAATAAAATAATATTTTACACAACACTCAACTTAACATACAAAAATATCGTTATCACGAAGACACTAATGTCTACTGCGATAACGATACACTTTAACATTTTTCTGTATTAGTTATTAGTAACTACTTTTTTCTTCTTTTTTCCATCAATAATGGCACCTGTACCCGCACCAGCAGCAGCACCAATTAGTCCACCAACAATAGCACCTTCCCCTTTTTTACCATCTACCATAGCACCAGTAATAGCACCAGCGCCAGCACCAATAAGTGCACCAGTTTCAGTAGCATTTAAGCCTTTTTTCTTTTTAGTAACAACAGTATTATTTTGTGATGTCGAAGCGTTGTGATCTGTAGAAGTTGCCTCAGATGGTGCTCCCATTTCAGAATTATTTTGCTGACGGGTTTGATAATTTGTATTAGACTTATTCTGATGTGTAAGAATAGTCATTGAATCGATAATTTTTTGCTTTTCAGAAAGCGCTTGTATTGAATCGATTGTTTGTTGCTTTGCTTGTTTAATAGCGGCATCTTTATTGGCATTACTGTTACAAGACGTAGCTATAATGACGATCGCTACTATTAAAATTGTTTTTGTCATAAAAGTTGTTTTGGTAAATTAATATTATAAGCATACATCGTAAAATCGTGCCAGATAATTAATTATGTAGATTTTTAATATAAATGTGATAATTATTAACAACATTCGCTACTTCTACATTCTCAAAATGGCGTATTTATTGGTCATAAAAATACTTCTCTCGTTTCTACCATTCGCACCTATTACATTTGTCATGTTAATGATGCAATTACTACCACATATTATTTATAACCAAAATTTCATACTTTCTCCAAAGCGCTGTATGTTTTGGGAGGAACAAAAAGCACTAATTGTAAGTGATTTACATATTGGAAAAACGGGGCATTTCCGTAAATATGGTATTGCTGTGCCACAAGATGTGTTTAAAGAAGACATGCAGCGATTGCTAGACCAAATCACCTTTTTCAAGGCCGAACAATTGCTGGTAGTTGGCGATATGTTTCATAGCGAAGCAAATAAAGAATTGGATTTATTTTTGCGTTGGCGCAATGATGTTCAAGCCCTGAACATCCACTTAGTAAAAGGTAACCACGACATCCTTAAAACAGACTGGTACGCAAATGCAAACATCCAAGTTCATCCTGAAGCATTAACGATTAGCAAAATACATTTTCTACACGATCTAGCAACAACTAACCAACAATTAGCAACTAGCAACTACATCATGAGTGGTCATATTCATCCTGGTGTTTTAATAAAAGGCATTAGCAAACAAAGCCTGCGCTTTCCTTGTTTCTACTTTGCTACACAGCATGCGGTGCTACCTGCTTTTAGCCGATTTACAGGACTCGCTGCTATTACACCTAAAAAAAGTGATAGCGTGTATGCAATAGTGAACCAAAGCATCATGAAAATATAATGGTTAAAATAGCCTACAACAGTATTTATGCCCATCCTTTGCCAGAAGGCCATCGTTTTCCGATGATTAAGTATGAGCTAATACCAGCGCAGTTACTACATGAAGGAAGCATTATCCAAGATAATTTGTTTAGCCCAAATATTTGCGATAGCGAAACTATTTTATTAACCCATGATGCTACCTATCTTGATAAACTGATGCAACAAACATTAACTGCATCAGAACAAAGAAAGATTGGCTTTCCGCAGTCGCCAATGCTTACAAAGCGCGAATTGATGATTACACAAGGTACTATTGACTGTTGTCATTATGCCTTTAAAAATGGGGTGGCGCTAAATGTAGCTGGTGGTACACATCATGCTTTTGCAGATAGAGGTGAAGGCTTTTGCATGCTTAATGATATGGCGGTAGCGAGTAATTATTTACTACATCATCAATTGGTAGAGAAAATACTGATAATAGATTTAGATGTGCATCAAGGCAATGGCACGGCCAAGTTATTTGAAAACAATCCAGCGGTATTTACATTTAGTATGCATGGCCAGCACAATTATCCATTTCATAAGGAAAAAAGTGATTTGGATGTCGGTCTTACTGATGGATGCGATACTGATACATATTTAAATCTGCTATACCAACATTTACCAGAGCTTATTACAACCATACAGCCAGATATTGCATTTTATCTTAGTGGTGTAGATATTTTAGAGACTGATAAATTTGGTAAATTAAAAGTAACCTTAGAAGGTTGTAGACAAAGAGATGCCTACGTTTTTAATACATTATACAAACACCAAATACCTGTTGTAGTAGCCATGGGCGGTGGTTATAGCCCTGATGTAAAAACCATTGTAGAAGCCCACTGTAACACTTATCGAGAAGCCATTTCTATTTATAGCTAAATTATATTTTATCAAAGAAGTTTCTGAAAAATAATAGTTGGTATTGAACAGCATTCGCCCAATAAGACCACTCGTGTTTGCCTGGTCTTTCTATATAATCGTGCTGTATTTTGAGTTTTAAAAGCTTATTGTGCAAAGCCACATTATCTTTATAAAAAAAGTCATCTACACCACAATCAAAAATAATAGCTAAGCCTTCTTTGGGATAATGATCTACCACACCAATCACTGAATAATTGTACCAATTATCTACCTGGTTAATGGTATCGCCAATACGTTTTACCACGTCGAATTTATTGCGACTATAATTTAAATCCACGCCACCACTCATACTACCACAAGCACCAAAGGTAGTTGCATGGCGAAAGCCTAAAAACAAACCACCGTGACCGCCCATACTTAACCCAGTAATAGCTCTTGCTTTTCTATCTTGAATGGTATTATAATGCGCATCTATGTAATTAGGCACTTCAACACCTACGAAGGTCTCGTAGCGATATGTAGAATCTATTGGGCTATCGATATACCAACTACTAAAACCACCATCGGGGCAAACAATAATCACTTGATAGGTCTCACTCATTTTTTCAATTTGTGGTACGCGTTTTATCCAACCGCTGTAATTATCACTATAGCCATGTAATAGGTAAATAGTTGGGTAATGCTTATTTTTATTGTATGAATCAGGCGTAATAACGACTGTTTTAATATTTTTTTTCATACTAGTACTGTAAATGGCTACTGTATCTACAGAAGCTTTTAATAGTGTAGCGTTTAGCAATACCATTAACACTAGCAATCGTTTCATAATATCTATTTATGGCACTAATATACGTTGATTTGCAATAAACAAAAGCGCCACTGTTATCCAGTGGCGCTTTTTGCTTCTAGTTTATATCAACTATTTTACTTCATATTTAGAGCTCATTTCAACTCTTCTATTTTCTGCTCTACCTTTCGCAGTTTTGTTATCAGCAATTGGTTTTTCAGAACCAAAGCCTGTTGCAGTTAAACGGCTAGCATCAACACCTTTTTTCACTAAGTATGCTTTGATAGCTTCTGCACGTTTTTGAGAAAGTGTCAAGTTCGTTTTAGCACTACCTGTATTATCTGTGTGACCTTCAATAGACAAAGAAGCATTTGTATGTGCATTTAAAATAGTAGCTACTTCATCTAATATTTTATTGCTTTTATCAGCTATTTTGTTACTACCAGTTGCGAAATAGATATTTTTAGCTAATTCAGCAATTTTTGCTTGAATTTCTGGGCAGCCATCGTTGCTTGCAGGGCCAGCTTCTGTTTTACATTTGTCTACTTCGTCGTTTACACCATCACCATCAGTATCAGGTATCGGGCAACCTTGGTAACGCGCAACACCAGGTACAGTAGGACATTTATCTTCTTCGTCATTGATACCATCTTTATCAGTATCTGGTATAGGACATCCACTGTATTTAGCTACGCCTGGAACGGTAGGACATTTGTCGTTCTCATCATTAATACCATCGTTATCAGTATCCGGTACAGGGCAACCATCATACTTAACAGTTCCTGGAACGGTAGGGCATTTATCTTTACTATCTACGATACCATCACCATCAGTATCTTTTTCAGCAACAACAATAGGTGCTGCTGGTGGTGCTACAACTGGCGCTGGTTTTCTATCTACAATTGGAGATGCGAATGTTAACGAGTAGTTTAAATTTTCTTTACTGTTCTCAGAAATATGAGATTTGTAAGTTGATTGTACGAAAATAAATGAGCCTTCACCCAATTTAAATTGTAAACCAACACCGCCAATACCATTAGCCATAAAATAAGTACCTCTATACATAGATGTACCCAAACCAGCAGTAATATAAGGCACTACAAAGTAGTTGTCAGTTAACAATTTAAAATTTAAATGTGCATCTAGGTCTAGTAAAAAATTACTATTAGTACCAAAAGTTTTGCCTTTGTAAATATACTCAGTAAAGGTTGCACCCAAGCTAGCCATGAAATCGATATTGTTGGTTAAACCTTGGTAATAGTTGATATTTAATCCTGGCGCCATTTCGCTAACCTTAGCGTAGGATTTATTTACCAACACATCACTCAACGATTTAGTGTTGATTAAACCAGCGGTTTTGAAATCTTTTAAATTAAAGCCAATACCTAGAGTAGGTAATTTTTTAAGGTCGGTTGTTTGGCTAAATGCAGTTATAGCAATTGCCGCAGAAACAAATAGTAGAACGATTTTCTTCATAAACTTGTTTTTATAATTGGTGCGAAAATACAGGTGTAATTTGAATTTTACAGATTTTGATATTTTTTTGTTAAAAAGGTAATAGAATCTTCAATTACGTCTACTTGCACAACTTGTACTTGTGTAATACCCTTTTCAATAAAATCTAATTTCCTTGCTGCTAGTCTACTTAAATCAATCACACGACCTCTTTTTGCCATTTTTGGATGCATTCGGTCGTTAATTCTTACTGTTACACTTTCACCATTACTGATATTAGTTACACGAACCCAAGTATTTAGCTTAAATTGATTACTAGCGGCTGTTAGTTTGTTATTAAGATATCTTTCACCAGTTGCTGTTTTAGTACCATTCAAATTTTTACTGTAAAAACTTGCCTTACCAGTAATTGGTTGGTATTTATCAACTGAATTTAGATTGAAAGCAGAGTCTAAAGTTTGACATTTTGCTGCTCCTGCAAATAAAAAAACGATTACTATTAAAAAAAATAATCTCATATTAGTGTATATTGTGAATAATAATTATGAAAAAATAACATGAAGCTGCAATACCTCATTATCATGCTAGCGAGTACTTTTTTATTAGGTAATACTAGAAGTGCAGCGCAATTAACAAATACCTTGCCAAAAAATGAGTTTGGATTAACAATCATAGATAATGGAATCGACTTTGGGGCGTCAACGGCACAAGATTCCTTAAAGCAAATGGTGGCAATAGATAACTATATCGTTCATTTAGCAACAGATTTTGTGTACGCTACCACCAAAAATTTTACGCACCAGAAATTGTATTCAAAGCCAAAAGCATACTTGCGTTTAGCCGCTGCCAAAGCATTACTAGCTGTAGCCAATTACTTGGAAATAAGAGGGTTAGGCATATTAATTTACGATGCTTACCGCCCTTATAGCGTTACTAAAACAATGTGGCAAATCGTACCTGATGATAGATATGCTGCCAATCCAGCAAAAGGTAGTGGTCATAATAGAGGCATAGCAGTAGACCTTACCTTATATGATTTACAAACAGGCTTACCATTGCCAATGCCAACAGCTTTTGATGATTTCACCGAAAAAGCACATCACAATTATATGCAATTAGATAGTGTTGTTCTAACAAATAGACAATTACTAAGAACTGCTATGGAACAACAAGGTTTTAAAGCGCTTGATACAGAATGGTGGCATTACTATCTACCAAATGCAACTTATTTCGAACTGCTAGATATTGATTTTAAGCAAATGAAAAGGCTAGCAAAATGAATTGTTTAAATACATATACCTATTGAGTTATATCTTTACTTAAACTTCTCAGTTTTTTCATCACCTGTAATATTGCCGTTACTGCGAATTTGAATTTGGCAATTTGTAATCCATTCGCTGCAACCACGGCTATATAAATACTCGTTTACATCGTGTATTATTGCCATTACATCTTCATAGTTACCTTCAACTACGGTTGCAAAAGGCCCTACTTCATGTTTTACAGTAGTAGACTGCTGAATAATAGCAATCGCTTCATCTACCCATTCGTAAGGATGTTTATCTGTAACAACCGGGATAATTTGTATGGAAGCGTTGATGATGAAATTATGCATGATGAATTTGGGATTTGAAATTTTAACACTATAAAGTGATTACTTCAACAACAGCATCTATATTAATGGCGCCGTAAACATGCGGAAAAAGCATATCTACATCCGTTGCTTGCTCGTATTTTAATTCATGAACCAATTTTGTAGGATCAATTAGCAATTTCACTAAATTAGTTTGGCCAGCAAAAAAGCGTTCTAAAGTACCAGCTACTTGTGCTTCTGTGCTGCAATGAATAAAGCCTTCACTAGCAAGTGACGCTGATTCGTAATAGCCAGTTTCTTTAGCTTTCATCCAAGCATCATTTGTAGTGATATGGTATATCGATTCCACTTTATGGGCTACGGGTTGCAGAACTCTGGGAATTCTATTAATTCTATTTTCAAGCATCATACTATCTACCAAAACGATCGCTGTACAAGCTTCTACAATTACAGGTGCTCTTAAAGCTACACACAAATCGTGTCGACCCTTAATAGAAAAATCTTCCATTTGCCCTGTTTCCCAGTTAAGGCTACGCTGCACTTTTGGTGTAGAAGATGTTGGCTTAATGGCCAATCTAAATACTAAATCGTTGCCGTTGCTAATGCCACCCACAATACCACCTGCATGGTTAGTGGTGGTTTTACCAGTCATGTTTTCAATTACATCATTATGTTCTGTACCAAACATGGCTGCCGCCGCAAAGCCGCTACCAAACTCAATACCTTTTACCGCAGGAATAGCAAACATCATGTGTGCCAATGTAGATTCTAACGAATCAAAATAAGGTTCACCCAAACCTACAGGTAAGCCCTTTACCACACATTCTACAATACCACCAACCGAATCTTTTGCATCAATGGCTTTTTGCAAACCTTGTTCTATATCTTTCAAACCGCCAACTTCTATAAGGGTAGCATTTACTGTAATTTGTTGTAATAATTTTTTGGCAATAGCACCAGCTGCTACCAAGCCCGTTGTAAGCCTTGCGCTAAAATGCCCGCCACCTCTATAATCTTCGTTACCACCAAACTTTTCGTGTGCGGTAAAATCGGCGTGGCCAGGCCTTGGAAAGCTTCTTTGTTTTTGGTAATCCTCGCTACGTGTATTGTTGTTTTCAAATAAAATAGTAATAGGAAAACCAGTGGTTTTACCATTAAATACACCGCTTTTAAAAAAAGGATAATCAGCTTCTTGCCTTGGTGTAGTGCCTTTGCCTTTACCACCTTTGCGGCGTTCTAAATCTGGCAATAAATCTTCGGCAGATAAATTCAAACCAGCAGGGCAGCCATCAATATTGATGCCCACACTTTCGCCATGGCTTTCGCCAAAAATGCTTACCCTAAATATGCGTCCAAATGAATTCATTATTCAAATTTAAAGAAGCTATACAATAGTTATCGATGCACCTAATTTTTCGAGATGCTTGTAAAAATCGGGATAAGATTTATTAATCGCTTCGGCTTCATCAATAATCACATCACCCAAAGTTCTTAAACCCGCAGTGGCACAAGCCATGGCTATACGGTGATCGTGACGTGAATGTACATGAGCCCCCTTCAAACCTTTACCACCATTAATAATCATTAAATCACCTTGCAAAACAATTTCCAAGCCCATTTTACCAAACTCATCTTGTAATGTAATGCCTCTATCACTTTCTTTATGTGCCAAACGACTAACACCTTCAATCACTGTTTTGCCTTCACAATAAGCAGCCAAAGCTACTAATGGTGGAAATAAATCAGGACAATCTGTTGCGTTAAAATGAAAGGCTTTTAAAGCAGCAGGACCAACTTCTATTTGTTTATCTTGAATAGACAAACGACAGCCAGAATCTTGCAATGCCTCTAATATTTTTTTATCTGCTTGTGTAGAAAACACATCTAAACGTTTAACGGTAATTTCACCTGCAATAGCACCTGCTACCAACAAAAATGCTGCGCCGCTCCAATCGCCTTCTACTGTGTAATTGATAGTTGACGTCTGACTTTTTTTAGGATGAATAGTGAAGCTTTCGTAGTTATTGTTAGTAATGTTATAGCCAAAATCTAGCAATACCTTCAATGACAAATCTATATAAGGCTTACTTTTTAAATTGGTTACAGTAATGGTTGCATCTTCTTTAGTAGAAGCTGCGTAAGCGAACAATAAACCTGTCAAAAATTGAGAACTTAAGCTACCATCAACCGTAATGTTTTGTGGTTGTAAAGGTCCTTGAATTTGTAGTGGTAATTTGCCGTTGTTAGAAGTGATTTGTACACCAACTTGTGGTAACACTTCATCAAAAAAATCCATTGGTCTGGTTAACAAACTGCCTTTACCGTTAATGGTAATTGGCTCATTTGATAAAGCTGCAACAGGCGTAAACATTCTAATACCTAAGCCACTTTCACCACAGTTTACTACAGCCCCCCCAAGCCCCCCCGAAGGGTGAGTTGAAGAACTTGCAACGCCTTTAGAATTTACTACCATTGTATCGTTCACAAATTCAACAGTGGCACCTAAGTCCTGAATCATTTTTATGGCCGCCTGATCATCATTTGATGTGCCTGGGTTTTGTATAATAGACTGACCAACATGCAGCAAAGCCGCAGCGCAAGCACGTTGCATAGAACTTTTAGAGGCAGGTGCGGTAATAGCGCCAGTTAATGTAGATGGTTGTATGGTTGCAATCACTGATTTAAATGATTAAAATGATTGAATGATTTGTTCTATTTCTGTTAATGGTAATTGCTTAATAACACCTTTACCTATTTTCTCCAACAGAATATAATTAATGGTTGATTTTTCTCTTTTCTTATCCATCTTTAATACTTCGATGGCTTTGGTTTTATCAAAATCCATTTGTGTTGGTAAGCCATATTTTGCCAATACTTCTACCACTGCATCTGCTTGCTTAAACTTCAATAACTGCTTAGAAATAATGCCTGCATACACCATACCTATTGCCACAGCCTGACCATGATACAATTCATATTGATTTTCTAAAGCATGACCTAATGTGTGGCCGTAGTTCAATAGTTTTCTATCGCCTTGCTCAAACTCATCTTGCTGAACCACTTTGGTTTTTAGCTTAGCATTACGTTCTACCAACTTGGCTAGTAATTCTTTATTTTTTTGAAACTTAGCTAGTGTATTTTCTTTCAGCAGCTTAAACATGGGCGCATCTTTTATGCAAGCATGTTTAATAATTTCTGCAAAACCATTGCTCCAATCAGCTTGTGGTAAAGTCTTCAATAAACTTACATCGTACAATAAAAACTTAGGCTGACGAATAATGCCAATCATATTTTTATAAATACCCACATCAATACCATTTTTACCACCAATACTTGCATCAACCATGGCTAGTAATGTGGTAGGCACAAAACCAAAGGCAATACCACGCATGTAGATACTAGCAACATAGCCCGTCATATCCGTAATAACACCACCACCAATGCCTATTAATGTTGATTTTCTATCAGTTTGTAAGGCAATTAATTGGTTAATGATACCATCGATGGTTACTTGGTTTTTATGTTTTTCGCCAGCAGGAATAACAATGGTTTTAAAGCCTTTGAATTTAGTAGCATGTAAGGCATTGATATTTTCATCGGTAATGATGATGGCATGTGTAGGGTCAACTATTTCTTTTAACTGCTTGATGGAAGCATTAAAGTAATAGTCAACAGATGCTGATGTGAATTTGAAAGTTTGCTTTTTCATTGTTTGTTTCACAAATAGTGATTGGTCGCAAAGGCACAAAAAAGACCAAAAACGCTAATATTACATACTAGTCAGTTGCGGTTTATCCGTTTCCGTGTGCGGTTGCACCATTTTCGGGTGCGGTTTGCTTGTTTTTGAATGCGGTTTTACCATTTCCATTGGCGGTTGTGCCATTTTGAAATGCGGTTTTGCCTTTTCAGGATGCGGTTCAACCATTTTCGAGTGCGGTTTTACATTTTCAGCATAGTAAATTGCCTAATAAAAGCGCTAAACGTACAAGTAGGTACTTCGTAAACGCAGTACAAACTTGCAAGGATGTTTCATTGAAAAACAGAACGCAGGTTACATAAAAAAGAAAAAAAGAAAATCCTTGAAGGTTTTGAAAACCTTCAAGGATTTGAAATTATTATGAATTCATAATCTTGTTCTGATGGTTGATACTTTCCATGTGTACTGCGTCGAAATATTTGGTTACAAACTCTTTGCTTAACCCTAGTTTATCACCTTGTTTAAAGGCGCGTTCTAAAATTTCATTCCAACGGTTGGTTTGTAAAATAGTAATATTATTATCTTTTTTATATTGACCAATTTTTTCAGCTACTTTAATACGAGCACTTAAAATTTGCATTAACTCATCATCTAATTGGTTGATTTGCTGACGGAGTTTTTCTAGATTAGCGTGTAATTCTTCAGAACTAATATCTTCTGTACGCCATTTAATGCTGCTAATCATTTCGCCCAAACGAGCTGGTGTAACTTGCTGTTTGGCATCGCTCCAAGCAGTATCAGGGTCAATATGACTTTCAATTATTAAACCATCAAAGTCTAAATCGATAGCTTTTTGTGCTACATCCATTAATGTATCACGACGCCCACAAATATGTGATGGGTCGTTAATCATCATTAACTGTGGATTGCGGCGTTTCATTTCGATTGCCAAATGCCACATTGGTGCATTGCGGTATTCGGTATTACCATAGCTACTAAAACCACGGTGAATTAAACCAATTTGCTGAATACCTGCTTTCGCCACACGCTCTACTGCACCTAACCATAATTCTAAATCCGGGTTTAGTGGGTTTTTAATTAAAACAGGCACCTCTACACCACGCAATGCGTCTGCAATTTCTTGCACGCTAAAAGGGTTAACAGTTGTACGAGCACCTAGCCAAAGAATGTCTACATCAAAGTGTAAGGCATCTTCTACTTGTTTTGCGGTTGCTACTTCTACAGCAACTGGCAAGCCAGTGGCTTTTTTAGCAGCTTGTAACCAAGGCAAACCTTTGGTACCAATACCTTCGAAACTTCCAGGACGTGTACGTGGCTTCCAAATACCTGCGCGTAACACATCTACTTTACCGGTTGCAGCTAGTTGTGTGGCTGTTGCCATTACTTGCTCTTCTGTTTCAGCGCTGCACGGACCGCTAATAATTAACGGACGTTTGTTCCATGCTGCTTGTGTAACCTCTTTCATTGTTGGGGCTGCAATTGTTGCTTCCATTTTTGTTGTTTTGTTCCTTGTAAAGACGACGCCATGTGGTCTAGAGCATTACAGGATGTGATTGTTATACGACTACGAATAGACTATCTGCTATTTGCATCGTTCATTCTAATTCTTCTGCCTTTGTAATTTTTACCATCTAAAGAACGAATCATTTGTTGCGCAGCACCATGATCAACCTCAACCCAACTATTCATATCCTTCATGTCTATTTTGCCCAACACTTCTTTTTTCAAATCGCTCATATCTAATATAAACTGTAAGAAACTGGCTTTGTAAAAACCATCTTTTGTACCTAGATTTACAAACAAACGGGCGTAGTTACCACTGCTTGCACTTTCTCTTCTATCACCACCAAATTCACGGCCACGAGGTTCTCTACGTTCTATTGCTCTACCACGCCCTTGATCCATTCCTCTATCACTACCAAACTCACGACCACGCGGTTGTCTTGCACCATCACGAATATTTAAGTCTTCTGCGTTCTCATAATATTTTAAGAAACGGTCAAACTCAACTGCTGCCATGCGTTTTAAGATTTCTTCTTTGCTGATATCAGCAAATTTTTCCATCAACATTGGCATGTAAGTATCGTAATCACCATGCGAAATATCTGTTTCTAAAATCTTATCCATTACGCCATAAAACTGCTTGCGACAAACATCTTTACCACTAGGAATTTCAACTTTTAGTACTGGTGTTTGAATTAAACGCTCGATAGATTTTAGTTTAAACACCTCACGTGCATGAACAATGCTCATACAAATACCAGTGTTACCTGCACGGCCAGTACGACCACTTCTGTGTGTATACACTTCAATATCATCAGGTAACTCGTAGTTAATGACGTGTGTAATCCCTTGTACATCAATACCTCTTGCTGCCACATCAGTAGCAATCAACAATTGCAAAGTTTTATCACGAAACTCGCCCATTACTTTATCGCGCTGAGCTTGGGTTAAATCGCCATGCAAAGCATCAATATCGTAACCTTCACGGGTTAATTTCTCTGTAATATTTTGCGCATCGGCTTTAGTACGAGTAAAAATAATACCGTAAATACCAGGATTAAAGTCAATTAAACGCTTCAAGGTTTCGTAACGATGCTGCGCTGACGTAATATAATATTGGTGATCAATACTCTTATTACCACTGTTTACCTTCCCTACCGTTACTTCAAATGGTTCTTTCATGTACTTTTTACTCACCTTTCTAATTTCTGGTGGCATTGTTGCACTAAATAACCAAGTACTTTCTCTTTTTGGCGTGTTTTGTAATATGAATTCTATATCATCTTTAAAACCCATATTTAACATTTCATCAGCCTCATCAAGCACCACATATTTTATTTGCTCAAGGTTGATTGCCTTGCGCTCAATTAAATCTATTAAACGACCAGGTGTAGCAACTACTATTTGAACACCACGTTTTAAATCACGAATTTGTAGCCCAATACTTGCGCCACCGTACACCGCAACCACAGAAACACCTCTTAAATGTTTCTTAAAACCCTCCATTTCTTTCACTATTTGCACACACAACTCACGTGTAGGGCAAACAATTAACGCTTGAGGGTAACGTTCTTCTGCATCAATAATATTTAATAACGGCAAGCCAAAAGCTGCTGTTTTTCCGGTACCGGTTTGCGCCAAACCAATAAAGTCTTTAGTGCCTGAAAGCAATACTGGTATTGCTTTTTCTTGGATTTCGGTTGGGTTCACGTACCCCAACTCTGATGTCGCCTGCACTATCCTAGCGTCTAAACCCAACTCTTCAAAAGTCATCATGTATTTTTTAAATTTGCGGCAAAGGTAACTAATATAGGTCGTTTAGCCTTTGTTAGTTTATCTGAACCAAGATTTGACAGGATTTCATTGATTTTCAAGATATTTTTTACCTTAAAATCCGTTTTAATCCATCAAAATCTATGTTACCCTACCTTACTTTAAAATTCTATTTATCTTATTGGCATTATGCATCAACTCTTCTAAAAATTCTAGATTTTCTTTCTCTAATGCACTTTTAAACTTCCGTAACTGTGTGATATGTTCATTCAGTACATCCAACACATTGTCTCTGTTTTGCATAAAAATTGGTGCCCACATGCTGGCGCTACTTTTTGCCAAACGCACCGTACTTTCAAAACCACCACCTGCAAGGGCAAAAATCGCATCATCCTCTTTTTCTTTTTCAAGCACCGTATTTGCTAAAGCAAACGAAGTGATATGAGAAATATGGCTTACATAGGCAGCATGCATATCATGAGCAGCAGCGTCCATGTAAATGATGTTCATGCCCAATGTTTTGTAAATGGTTTCTATGGCATCTACAATGTCTTTGTCGCTCTTTTCTTTTTCGCAAATCACACAAGCCCTGCCTTTAAATGCATCTCTTACCGCAGCTTCTGGGCCACTATATTCAGTACCCCACATAGGATGCGTAGCTACAAAACGGTGACGCATTGGATGATTTTGCAATGCTTCACACAAGGCCAATTTTGTAGAACCTGCATCTGCTACAAACTGCTGCTCAGTAATAGTATCCATAATGGTTTGCATTATAGGAATGGTAGTATCTACAGGTATCGCTACATAAATAAAATCGCTTTTTTTTATGGCTTCTAGCAGTGGTAACGCTTCATCGATAATGCCTAATTCGATGGCACGGTTGGCACTTTTCTCGGTACGACTAACACCAATAATATGTTTTGCTAAACCTTTATCTCGCAAAGCCAACGCAAACGAGCCACTTATTAAACCAACGCCAACAATACAAACTGTTAGCCCTTCTACCGTTTTAGCTTCCTTAGAACTATTATTCATCACAATTTTTAATTACTAATTTTTAATTCTCTTAATCGCTTCATCAAATCTTTCTACACTTCCGCATAAACTCACTCTTATATAACCATTACCAGCTGAGCCAAAAATACCGCCAGGTGTTATGAATACATTTGATTTATATAATATTTCATCACTTAATGCATAGCCATCTTTATAATTAGCTGGAATTTTTGCCCAAACAAACATACCTACTTGATTTTTTGAATAAAAACAACCCAATAAATCCAACAGCTCAAATACTTTAATTCTACGTGCTTGATAAATAGCATTTACACCATCGTACCAATCTTTACCAAGACTTAATGCTTTCGCAGCAGCTAGTTGCACTGGTAAAAACATACCGCTATCCATATTACTTTTAAAGCGTAACACCTCATCAATTCTATCTTTTGCAGCTACCAGCATCCCAACACGCCAGCCAGCCATATTCTGACTTTTACTTAATGAATTCAACTCAATCACCACATCTTTTGCACCATCTAAACTCAATAAGCTCATTGGGCTTTCGTTCAAAATAAAACTGTACGGGTTATCATGAATAATTAAAATATGATGTTGTTTGGCAAACGCAATGAGCTTATTTAGTACAGCCACATTAGGTAGCTGTCCTGTAGGCATATGCGGATAATTGACAAACAACAACTTCACTTTACGCAAATCTTGGCTTTCTAGCTGCGCAAAATCTGGTTGCCAATGATTTGCTTCAGTCAAATCATAATCTACACAAACACCCCCTGCCAACTTTACAGCACTACGATATGTGGGGTAACCAGGATTAGGTACCAAAGCAATATCGCCTTCGTTCAAATAAGTCATGCAGATGTGCATAATGCCTTCTTTACTACCAATTAGTGGCAGCACTTCTGTGTCAGCATTTACCGTAACACCATACCATGTATCATACCAATCTTTTATAGCATTTCGCAAAATAGGCGATCCTTTATAGCTTTGATAAGCATGCGTATTTGGTTTAGCAGCTTCTTCTTGCAATACTTTCACCACATCGGGATGCGGTGGTAAATCAGGGCTTCCTATACCAAGATTGATGATATTTTTTCCTTGTTTATTCAGTTCATCTATTTCTCTTAATTTCTGGGAGAAATAATATTCACCTATGCCTTCCAGCCTTTTTGATGTTGTGAAGCCCTCCGAAGAAGGGATTTGAGAAGTCGAATCTTTCAAATTGTATTCTTTACTCATGATATTATTTTTCTAGTGTTGAAGCCTAACCTTTGAGGGGTTTGGAGCGGCTATTGATTCCCATTTTTATATACACCAAATACAACTATTTTTTCAGTTAGAGCTTGCATTTTTTCAATGGCATTATGAAATTGCTCTACGTTGGTAAATTCTAAATCAGCATGAAAACTGTATTTAAAATTGGTACCAGCAATTGGCATACTTTGTAACTTGCTGAGGTTAATGTCTTCATCAGCTATAATATTTAACACTTTTGCCAAGCTACCTTTGGTATGATTGGTTTCAAAATTAATAGACGCTTTATTGGCATCTGCAATTGTAGTAACTTCTTCGGTTCGGTTCAATATTAAAAAGCGTGTATAATTACTTTTTTGCGTATGAATATTGGGCGCCACAATTTCAAGTTTAAATAAATCGGCAGCAAGTTTGCTTGCCACTGCTGCAATATGCTTGCTTTTTCGCTGATGTACGTGCTTGGCACTTAAGGCCGTATCGTCGGTTTCTACTAATTTCCAATTAAACTTATCTAGATATTCCATACACTGTTGTATGGCCATATGGTGAGAATGTACTTCATGAATATCCTCGAGTTTTACACCAGGATTTACGAGTAAATGCTGCTTAATAGGCAAATACACTTCGCCTACAATTTTGAGTTTACCACTATTTTGTAGCAAGGTATAATTGGGTAAAATACTACCTGCAATTGAGTTCTCGATAGCCATTACGCCTGCATCGCCTAGCTTTTTGTTAGACGCAATTTTTACCACTTCTCTAAAACTTGCACAAGGAATAACATTGACGTTTTTGCCAAAATATTGCTGCGCAGCCACTTGATGAAAGCTCCCTTCGTACCCTTGGATTGAAACTGATAATGCCATAGCATAAAAAATCCCAGCCTTTGAGGCCGGGATTGTATTTTAATTTGTTAATGTTCGTCGTTGTTACGCTTTTACAAATACTACCCGGCTACTTTTGGTAAAGTAGAAATAAAAAAGAAGTAAAATCGAGTATTTGCGAATAGCTTTTTCATTACAATGTAAAAGTAGCAGTAATTATTTATCTACCAAATATTTTTTAAAAACCCTAGATTTTATTTAAAGTAATCGCACTTTGATTGGAATAATTTTAAAATTAGCAAAATCAGTTGCCTTCAATATCAAGTAGTAAGCGATGATGTATCTGCACGCAGACATACAAATATGCGTTATTTATGCTTCATGTTTTTACCAAATTTTTAGTGTTATTTATGATGACAATTTTGCAAAGACTTACTACATTGCAATGTCATAAAATCATTTATCAGTAAAACATTTGTTAAATGGAATGATTAACAAACTGACTATTAAACAGGTTTGTTTATTTGCAATCATAAAGGCATCAAATTTGATTCTCAACAAAAAAAACAGAGCAAAATGAACTTTAAAAACATCTTAGCAATTGTTGCTATAAGTACAACAACCGCTGTTGCAAGCGTTTGGGGCTATGGTAAATTTGTACAAAGCCAGTATGCAGGTGTGCAAGAGGCTGGCAAAGTGCCTGTTAATTACGCAGGTTTTTTTGGCAATAATAGTCCTGCTGGGGCTGTTGATTTTACAGCAGCGGCTACTTCTGCCACACCAGCTGTTGTGCACATTAAAACGAAAATAAAAGCCAAACAAGTAAGCAATAACCAACGTCAAAGAAATCCATTTGGTGATATGTTTGGCGGGGATATGTTTGATGACTTTTTTGGTGGTCCAAGAGTACAAACCATACCCGAACAAAGAGCAAGTGGTAGTGGCGTCATTATTAGTGAAGACGGTTACATAGTAACAAATAATCATGTAGTAGATGGTGCTGATGAAATTAATATCACACTCACTAATAAAAAATCTTATAAAGCAACTGTTATTGGTACAGACGCAAGTAGCGATTTAGCAGTGCTAAAAATTGATGCAAAAGGTTTACCATATATCGTTTATGGTAATAGTGATGATGCTAAACTTGGTCAGTGGGTACTTGCAATTGGCTACCCATTGAGTTTGGATGTAACGGTAACGGCTGGTATTATTAGTGCCAAAGCAAGAAGCATAGACATTAACAGCCGCCAAAGCAAAACACCTATCGAAAGTTTTATTCAAACGGACGCCGCTGTAAATCCGGGTAATAGTGGTGGCGCATTAATAAATACTAACGGCGAATTGATTGGTATTAATTCAGCCATCGCATCACAAAACGGTTCTTATATTGGCTATTCTTATGCTATACCTGTAAATATTGTAAAGAAAATAGTAAACGACATTGTGAAGTTTGGCACCGTACAACGTGCATTTTTAGGCATTCAATACCCACAAGAAGGTATAAGCGATGAAGAAAAAGCAAAACTTGGCATTAAAGACGGTGACGGTGTGTATGTAACAGATGTGCCTGAAGGTGGTGCTGCAAAAGCTGCTGGCATAAAAAAAGGCGACTATATTACCAAGGTAAATGGTGTAATTGTAAATAGTGGCCCTGAAATGGTAGAACAAGTAGCTCGTTACAAACCGTCTGATAAAATTACCATTACTTACAAACGAGATGGTAAAGAAAACACAGTAAGCCTTACACTTAAAAATAAAGCTGGCAATACAGATATTGTAAAAATTGAAAGCGTTACTGATAAATTAGGTGCAGACTTAGAAAACCTAGATAAGAAAATTGCTGCAGCCAACGATATTGCTGGTGGTGTTTTGGTGAAGAAATTGAAAGAAGAAGGTTTGTTGAAGAAAACCAAAATGCAAGACGGTTTTGTTATTACTTCAGTAAATGATGTAGAAATTAAAAATATAGATGAGCTAAAAGCAGCTTTATCTAAAGCAGGTTCAGGCACTGTAAGATTATTAGGTATTTATCCTGGTTTTCAAGGCACTTATGCTTACCCATTAAATCTTGGTGAAGAATAATTTAATAGAAAACTTACTCAACAAAAAGGCGGTATCAAATTATTTGATACCGCCTTTTTAATGTCTGCTATTTTATAAAAATATGCTTAACTATTTACCCTTAACTTCTATAATGCTAATGGCATAGCCACCACCTGGTGCAGAAGTTAACTCAAGCTTGGTAGATTTATTTACCACTTGCTTAGTAATAGTATATGCTTGTGGATTGGTTTTGTAATGGGCATCTTTAGCATCTGCATAAATAGTAGCAGTGTAGCTTTTACCAGCTTCTAAAAAGTCTAAAGCGATAGTCGACGTTCTAGATTGCTCACCATTTACATTGCCTACAAACCATTTGTTTTTACCTTTTTCTTTTCTTGCCACGGTAATGTAACTACCCGGTTCTGCTTCTAAATATTTGCTATCATCCCAATCAATAGCTACATCTTTTATAAATTGAAACGCATCTAAAAAGCGGTTATAATTTTCTGGTAAATCAGCAGCCATTTGCAAAGGACTATACATGGTTACATACAAAGCCAATTGATTTGCCAAAGTGCTATTTACATGCGAATTGTTATTTTTACTAATCTTACTAATATCCATTTCAAAAATGCCAGGTGTGTAATCCATTGGGCCACCTAATAATCTTGTAAATGGTAACAATGTAACGTGATTAGGTTTAGAACCCCCAAATGCTTGGTATTCAGTACCTCTAGCAGACTCGTTACCTATCATATTTGGATAGGTACGCGCCAAACCTGTAGGCCTTACCGCCTCGTGTGCATTAACCATAATTTTATATGAAGCTGCTTTTTTAACTGCGTACAAATAGTGGTTATTGGCCCATTGGTTGTAATGGTTTTCGCCCGCGGGCAAAATATCACCTACATAACCGCTCTTCACAGCGTCATAGCCATTGGCTTTCATAAACTTATAAGCAGTATCCATATAACGCTCATAGTTGCGAATAGAGCCCGATGTTTCGTGGTGCATAATCATTTTTACACCTTTTTGCTTGGCATATCTAGCTATTTCTTTTACATCAAAATCTGGGTAAGGCGTAATAAAATCAAATACATGGTCTTTCGCATGACCAAACCAATCTTCCCAACCTTGGTTCCAACCTTCTACCAATACACCACCAAAACCATGTTTAGCAGCAAAATCAATGTATTCTTTTACATGCGCTGTGTTGGCAGCATGCGTACCATTTGGTTTCAATTTGGTATAATCTGTAACACCCAATTGTACAGCAGGAACTGCATTAGTATAAGACCATGAACTTCTACCAGTAATCATTTCCCACCAAACACCTACATATTTCATAGGTTTTATCCACGATGTCTCAGTTATTTTGCTTGGCTCATTTAGGTTATACGTCATTTTTGAAGCTAGAATATCGCGAGCATCATCGCTTACAATAATGGTTCGCCAGGGCGATACCGAAGGTGCTTGAATATTGCCTTTATCGCCTTTGGCATCAGGTGTTAACCACGATTCAAAAATCATTTGTTTGTCATCCAAATTCAAATGCATGCATGAATAATTTACCAAAGCGGCCTCGTGCAAATTAATATAAAGGCCATCATTGGTTTTAAGCATTAACGAGGTTTGTACACCAGTAGGCGAAAAAGATGTTTGCGACAAATTAGCAGTTCTTGCTTTTTCTTGCAAGCCACGTATTTCAGATAATTTAGAAGTGGTATAATCATACTCTTGTGTGTCGTAATCGCCAGGTATCCAAAACGCAGTATGGTCGCCAGTCATAGCAAATTGCGTTCTCTCTTCTTTTATTACAAAATATACCAAATTGTCTTGCTGCGGAAATTCGTATCTAAAACCAAGACCATCGTTAAACAATCTAAATCGAATGATGATATTGCGATTGGTTTCTTTTTGACTAAGCGTTACAGCCATTTCGTTATAATGGTTGCGAATGCTTTTTACTTCGCCCCAAACTGGTTTCCAAGTGTCATCAAAAGTTGACGTTTTAGTACCTGCGATGATAAAATCGTTAAGTAACGATTTTTTATCATTTTTCAATTCTAACCCAAGCTTACTTGGCTTAATGACTTGTTTGTTTTTATAAACCAAGCTGTAAAATGGTGTACCGTCTGGCTGTAAGCCGAAGGATAAAGTGAAGTTTTTATCTGGCGATAATAATGTTTGTGCTTGTGTAAATGCACAACAGAGCATTAGGAGCGATAAGGCTAGCAATCTTTTCATAACAATTATATTTTAAAATTAAAACCAAAAAAAGGGTGCAACTGCTTATGAGTTACACCCTTCTAGTATCATTTTCTAAGCATTATTTTATTTTAAATGCTTTTTTTACTTTTTCTACGTGGTCTAGTTTTTCCCAAGTAAATAATTCCACTTTTACTTTTAAAGTTTTACCAGAAGGTTCTTTAAACTCTTTAGTAACCACTTCATTCTTGCGACCCATATGACCATAAGCAGCTGTTTCGCTATAAATTGGGTTACGTAGTTTTAAGCGTTGCTCAATAAAGTAAGGGCGCATATCGAAGATAGCTTCTACTTTTTTAGCGATTTCGCCATCGGTTAATTTTACCTTGGCAGTACCATAAGTATTAACGTTAATAGATGTAGGCTGAGCCACACCAATCGCATAAGAAACCTGTACCAATACCTCATCGCAAAGGCCTGCAGCAACTAGATTTTTAGCAATATGACGGGTTGCATAAGCGGCGCTTCTATCTACTTTACTTGGATCTTTACCGCTGAATGCGCCACCACCATGTGCACCTTTACCGCCATACGTATCTACAATGATTTTACGACCAGTTAAACCCGTATCGCCATGTGGACCACCAATAACAAACTTACCAGTTGGGTTAATGTGGTACTTAATTTTATCGTTGAATAAATGCTTGTATTGAGGGTATTTTTTCATTACGCGAGGAACTAAAATTTCTTTCATATCCTTGGTAATCTTTGTTAGCATTTTTGCTTCTGTATCAAAGTCATCATGCTGTGTGGAAATAACAATCGCATCTATTCTGATAGGTCTGTT
Organism: Parasediminibacterium paludis; assembly: GCF_042651445.1. Classification (NCBI taxonomy): domain Bacteria; kingdom Pseudomonadati; phylum Bacteroidota; class Chitinophagia; order Chitinophagales; family Chitinophagaceae; genus Parasediminibacterium; species Parasediminibacterium paludis. Next base: position 82,167 of record NZ_JBHSDC010000012.1, read on the forward strand.
ATTATCATCATACTCAAGCGTTACTTGGCTCTTCGCATCAGGACGGAGATATTTAATCGCTTTGTTTTCTCTACGTAAAGCAGCCAATTCTATCAATAATGTATGTGCTAAATCTAGCGCCAAAGGCATATAGTTTGCCGTTTCGTTAGTTGCATAACCAAACATCATACCTTGGTCGCCAGCGCCTTGTTCTTCTTTCTTCTTTTTATCTACACCTTGGTTAATATCAGCGCTTTGCTCGTGAATAGCGCTTAAAATACCGCAACTATTGGCTTCAAACATATATTCGCTTTTGGTATACCCAATTTTACGGATAACACCACGGGCAATTTCTTGCACATCAAGGTAGCTTTTACTTTTAACCTCACCAGCCAAAATTACTTGACCAGTCGTTACCAACGTTTCGCAAGCCACTTTAGACTCAGGATCAAACGCTAAAAAATTATCAATCAACGCATCAGATATCTGATCTGCAACCTTGTCTGGATGTCCCTCAGATACACTTTCGGAAGTAAATAAATAAGGCATGAAAATGTAATTTTTAAAATTATGATGGCAAATATAATGCTAATAATATGTTACAATGATAGGCTCTCGTACAAATCCATGTACTCAGATAAATCAGTATCTAGACCTTTAAAAGATACTATTTTTTTACCCTTAGCTTTGCCAAATTCGGTCATCAATTTAGTGTTTACCTCTTCTGAACCAAATGTAATGGCATCTGCATGCGTAGCGCCTACACGGTATAATGCTGTATTATCAAGCTCTTTAGCACTATCTAAATCTTTCTCTTTAATATTGGCATTAATCAATGCTTTCTTTATAAAGTCGGGGCTTAATTTTTCTTCAAATGTATTTTCAGCAATGGTAAATACTATTTTGCTGTTACCAAATACAGGCTCACGCTTATAGGCCGTTTTTATATAAGCTGGTACCAAACTACTCATCCAACCGCTACAGTGAACCACATCGGGTGCCCAGCCAAATTTCTTTACGGTTTCTAATGCACCTTTACAAAAAAAGATAGTTCTCAAACCATTATCATCAAACCACTCTTCGTTTTCGTCGTGAAAAATTTGTTTGCGTTTGAAGAAATCTTCGTTTTCTAAAAAATAAACCTGCAATCTTGCATTAGGCAAAGAAGCAACTTTAATTTGTAGTGGATAATCATCATTGTCAACAGAAACATTGATACCAGAAAGTCTTACAACCTCGTGTAATCGATGCCTACGTTCGTTGATAACACCAAACCTTGGCATAATGCAACGCACTTCTAAGCCAGTATCGTTACTCTTTACTGCCAGCCGATTAACCATACCAGCAAACTCTGTCAACTCTAAATAGGGCGACATCTCTGTGGCTATGAATAAAATTCTTTTCTTTGACATTGATAAGACGCTTTTTAATATTAGCCTAAAAACAAGTTTGCAAAAGTAAAGGAAATACTGCGAAAATTGGTGGTAACGCAAACTTCACTCAAATACGACAACAGCAAATGATACTTTTTAAAACGATTGACGCATTACAAAAACACTTATATAACAAAAAAAATAATGGTATTTCAATAGGTTTTGTACCCACCATGGGGGCTTTACACCAAGGGCATTTATCGCTCATTAGCATGAGCAAAACAAAATGTGCTATTACCGTGTGTAGCATCTTTGTTAATCCTACACAATTCAATGATAGCAAGGATTTTGAGAAATATCCAATCACGATTGAAAATGATATTCGCTTGCTAGAACTGGCCCAATGTGATGTATTATTTCTCCCTTCAGCAAACGAGATTTATCCAAAAGGAACAGCACTAACAACACAATACCAGCTCGGGTATTTGGAGACACTGTTAGAAGGAAAATTTAGACCCCATCATTTTCAAGGTGTTTGCCAAGTAGTGCATACATTATTAGATATTGTAACACCAGATATGCTGTTTTTGGGACAAAAAGACTATCAACAATGCATGGTAATTCAGCAACTGCTTGTGATAACTGGAATAAAAACACAACTAATGATGGCGCCTACATTAAGGGAAAATTCTGGCCTTGCCATGAGTAGCCGCAATATGCGATTAAATGATGTTGACAAAGAAAAAGCGACTGTCATTTATCAATCTTTAAAATACATTAAACAAAATTGCAATGATAAATTGCCGAGTGACCTCATTGCAACAGTTACCGAGCAGCTACTTCAAAATGGTTTTGAAAAAATAGACTATGTGGCCATTTGCAATGCGAATGATTTACAACCATTGACAAACATAAAGAGCAACCTACCTAGAGTAGCACTTATTGCAGCATTTTTAAATGGTGTGAGATTGATAGACAATTTGCTACTAGATGATGCTTCATAGAATTATAAAAACATTCGCTTAATTCGAAAAAAAACCAAGTCTCTAGAACACTACATTTGCCCCCATTATGCAAATACAAGTATTAAAATCAAAAATTCATAGAGCTACTATTACAGAAGCGAACCTTAACTATGTAGGTAGTCTCACTATTGATGAAAATTTAATGGAAGCAGCCAATCTCATTGAAAATGAGAAGATTCAAGTGGTAAATGTAAATAATGGTGAACGCATAGAAACCTATATTATAAAAGGCAAACGTGGTAGTGGCGTCATTTGTTTGAATGGCCCTGCTGCCAGAAAAGGCGCTGTAGGTGATGTAATTGTTATTATTTCATACGCATTGATGGATTTTGAAGCTGCTAAAACCTTTAAGCCTTGGGTTATTTTTCCTAAAGAAGGAAATAAGTTATAGTTACAAATGGGTTTAGTAAATTGCAAAGCGTCTTAAACTGATGGCACTGAATGAAAAAGAAAATAACTAATGCGTTAAAGTATAGCCTATTTTTAGGTATTGGCGTTTTTCTTGTGTGGTGGAGCTTGCAACAAATACCACCAGATAAATGGGATGAATTTAAATTATCGCTGCGCACCGCCAAATTTGCATTACTTATTCCTGTGTTTGTTATTTTAAGTAGTAGCCATGTTTTGCGCAGTATCCGCTGGAAAATTTTAATGCAGCCTATGGGCTACCAGCCTTCCACAGTCAATGTTTTTTTCGCAGTGATGATTGGGTATCTTACCAATCTTGCAATACCACGTTTAGGAGAAGTAATTAGATGTACATTATTAACCCGTTACGAAAAAATTCCAACCGAAAAACTAGTAGGTACCATTGTGGTTGAACGAGCATTTGATGTAATTTGCCTCATGCTATTTTTTGTAATAGCGTTTGCAAGCCAATATCAAGTGGTAGGTGAATATGGCAGAGAATTACTAATGGTTATTTTCACCAATAAAACTGGTAGTATTTCTATTACTAAAGTGGCCATTGTTGCCATTGTACTTATTGCTATTATCATTGCTATAAAAGTTTGGTTCAATCAATTTGCACATCTCAACATAGTAATTGCATTAAAAAAGATTTTGAGAGGCGTAGTAGAAGGCCTCGCAAGCATAAAAAATTTACAACAAAAAGGTAAGTTTTTATGGTGTACTGTAGGCATTTGGACTTTATATGTTGTAGGCACTTGGGTAGGTTTGCAAGCCACTCAGGGCACTGAACATTTGGGCATTGCAGTTGCCATTTCAGGTTTGGCATTTGCAAGCTTAGGTATGATTGCTACACCGGGTGGTATTGGTGCTTATGCTTTCTTTTTAGCCAAAGTACTTGAAAAAAATGATATCCCTTATCCTATTGGCTACGCAAATGGAACACTACAATGGTTTGCTCAGTTTTTATTAATCGTTATTGTTGGATTTATTTGTCTTGGGTTATTGCCTTGGTACAATAAAAAGAAAGAACTTCTAACAAATAATGAGACGCTCAAATAGTATCGGCAAAACATTTACCGCATTACCATCCTTAAATAGGAATACATGAAACAAGTAGAGGCTATTTCAAAAAAAATATATAAACTACCTGAATTAGTAGCAGTAGTGAAAGGTTGGAAAACAACAGGCAAAACCGTTGCTTTTTCCAATGGCTGCTTCGATATTTTGCACGAAGGACATATTTTTTCGCTCTCACAAGCGGCTAAAGAAGCAGATAGATTAATCATTGGGGTAAACAGCGATGCAAGTACTAAGCGCTTAAAAGGTGAAGGAAGACCCATTAACAATGAACAGAGCCGCGCCTTGTTGTTGGCTAGTCTCGCCATTGTAGATGCAGTGGTTATTTTTGAAGAAGACACCCCACTAGAACTTATTTCGGCACTTTTACCCGATGTAATAGTAAAAGGTGGCGATTACACATTAGAACAAATTGTAGGCGCAAAAGAAGTGATAGCCAATGGCGGCAGAGTGGTAATTAATAAAATCGTAGATGGTTTTTCTACCACTGGCATTATTGCTAAGATTAGAACGTTAGGTTAGGTTAGTTTATCATCCAAACACAATGAACCCAAACATTGCCTCTTTATACCAAATAGCCAATAAACCAGAGCGACTAATCATTGGCTTAATGAGTGGTACATCGCTTGATGGGCTAGATATAGCTTTGTGTAAATGTATAGGCAGTGGCCTTAACATACAGCTATCAATACTGGCATTTGAAACTTTGCCTTATGCCAATGATTTTAAAGCTGATGTAAAAACCATTTTCTCTAAAAAAACAATTGACCTAGAAAAGCTTTGCTTGCTCAATGCATATATCGGTGTATTACATGCACAAATGATAAATAGTTGCATCGCCAAATGGGGCTATGAGAACAGCCAAATTGATGCTATTGCAAGCCATGGACAAACGATTTACCACGCACCTAAAAGCTTACACGGCTTAGCTAATTATGGTAATGGTACACTACAAATTGGTGATGGCGACCATCTGGCTGTAACTACTGGTATTATTACCCTCAGCGATTTTAGACAAAAACATATTGCTGCTGGAGGCGAAGGCGCTCCGCTTGCTTTATACGGCGATTATTTGTTATTCAGCAAAGCTGGTGAAGACAGAATAATGCTAAACATAGGTGGCATTAGTAATGCTACTTTCTTACCTGGTAATTTAAATCCTGATAATATTGTTAGCACCGATATTGGGCCTGGCAACACCATGATGGATGCTTATATCCAAGCGCATTTTGAGGGTAACTATTTCGATGCAGATGCCATCATTGCCAAACTAGGCAGTGTAAATAAACCATTGCTACAAGCACTAGAAAATCATCCTTTTTTTACAACTAGTTTTCCAAAAACAACTGGGCCAGAATTATTTAATCTTCACTTCTTATACGCAGCTATGCAGCGAGCTAAGATTACAAATCTATCCCATGAAGATATAATGGCAACCCTGAACTGCTTTACCGCAAATGCAATTGTTGCGGCTATTCAACAACTTACAGCGCCTGATCAACCCATCTCTATTTTTGTAAGTGGCGGTGGTATGCACAATCCATTGTTGTTACAAAACATACAAACACAGCTGCCACAAATTACCATCCGTACTACTGAAGCCATTGGCATTAATCCTGACGCAAAAGAAGCCGTACTATTTGCCTTGCTTGCAAACGAAAGTTTATGCGGTGGTAATACTTTTTATGGCAAAAACACACCAAGTGTAAGCATGGGTAAAATTAGTTTTCCTAGGTAATATTTATTTATTGCATGGAAACCGCAGATTTCGCAGAGAAAAATCAGCACTATTTATCTATTTTATCAAATATCTGCTCTCTGATTATTGTTGTAAGAAGCTTTTACACGAAGAAAATACGCATAAGAATAAAATTCTGCAACTTATCCGATTTCTGCGATAAGCTTTATTCACTACAATTTCTTCAAAGAAGATTAAAAAATAACCCCAAATTGCAGCCACTTTAAGCAATAAGAACACTTGCAAAGTGACCAAATAATGACATTTAACAACAAAAGCAACACTATCACAGGCATCGGCTTAGCAGTTTTAGCAGCCGTAATATGGTCAGGCAATTTTATTATTGCTCGCAGCATTTCGCCCATTGTACCACCCGTAACGCTTGCATTTTTACGCTGGTTTTTTGCCACAGTCATTATTGCACCAATTGCTTGGAATAAATTTCAACAAGAAAAACAAATTATCTGGCAACACAAAGGCTATTTCATACTCACGTCCTTCATGGGATTTACTTGCTATAATGTATTTTTATACATAGCAGGACATTACACAACTGCCATAAACCTTGCATTAATCGGTTCTGTAGCTGCACCTATTTTCGCAGTGATCATTGCTAAAATTATTTTCAAAGAGCATGTTCCTTTACAGCGGGTAATTGGTTTAGCACTTTGTATTATTGGTATTATTACGTTAATAGCACAAGGCAGCCTACAACGCCTTATTACGTTTCGTTTTGCCATTGGCGATTTATGGAGTTTGTTGGGTGCGCTCACATTTGCCATTTACAATAATCTTACTAAATACAAACCCAAAGGGGTATCAGATTTAGGCTTTTTATTTACGGGTTTTACGTTTGGTACTTCTATGCTTGTACCTTTTGTGATTGCAGAACATATTATTATCCCAACTTCTATCCCTTTTAATGTAACTGTAGTGAGCAATGTGGCTTATTTAAGCATTGGCTGTTCGGTACTATCTTATCTATTTTGGAATCGTTCTATCCATCTAATTGGCCCAAGTCGTACGGTATTATTTGGCAACTTAATTCCTATTTTCAGCACCATAGAAGCGGTGGTACTACTGGGCGAGCAATTTACTAGCATTCATATTATCAGCGGCATGATTGTACTTATAGGATTGGTTATTGCTAATATTACCCCACCCAAAAAAACACTAACTAACTAATGCTTACCACCACTACCATTATTATACTCTGTTTGGTTGCTTTTTTAGCAGGTTTTGTAGATGCCATTGTAGGCGGTGGCGGCTTAATACAAACGCCCACAGCCATTTTAATGTTACCACAGTTTCCCGTAGCTACTGTTATTGGCTCATTAAAAATACCCTCATTTAGCGGTACTGCATTTGCCGCTAGGCAATACCTAAAACGACAAAAAGTAAACTGGCAACTACTAAGCATAATGATGCTTGTGGCTATGGCGGCATCGTTTGGCGGCTCACAATTATTAACCATAGTGAGCAATAGTTTTATGAAGCCCTTACTATTGGTAGTGCTAGTATTTGTTGCTATTTATACTTACAGTAAAAAAAACTTTGGCAACCAAACTGTAAAACAACATACTGCTAAGCAACAAATTTGGTATGGACTTGCCATTAGCCTAGTGATAGGCTTTTACGATGGCTTTATTGGCCCTGGTGCAGGTAGCTTTTTAGTGCTTGCTTTTGTAAGTATTCTTGGCTATGACTTTTTATTAGCCAGCACCAATGCCAAAATGGTAAACCTTGCCACCAATGCAGGCTCTATTTTATTGTTTTTACTAAAGGGCAAAATCATTTGGGCTATTGCGTTGCCAATGGCTGCAAGCAATGCTGTGGGTGGTATTATTGGTGCCAAATTTGCCATCAGCAAGGGCAATCAATTCATCCGCATGTTCTTTTTATTAGTAGTTATAGGCACTTTAATCCGCTTTGCTTGGGATGTCTTCCATTGGCATTTTTAATTAACTACCGTATATTGGCTAGCATAATAGCATCAAACCATTTATCTGGCAGAAGATATCTGAAGAACAAAATAAACTTAGCGCCGCCGCCTGTAGCGTAGCGCGTTCTAGGATTTTTTGCCATCGCAGCTTTTACAATGGTTTTAGCCACCACTATTGGTTGCGAACCAAATTTGTATGTTTTTGTAAACATAGCAACATGCTTTTTTGCCAAAACGCCATAAGCCGTATTGCCGGATACTTTTAGCAAGTGTTCGCTAGTAATACCATCCCATTCGGTAATAATGGCGCCAGGTTCTATAATCACTACGTTAATACTAAACTGCTTCAATTCCATTCGCAAACTATCACTCAACCCTTCAACAGCGTGCTTAGTGGCGTGGTACCAAGCACCATGCGGCTCGCCAAGTTTGCCCCCAATAGAAGAAATATTTACAATAGTACCACTACGTTGCGCACGCATAGTAGGCAATAGCAATTGGGTAAGCCTTGCCAAACCAAATATATTTACCTCAAACTGGTATCTCGCTTCGCTTAAAGGCACATCTTCTAACGCCCCAAACGACCCATAGCCAGCATTATTTACCAATAGATCTATCCTATTTCCCGCAGCCAATAAGATAGCTACACCACTTTCCACCGAAGCATCATCTGTAACGTCCATGGCTAATAGTTTTACACCAATAGCCTGTAAATCTTGCATTTTATCAACCCTTCGTGCTGCACCATAAACGGTATAACCAGCTTGTACCAAAAGTTTGGCAGTTTCTTTACCAATACCAGATGAAGCACCTGTAACCAAAGCTACTTTTTGCATAAATTCTCGTTTTCGCTGGTAAGGTAGACGAATGTGGTGAGGAAAAATTGTATCTAAACGCTAAATAGGCATTAAAAAATGGGTGGCTATAATTATCAGTAAATCTTTGCCCTAAAAATTCCTAGTTCATAACAATTATCAGGTCTTGCAAAACCGCCCGCCGCTTCGGCGCAAGCTTTTCTGCGACTGTAAAACCGTCCGCCGCTTCGGCGCAAGCTTTTCTGTGACTGTAAAATCACCCGCCGCATTGGCGCGAGCTTTTCTATGACTGTAAAACCGTCCGCCGCTTCGGCGCAAGCTTTTCTGAACTTGGAAAACTGCCCGCCGTTGAGGGGGCGTTTACTGTACTATTGCATATTCTTTACACGCCGCTAAACAACAGCCGCGACAAAGTTTGCACACTCTGAAGCAATATTTACAGCGGATTGTATTTGTTTAGATAATATTTACAATAGCTTTAGTAAAATAATCTTCAACCCCAATACTTCAAGTACGGTCATTTACTAATAACTATCCAGAACAAAATATACAATGAATCTTTAAATTATTTGCTTGTTTTGCAAACCGAGGACACGAAAAAGCCCCACAAAATTTGTGAGGCTAGAAACTATTTTAATTTCATTTAGGCGTAAAAAGGATGGTCAGGATGAATCATAAGTTGTTGGCTTTACGGGTGAATCAGTACATCCATATCTTCTAATGGTATAGCACCAAGTAAGGGTTCGCAATTGCCAGACGATACTATTGCCCTACAAGTAGTGGCACGATTTTTAAAACGTACTTGTACATTATCAACCACATCACATTCAATTACTCTACCATCTGCGGTTTCACCATTTCTTTTCTCTACAACAGGAAATTGCAGTTGGGCTTGTATTTCTTCGTTGATACAAAAATTATAATTACCTGTATCTACAAGCATTGTGATATTCATTTGTTTACCTCTTCTTCACCAATATAATGGCGCTTAGCGAGTATTAAATCCTCGCCATTAATTAATGTAATATCAGCATATACTAAACCCATAATTATTTTATTTGTATCGAATGAATGCAGCCAAATTACATCCATGTAGTAATAAAATTGCCTCACAAGATTGCGAGGCAATTTATCAATAACTTTTATTTTAATGCGCCACACCTTCATGCCAGCGTTCTAAAATTTCGGCTTTCAGTTGTGCCACAATATCTTCCAAGCCTTCGTACCAGTCTAAATGGGGGCTTGTTTTACCACAACCACCAGCATGGTCTATACACTCAGTGTCTTCCCACACTTTGGAACAGCTAGGGCAACGACCGCCCGTGCTAAAAGTATCCCATACATGGCCGCATGTACAGCTCCAGTAAGGCTTGCCATCAGGCTCCCATTCACATTTTGGGCAGCGTATTCTTATATCATCCATAATTTTTTATTTATAGTAAGGCATGTGGGTATCAAAAAATGCTTTTTGTGTACTTTCCCAGTTTTGCAGTACTTGTGATCTATTATTGTTGGAAGTATTAATACTTTGGTTAAAAGCATTAACGGCAGCATTAATATCTTTTACACCTTTGTTGTAAGCATCTACATCTTCTTTTTTTCTGTCAGATGGGGCTTTGGCTTCAAAGGCTTTTTTCATTTTATCAAAGTTCTCTTGCTTTAGGTAAAAGTCTAATTGCTTAGGTAGTTCTACCTCTGCATTCTTTTTATAAAACTGCAATGCTTGTTTGCAAGCTACCGCAAGAGACGGATCGCCCATAAAACTCTTCATGGTATCCATAGCTGCTAAACCTTCTGTTGCATATTTTATTAAGGCATTGCGACTTTGTTCTGCATCGTTCAGTTTTTTGGCATTCAGGGCCTCTGTAAGCTTACCATCTTGCCAGTTGCACTTAAAAAACACCAAATACATTTGATTGAAGTAATGATTAAGCTTTGAAGCAACTTCCATTTTTTGCGATAATTCACTTTTTTCGCCTTCTACTATTTGCACCTCGTATTTTGCTGCAAAATCTTTGTAAGCCTTGTCGATGTTATCGTTGGCTTCTTGCAGTTTCTCACTTGTTTTTTCTTGAAGCAGCAGATAAGCTTGCATTTCATCAAAACTTTGCTCGCTAATTTCCTCCATATTTACAATATGGGCATAATCTTCGTTAAATATTTTATAGCAAAAGTTAATATAATCAATACTTTTTTGGCGCAGCGAATTATCTCCTTTAAACAATGGTAGGCCAATTGTATTGTATTTACTCTGTGTAATACTTTCAATAGCCGCTTGACGCAATTTTTCTACTTTACGTAAACGCTTGCCGTGTGCCGCAGCGCTTACATAAGCCATATACTTTTTGTTCATTTCGCCTTGCGCATTGGTTACCGATGTCATATATGCACCTGCGCCTTCAGCCTTTTGGGCAAATAATTGTACCGAACTCACTAATAAGATTGCAGCTAGCAATACTTTTTTAAAAGAAATCATAAGCGTTTTTTTACGTATCCGAAAATAGCTGCAAAACCAATATGAGCCAATTAATTTTATAATATTTTATTCAGGTTTGTAGGCAGTGCGTGCTAGTAGCAAACTATCTTGCAACAAATGGTTACGCTTAAACGAACGGAAAGACTGTATTTTCTGTTTGTTTTCCGTTTTTGTAAGATTAACATCTAAATCGGGCTTACCTGCATCTACCCACGCTGTGTACCAAAAGTCAGCCACCATATCAGCAGATTTTATCAACTGTTGATTAATCGTTGGTTGTAAACTTTCGCCATAAGCTTTGGCAAAAGCCTCGGTATAATATTTTAAATTTCTACCGTATTTAAACACTGTTTTGTATTTTAAACTATCTGGAAATTTTTGTGACACTTCTTTCTCTTTAGCCAATACATCAGCCACTAAAGCATGTGTACTACGCAAATCAGCCCAAACAGCAGCTTCGGGATTGGCTAAATAGGTGGCTTTGTGTTTACTGTGCAAATTGTAAGTACTAAGTTCTAGTTCTGGTGTTACGCTTTCCCACAAAGCATGCAAGCCTTTTTGGTTGGTTAATTGTCCATCGTAATTGATAGAAGTGTGTAACGGCACATGTGAATCTTCGATATAATGCGCTATATCAGCGGCAAAAAACAAAATTTTACTGGTATCTTTTGCTTTAAAAGCCTCTGTTAGCTTAGCTTTCATCGCTACAATATGATAGGGCACATAACCATATTTCAACAAGGTATCTTTGGTGTATTTTTTTACAGCTTCATCCCAATTAACAGGCATTTTATAAGCGGCACTATCTCCATAAGCTTCCATATCGATAAAGTGTTTAGTAGCTTCTGTGGCATCTGTATTTCTGCGTTCATCGGGTCTTGTACAATCTTTTACCAAGCCTTTCATTGCCTGATAAAAAAATGGCTGCATTGCTTTTGGTAACTCGTAAATGGCTAATTGCGTGGTGGTATGATGCACCAAAAAACCCCAGCTACACAAACTAATAACGATAGTAGACAACGCTACTATAACAGCGCTTCTTTTTACTACTTGCATAATAATGAATATTTAGGCTGCAATGATAGGTGAAATATACAGCCATAACATTGGCAATTACATGAACGTTTCAACATCAAATTGTTAGCATGTTGACCACCCTACACAAATTAATCCATATTTAAGCTATTTAGTTTACAAGTGACTTATATTCGAGCAACAAACACTTCATATGGCTTCTATTTTAGAGCTCCACCATCTGCAAAAATTTTACGCTACACAAAAAGCTGTAAGCGACATTAGTTTTAACATCGAACAAGGCAGCATTTTTGGTTTACTAGGCCCTAATGGCGCTGGTAAAACCACCCTATTGCGCATGATTACTGGTATTTTTTATCCCGATAATGGCCATATTATGTTTGATGGTAGACGTTTTGACCCTATCAATGACATCATTAAAATTGGTTACATGCCTGAAGAAAGAGGCTTGTACAAGAAAATGAAAATTGGTGAGCAAGCGTTGTATCTAGCGCAGCTAAAAGGCTTAAGTAAAGCCGAAGCCATGGAGAAAATTAAGTTCTGGTTTAAGCGACTAGAAATGGAAAGTTGGTGGAACAAAAAAGTTGAAGACCTGAGTAAAGGCATGAGCCAAAAATTGCAATTTGTAATTACAGTATTGCATGAGCCAAAGCTGATTATTTTAGATGAACCCTTTAGCGGTCTTGACCCAGTAAATGCCAACTTAATTAAAGATGAAATTTATGGGCTTGCACAACGTGGCTGTACCATTATTTTTAGTACACACAGGATGGAACAAGTAGAAGAAATATGTGACCATATTGTGCTAGTAAACCTTGGCGAAAAAATTTTAGACGGTACTGTAGGCGATATTAAACAGCAGTTTAAAGAAAACAAATTCAGTATTAAACTGAAAGGTATTTCGGCGCCATCCAATAGCCAAGCATTTGATATTTTAGACCAGAAAGTGAATGCTTTTACCGTAAAAATTAATGAAGGTTTTAGCAGTAACGATGTATTGCAACACTTTATACAACAAGGCGTGGTAATAGAATCTTTCAACGAAATATTACCATCACTCAACGATATTTTCATTTGCTTGGTGGAAGGTACCAAATCTGTTACAAGAGCGTTTCAACCTTTAACAGAATAAAACCAGTTTAACTTTTTAATAAACTAACTTATGAATAAAACTTGGCTTGTTGCAAGACGCGAATTTTTAAGCCGTGTACAGAAAAAAACATTCCTACTTACTACCATTTTATTACCATTGGTAATATTTGGGTTTTATGGATTAATCATCTATTTCACAGTAAAATCTACCGATGATTTTAAAGTGGCGGTGGTAGATAAGGCTAATATTTTTGGTGGAAAAATTGCAGGTAAAGAAGACATTAGTTTTGTATTTGTAAAAGACGAAAGCACCGAAAGTTTAAAAATCAAAGTGGCCAAAAAGGAGTTTGATGGCTATGTTATTATTGACAGCAATTATAATGCTAGCAGTAATGATAGCTTGGTATTTGTATCGGGCAAAACAGTGGGCTTAATGACACGCTCAGATATCCAAAAGCGTATTAATAATGCACTAGAAAATCAACGTTTATTATCGTCGCTTAATATCAGTAAAAAAACATTGGATAGCTTACAAAGAGGCAATGAGATTAAATTTTCAACCCTTGATGGCAAAGCTGAAGACGATAAAAAAGCGAGTGCTAGCTTAATAGTAGGCTATATTTCTGGCTTTTTGATTTATATCATTTTATTTATTTACGGCACGATGGTTATGCGTGGTGTGATGGAAGAAAAAACCACACGTATTGCGGAGGTTATTATTAGCAGTGTAAAACCATTTCAATTGATGATGGGTAAAATTACCGGCATTGGTGCTGTTGGTTTGGTGCAGTTTCTCATTTGGATTTGCCTAACCTTATTTTTACGTGTTTTATTACCATTACTTATTCCTGGCATGGCAGAAGTAACCCAACCTGGTGCTGCACAAGCCCTTGAAACCGCCAAAAGTAGTGGTGCGTTAAATCAAATAATGTCGTCGCTTGGTGGTTTAAATATTGGCTTAATTGTAGGTTGTTTTGTGTTCTATTTCTTAGGCGGCTATTTATTGTATTCATCTTTATTTGCAGCGGTAGGTAGCGTGGTAAACGAAGACCCACAAGAAGCACAAAGCCTTTTATTACCTATTACAATGCCCATCATTTTCAGTATTGTAATTATGCAAAGTGCGGTTAATAATCCAACAGGTGGTTTAGCGGTATTTGGCAGTTTATTTCCGCTAACCTCGCCTATTGTAATGATGGCGCGTATACCATTTGGTGTACCTGGCACAGTACCATATTGGCAACTAATTCTAAGTATGGCCTTATTAGTTGGCGGCTTTTTATCTACCACCTGGTTAAGTGCTAAAATTTATCGTGTAGGTATATTAATGTATGGCAAAAAAGTTAGCTGGAAAGAAATGAGCAAGTGGGCTTTTAGAAAAAGTTAAAATACAAATTACTTGAATAAAAATGGGCTGTATCAAAATTGATACAGCCCATTCTATGATATCCAATTAAAATCTAAAAAATCTTACAAAATCTTGGTTCAGACAATTACACCGCAAAGCTCTCACCACAACCACAACTTCTACTAGCGTTAGGGTTGTTGAAATAAAAGCCTTTGCCATTTAATCCATCGCTAAAGTCTAATTCTGTATTTACTAAGTATAAGAAACTTTTTAAATCAGTTACCACTTTTACACCATTATCTTCAAACACTTGATCCATTGGCTTTTGCTCATTATCAAAGTCTAACTTATAGCTCAAACCACTACAGCCACCACCTACTACACCCACTCTTAAAAAGTAACTTGGGTCACCGTAAATGCCAGCATCTTCCATCAGCTTTATCACTTTGGCTTTTGCTTTATCACTTACATATATCGCGTTATCTGTTGCTACCATAATAATCTGCTAATTTGATAATGTGCTAGTATGCTAATTAGAAAAACTAAGAATAGTATTCATTAGCACATAAGCACATTGGCTAATTATCCAATCGGTTTAATGAACCCCTTTCTCTTCAAATACCAATGCTTCTAAACCATTTTTTACACGGTAATCATTGATAGCTGCTTTAATTGCGTCTTCTGCCAACACTGAACAGTGAATTTTTACTGGTGGAAGGTTCAATTCTTCTACCAAATCCATATTATCAATAGCCATCGCTTGGTCTACGGTTTTACCTTTTAACCACTCAGTAGCTAAAGATGAAGATGCAATAGCAGAACCACAACCAAATGTTTTGAATTTTGCATCAGTAATAACCCCAGTAGCGTCATCTACCTGAATTTGCAAGCGCATAACGTCACCACATTCTGGTGCACCTACTAAACCAGTACCAACATTTTTGCTAGCCTTGTCTAAAGTACCCACGTTTTTTGGGTTACTATAATGATCGATTACTTTTTCTGAATATGCCATGATAAAATGCCCCTATCCCCTAAAGGGGGATTCAAACCTACGAGGCAGTAGGCTTTTATATTTTTATAATTATCAATTTAAAGAACTTCTTTAACTCCTATTCAGGGGTTGGGGGCTTCTAGTGGTGTGCCCACTCAATGCTGTTTAAATCAATACCTTCTTTATACATTTCCCACAACGGACTCATCTCACGTAATTTGAGAACGGTACTGCTAATTTGCTCGATGGTGTAATCAATTTGTTCTTCGGTAGTAAATCTACCTAAGCCAAAGCGCAAGCTACTATGTGCTAAATCATCACCTAAACCTAACGCTTTTAATACGTAACTTGGCTCAAGAGAAGCACTTGTACAAGCTGAACCAGAACTTAAAGCAATGTTTTTATTAAAGCCCATCAATAAACCTTCACCTTCTACATGTTTGAAAGAAATATTTGCTACATGTGGTAAGCGATGTTCACGGTTACCATTCACATAGCTTTCTTCTATTTGTAATAAAGCATTTTCAAGTTTGTCGCGTAATTTGCTTAAACGTGCAGCGTCATCAGTCATTTCTAGTCTTGCAAGCTCGCAAGCTTTACCGAAACCTACGATACCTGGTACGTTTAAAGTACCACTACGCATACCCCGTTCGTGGCCACCACCATCCATTTGCGCAGTCACTTTTACACGTGGATTTTTACGACGTACATATAATGCACCAATACCTTTAGGGCCATACATTTTGTGTGCCGTAAATGC
The DNA here is from genome assembly GCF_042651445.1 of Parasediminibacterium paludis. Taxonomy (NCBI): domain Bacteria; kingdom Pseudomonadati; phylum Bacteroidota; class Chitinophagia; order Chitinophagales; family Chitinophagaceae; genus Parasediminibacterium; species Parasediminibacterium paludis. The sequence continues at coordinate 98,232 of NZ_JBHSDC010000012.1, forward strand.
CATTATATCTATTCCGTCTTCAATAACATTTACAGGTATTTTACCTACAGCTTGTACGGCATCTGTAAAAAATAATACACCATGTTTTTTTGCTATGGCTGCAATTTCTTTTACGGGTTGTATCACGCCAATTTCGTTATTGGCATACATAATAGCTATTAAAATAGTAGTTGGCTTTATAGCTGCTTCCAATTCAGCAAGATCTATTAAACCATCAGGTTTTACTTGTAAGTAAGTGACTTCACCACCCGATTTCTCAACGTGTTTACACGTATCCAATACCGCTTTGTGCTCAGTGGTTGCAGTAATAATGTGATTACCTTTAGAAGCATACATTTCAAAAACACCTTTTATAGCAAGATTATCACCTTCAGTTGCACCACTTGTAAAAATAATTTCTTTAGGATCAGCTCCTACTAATTGCGCAACTTGCTCACGAGCATAGTCCACCGCTTCCTCAGCCTGCCAACCAAAAGGGTGGTTACGACTTGCTGCGTTACCAAAATGCTCTGTGAAATATGGGATCATCGCTTCTAACACACGAGGATCCATTGGTGTAGTTGCGTTATTGTCTAAATAAATAGGAAACTTCATAATTGTATCTTTAACTTACTTAACACAAAATTACTGCTTTAGGTTGTATAAATTTGGATGTGAAAATTGTGAAAACAGGTTTTTCCATTAATCGAAAGGCACAAAAGGACACTTTTCAAGTTGATTTTTGCGCCCTTTCGGGCAAATAGAACGCTATTGGTTTATTCTTTCACATCTACGAGCAAAACGCATATACATGAAACAAATAGAGCATATTGGTATCGCAGTGAATGATTTGGCAACATCTGTGCCTTTATTTGAAACATTACTACAAACCACTTGCTACAAAACAGAAATTGTACAAAGTGAACAAGTAGCTACGGCCTTTTTTGCTTGCGGCAATAGCAAAATAGAATTGTTGCAAAGTCTTAACGACGATGGCATAATAGCAAAATTTATTGCGAAGCGTGGCGAAGGCATGCATCATATTGCGTTTTTGGTAGATGATATTTATGCAGAAATCAACCGACTCAAAGCAGAAGGTTTTGCTTTTATCAATGAAGAACCAAAAATTGGTGCAGATAATAAACTCATTTGCTTTTTACGCCCAAAAGAAACCAATGGGGTTTTGATTGAATTGTGCCAAGAAAATAACAACAAACTTGATGACAAAAATTAAATGTAAAAAATAGGTGTTTTAACAAGGATTGTCTTTTTTAAAAGCAAAAGACAAGTACTTAGAACTAGCGTAGCCATTCTTAGTACCTGAGTTACTATTTTGTGAAGTGCAGTTCATCTACACGAACTGCTGTTACCATTTTGAGAACACGAGTTCCAATTTTGAGAAGTGCAGTTCATCTACACGAACTGGCGTTACCATTTTGAGAACACGAGTTCCTATTTTGAGAAGTGTAGTTCATCTACACGAACTGGCGTTACCATTTTGAGAACACGAGTTCCTATTTTGAGAAGTGCAGCATTGGTATAATAACTGAAGTTATTTGACTTCAAATCCTATACATCCCATCAATCTTACAAAATCCCAGTTCAGACAATAAAAGCCCAAACAATCTCCCACAGCCGCAGTGTGCGACGCCTATATCGATTGGCTTAGTACTAGCGATGACCCAATAAAAATATCGTGACTGCAAGGCACGAAGCAGGCTAAATACAAGATGCAGATTGCTTCCTTCGTCGCAATGACGATAAACAAAAACTCACTTAAAACCCTAGCAAATTCAAATCTTTCGCATCAATGATCTCTACTTTCTTACCCATCTTTTTCTGAATAACAGAAAAGTGATGTTGCTCTTCTTCTGATACTAACGAAATGGCGGTGCCTGCAGCACTTGCACGGCCAGTACGACCAATGCGGTGAATATAATCTTTGGGTGAACGAGGCAACTCGTAGTTAATTACAAAGGGTAAAAATTGAATATCAATACCGCGTGAGGCTAAATCTGTAGCTACTAACACATTGATTCTACCAGACTTAAAATTTGCCAAAGCATCGGTGCGAGCACCTTGACTTTTTTTGCTGTGCATAGCCGCAGCTTGCAAGCCATGGGCTTTTAGCTTTTCTACAATCGCATCGGCACGATGGATGGATGACGCAAACACCAACACTTGCTGCATTTGCTGTTGCATAATTAAGTAGCGCAACAATGGTCCTTTTCTTTCTTCGGTTACATGGTAGCATTGTTGTGTAATTAAATCGAGGTTTTGTACTGCTTCTTCAACCTGAATTTTTACAGGATTGTGCAGCAATATTTCGGTAATGGTATTGATTTCTTTGCCTAACGTCGCTGAAAACAACAGGTTTTGTCGTTTAGTTGGCAGCAATTCAAAAATGTCTGCCATTTCTTTTTTGAAACCCATGTTCAGCATTTTATCTGCTTCATCTAGGGTTAAAATATCTATTTCAGAAATGTTGAGCGCATTTAAATTGATTAAATCCAACAAACGACCTGGCGTTGCTATAAGAATTTCTACATTTTGTAAAGCCATCATTTGTACATTGATAGACACCCCACCATAAATAGCGAGTGATTTTATTTTGCGTGGCATTACTTCGGCAAAAGTGCTTACCACTTCACCTACTTGTACGGCTAATTCTCTTGTAGGCACAAGAATCAATGCCCTGATAAAACGATTTTTGGTAACTGTTTTATGCTGCAACTGTTGCAAAATAGGCAATACAAAACTCGCCGTTTTACCAGAACCAGTTTGCGCTATGCCTAACACGTCTTTTCCTTCTAATATGGCGGGTATGGCTTGCTGCTGAATAGGATAAGGCTCGGTATAACCTATTGCAGATAATTTTTTAACCAAGGTAGCATACAAACCGAGTGAAGCAAAAGACATACGAATTATTTGTGGCAAAGAACGCTAAGAATACAATGTCCAGCACGAAAGAATTTAGTCTATTGAAAATAACAACCAATTACCTACTTTTAAACAACGATAAAACTTGCCCTTATGCGAACATTACAACAATGGTTTGATGAATATGCTGTAAGCCATCAAAACCTTACCAACAAACAAATTCACCTGATATGCGTGCCTACTATTTTCTTTTCTATTGTGGGTTTATTGCAAAGTATTAATGCCTCTTGGCTACAACAATTAGTGCCTTTTTCTGCGCCAATGCTTGTTAATTGGGCAGGCGCAGTGTTAGTGCTAGCATTGCTTTTTTACATTAGACTATCTATTGCGATGGCTATAAAAATTGCCTTGTTTGCTGCTTTCTGCCTTACAGCAAATTATTACATAGGCTTACACTTGCGTTTAGTGTTCGTATCGCTTGGACTTTTTGTAGCAGCTTGGATTGGGCAATTTTATGGTCATAAAATTGAAGGCAAAAAGCCTTCGTTTTTAAATGACTTACAGTTTTTGCTAATAGGTCCGGCTTGGATTATTCATGAGTTTTTTGAGAAGAAATAGCTATTACTACGCTACTGAAAAAGCCCATCAACGCTATTCTGCCGCAGTGTGCGACGCATATGTAGATGGGCTTTGTAGTATTGATGACCAATAAAATATTTTAAGAGCAGATTGCTTCGTGCCTCGCAATGACAACTATTCAGTTGCCATTTTCTCGGCGTTTTCGGCCATTTGTAATGCCTCAATAAATTCTTCTATCTCGCCATTAATAACTGCATCTAAATTATAAGATGTTAAGTTAATGCGATGGTCTGTAACACGACCTTGTGGCCAGTTGTAGGTGCGTATTTTAGCACTTCTATCGCCTGTACTTACAAGGGTTTTACGGCGTTTTGAAATTTCATCTTCGTGTTTACGCACTTGTTCTTCGTAAAGCTTGGTACGCAACATGGTCATGGCTTTTTCGCGGTTGCCTAGCTGACTACGTTCTGTTTGGCACACAATAACCACACCTGTAGGTATGTGGGTAAGCATTACTTTGGTTTCTACTTTGTTTACGTTTTGCCCACCAGCACCACCGCTTCGTGCGGTTTCCATTTTTACATCGGCGGGGTTAAGTTCAAAGTCTATTTCTTCTGCCTCTGGCATTACCGCAACAGTTGCCGCAGACGTATGTACACGACCTTGGGTTTCGGTGTTAGGTACACGTTGTACACGGTGTACACCACTTTCAAACTTTAAAGTACCGTACACATCTTCACCAGTTACTTCTATCACTACCTCTTTATAGCCACCCACCGTGCCTTCGCTTTCGCTAGCAATAGCGGTTTTCCAGCCTTTTTTGTTGCAGTAGCGCAAGTACATACCTAGTAAATCGCCCACAAATAAGCTGGCTTCATCACCACCTGTACCTGCACGCAATTCTATCATCGCGTTTTTATCGTCTTGAGGATCTTTTGGTATTAATAATTTAGTTAATTGTTTTTCTAGCGTTTCTTTCTTTTCCTCTAGTTCTGGCAGTTCCATTTTTGCCAATTCCTTCATCTCTTCATCGCTGCTACCAAGATTTTCTTTAACGAAATCGTAATCGGCTAGCACTTTTAAATATGCTTGGTAAGGTTGTACAATTTTTTCTAATGAGCGGTATTCTTTGCTCATTTTACCAAACTCTTTTTGGTTATTAATAATTTCAGGGTTAGTAAGCGCAACACCTACCTGATCGAATCTTGCTTTAATAGCTTCTAACTTATCTAACATAACACCAATATTTTTTCGGATGGCAAAAGTAAGGGAAAGATAAGAGATGTATGCCGTAACGCAGATATGAGAGGGCTTTTGCACTAAGTCTGCAACCAATTTCATACTTGAATTAGCGCCCTCATTAAGTCTGCAACCAAATTCATGCTTGCATTAGCGCCCTCACCAAGTCTCGGACATTTTTGCATGAATCATTTTATTTATTGCAAATATGGATTGGTTAATTTTTCGTGACCAATGGTTGTAAGCCTACCATGCCCGCTGTACACTTTGGTATCATCTGGCAGTGTAAACAATTGTGTTTTAATGCTATCTATCAATTGTTGATGGCTGGCGTAGGGCAAATCAGTACGGCCAATGCTACCATTAAACAAGGCATCGCCTGCAATAACAAAGCCTTCAGCTTTTGCATACAAACTAATACTGCCTGGCGAATGGCCGGGTGTTTCTAATACTATTAATTCGTCTTCATCTAACTGAATAGTATAGTCTTGTTTTAAAAAATGCAGCGGCCCGGTGTAATTTTCAAAAGGCAAGCCCCATTTAATACCGCTTTCTGGTGCAAAAGCCAGCATTTTTTCCTCCTCGGGATGAATGTACAATTCTAAACCAAAGATTTTTGCAGCCCATTTATTACCAAACACGTGGTCTAGGTGGCAATGCGTATTAATTAATTGCACTACACTAAGGCCATGATTGGTTAAAAATGTTTGCAAAGTTTCTTGCTCGGCGGTAAAATAGCAACCGGGGTCTATTACAACGGCTTTGCCTTTATCGTTATATACCACATAGGTATTTTCTTGTACCGGATTGAAGGTAAATGAGTGAATGTGCAGCATGAGATATATGATTTGTGATTTGGGATTTATGATTAAAATGAACAAAATGATTGACTAAATAATTTAAAATCGTTTGTTGGGCATATAAACTGCTGAATACGATTATCATAATCATCATTTAATCATTAAAATCGTTCATTCAGCGATTAAATCCATTAATTTTAACATCCTATCTACTTATAAAATGTAGTTGCAAATTTGAATTAACTATTTTTACTTTTCGCAAAAATGTTGTTAAGCATTAAAAGCAAACTTTAATGAGGCAACAAACGTTTCTAAATATAACTCTAGTATTTTTAAAGCAAAGAGATTGGCTATGCAAATAATTAATAGACAGCAGGTGATGATATGGATGTTATTGTTGGTATCTACCGCAACAATGGCACAGGTGAATACAGTAACGTTTGGCAAAAACCGCATACAGTACAAAAAAATGCAGTGGAAATTTTTTCAATCGCCACACTTTAATACTTACACATCGCAAGGCGGTACAGAACTTGGCAAATTTGTAGCCCAAGTAGCTGAAGAAGAATTACCGGGCATAGAAAAATTTGAAGAATATAGCTTGCAACGCCGTACCAATATTATTGTGTACAATAGCTACGACGAGTACAAACAAAGTAATATTGGTTTGGGCATCGATTGGCAAAATGCGGGTGGCCTTACCAAGCTAGTTAACAATAAAATTGTGGTATATTTTGATGGTAACCACACCACACTCAAAAGACAAATACGAGAAGGCATAGCACGCTTGCTACTAGATAATATTTTGTTTGGTGAAGACATAGGCGAGTTTGCTAGTAACGCGGCTTTGTTAGACTTACCTGTATGGCTTACCGATGGTTATGTAGCATACGTAGCCGAGCCTTGGAGTACTTCGCTTGATGACCAACTAAAAAGCGAAATGCTGAGTGGCGATTATAATAACTTCTACCAATTTGCTTACCAAAAACCTACTTTGGCTGGCCATGCTTTGTGGCAATATATAGGGGAAAAATACAAGGTAGATAATATTACCTATTTCTTATACCTAGCTCGTATTTACAAAAATTTAAACAAGGCTTCTGAAAAAATATGTAAAAAGAAATTTAAAGAGGTGTTGGCCGAGTTTATGACTTATGAACAAGACAAATACTACAAAGATATTCGTCAGCGTAAGAATGCACCAAAAGGTGTGTTGAGCGTAACTGAAGATGTAAGCAAAAACGATTATTTCCGTTTTCAAGCCAATCCTAATAACCGCAATAATAACTATGCGGTAGTAGAATTCAAGAAAGGCATTTATAAAGTGAAATTGGTAGAAAATTTTTACCAAACAACTGTATTACTTGATAAAGGCGTAAAAACCAATCAAGGAGATATTAACCCTAATTATCCAATATTATCATGGGATACCAAAGGCCAGCGTTTATTGGTAATTTATTGGGAAGCTGGTAAAACCAAAATGTTTGTGTACGATGCCGTAGCACGTTACAAGCGCTTTAAACAAACTATTGATGATTTTGATCAAATATTAGATGCTAACTTTATGCTAGATCAAAATAGCTTGGTACTTAGCGCTGTAAAAAATGGACATTCTGATATTTATACCTACAAAATAGAAGAGCAAAAAGTTACGCAAATAACCAACGATATTTATGATGATTTAAACCCAACATTCGTATCGTTCCCAAATCGTGTAGGTATTATTTTCTCTAGCAATAGACCTGGCAATGATGCTCCAAATGCTGATACAGTGTTGCCAAGTAAATACCGCTTCAACATTTACATTGTAGATATTTTTAACAATACACCAAGCAAACAAATTTCTCAATTAACCAACAGTAAATTTGGTAATGCTAAGTTTCCGATGCAGTACAATACCAATCACTTCACGTATATTACCGATGAGAATGGCGTTGAAAACCGCTGGGCAGGTTTCTTTTCTACCCAAAGAAATGGTTTAGATACCTTGTACTATGTAGGGGATGAATTGTTAAGAAATCCTGCACCCAAAGAACTAGATAGCACTTTAACTGCTTGGCAAAAACAAGAACCAGATAGCGTTAGCTATTTTCAAGTATTTAAAGACTCTACCTACACTTTTCCTATTACCAACTACCAAAGTTCTTTGCTAGAAACCAGAATAGCTGGCAATAATGGCCAAGTAAGCGAAACAAGACGTGAGGGTGACTATAAATTTTTGTATAAGCTAAAAATAAATGAGGACGCACTTACAAGACGTAACGTAAACCCAAGGCCTACAGAATATATGAAAAGCCTAATGGGTATTAAAAAAGCAGCAGATGGAAAACCTATCAAAGGTAAACCATCACCTACAGCAACGAAAGCCACACCTATTGCCGATACCGTTAAGCCAAAGGCTTCTAAAGATTTTTTTCAAAATGATTTTGCTAATGAACCACAAGATTCTGCTACTGAAGCTTTGGTAAAACTAACTAAACAAGCACCAAAAAAGGAAAGCTATTTAAACAATACCAAACTGTTTAAATACACAATGCACTTTAGCAGCGACTATGTATTGGCAGGTGTTACCAATAATATTTTGGTAAATAGATATCAGCAATATGGGGGTGGTAATGGCCCAATACAACTGAATAACGGTACTGATTTAAACTTCACATTTAGAGCAGGTACAAGCGACTTAATGGAGGATTATAAATTTATTGGTGGTGTACGTTTTGGCAGCAACCTTAGCGATAAAGATGTGTATTTTACATTTCAAAACTATAAGCGTAGAATAGATTGGGGCTTAACGTACTATAGAAGCTATCAAAGTAATTTTTATAGTACAGGTTTTTATCCTAATGCTTTAATTACCAATTTATACCAAGCAAATTTTGCTTATCCATTAAACGAAGTAAAAAGTATTAGGGCAACTATTGGTTACAGAGTAGATAGGGGTATATTAAAATCTATTGATCAGCAATCATTACATTTCCCAGACACGGTAAATCAATATGCAGTTGCACGTTTAGAATTTGTGCATGACAATACCATTAATCCTACTCAAAATATTTGGAATGGCTTGCGTTACAAAGTGTATTTAGATGTAAACAGACCTGTTATTGGTTCAGAAACCAACCTTACTTACAACTTTGGTTTTGATGCAAGACATTACTTGAAAATTTATCGCAACTTTATTTGGGCTACTAGAGCTGCGGCAGATTTTAGCTGGGGCAATCAAAAAATTATTTACTACTTAGGTGGTGTAGATGGTTGGTTTAGTCCTAAATTTAATAACAATCCGCCAGCGCAAGACCAATCCTATGCGTTTCAATCTTTAGCCGTAAATATGCGTGGATACAATCAAAACATCGCAAACGGCAATAATGCATTTGTGATTAACAGCGAATTACGCTTACCAGTGTTTGCAACTTTGCTCAACAAACCCATCAACAATGCCTTCATTCGTAATTTTCAATTGATACAGTTTATAGATTTAGGTACTGCTTGGAATGGCAAATACAATGGTATTAAACGTCCGTCCGAATATTACCCAGGTAATCCCGTTTCGGTAAAAATTGATGCAGGTGGTTTGGGGCCATTTGCAGGTGGTTATGGCTTTGGTGCACGCAGCAATTTGCTAGGTTATTTTATGAAGATAGATGCTGGCTGGCCAATGAAAGGCGTATTTAGTGGCAGCCCTATTTGGTATTTTGCTTTAGGATTAGATTTTTAAATCTAAAGAGACATTTAAAACCTAATATATCATTTAATCATTCAAATCACTCCAATCAGTGATCAAGAAAGAGAAGCTAAGAATAGACAAATACCTCTGGTCAATCCGTTTGTTTAAAACCAGAAGTTTGGCAGCAGAAGCTTGCGAAAAAGGCAAGGTAAAACTGAATGGCGACAATGTAAAACCTGCCAAAACAGTAAACCTTAATGATGAATACGAAGTAAAAACGGAAGCTAGAAAATGGGTAATTAAAGTAACTGGTTTACTAGAAACACGTTTAGCTTATAGCGAAGCCATTAAATATTACGAAGATATTACACCGCCAGACGAATTAAATAGCATCACGTTTCAGCCCGCTGCCTTTAATACGGGCAAAAGACTTAGTAAGGTGGGCAGACCTACCAAAAAAGATAGGCGCAGTTTTGAGGAATTTATGGATGAAGATTGATAGGAACACTTAAATATGGAAAATCCTCATAGTTGTATCTAAACAATTATGAGGATTTTTATTTTTTTCTAACACAAGCATACGATTCGTTCATTTATCAATTAATCTGTGGCAAATCATTCATGGTGAAATACGTATAGTTTACTTGTAATGAAATCCGCTTTGCTTTTTCATCATACCTAGAAAACCTAATAAAATGTTTATCAGCATCGTATTGATAGCTATCTATAAAAAGCGGTTCGGCTTTTCTTCCTTGGCGCACATATCTTTTGTTGATGGTATTATCTTTATTTAAATCGTATTTAACATCATAGATTTTGCCCTCTATTTGTTCATCGTTAGGATGTGTTTTTATTTGTACTTTAAACAGTACTGAATCACTCGTATATAATATTTTATATCTAACATTACCAAACGGGTTGTCAATTTTTATGGTAGTAGAAAATGCAGTTTCGTCATAGTTTTTAACAGCATTGCTTGGCATTTTGTGTGTCGCATAATAATCGCACAAATAAAATAGTTTTATACTGTCTTCATATAGACTAATAGCCGAGGGATTATTATTTGTAATAATTTTACTATTTAAGTTAAAATTGATAGTATCTACCTCTAAAGAATCATTATGTAGTATTACCGCTTTTTTAACAATATGATTGACATATTGCATATTGTTTTTGTACTTAACACCGATAGCTGATAACTTATTGACGCTATACGATATGTGGCCATAATAAGTATTGTAATTTTCTTTTCCGAGAATAATTAACCCATCTAATCCTTCATTTCTAGCCTTTACTTGTATTGCGTTTAATAAATCTTGATAAACATTGCTACCGCTTACATCAATTACTCTTATGTTGTAGTAAGGTTGTTTGGGTTTATCGCTATTAAAAAATATATCTACATTTCGTTTATGTGGTTGTAGCGGTAAATTAATGAAGGCATTAGATGAAACCACGCTATCTGTTATACTTAAACTTTGGGCATTTGCTGCTAGTGTAGCAACTATCATTATGATTATAAATAAATACTTTTTCACAAGGAATATTTTTTCAAAATAAAACCTAAATTTTCACCAACGCATCATGCCATTATTAAAGAATTGCTAAAGTTTATTCTACATATTTGCAGTATGATAATCGATATTATTACTGTTTCGCCCGATTTATTGGTAAGCCCATTTAGTCATAGCATTATGAAACGTGCTCAAGACAAAGGCTTGCTGACTGTAAGGACACACAACTTGCGTGATTGGGCTTTAAACAAATATGGCCAAATAGACGATTACCAATATGGCGGCGGTGCGGGCATGGTAATGATGTGCGAACCCTTAGCAAATGCCATAGAACGTTTACAACAAACAACTACCTACGACGATATTATTTATATGACCCCTGACGGACCAAGGTTTAACCAACAAATGGCTAACCAATTGTCTATGAAAGCGAATTTATTAATTATTTGCGGGCATTACAAAGGCATCGATCAACGTATCAGGGATTTATATATCACCAAAGAGATATCTATAGGCGACTATGTACTAAGCGGTGGGGAATTAGCCGCAGCAGTGGTGGTGGACGCAATTGGCAGATTATTACCTGGTGTATTGAATGATGAAACGTCTGCCCTATTTGATAGCTTTCAAGATCATTTGTTAGCGCCACCGGTTTATACCAGACCAGCCGAATTTAAAGGCTTAAAAGTACCAGACATTTTATTGTCTGGCGACCCTAAAAAGGTAGAAGATTGGCGACACGAACAAAGCATCCAACGCACAAAAGCAAGGAGGCCAGATATTCTTGAATAATTTGTTACTAAAAACTGGTACAACGTTTCTGCAATACCTTATACATTTGCGGCTCAAAAATATTGCTCATCTTCTACGTAGAGATGCTGTTGTTGGCAAATAATTGGTTGCTGATTTCGAGTTATGGGTCATTAGTAACTTCAAACAGGAACCACTTTTGCTGCCTTCGTTTCTTTACGTGATATCTTCCTCAACATGCAACAAAAAATACAATCGGCATTAATTTCCGTTTTCTATAAAGACGGTTTAGCCCCATTGGCACAAGAATTACAAGCTCAAGGTATTACGATTTATTCTACCGGAGGTACACAACAATTTTTAGAAGATGCAGGCATTGCATGCGTACCAGTAGAAAGCTTAACCACCTATCCTTCTATACTTGGTGGTCGTGTTAAAACACTTCACCCAGTTGTATTTGGCGGCATTTTAGGTAAAAGAGACGATGCACAACATGTGGCAGAAATGGTGCAATACAGCATTCCTGAAATTGATTTGGTAATTGTAGATCTATACCCTTTTGAAGAAACATTAAAAAATACTACGGAAGAAACATTAATCATAGAAAAGATAGATATTGGTGGTCCAAGTATGATACGTGCTGCGGCAAAAAATCACAGAAATGTTACGGTTATTGCTGCCAAAGAAGATTATTCATTTTTACAAAATATATTGAAAGAACAAGCTGGCACTACTACACTTGAACAGCGTAAAGCTTTTGCTGCTAAAGCGTTTGAAGTAGTTATGAATTATGATATTGCCATTAGTAATTACTTTAATCCAAGTAATACGACGCTTCAAACATCTAGTACCAAACAAGTATTGCGTTATGGCGAAAACCCACACCAAACGGCTACATTTTATGGCGATCTGCAAGAAGTATTTGCGCAACTTAACGGAAAAGAATTATCGTATAATAACTTGGTAGATGTAGATGCAGCCATTCAATTAATTAAAGAATTTCCAAGTACAAGCAATGGCTTTGTATTTGGCATTATTAAGCACACCAACGTTTGTGGTATTGCTTTAAGAGATACAGTAAAAAGCAGTTGGGATGCCGCATTGGCTGGCGACCCAGAAAGCGCTTTTGGCGGCGTATTGGTAAGTAATGGTACTATAGATAAATCAACTGCTGAAGCTATTAATGAAATATTTTTTGAGGTATTGTTAGCGCCTGCATTTGATGAAGACGCATTAACGGTGCTAAAAAGTAAAAAGAACAGAATATTATTGCAGTTGAATAGTCAATGGTCGATAGTTAATAGTCAATCGAAATCACTTCTAAATGGTACTCTTACTCAAGGTACAGATGCTGGCAACTATGCTGAATGGAAAGAAGTAGGCGGTAGAGCAACCACTGCTGACGAAAGAGCGAACCTCGAATTTGCCAATATTATTTGTAAGCATTTAAAAAGTAATGCTATTGCTTTAATTAAAAACAAACAGTTGGTAGGTAAAGGTTGTGGTCAAACAAGCCGCATTGATTCTTTACGCCAATCTATTGATAAAGCGAAGCAATTTAATTTTGAGTTGAAAGGTGCTGTTCTGGCTAGTGATGCGTTTTTCCCTTTTAATGATTGTGTACAAATGGCGCACGCAGAAGGTATAGAAGCGTTTATTCAACCTGGTGGTTCTATAAGAGATAAAGACAGTATTGAATACGCAGTAACAAATAATCTTGCAATGGTAATTACTAGTTTAAGACATTTTAAACATTAATAATTGTAATTTAAAATGATATTACCGATTTAATGAAGAGTTCACTTTTTAAATAAGTGGGCTCTTCATTTTAAAATAAATCATTGCAAGTCATTTAAATCATAGATAGAAATGCTTCATACATCTTGCGCCAAGGTAGCCATTGTGGTTGCTCGGTTAAAAAGCTATTGTGCAAAATTATAATGCAATTACCGCCCACTTGTTTCACTATGTTGTAATAATCTTTAAGTTCTAACAAGGCTTCATCCGCTGAAAATTGTTGCTCGAAATAACTGTTTGCATCCATCCAACAAAAAGGATGAATGAGTAAGCTAGTCGCTTTATTTTTTTCCAAATCAAACCAAAAAAATGACGAAGCTACCGACGCTCTAAAGCCATTGATACTGCCATAACCCATTGAGTAATCGTCTGTAATACCTGCTGCAACTAGCTTTCTATAAGTTTCAGGCAATGATAAACGAATATAATGTTGTCTGCTTTTGGTACAAGCTGCATGTGTAATACGTTCAAGTGCTTGCTTTTCTTGTAACACTAAGACATCATTATCACCACTTTGCCAAGATGGATGAATACCAACCAAGTACTTGCTATAATGTTGCTGTAGTAGTTGCTGCATACCTTTCTTTTTTGGTGGTATGTTTTTATCGTAAATGCCACGCTTTGCAGCCAATAGAAAAAAATAGATAGGTTGTAATTGGTACTTTTTATGTATATCATCAAGCCACTCATAAGTATCAAAAGGATCTTTAGCAGTGCTACTATATACATTGGCGCGTTCAATTACTTTTTCGAAATCGCCACGCATTAAATCTTTAAAAAAGCCACCTATATTTTTTACAATCGATTGGTGTTGATGGGCAAAAGCAATATCAATATCATAAGTTGGGGTGAAGGCAAAACGTTGACCGTTGACCGTTGACCGTTGACCGTTTTGGGCTGTCCACAGCCTTTGCTGCAAATCTTGCAGCCAAATATTTACCAAAGGCAAGTGAAGAAATTGGTATCGATAAGCTAATGAATTGGTATGCGCGTATCTACCATAACTATCTTTTTCATGGGGTAAATATTCTTCGTAGCGAGTAATGAGATAAAATATAGCTGACCATACATCAAAACCGTGGCTATCATTTTGCGAAGCAAAAAAACAAATTTGTTCTCTACAGCTTGTTATAAGAATATCAATAGGTTCAATACTATTCTCAAATAATAAACCTTGTGGTTGTATATGATATGCCTGCGTACATATAGCCTCGCTACTGTAACTAATTTTTACTTGAGTAGATTGTATAAACAGTTCTTCATCAGTAGTTATGGTAATGGATTCGCCAATAATACTTTGTATAAAATTGGTAATGTATTCTAAGCGAGGTGAAACTAGTTCGGTATAAAGTAGCACTATTCTTGTTTATAAATATCCTTCAAAGTGAAGCTCGTATTCAATTGTGGTAGATTTACAACATCAGCCTCTTTACTGTAAGTTTCAGTCATCCATTCACCTGCTGCATTTTTAAAATAAAAAATAACCACTTGTTGCTCAGGTTCTACGCACAAATAATAGTATAAGTTTGGTATTTGTTTATATTGAATAAACTTATCGGTAAGGTCATATGTACGGGTACTTTCAGACAATACTTCCACTAATAGAATTGGTGCTTCGCTATAGTATTTATGTGGATTAGGATGACAAACCATTACGTCAGGATAAAAGAAATTACCTGAAGGATTTTTAACTTTTACCGCTTCTACACTTATCTTAAAATCTAACTCCTTTAATAATTTTATTAATAGCAAGAAAATATTCAGAGTTATCTCATTGTGTTCAAATGTTACACCACTCGTAGCAATTAGATGTCCATTTACTAATTCATTTCTTAGTTCGCATTTTTCTTCGAACAAGAAATATTCTTCCTCGCTAGCAAATGTTTTTTGAATGATGTTTAGTTTCATAATGAAAAACTTGTAAACTAAAAGTACAAAATACCTATCAATTTTTAGAGTCCATTTTTTCTTGCCAAAGTTGGTTAAATGTTTTCGGGCTAAAGTCAAGATTACTTCTATGTGTTGTCCAGCCTTTAAATACTTTATTTACCACCCAATTTTTCAGTACACCACTACCTTGGTTCATCATTTTTCTATTAAGGCTCGCCGTTTTCCAAACTTTCCACGCTATACGTTCTGCAATGCCACTATTACCTTCTACCACAGCTTCATGCCTATTTTCAAGCAGTAACTCATGTAGGTTTATTCTCACTGGACAAACCTCGGTGCAATTACCACAAAGCGACGATGCATTACTTAAGTGTTTATAATCTGTCATACCACGTAAATGCGGCGTTATCACGCTACCTATAGGGCCGCTATAAGTAGTTTCGTAGGCATGACCACCAATATTTTTGTAAACAGGACAAGCATTTAAACAAGCACCACAACGAATACAATACAAGGCTTCCCTAGCTTTGGTATTTTGCAACAAATTGGTTCTGCCATTATCTAGCAATATCACATACATGTCTTCAGGGCCATCTAATTCATTAGCTTGTTTTGGACCAGTAATTATGGTATTGTACACGGTCACTTTTTGTCCTGTACCAAATGTTGATAGCAAGGGCCAAAACATGGCTAAGTCACTCATCGATGGGATCACTTTTTCAATACCCACAATCACAATATGCGTTTTTGGCATGCTACAGCTTAGCCTTGCATTTCCTTCATTTTCAGTAATCGCAATGCCGCCAATATCGGCCACAATAAAGTTAGCGCCAGTTACACCAACTTCTGCTTGTATATATTTTTCTCTTAATTTTTGCCTAGCAACCAGTGTCAATTCTGTTGGCGTTAAATGACTTGGTGTACCCAATTTATCCGCAAACAGCTTTGCCACGTCTTCCTTACTCTTATGCATAGCAGGGGTAACTATGTGATAAGGTGGCTCACCATCAAGTTGTTGTATATACTCACCTAAATCCGTTTCTACGCTATCTATGCCTTTACTTTCAAGGTATGCGTTCAGGTGAATTTCTTCCGTTACCATGCTTTTACTTTTCACCAAAGTTTTACAGGCTTTCGCTTCGCATATATTTCCTATTTGTTCCAATGCTTGTGCTGCTGTTTCAGCCCACAACACTTTTGCACCGCGTGCAGAAATCTTTTTTTCAAATAGTTCTAGATAGGCATCTAGGTTTTCAATAGCCCGCCACTTGGTATTTTTAGCATGCTCACGTGCACTCATCACATTGGCAAATTGTTGCTTGCCTTGCGGCACCACCGCGTTATATCTACCGATATTGAAATTAATCTTTCTTCTATGCTCAATATCAGCAGCTTTAATGGTGCTTTTTGCAATAAATGATGAGGCTGTTTTTGTCATAATGTTTTATTTTGTAACCAGCTTTTGAACAATAATTAAGCTTCGTTGCGTCGCACACTTGTACGTTTAGATACATTGCGCAGCTTTTACCGCAGCGAATTTACTAATTGTACAATCATTACAATTGTAAAAGTGCGTTTGTTACAATTATTAAAGCTATTTAGCAAATCAATCATGCCAATCAACGAAATCATTTAATCAGCGGTGTATCTTTGTTCAATGTTAGCACAACAAAACATTCGTCATCTATCATTACCAGAGTTAGAAAATTATTTCACAACTATTGGTCAACCTAAATTTCGTGTGAAGCAAGTACACGAATGGCTTTGGCAAAAACACGCCCATAGTTTTGACGATATGACCAATTTAAGTAAAGACTTGCGTAACAAATTAGCAGCAGAATTTACTTTGCCCGCTTTACAAGTAGAAACAGTACAAAACAGCGAGGATGGCACCATAAAAAGTCGTTTCAAAACCAGCGATAATCATTTAATCGAAGGCGTTTTAATACCTACAGAAGCTCGTAAAACAGCTTGTGTATCATCGCAAATTGGTTGCAGTCTAAGTTGTAAGTTTTGTGCTACAGGTTATATGGAAAGACGCCGCAACCTAAACTATGATGAAATCTATGACCAAGTAGTGTTAATTAATCAACAAAGCGAAGCCGCATATCAAAAAAAGCTCTCAAACATTGTATTTATGGGTATGGGCGAACCATTACTTAACTATAAAAATGTACTAAAAGCCATAGAACGCATCAGTGCAGATGATGGTTTAGCCATGAGCCCAAAACGTATTACAGTCTCTACCGCAGGTGTAGCTAAGCAAATAAAGCAACTTGGAGACGATAAAGTAAAGTTTAAATTGGCACTTTCTTTACACGCAGCTAATGATAAGAAGCGTAATGAAATTATGCCCATAAACGAAAGTAATAATATCAGTGTATTAATTGAAGCTTTAAATCATTTTTACAAGCAAACAGGTAACGAAATTACTTTTGAATATATTTTGTTTCAAAACTTCAACGATAGCCAGAAAGATGCTGAAGAACTAATCAAAATCTATCGCCAAGTACCAGCCGATTTAGTGAATATTATTGAATACAATCCTATCGACGCTTTCAAATTTCACAAGCCAGACGAAGACACCATAGACGCATTTATGACCATTTTAGAGAAAAATAGAGTAAATGCAAGGTTAAGACGTAGCCGTGGTAAAGATATTGATGCGGCTTGCGGGCAGTTGGCCAATAAAGGGTAAAAGCGTATTTAGAAGATTAACTTATACGAATAACAAAAAATAAAAAAGCGGTTGTAAAGATTTACAACCGCTTTTTTTTCACAAAATTTCTAGCATTATTAGTAGCCAGGATTTTGCTTCATATTAGGATTAGGATCCAACTCAGCTTGAGGAATTGGGAATAATCTTCTTGTATCAGAATAAGGCAATGATAATGCAATTGAAGAGAAATTTGAAGATCTATTAATATCTAATTTCAATCTATTCATATCACCGTAACGATCACCTTCAAAAGCAAGTTCTTTTCTTCTTTCTGTGATAATATCACTTAACAATTGTGCGCCAGTTGAAGTATAACCAGTAAAACTGGCATCTCTTCTTGTAGCCACATAGTTAAGATACATTCTTGCAGAGGTCTCATCCCCCGGTAAAGAAGCTTCAGCTGCAATTAAATAAACATCGCTTAAACGCATGATTTTAGTATCATCAGGGTCAGCTGATCCATTACCATTTTTATATTTCTGAACAAATGTAGCAGCAAGACCACCACGAGTACCTGTAGTAAAACCAGCTGTTTTGCGAATATCAGTAGCTGAATATAAATTGTATAAATCATCTGCACATAACAAATCGCCATAACCACTTTGGTTGTAGATATTAGTTAATGCGTCAAAACCATTGTTATTTAAGCCATCAGAAGATACTTCGAAGAGCGTTTCTAATTTATCTGTTCTAGCTACACCACTTCCCCAATAAGATGCCCAGTTTGAAGTTGTGATGGCTGTGAAACCACTATTGTTGATAACGTCAAGTGCTGCTGTTTTAGCATTTGCATAATCGCCTTTGTACAAGTATACTTTCGCTTGTAAAGCTCTTGCTGCGTATTTGCTGTAGAAAATTGAAGAACTAAACATTGTTATATTAGCATATGCCTTGTCTAAATCACTTAAAATTTGCGCATATACATCTGAAACTGTGCTTCTGGCGGCTTTTTGCGTAACATCAGCAGTTAAAATAATTGGTACACCCAAAGAAGTAGGTGCATCAGTATAAGGTTTAGCAAAGTATCTTACTAAATAAAAATAACAAGTAGCTCTGATGGCATAAGCCTCACCTTTATATTCTGCAATATTAGCTGATCCCGTTAAAGGAGAATTGATAATATTATTAGCTCTTAAAATGGTGTTATAGGCAGCAGTCCAAAAACCACCAACATTTGCATCGGCAACTGTAATAGCATATGTATTAAACTGAATATATCTACCAGAATTTTTTACTGATACATAGGCATTATCGGCATATTCATCACCAGCTACAGGTACTGTTCTACCGAATAAGTCTGTCGCACGCATACCTTGGTAAGCACCATTTAAAGCTACTTTTAAATCCGTTTCAGTTCCTAAGGCCTGTGCAGGAGACAAAGAAGTGTATGGTGTTAATGCTAGGAAGTCTTTTTTACAACTTGAGAATAACCCAAGGAATAATAAAAAGACTATAGATTTATTAATTATTTTTTTCATTGTGTATTTTTTTATGTTCTGATTAATGGTTATAAACTGATATTAAGACCCGCAACAACAGTTTTTGGTATAAATACTTCTAGGTTTGTAGCACTACCAACACCTTGTTCAGGATCGAAAGGCATTTTAGAATCCTTAACCCATGTCCATAAGTTTGAACCTCTTACATAAAAATGAACTGAACCAATGTGTAATTTTGTAGATACTGATTTTGGAATATCATAACCAACAGTAATATCTCTTAATCTAATGTAGTCACCTTTAGCTAAGTAGAACGTTGAGAAATTCTGAGCGTTTTTATTACCGCCGTATATGTATTTGGGAATATCTGTAATTTGACCAGGTGTAGTCCATCTATCAAGCACTCTTTGTACTTTATTAAAGCCACCACCGAAACCTGCACCATCATAATAGCTACCCCATGTATCACGCACGTAGTTACCAAAGTTAAAGTAGAAGTTGGCACTTAAACTAAATCCTTTATATTTAAATGTATTACCAAATCCACCAAAGAATTTAGGTGAGCCCGAGTTATACACTTGACGAAGTGCGTTGTTGTAAACATTAGTTTTAGTAGTTTTTGTACCATCTACATACCAAAGTGGATCACCATTTGTAGGATCTACGCCTGCATATAATCTAGTATAAAAACTTTGGAAATCATAACCTACACGACGAATAAAGTTACCAGACAAAATATCCGCACCACCTGGAAGTGCAGTAACAGTATTTTTGTTGTTTGCAATATTAAAAGTCACATCCCATTCAAAATTTTTGCTTTGTACTGGAATAGCATTCACAGCAAACTCAACACCCTTGTTTTCCATTGCACCAATGTTATCCGGGAATGAAAGATAACCTGTACTTGGTGGTACTGGAACATTCAACAACAAAGACGTTGTTTTACGATTATAATAATCAAAAGTTACAGTTAGTCTATTTTTCAAGAATCCAATATCAACACCAAAATCAAGTGGTTTGTTAACCTCCCAAGTTAAGTTTGGATTACCAGGTTGTGTAGTACTTGGCGCACTACCTGGGTTAGAATTATAGTTTGAACCGTAGCCATATAAAGGCAAAGCCAAGTAGTTGCCTATGCCAGCAGAGTTACCATTTAAACCATATGATGCTCTCAGTTTTAATTGACTGATGAATTTGACACTTTCCATAAATTTCTCACGATCAACATTCCAACTTCCACCGATTGACCAGAAATTACCGTACTTCTTGTTTACACCGAAAACTGAAGCACCGTCATTACGGAAACTACCAGAAATGTTATATTTTTCTTTGTAGCTTATGTTAGCTTGAGAAAATGCACCAACAATTGCATTATCAGAACCGGTAGAATTTGCAGTAATTGGTGTAGCACCGATAGATGCAACTGTTAATTGTGTTGTTGGAGGGAAATTAGAGTTACCTACTTGGGTAAAATAACCTTTATTTAATTGAGACTCATAACCAACTTTTACATTCACAGCTAGATCACCAGAGCGTAAGAATTTCTTCGAGTAAGCCAAAGTATTTGCCCAATCCCAGTTAGAATAGCGTGTATAATATGAGAAAGATCTACCATTTCTGCTAAAACCATCACCGTAGAATGGGTTATTATATTGCTCTTCTTCCAGAGTATTGTAGTCAAGACCAAATTGTGATCTGAAAGTTAAGGTTGGTAATATTTTATATTCACCAAACACAGAGCCTCTCAAGCTTAACCCTTTTAATTGTCTTTTGTCTAAAGCTGCAATTGCAATTGGATTGTATAAAGAACTAACACCAGTACTAGGATTAAAGTCAGATGTATTATAGTTCAATGTACCGTCAGGTTTGTATGGAGATAAACCAGGCAATAAGAAGAAAGAACTCAACACTGGATTACCAAAAGCACCACCATTTAAAGGCGTATTTTGTTTTGTAACACCACCATTTAAATTAAATCCAAGTGTTAATTTATCAGTAGCCTTATTTTCTAAACGTATATTACCTGACCATCTTTTAAAATCAGTTGCAATAACGGTACCGTCTTCTTGGTGATAACCGCCCGACATGAAGAATATAGTTTTATCATTACCACCACTGGCACTTAAATTATACTCATGTTGTTGGCCATTTCTTGTTACTGCACCCAACCAATCAGTATTTACCGGAGCAGGATAGGTAAGCGTAGTAGCAAAGTTCGAATTAAATAATGCATCAACTGTGGCAGAAGTTGCATAGCCTGCATTAATTAAACCTTCTTTGGTAATCGTTGCGTATTGGCTAGCATTTAAAGGTTGATAGGCATCGTTTTTATACGCTGTATTTGATTGTCCAGTATAAGCGTCTGCTCTAAACTTAGTAGCGCCAGATTTACCTTTTTTTGTTGTAACTAGAATGACACCATTAGCAGCACGGCTACCATAGATTGATGCAGAAGCCGCATCTTTCAATACAGTGATATCTTCGATATCATTTGGATTTAAAGTACTCAATAAATTAGAACTAGTAGCTAAGCTAGAAACTTGCCCAGTATTTACAACTACGCCATCCAATACCCATAAAGGATCATTATTTGCAGAAATAGACCCAAAACCTCTAATAACTATGTTTTGGTTAGATCCTGGCGCACCAGTGGTAGAAGATGATTGTAAACCAGCAACGGTACCTTGTAAAGCTTTGTCAACAGATGAGAATGGCTTATCCTCAATTTGAGCACTTTTAACTGTTGATTGAGACCCAGTTAAAGTAGTTTTCTTTTGTGTACCATAGGCTACTACAACTACCTCATCCAAAGTAGTATTTGTAGATTTTAATGATACAGAAAGAACGCCCGATTTAATCGCAACATCTTGCGAAAGAAAATTTACAGAAGAAATTACCAATGTTTTCGCAGTGGCAGGTACAGCTACCGAAAAACTACCATCTGAAGATGTGGTAACACCTTTTGTAGTTCCTTTTACAACAACAGATGCATTTGCAACTGGTGCACCTTTCTCGTCAGTTACTTTACCAGTAACTGTCTTGTTTTGAGCCATGGCTAGTGTTGTAAACACTACCATAACCAAAAGCGTCAGAAATTTTCTCATTTAAACTTGATTTTTGGTTAAAAAACTTGTTATATTATCAATTAGTTATTTGATTCTTAACGAAATGTTAAGAATGCCAAATATAAAAGGATAAGACAGAAATTGTTAACGAAATGTTGCAAACACTTACTTAGTAAAAAGCTTAGAAAAAAGCCATTTTAGATAAAATTTATTAAAGGCAATGATTATTATCAAAATCGTAGGCTTAGATGACCAAACTTAAAATATTTTCAAAAAATAGGGCAATAAAAATAATTACCCTTCACGATGCAATATTTTTTAATTTGATGGTCATTTATCATAAGCAAGGCTTAAATATGTTTATTATGTAAATCATAAGCAGATATATTAACAATTAGACTTAATAAAATATATTTTACATGCAATCTTAATACATTAAATATATTTTAATACAAATTATCTTTATTTAGTTATATTTATTGGTAATAATTGCTTTATAAAACGGACTAGGTTAAATTTGGTAAAAGATAAATACACTAAGATTTATATCATTCTCTTAACCCGCTTGAATCTTGGGTAATGAAACTTCTGTTTTCATTAATTAGATACAAATATTTCATTACGATATTAACAGATGCGATGCATTTTGTTTTATTAGTGGATCATAAGATTAGCCCAATCAGTATTACTAAATAAAAGATATAATTGTCTTGAGACTTACATATCTTGAAACGACTAATAAAAATAGGCTGTCTCATATTTTGAGACAGCCTATTATATTTAAGATAAAAAATATAAGCTATTTACTAATCTTTCTTTTGCCCATAGTTCTATTATGGAACTCAATCTGCTTAAAGATTTAAGATACGATTACTTTTTGAAAATCTCGGTTACATTACGTCCTGCACCAGAAGTATTTGTATACGAAAAATTAATCGTGTATATCTTGTTAATTGGATCAGCAACAATTGTTGGTCCACTTATTAAACTACCCAAACCAGCGTTACCGTAACTTGCAGGATCGATAGTTGCAGTAAAGTTACTTAACACCCCTCCATTATTGGTAAAGTCTATGATAAATACCAATCCATTTCCACCACTTTGCACCGACACTTCTGTTGGATTGTTTGCTGAGAATACATTAGAATAGAATCTATCATAAGATGGTGAACCAGAACCGGCCGCATTGTTAAAACGAATCCATTCTTCATTATAAGCACCTGCTATTGGATTCCCAATAAAATGGAAATAAATTGTACCAAAATTTCCACTAATATTATTCCCTTGAGCATCTGTAATGCTTATCGGTAACATATAGTTTTGCGTAGGATCTATTTTGCTTGGAAAAAATACCATAGGTATTAAAGACGAATAACTCTGACCAGCTTTAATAGTTACAGTTGTAGCCTTAAACGAATAGATACTGTCTGGACATTTTGTATATTTAACTGAACTTGTTGCATTGTAAGATGCAAGCGCAGCAGCATCATAAGCCAATGTAACTGTAATATCCTTTGGTGCAACATTTGTTGCTGCATAATTTGCATGAAAATAGAAGGTGTCAGAAGGGTCGGTAGAAGGATAACTCAATGCCAACTGACTGAAGTTCACTAGACCGCCTTCAAGAATTGATACCGTTGGTTGTAATCCATCAACAATTGTCCCTTTATTCACGTCTTTTACACAAGATGTGAAAGAAACAATCACCAAGACAACGACACTAAGCCATAAATTAATTGTATGTTTTTTCATTGTAAAGTATTTAAATATGAATTAGATTCGCCAACTTATGGCATCCAGAAAATTTTTGAAGTATGATGATTGATAGTGCCTTGGCTACCAACATTGGCGGCATTTGTTTGGTATTCACTAGCAGGGTATAGTATTCTTACAGGAATAGCTAACACATCTACATAAGGTGATACCGATAGGGGTACATCAGCAGGTAAACCTAATCTACGATAGTCTGCCCAAGCTTCAAATGGCGTTACAGTATTCATAGCCATCCATTTTTGTCTAATAATACAGGCCAATCTTTGCGCATCTGTGGTACATGCATCATAATTAGTATTTACATTACTTTGCGTGTAATAGCTTGCTGCACTACCTGCACCCAAATAACTAAATGATGATTGCACACCATTTTGAAATAATGCGGATGGTGAATTAGATATTAAACCTTTCAAACCTGCTTCTGCTTGTAGAAAAAAACTTTCAGCACCACTAATCAAAACTGCTGGTTGACTAGCTGATTTTAAAAGACCTGGACCAAAAGTAGAAGCTGAATTAGCCGCGTGGTTAGTAGCTGAACCGATTACGTTACCTTGATAAATACCTCCATTTGACGTAGGCGCGTATAAATATTGGTAGCGTGGGTCATTGTTGCTCATGCAAAAGCTAATTGGGTATTGGTTCGCACGCCAGAAATCACCGATATAAGTTCCTGCAGTATTAATACAGAAACCGTAAAATGGATTTTGTTGCCCACTATTATTAGCATATCCTGGATTCACAGCAGCATCAGAACTTAAAAAGCCACCACCATTTGCAGTAATTTTTGCAATTTGTGATTGGATATAGCTAGTTCTACCAGCCATTTGCGTTTGACGCATCAAAATTCTTAATTTTAATGTATTGGCAAATTGAATCCATTTACCATTATCGCCGTTAAACAAAACATCACTGTTAGAAGCGGCAACAGCATCTGCTCTTTTAAAAAGTGTTACAGCAGTGTCTAATCTAGCTGCAATATTTTCATAGATCGCTTGTGCACCGTCGTAACTAGGTTGAATAACATTTGTACCTTTAAATGCTTGGCTATAAGGTACATTATTAAACATATCTACCAATTGTTGAAAAACAAAAGACTTCATAACGATGGCCGTTCCTTGGTAAAAACTTTTACTTTGAGTTTTTGCAGCCTGTTCGATATAATCATAATCTTCTAAATTATGGTAAAAACTAGTCCAGATACCATCACCAAAACTGGTCGTTTGTCTGTAAGATGCCAAGTCAGATG
This sequence comes from Parasediminibacterium paludis, assembly GCF_042651445.1. Taxonomy (NCBI): domain Bacteria; kingdom Pseudomonadati; phylum Bacteroidota; class Chitinophagia; order Chitinophagales; family Chitinophagaceae; genus Parasediminibacterium; species Parasediminibacterium paludis. The sequence goes on from NZ_JBHSDC010000012.1 coordinate 123,569, forward strand.
AACTAATGGCATAGCTACCACTTGGACACCAATAACCCAACCATTCACTTACAAAAGTGTAATCAATAATTTGTCCAGAAGCGGTAGCGGTTAATGCTTGAGGCAGTACCAATTCAGGCGTTGTATTTGTAGCAGAGTTAGGGTTATTATTAATATCAAAATAACTTTTTGAACAACCTGCACCGACCATTATTATAAGAGCCGATAAACATATTGTGAGCAGTTTCTTTTTCATTGTTAAAATATTTAATGATTGTCAGTGTTAAAATTAGAATATTACAGTTAAATTAAATCCGTAGAACTTTGTTGGAGGCAATTGGTTGATATTTGTCAAACCAGTTGCATTGCCTGAGGTATTAGCAAATTCTGGATCCGACCATACATTACCTTTCGCTTTCCAAGTAGCCAAATTTCTACCTACCACTGATAAATTAATGCCATTCACTGCTTTCAAAGGTGCTAACCATTTTCTAGGGAAACTGTATGTTAATGAAATTTCTCTCAATTTCCAAAAATCAGCACTATTTACATAGTTGCTACCTGCTGTATTCCAAACGTTCGCCCAAAACAAGTTGTTACCATCTTGAGTAAGTATATTGGTATTTGCAACATATTTACCACCAGATAAATAACTGGAATTAGGAATCACAAATGGTTGACGACCAGATTGTGCTGAATAAGCAGACACGCCTGTAAAATCTAAACTAGAACCAAGGCTATTATAAATTACTGCACCAAATCTGCCGTCAGCTACTACATTTAATGTAAATCCTTTGTAACTAACGCTTGATGTAATACCTACTTTAGTTGGCGCATTAGCTGTTCCGAATAATTTTAGTTTTGGATCTAAAGTTGGGTAACCTGTAAGTGAACTTACAATAATTCTACCTTGATCATCGCGTTGCCAGTCGTTGGTTTGTACTTGTGCATAAGGTAAACCAACTTGTGCAATTGAATTACCACCTATTACTACTTGTGTAAGACCATATTGAGAACCTGCATCTACAACTGTGTTTTTGTTGTAAGAAAAGTTCATACCAACATCCCATCTAAATCCACTTTTCAATTGTACTAATGGGGTTACTTTCAAATCTAGTTCTATACCTTTATTATCCATTTCTCCTGAGTTAACAAAGGCTGAAGTATAACCAGTTGTTGAAGAAATACCAATTGGTATGGTTTGATTTTTAGTGACAGTACTGTAATAGCTACCAGAAAATTTAATTCTACTTTTAAAGAATTCTAATTGAAGATCAATTTCATTATCTGTACTAATTTCAGGTTTAATATTGGGGTTAGCATAAGAACCGTTTACTGAATAACCCGCTACACTACCGAAAGGAAATCCTGCACCAGGATTGAACGTATTTTGTAAAGCATACGCACCGATACTTACTTGAGCAGTTTGGCTATGTGCCACACTTATTTTACCAAAATTTAATAAATTTTGGTTTTTGAAAAAAGGAATAGCATCTGTAAATACAAAGGCCGCATCAACTGATGGGTACAGATAAGATCTGTTTGAAGCAGATAAAACACTGTTCCAATCGTTTCTCAAAGAACCGTGAACAAATAAATAATTCTTATAACCTAGTGTTAAATCCCCAAACACACCCAAAACACGTGTTTGTTGTATTTGCTCGCCAACCACAGGATTACCAAGACGGTTACTAATATTGTAAAAATCAGGTATTACTAAAGCACTTGCAGAGCCGCTGAAAAGTCTTAATGTTTTGTCAATTAAGGATGTACCAGCAATGAATTTTACATCAACGTTACCAAATTTTTTGTGTGCAGAGGCTAAGAAATCGCTAGTTAATCTTTGGTTGAAACTTACTGCATCACCTTGAGATGGTGATAATTTCTTAACACCAGAAGGGATATTACCAGAACCTAATGTATCTGCAATAGCCCAAGAAGCGAAGGTATAGCCAGCTTGCGTGTATTTATTATTATAATCATTACGAACAATACCCGCTTTGTAATTAAGTGTCAACCATTTAAATGGTGTAAGCGTTAAAGCAATATTACCTAAGATATCATTACTTTTTTCATCCAATCTTGTTTGATCAATCTGCCACCAAGGATTACCATAATAAGCGTTGAAGTAACCATCAGGTGAAGCAAATGGATTGTTTTGCCAATCTCTATATTTTCTAAGATCCACATTTGGAGGCGTATTGATAACTGTCCAATAAACAGGTCTATTTTGGAAATAAGAACCACCACCAGTATAACCGCCACCAATGCCAGAAGTACCATACGTAAATGGTACGTTTGTGCCAGGTGTTGTATTAGTGTGTGTTAAAGTATACCCTAATGTGTATTCAGCCTTGAAAATACCACTTTCTCTTGAACCATTAATACGGATAGTGTTTCTGTGATTTACATCTTTAGGCAAAACCCCCGATGTGTTTACATCTTGGAAAGACAAGTAAAATTTGCTCTTGTCATCACCAGCTGCATAAGAAATATCGTTAATAGTAGAAACGCCAGTATTGAAGAATTTTCTCTTAGCATCTGGAATAGCAGAATAAGTAGTTGAATCTTGTTGAATTGTATAAGAACCATCTGGTTTATATACTCTAATAGGGGCACCTATTGGCACTTTTTGACCATTAAAACGAGGACCATAGCTTTGATTTTCATAAGGTACATAATATACACCTGGTTGGCTACCAGGGATTGATATGATACCAGGGTAAGCATTAGGATCATTTTCACCGCCAAATTGACCAAATTCATTTTGCAATTCTGGCATGTAGGAAATAGATTCTAGGTTAACAGTGCTACTAAGCGTAACACGTGGTTTTCCTTTTGCACCTTTTTTGGTTGTCACAATAATTACACCATTCGATGCAGCAGAACCATATAAGGCAGATGCAGAAGCACCTTTTAGAACGGTAACATTTTCTACATCATTTGGGTTCAAAGAATTGATATAAGAAATTTCTGTTTGAATATCGTCCACAACCAATAATGCTTGGTTATTTCCTAAGAAAGATCTATTGCCTCTTAAAGTAATACGTGTATCAGGCTTTACACCATTGTTCACAAGGTTAATTTGTAGACCAGAAACTTTAGCCGCTAAACCAGTTGCGATATTCGTACCTTGCGCTTGGGTCAATTCACTTGCAGAAACCTTTGCTGTAGAATAACCTAATTCTTTAGGCTGCCTTTTTACACCCAAGGCTGTTACAACAACTTCTTCCATTACCGACTCACTCGCTGAAAGTGTTACCGAAATATTGCTACCTGATCCAACTTTAATGCTAATAGGTGTATAATTAACTGCTGACACTGTTAAAACATCCCCAGTTTTTGCCGACACTTTAAAATTACCATTTTCATCAGCCGATACACCCTTAGGAGTGCCTTTAACTAAAATTGTTGCAGAAGGAACAGGTTTGCCTACCTGATCAATCACCTTACCTGTGACGGTACGGATTTGTGCGAATGTGGCTGTTGCGCTAAGAATGATAGCCAACAGAGCTAAAATTTTTCTCATGTAAACTTGATTTTTGTTAATTAATGATTCAAATTGCCTGGCAGTTAACATATTATTAATAAATTATTAACGTTACAAATATATTAACTAATGGCAAAAATTGTTAAAAAAATGTTGCAGCAGTTTTAAAAAATAATATTTCACCTCTTAAAAGCCTTTGTTACCGATTAGCTATTTTAACAATAAAATAATGCAGGCTAGCTGAAAAATAAAAGCAAAAAAAATCATATACTAATAAATTATATGCATTTATTGGTGATATTAACTATTAATAAACGCTTGTTTGAATTGAACCAAACTTTTTAATCCTCTTTAAATATCTTTGCAACATGAAAATTTTAGATGGCAAACTAGCCGCAGCCTCGGTAAAGCAGATTTTAAAAGCAGAAGTTGATATATTACTACAAAATAATCAGCGTAAACCTCATCTTGCCGCTATTTTAATAGGAAATAATGGTGCTAGCGAAACTTATGTGGCTAGCAAAGTAAAAAACTGCGAAGAAGTTGGCTTCGAGTCGTCTCTTATACGCTTTGAAAATAATATTACTGAAGAACAATTGTTATCGAAAATAACAGAACTTAACAACGATAACACCGTTGATGGCATTTTGGTACAACTGCCTTTACCAAAACACATCAGCGAAGCTAAAGTGATAGAAGCCATCAGCCCTGCCAAAGATGTAGATGGCTTTCACCCCGTAAGTGTAGGCAAGTTGGTGCAAGGCTTACAAACATTTATTCCTGCTACACCTTATGGTATTATGTTAATGCTCGAACATTTTAATATTGAAACCAAAGGCAAGCACGCCGTGGTGATTGGTCGCAGCAATATTGTAGGCCGCCCAATGAGCATTTTACTCAGCAGTAATCACCCTCAAGGCAACAGTACGGTTACACTTTGCCATAGCCACACACCTAATTTGCAAGAAATTTGCTTACAAGCAGACATTATCGTAGCCGCCCTAGGCAAGCCTGGCTTTGTAAAAGCAGAAATGGTAAAAGACGGTGCTGTGATTATAGATGTGGGTATTACACGTGTGGAAGACGCTACAGCCAAAAAAGGTTTTCGCATTAAAGGCGATGTTGATTTTGATGAGGTTGCACCAAAATCATCTGCCATTACGCCTGTACCAGGTGGTGTAGGCCTTATGACCATTGCTGGTTTACTTAAAAATACGCTACAGGCTTACAAAAACAATAGTGTTAATTAATAATTAGCAATTGATTCCATCCATATAATCACATTAATAGAATTAGGTTAATTGCCGCAACTCTTAACATTTGGTAATTATTGATTTTTTTTAATTCGTGTGATAAGAATTATGTTACCAGCGTTCGCCTTAGTATTTGGCTTCGTTGCATAGCAATACCGATAGCTATCGGTATGCACGTTCATTTCTTTGTGCAGCAATGTATAACTTCGCGCCTTAAAGCGACCATTGACTATTGACTATTGACTATTCACCATTCACACTAATGCAATCACAAATTATCAATCATACCTCACAAATCTCAAATTCATTACCTGTAATGGAAAGCTTCTACACCATTCAAGGTGAAGGCTTTTACCAAGGCAGTGCAGCCTATTTTATTCGCTTAGGCGGCTGCGATGTGGGCTGTGTTTGGTGCGATGTAAAAGATAGTTGGGATGCTTCAAAACATCCACAACTAACTATTGATACGATTGTAAAAAAAGCAGTTGAAGAAGTCAACCAGCCAGCTACCAGTCACCAACAACTTGCAACGGTTAACTCGGTTCTCGCTGTAGTCACTGGCGGCGAGCCGCTTATGCACAATTTGGATGCATTAACTGAGGCTTTACATCAAAAAGGCTTTCATACCAATATAGAAACCTCAGGCTCTTCGCCCTTAAGTGGCAGTTGGGATTGGATTTGCCTCTCACCAAAAAAATTTAAAGCACCATTGCCAGAAGTAGTGCCTTTTGCCAATGAACTGAAAGTCGTCATCTTTAATAAACACGATTTTGCTTGGGCAGAAACTTATGCAGCGCAAGTATCGCCTACTTGTAAGCTATATCTGCAACCAGAATGGGACAAAGCCGCAACGGTTACACCTTTAATAATAGACTATATAAAAGCAAACCCAAAATGGGAATTGAGTTTGCAATTACACAAATACATCAACGTACCTTAAGCCTGTATTTATCAATTATAGCTGCTTGCATTAAGTATTTTACTGCATGCAAGCAGCTACAGCTTCTTGCAACAACCAAAATTATTCTTGCAAGCACCTACAGCCTCTTGCAAGCTATTGAATATGCTATATAATGTCTTTATACGCCTAAATAATGTAAAAAATCATCATTTATCAATCAAAATTCTTTTAACAAGCACAACTCATCTCTTTTTCCGAAATTGCTGCTTTATATAGTTATGAAGCCATTCTTTTTAATACTAGCCATCGCATTGTCATATACCAGTTTTTCGCAAACCTACAATCCAGATAAGGTTAATAAAAAGGCGCTGCTGGTTTACCAAAAAGCCATGGAACATCTTGGCTATGGCGAATACAAAGAAGCCATTCCAGACCTTGAAAAGTGCATTGCCATTGATAAAAATTATGTAGATGCTTATTTATCATTAGCAGGGGCTTATGGCGAGCTAAAAAACTACAAAGCCGCTATTGCCAATTACGAGCTTGCTAGAGAGAAGGATAGTATGTATTTCAAGTTATACAATTTGCCCTACTCTATTAATCTTGCTGGCGAAGGCAGATTTGAAGAAGCGTTAGCGGCCATCAATGCCTTTGCCACCACGCCAAACCTTGGTGAACGAAGCCTAAAAAGCTTAAAATACCGAAAAGACTGCTACACATTTGCCATTAACTATCAACAAAAACATCCCCCCAACAACTACATTTTTAATCCAATTAATCTTGGCGATAGTATTAATACCGAGCGCTCAGAATATTTTCCTTCATTAACTGTAAATGATAGCTTACTAGTATTTACCCGCAGAGAAGGCGGTGGCGAATATTTTTACAAAGCCAATATTACTAACCCTGAAGTGTTACCTAAAGCTGTAAAAATTGCTGGCGATATTAACGATGAGCCTTTTAAAGGTGCCATCAGTGTTTCTGCCGATGGCGAATGGATGATTTTTGCTGGCAATATTGGCAATAATTCGCACGATAATTTCGACTTATACATTTGCTATGCTACGCCCACTGGCTGGAGCGAACCACAAAATCTTGATTCTAATATCAACACAGGCTATTGGGAAAGTGCACCAAGCCTTAGCCCAGATAAACGTGCATTGTATTTTAGCAGTAATCGCCCTGGCGGCTACGGTGGCGCAGACTTGTATGTAAGCTACCGAGACGAAAAAGGCAATTGGAGTAAAGCCATTAATATGGGACCAGATGTAAACACCCTGGGCGACGAAACGGCGCCTTATATCCATGCAGATAACCAAACCTTATACTTTACCTCCAGCGGTTTGCCGGGCTATGGTGGCACAGATATTTTTATTATGCGCAAAGGGTTGGGAGGCGCTTGGAGCATACCTGAAAATTTGGGTTACCCAATTAATACTATAGAAAATGAAGGTAGCCTTGCCGTAGCGCCAAATGGCGTAAGTGCCTACTATGCTAGCGATAGAAGCGATTCTAGAGGCGGTTTAGACTTGTATAAATTTGACCTAAGAGCAGATGTGCAACCTTATAAAACCTTGTATGTAAAGGGTTTTGTGTACGATAAAAGTAGCAGCAAAGGCTTGCCAAGCAATGTAGAATTGATAGATAACAATACTGGTAAAACCTTGATGAATGTACAAACCGACGAAACTGGCTTTTATTTTGTAACCTTACCTGTAAAGAAAGATTACACATTTGCCGTAAATAGAAAAGGCTACTTATACTTTAGTAAACTGTACGAGCTTTCTAGCAAAATAGCAGACAGTATTTATAAAGAAGATATTTATCTACAACCGATAGAACTGAATAAAATTACAACGCTTAACAATATTCAGTTTGAAAACAACTCATACCAATTAAAAGCGGTAAGCAAGATTGAATTGGATAAATTATTACAATTATTAACCGATAATCCTACCATTAAAATTGAAGTAGATGGCCATACAGATAATGTGGGCAAAGCAGAAGATAATTTAAAACTTTCAACCAACAGAGCAAAAACGGTGGTGGATTATTTAATTGAAAAAGGTATTGCACCGCAACGCCTACAATACAAAGGTTTTGGCGCAACCAAACCACTTGCAGATAACGCTACTGAAGCAGGTAGAAGCACTAATAGAAGAACAGAATTTACAGTTGTTGGGATGTAAATAATTTGCCATTAATGATACTTATATTATCTTCATCATATTATGACGAATGATATTTTACACCAAATAGCGTTAACGCAGGTTATTGGTATTGGTGCAGTGCAGGCAAAACAATTGATAGACCATTTTGGTGATGCGAATTCAATTTTTAAAGCATCCAAAAAAACACTTAGTAGCATAGAAGGGATTGGTGAAGTAAGAGCTAAAGCCATTAAAGATTTTGATGATTTTAAATCTGCCGAAGCAGAAATTAACTTTTGCCACAAACACCATATCAATCCGCTGTTTTTAAAAGACATTGATTACCCGCAACGTTTGCTACACTGCTACGATGCACCTACCGTTTTGTATTACCGTGGTAACGCAAACTTAAACAATACCAAAATCGTCAGTATTATAGGTACAAGAAGCAACAGCGACTATGGCAAGCAAATAACAGAGCAAATAATAGAAGCGTTACAACCATTGAATGTATTAATAATCAGTGGTTTAGCTTTTGGCATTGATGCAATAGCGCATAAATCGGCAGTGCAAAACAACTTATCTACAGTAGGGGTTTTAGCGCATGGCTTAGATACCATCTACCCCGCACAACATAAATCATTAGCCAAAGACATACTGTTAAACGGTGGCTTATTAACAGAATTTCCCAAAAGTACAAAGCCCGACAAACACAATTTTCCACGCAGAAATCGGATTGTTGCAGGCATGGCAGATTGTACCATTGTTATTGAAACGCAAGCTAAAGGCGGTAGCATGATTACTGCAGAACTAGCATATAACTATAATAGAGATCTTTTTGCTGTACCTGGAAAAATTACTGATACTAAAAGTAGTGGTTGCCTAAAATTGATTCAACAAAACAAAGCAGCCATATTTACAGATGTCAATCATTTAATAGAAACGATGGGCTGGGAAACCAAAGCGCCAAAACCTAAAAAACAGCGTGAACTATTTGTAGCACTCACACAAGATGAACAAACAATTGTAAATATTTTGACTGCAAAAGAACTAGTAGGTATAGATGACATTTACCCACAATCCGGACTAAGTAGTAGTTCAGTTGCAGCTGCTATGTTGGGTTTAGAACTACAAGGCTTAATTATTTGCTTGCCAGGAAAAATGTATAAACTGGCGTGATAGTTACTGGTTGCCAGTTGCCAGTTAAGCCGTTATAATTTTATTAGTTCGATATAACAAACCAGTAACATGTAACCTGTAACTGAAAAAACTTCATTTGCCACATATTCTCTCTGCTTTTATCTTTGCCTATGGCAACAATAAAATCTCCCGCAAAAAGCAATAGCAGTTCTCGCTTATTTGGTGTTGGTTTAACTTTCGATGATGTTTTGCTTATGCCTGCTTACAGTCAGGTATTACCTCGTGAAGTTAATATCCAATCGCATCTTACCAAAGACATTTTGTTAAACGTACCAATGCTGTCAGCAGCTATGGACACCGTTACTGAAGCTAATTTAGCCATCGCATTGGCACGTGAAGGCGGCTTGGGTATTTTACACAAAAACATGTCTATCGAAAAACAAGCTGAACAAGTACGCAAGGTAAAACGAAGTGAAAGTGGTATGATTATCGACCCAATCACTTTACGTGAAACAGCTACTGTTGCCGATGCTTTGAAGTTAATGAGAGAAAACCGCATTGGTGGTATACCCATTGTTGATGCCAATCAAAAATTAGTTGGTATTCTTACTAACCGTGACTTACGTTTTGAGACCGCCAACCGCAGTAAAAAAATTAAGGAGGTTATGACCAAAGACAACCTTATAACTGCACCCGAAGGCACCGATTTAAGAAAAGCGGAAAAAATATTACAACAATATAAAATTGAAAAATTACCGGTTGTAACTAAGCAAGGTATTTTGGTAGGTTTAATTACTTACCGAGACATTTTGCAACTGAGCAACAACCCAAATGCTGTAAAAGACGGCTTTGGTAGATTGTTAGTAGGTGCAGCTTTAGGTATTACCAAAGATTTAATGGACCGTGCAGCAGCCCTACAAGCTGTAGGTGTAGATGTAGTCACTTTAGACAGTGCGCATGGTCACAGCAAAGGCGTTATAGATGCCTTAAAATCTTTAAGAAAAAACTTTAAAAAACTACAGATTATAGCAGGCAATATTGGTACTGCAGAAGGCGCTTTAGCCCTTGCAGCCGCTGGTGCAGATTGTGTGAAAGTTGGTATTGGCCCTGGTTCTATTTGTACCACACGTATTGTAGCTGGCGCAGGCGTACCGCAGCTCACAGCTATTATGGAAGCTTCTAATGCGTTAAAAGGTAAAAACATCCCTGTTATTGCCGATGGTGGGATTCGCTACACGGGCGACATGGTAAAAGCACTTGCTGCTGGTGCTAATATGGTAATGATGGGTAGCGTATTTGCAGGTGTAGAAGAAAGCCCTGGTGAAACCATTATTTACGAAGCACGTAAGTATAAAGAGTACCGTGGTATGGGCAGCTTAGGCGCTATGAGTCAAGGTAGTGGCGACCGCTATTTTCAAGATGTAGAAGACGATGTAAAGAAATTTGTACCAGAAGGAATTGAAGGTAGAATAGCTTATAAAGGGCCACTTAGTGAGGTTGTATACCAATATGTAGGCGGCTTACGTGCAGGTATGGGTTATTGTGGTGCGCAAGATATTAAGGCATTACAACAAGCTACTTTTGTTCAAATTACCAATGCAGGTATGCGTGAAAGCCATGCACACGATGTAGATATTACCAAAGAAGCACCAAACTATAGTAGAAAATAAATACGTCAAAAGTCAATCGTTAATAGTGAATATTTGTTGACCAGCAGTAGTATTTCAATTATACTAAGTTGCAAGTTTATACTGAGTTTACGAAGTACCTACTTGTACATTTAGATACTTTATTCAGCTTTCTTTATGTCATGTTGAGGAACGAAACATCTGCTAGCCAACGGTCAGATTCTTCGTTCCTCAGAATGACAAAAAAATATGCAAATACAACTTACAAATACAGGCAAGCGTTACAATCGGGATTGGATTTTCCGACAATGTACCTATACCTTTCATGCGGGTAATTCGTATGCTATTATTGGCCCAAATGGTAGTGGTAAAAGTACTTTGTTACAGACCATTGCAGGTGCCATCAATCCAAGTGAAGGCAGTATTGCATTTTCTGTGGACGGTCGACCGTTGACTGTTGACAATTTCTACCAACACATCGCCTTAGTAGCCCCCTATTTAGAAGTAATAGAAGAAATGACAGCTACTGAGTTTCTACAATTTCATGCAGCCTTTAAACCTTTATTACCAAACATCACCATCGCTGAAATTATTGCCATCATTGGCTTAGAGAAAAATGCCAATAAGCAAATTCGATATTATAGTAGCGGTATGAAACAGCGTATCAAGCTAGCGCAAGCTATTTTTTCAGATACAAATGTGCTATTGCTTGACGAGCCTTGTACCAACCTAGACGTTACAGGGTATAAGCTCTATAACGATCTTATTAGCACTTATTGCAGCCATAAACTCATCATTGTAAGTAGCAACGACTTAAAAGAATATGGCTTTTGCAAATCGCAGATTGCAATTGCAGACTATAAATAGACTACCTCAAAAACTTCCAATAAAACATAGGATTCAGCAGATGCGCTGTAATAGTCTTGGTATTTAACAATAACCCTAGTTGTGCTTCTGCATTTTTACGAGTCGTAATAAAGTTTAGCCACTTCAATATTAGTTTAGGAAAAAAGCGACTACCCATTGCAGGCGCCATTAGTCTGCTTAGTTTTAAACTATCATCTATCTTTTTATACACTTTGTGGTCGTATGCTTTTAACATGGCTGCGCTAAAATCATTTTGCGCTAGCGCAATAGCAGCTTGCTCTGCAGCAATTTTGCCACTAATCATCGCTTGTGGTATGCCATTCCCAGAAATCAAATCTATTAAGCCGCCAGCATCACCCGCAAGCATGTATCCTTCACCAGAAATAGGTCTTTTTTTTGTACCTAAGTGCAAGGCGCAGCCTTCTAATTTTCCTACCTGTTCGGCATGTTTAAAACGCTCTTTTAAAATAGGATGCGTGTTGACAGCATCCCAAAACAACGCATTTAAATTGTGCCCGGATTTCTTCACCATATCGCTACGCATCACAATGTTTACATTGGCCAATCCATTATTAAAAGGCCCTATATACAAGCCGCCCGGCATCAATTTTTCCATAAAAAACATTTCACCGTAATCTGGCATGGTACTGTTGGTTACATTGGTAAAATACCCACGAATACCCAGCGCAGTGTGTTTGTCGTCTCTTGCAAGATTGCCTACTGTAAACGGTAAAGAGGCTGAAGAACCTGTTGCAATAATCAACAACTTTGTTCTGATGATTGGCTCTTTTTTTACATCTAATAGTAACCATTCTTTGGTATTCACATCTTTTTGCCAATTAGAAATCGCAGTATTTGGCAAATAATCAATCATGCCTGTCGCCATAATTTTCTCGTGCAACACATTGTCAAATTCAATACGTGGCATCGCAATACAAGTAGGCAGATGTTCTATATTTTTCAGCTTTACAAAAGGAATATTTAGCGATCTACCATTGGGTGTATGCACCAATGTGCCTTTGATGGCTTGGTATTTACTGGCAAAATCAGTTTGCAACACCAATTCGGGATCAATTTCATGTAATATACGTACGGCTTGACCACCTACAATATCTGCACAGGCTTTTACTCTAGGATGTTCACCCTTATCTACCAGCAACGCTTTAATGCCCTTTTTTGCTAAAAAAAGACTAGCAACCTGCCCTGCTGGTCCAGCACCAATAATTGTAATTGCCGAATATTTTACCATACAAATACCTTTAAATAGATTGCTAACAAAAGCCCTACAGCTAGGTGAGCAGTTTCCAATAAAACATTGGGTTTATTAATGTAGCGGCTACATTTTTGGTATACAACAAGCTACTTAATTGCACTTGTGCCCCTTTACGAGTGGCAATAAAATTAATTGCGTTCGTAGCTCGGTTAAGTATAAAATCATTGCCCATAAATGGCGATAACAATTTACCCAACTTTAAATCTTTGTTTATTTTCTTGTAAACGTTTGCATCATATGCTTTTAAAGCCGCTGCGCTAAAATCGTTGCTAGCTAAGGCTTTAGCTGCTTGTAGCGCTGCAAACTTACCGCTAATCATTGCCTGAGGAATACCATTGCCTGACATCAAATCTATCAAACCACCAGCATCGCCGGCCAATATATAACCATCACCAGAAATAGGTCTCGTTTTGGTGCCTAAATGTAAAGCACCACCTTCTAATTTACCTATTTGTTCTGCATTTTTAAACCGTTCTTTTAAAGTTGGGTGCAATTCAATTGCCTCCCAAAATAACTGTTTTAAATCTATATGATTGCGCTTGGCTACATCGCTACGCATTACCACATTGACATTGGCTATACCATTGTTAAACGGCGCTATGTAAAAACCACCTGGCATCATTTTGCGGTGCAAAAACAACTCTGCATGATTGGGATAATCAGCATTACCAATATTTTTAAAATAACCACGAACACCTATCGCAAAATGCTTATCTTCTTTCGATAAATTACCAACAGTATATGCCAAAGATGCTGAGGAGCCAGTAGCAATAATCAGCAGTTTACTTTGCACTATAGCTTGTTTGTGTGCATTAAGAAGCGTCCATTCACCAGTAACGCTATCTTTTTCCCAACCTGTAATAACAGTATTATCTAGTGTTTCTATCAATGGGCTTGCAACTATTTTCTCATGCAGCCAATTGTCAAAATCTGCCCTAGGCATGGCTATACATGTAGGCAAATGTTCTAATTTATTTAATGGTAAGAAAGCAATATCTAACTGACTACCATTTGGGGTATGTAGCAATGTGCCATTTATCCTCAAATATTTATCAGTAAATACTTTCTCTAAAGGTAGATTTTCATCTAATTCGTATAAAACTCTGATAGCTTGACCGGTTACCACATCTGCACAAGGCTTAGATCTTGGGTGCGCTCCCTTGTCTATTAACAATGAGCCAACACCTTGTTTTGCCAAAAACAGTGCTGCCATCTGCCCCGCAGGACCTGCACCGATAATGGTTATAACTGATTTTTTGGCTGTGCTCATAATCTTATAGAAATTCCATCACTTCAATAAACGTTTATCCAATGCAATAAGTTTTGCATTTGTTCAAAATAATGGCAATTTCTTCAAATAAAGGTTATTCGTTGAATACATTTAAGTCTTTACCTGCGACTTGCTATCAACAAATTCAAGTCGGTGTATTTTAGGTCAAACTTTTGGCTAATGTAAAAATCTGTCAATGCGCCTTTGAACAAATAAATACCTTCTCGTAAATTAATATTGTGCCATATCATTTCATCAAGCCCGCCATTATCGCTAATGTCAAGCATTAACGGCATTAACACATTGCTAATAGCTTGGCTAGCTGTACGTGCAAAACCACTTGGAATATTGGGTACACAATAATGTATCACATCATGCTTTACAAATACCGGATTTTCGTGGCTTGTTAATTCACTCGTTTCAAAGCACCCACCTCTATCAATAGCCACATCTAAAATAATACTACCCGGTCGCATGGCGGCTACCATTTCTTCGGTTACTACAATCGGGGCTCTACCACTTTCGTTACTCAAGGCGCCAATAGCAACTTCACAGGTTTTTAATTGCTTTGCCAAGATACGTGGCTCTAAAACGCTCGTCCAAACTCGATGACCTAAATTGTCTTGCAGTTGTTTTAAACGATAGATATTATTATCAAATACTTTTACGCTAGCCCCTAATGCTAAGGCATTTCTAGTAGCTGTTTCGCCCACAATACCTGCTCCTACAACTACTACTTTGGTAGGTGGTATACCGCTAATACTTCCTAGCAATACACCTTTGCCTTTATTAAAACTACTTAAATATTGACCAGCAATAAGCATCAATGCACTACCTGCTATCTCGCTCATGCTGCGCACTATTGGGTAAGTGCCACTATCATCTTTTAAGTTTTCGAAACTGATGGCTGTAATTTTTTTCTCCATCATTTTCTCAATAATACAAGCTTTTAAAGCAGAGTGGTGTATAGGAGAAATGATGGTTTGATTCATTTGCAGTAAGCCCATATCTTCTTCTACAACTGGGGCGCTTTTTATTAACAACTGCGCCTTGTACACTTCTGCTTTATCATACACAATTTTTGCACCTGCCTCGCTATATTCATTGTCTTTATAATGACTAGCAAGCCCTGCATTGCTTTCAAGCATAACATGATGGCCATTACTTACCAATACGCCAACTGCTTCGGGAGTAAGTGCAATACGATTTTCTTGAAACGCAAATTCTTTTGGTATCCCAATATCTAGTTTTGCTCCTTGCGGTTTTACATCCAACGTTTCTTCTAGCGTCTCGTAACTAAAAGATGTAGAAATATATGGTTTGGTAGTAGCCATTGATAATAAAAAATTATATAAGTTCGAGCAAGTTACTATTGAAATTTGATTAATGCACCGCGCATGATAATAATTTAATGAATTGTCATTTGTCTAGTACCTACGTCTAGCAATTGAATGGTAATATTTAGTACATCATTAGGCAATAAATCAGGGGCTTTTTCGGGCCATTCCACAAAGCATAAATCGCCCTGTTGTAATGCATCTTCTACACCTGCATTAATGGCTTCTTCTTCACTTTTTAGACGATACCAATCCATGTGATAAATTGTAGCAAATTGAGGACTTTTATACGCATTTATAATGGCAAATGTTGGACTACTAACCATATCTGTTACTTGCAATACATCGCACAAAGCATGTATAAAAGTGGTTTTTCCAGCACCCATAGGTGCGTAAAAAGCCCAGACTTTTTTGTGACCAAATTGGGCTAATACTTGGCTTGCAACATCATGAATTTGTGAAATATTATAGACTACAACCATGTAGCGAAGATACAATGTAGGCCAAAAGTTACTAGTATAAAACTTGCTGATTGTCGATAACTGATAAATGTCATAATACTTACTGTAAACGCTTGGTAATATTGGGTAAATTTGTAGCACTTATTCGCTGCATAGTTATAGTAGGCACTTAGAAATATCAGCTAGTTCCGAAGATAACTATGTGAAAAAATTTAATATTATGGATAAAATATTGTGGAAAGTAGAAGGGATGACTTGCAGTAACTGCGCTTTAAGCGTTAGTAAAGTGCTGCAAAAACAAGGTATGCAGCAAGTGCAGGTAAATGCTATAACTGGCGATGTGAGTTTTGAAACCTTAGACGCAGCAAACATGCTTACAATAGCTAAGAAAAATATTAACGAGCTAGGCTATCATGTGGTTGATGATAGTGTGGTTGCGGTAGAAAAAAAGAAACCATTTTTAGGGACTTACTTAGAAAAATTTTGGTTTACACTACCTTTTACGCTGGTATTAATGACTGCGCATTGGGCAATGTATTTTCATGTTCATTTTTTACACAACGCATGGCTGCAAATGGCTATTTGCTTGCCCGTATTTATTGTGGGCATGAATTTCTTTGGACGCAGTGCTGTAAAGAGTTTGCGTAAAGGCATACCTAATATGAATGTACTGATTGCGCTAGGCTCATTAGCAGCTTTTGTGTACAGTTTTATTGGTACTATTAATGGTAATGAAACCCAAATATTTTACGAAACTGCTGCTTCAATTATTTCTTTAGTGTTTCTGGGCAATTGGATGGAAGACGCATCTGTTGAAAGTACCCGAAAAACAATTAAAGAACTCACAAAGCAACATAAGGTAATGGCTAATATGATTGCCTATGATGATGCCCATAACGAGAACATTTTTCCCATAGAAAATACCTTTTTAAAAACTGGTGATTTGGTATTAATAAAGTCTGGTGAGCAAGTACCGCAAGACTGTAAAATACTCAGCGGCGAGGCAGAAGTAAATGAGGCAATTATAACCGGTGAAAGCGTACCAGTATTTAAAAAGCAAGGTGATATTTTAATTGGTGGTAGTGTACTAGCTAACGGCAATGTAAAATGTTATGTTACTGCCACTGGTAAAGACACCATACTTAATGGTATTGTAGAACTGATGAAGCAAGCACAAGGCCAAAAGCCACCGATGCAATTATTGGCAGATAAAATAAGCGCCATTTTTGTGCCTACAGTGGTGAGTATTTCGGTGGTAACCATGGTGGTGAACTACTTCTTTTTACATATAGGTTTTGGAGATAGTTTAATGAGAAGTATTGCAGTATTGGTGATTAGTTGCCCTTGTGCGATGGGCATTGCAACGCCCGCTGCTATTGCAGTTGGGCTAGGTAGGGCTGCCAAACATGGTATTTTATATACCAAAACAGACAGTATGGAATTATTTGCACAGATTAAGCAAATAGTGTTTGACAAAACAGGTACTTTAACTTCTGGCAAATTTCAAATTTCAAATTTCAAGTCAGACATTGAGGAAACAGATTTTAAAAAGCTAGTCTATTCTTTAGAGAAATTTTCTAATCACCCAATTGCTAAAAGTATTGCTGCAGCATGGAAAACGCAAGAAGTTTTAAGGTGGCAAAACATTGAAGAAATAAAAGGGCTTGGCATGAAAGCTAGCGATAAAGAAGGCAATATTTATTGGATTGGTTCGGCTAAAATAGACGCACGAATTACAGATACAAGTCACCATTTATATGTAACCAAAAACAATACAGTAATTGGCTGGATAGATATAGCTGACGAAGTAAGACCTGAAGCAAAAGCAGTTATTAATTACTTTAAAAGCAAAGGCATTACTACCATTTTGTTAAGTGGCGACAGCCAAACCAAGTGCGAGCAAGTAGCTAAACAATTAGGTGTTGATAAAGTGATTGCGGAACAAACACCACAACAAAAACTAGATGTGGTAGAAGCATTATGCAAGACTGCCCCAACTGTGATGGTAGGTGATGGTATAAACGATGCGCCAGCATTGGCAAAAGCTACTATCAGTGTGAGTTTGAGTGCAGCTTCTCAATTAGCCATACAAAGTGCATCGGTAGTATTAATGAACAATGGCTTACAAAAATTACCGATTGCTATGCAACTTGGTGAGCATACACACAATACCATAAAAGGCAATTTGTTCTGGGCATTTTTCTACAATATTATTGCCATACCATTTGCAGCTATAGGTTTATTTACGCCTACTGTAGGTGCATTGCTTATGGGTCTAAGCGATGTAGTATTAGCATTAAATAGTTTAAGATTGAATTGGAAGAAAGTAGCTTCGATTTGAAATTTATGATTTGAATATCACCTTTTCACTTTTACTTTTCACTATTTGGCTACACCACATCATATATTACAACAATATTGGCAACACAGTAGTTTTCGGGGTGAGCAAGAAGCCATTATCACCGCTGTACTTGCGCAAAAAGATTGCCTAGCTTTACTACCTACAGGTGGCGGTAAATCTATTTGCTTTCAAGTACCAACGATTCTAATGGATGGGCTTTGCCTAGTAATCTCACCATTAATAGCTTTAATGAAAGATCAAGTTGAAAATCTAAAAAAGCGAGGCATTCAAGCGTTGGCGATACATAGTGGCATGAATTTTTACGAAGTAAAAGAAACACTTGAAAAAGCGGCAAGTAGGGAGTATAAATTTTTGTATGTATCGCCTGAAAGGCTAGAAACAAATTTGTTTAAAGACTTTGTACATGCGATGCAAATATGCTTGATAGCAGTAGATGAAGCGCATTGTATTAGCCAATGGGGTTATGATTTTAGACCATCTTATCTTAATATTCATAAGCTTCGTGAAGCTATTGATAAAGTTCCCATTATTGCGCTAACCGCTTCAGCAACGCCTACGGTACAAAAGGATATTATTTGTAAATTACAACTTACTAATGCACAAATTTTTAAACAAAGTTTTAATAGACCCAATTTATCTTACGCAGTATTTAATGTAGATAGTAAAATAAATAAAATAGTTACTATTTTAACCAATGTACCGGGCAGTAGTATTGTGTATTGTAGAAATAGAAGCCAAACCAAATTGGTGGCGAATTTACTATCACTGCAAAACATTTCGGCAGATTATTACCATGCAGGTTTAAGCAATAACGAACGAAACGAAAAGCAACAACTGTGGATTAGCAATAAAACAAGGGTCATGGTTTGTACCAACGCTTTTGGCATGGGTATAGATAAGCCCGATGTACGTACTGTAATTCATTATGATACACCTGACTGCTTAGAAAATTATTATCAGGAAGCTGGCCGTGCGGGTAGAGACGGCAAAAAATCTTACGCAGTTTTACTATACGATAATAAAGATATAAAACGCTTAGATGCATCGTCAGACAGCCGTTTTCCAATAATGGATAATATAAAACTTGTATATCAAGCGCTGGCGGATTTTTTACATATACCCGTAGGCGCTGGAGAAGGCATGTATTACAATTTTGATTTAATCAGCTTTGCTAGAAATTTTCAGTTGAACATTATTATGGTTATGGCAGTACTCAAAGCATTGGAACAAGAAGGTTATATCAGTTTTAATGAGTCCGTATTTTTACCATCCAAAGTACAGTTTGTTGCGCCTAAGGATATACTAAACGATATAGAAAAAAGTCACCCTAAGTTAGATCCTGTGGTAAAATGTTTATTGCGCAGTTATAGTGGCATCCTCGATAATCAAATATCTATCAGCGAGAAACAAATAGCAAAATTAATACACTTTTCAGAAACTGATGTGAGAGATACATTAGAACAACTGCAAGCCTTTGGTATTATACAATATATTCCACAAAAGGAAAGTCCACAACTTCATTATTTTACCAACCGAGCACCTGCTCAATATTTGGTATTTAATCAAGTTGCTTATCAGCAACGTAAGCAGATTTACCAGCAACGTGTAGATATGATGTTACAATATTTACAACTTACTAAGCAATGTAGAAGTGAATATATTTCAAAATATTTTGGTGATGGTGCGGCACAAGCTTGTGGTATTTGCGATATTTGCTTAGCTAATAAAAGCAATACGTTATCAACAAGAACTTTTATGAATATTCAACAGCAAATAATGCAGATATTGGATACTAATAAAAAAATCGATATAACGGTATTATTAACTCAATTGCATCAAATTAATAAGGATCATATTTGGCAAGTATTATCTTTTTTACAAGATCAAAAAATTATCAACATCAATACACAAAGTATTATACAAACAATTAAGCAGCCTTATCAATAATTTTACCGATATCAATACAACTGAATCGGGTATATTTTGTTAGGGAGTGCACAATTTTACCATTTCAAGTATCATTTATTAAACCTATAGCATTGATTCCTATCTACCATAATATGTCAAAAAAATGTTTTTTTTCGCTATTATTTATACTCACTACTGCTACCATTTGGGCACAGACGACTGCTACAGATACAATTAACTCAATAGATACTAAAGATTTGGGGGATGTATTTCATGGAATATTTCATAAAAATAAAATACACCCAAATGAAGGAAAACCAAAAAAGTATTATGCGTCTTTCATTCCTGCAGCTGGCTACTCACTACAAACTGGTTGGGCTGGTGTTGTGAGTGGTAATCTCGCATTTAAAACTTCAAACAGCGCTTCTCAAAAAGTATCGAGCATTACTACAAGTGTTACGTATTCGCAATATAACCAAACCATCATTCCGTTTATTGCAAATATCTGGACAAAAAATAACAACCTCAATTTCACCACAGACATTCGCTATATACAATACCCTTCTGATATTTATGGACTCGGCGGGCGTACAGATCCGAATCAAGGCTATACTATCAATTTTACAGGTTTAAAATTTCACCAAACCGTACAAAAAGAAGTTGCTAATAACTTGTATATAGGTTTGGGGTATTATTACGACCAATATTGGGATATTCAAGCATTAGATTCTCTTAGAAAAAACATTGCGCGTCGCCTATCTAACAAGTTGGGTACCTCAGAGATTAGTTCGGGTTTTGCTTTTAAATTATTATATGATTCTCGTCTTAATCAAATTAATCCGCAACAAGGTATTTTTGCCAATGTGGTTTACAGACCCAACTTTACTTTTATGGGCAGTGACGAGAACTGGCAATCATTATTAATTGACACGCGTACCTATACCACATTTCCTAAAAATTCGCACAACGTACTCGCATTTTGGGGGCTAGCATGGCTTACGGTTGGTGGCATTACCCCACCCTACTTAATGTTACCTAGTGTAGGTTGGGACGACAGTTACAACACAGGTCGTGGCTACATACAAGGCAGGTTTAGAGGATCAAATATGTTTTATGCCGAAACAGAATATCGTGCTAGACTTAGTAATAATGGCTTGTTGCATGGTGTACTATTTTGTAATCTAGAAAAATACTCTTCTGATTTATCGGCCACTTATGCCACCGTAAAACCTGGCTACGGATTAGGTATTCGCTTAAAACTTAACAAAACTTCTGGCACCAATGTCTGCCTAGATTATGGCTTTGGTAATAATGGCTCAAGAGGTTTTTTTGTCAATATTGGCGAGGTATTTTAAATCGAAAATTTGAGACATCGTTACTACATCATTTATCAATAAAAATTAACCGAAATTGACGCACTATTCAATCTCGGTTATTTATTGCAATCATCATTACTACTTGTGTTATACCTTTTCTGTTATAATAGATGGCGCTGCTTGGGTTGGCTTTACCAATGGCAAACCTTTTAAAGCCCTTACTAACATTACACTTACCAAAACAAAATAAATAGCCGATACCATGATAATACCACTTGACTTTCTAAAAATAAAATAACCCGCCAAAGGCAATAGCTGCAAAGCATGCATACCAAAGAAATGCGCAATACGTAAGTCGCCATACTGCTTACTCCAGTTAACAATGGGCAAGCCTTCGCTACCATCTGCAGCACCAATGGTATGGGATAATCTTGCACCCATCATACCACCTTCAAATGCAAAGATGACAAAGCAAATAATGCCTAAACGGATACCCCATAAATAGCCCAAAGGAATGGTTGCAGGTTGTATGGTAAAAAACTGATAGCCAATATAAAGCGTCCACGCAGTTAATACAGTAATAGCTATACCCATAAGCATAAACAAGCTTCTGTACAAAGCCGATGAGATATTGAAATGCGATAACCTACCATTGGCAGCTTGCCAAGTAATAATTATCAATTCAATGCTCATCACTATTACTACCATTAAGCTATAACTATTGGCAATACTAGGTTGCTGTAATTCAAATACAAGCCATCCCATAGTAAAGCAAAACAGCCACACGCTGAAAAAGAATTTCATGGGCTTTATAAAAGCATTGATATGATTAACCTGAATATTAGTTGTTTTAGTAAATAAGGCACATACAATACCGCCTACAAAACATAGTAAACCATACCAAAAAAGTAAGGCATTGCGCTGCTGTAATTCATAAATCCATTGCATATTATTACGTTTGGGTTGATGATAAATTTGTTAGAATTATATTTCGTACAATATGTCTTGCAACATCCAGTTTACTCGACTCTGTGCTTGTTTCTTTGAAATGCAAACATGCAGTAGTACAACTTATTTTTCGTTGATAAATATCAAGAAGAGTTTCTTGCAATATTTATTGATAAATATCAATAGACTTGGTCATCATTTTTTTACGAATGCGGCTAAGGTGTTCTGGCGTTACACCTATATAAGAAGCAAGCATGTATTGTGGCACTCGTTGCAGTAATTCTGGTTCATTTTTAATGATGTTCTCGTAGCGCTGTTCTGGGGTTAACAGCAATAATTCGTTGCTTCTATCTACTATCCATATAAACAATTGTTCGGCTATTACCCTACCAAACATTTGGTACACAGGATAGTGCTTGTACAAAAATTGCATATCATCATAACTTAAGCAATGCAATTCTGCATCTTCTAGTACTTCTAAGTTTTCGAATGCAGGTTGTCTTTTTAAAAAACTATCGTAAGAAGAGACATATTCACTAGCCCCAATAAAGCCTGTAGATATGTCTTTACCATCAATCAATTTGTAAAAGCGCAAAAAGCCCACATTAATAAAATATACATAGTTGCACACCTCACCTTGCTTGACTATGCAGTCGCCTTTTTTGTAGGTTTTAATAGTCAATCGCTCTTCCAATACTTGCCAATCCGCCTGAGTAAGATGCGGCATCATGCGATAATAGTAGGCTTTGATGTTGTGGAACATGACATTAAAGCTAGTGAATAAAATAATTAGTACAAGGAAATGGTTGGGCAAGTGTACCTATGGTTAAAGAAGTGTTGAGAAGGCGCTTTCGAGCAGATGTCACACCTATTCCTTATTGTTAGATAGTTTTTAATATTTATTACTTCAATAAGGTTACGCATTAGCACTTCCTAGATACTAGCGTTAGCGGAAAAGTGACTACCCTACTCACTCAAAGTGACTTCTTTGCTACTTAAAGTGGCTCCATCGTCACTCAAAGCGTCTCCTGAGAAACTAAAAGTGACTACCCTACTCACTCAAAGTGACTTCTTTGCTACTTAAAGTGTCTACCTCGTCACTCAAAGCGTCTCCTGAGATACTAAAAGTGACTATCCTACTCACTCAAAGCGTCTCCTGAGATACAAAATGTGACTATTGTACTCACTCAACGTTGCATCATAGCTGCAAATTATAATAGTTATGACAAAAAAGCCTATTCCCAGTGATGGTAATAGGCTTTTGTATAAAGTAATATCTATTTACACCAATGCTAAATCTAGCACTTGCTGCATGTTTTTTACATAATGAAACGTAACACCTTTAATAAACGCACTTTCTATTTCTTCTACGTCTTTCTGGTTTTGCCAGCACATAATTATTTCTTTTAGGCCAGCACGTTTAGCAGCCAATACTTTTTCTTTAATACCGCCTACTGGTAATACTTGCCCACGTAGGGTAATTTCACCAGTCATAGCAAGGTAAGGTTTTACTTTACGGCCAGTAAATGCAGAGGCCAAAGAGGTAAGCATGGTAATACCTGCGCTTGGGCCATCCTTTGGTGTAGCGCCTTCCGGCACATGCACATGAATGGTTTTCTTGCCAAAGTCTTCTACGTCTATGCCATATTTTTTAGCATTGGCTTGTAGTAGCGTCAAGGCAGTAATGGCACTTTCTTTCATCACGTTGCCAAGGTTGCCAGTAAGTTTTAGCTCGCCTTTACCACCATCGCTTAATACGGTTTCTATAAATAAAATATCGCCGCCTACATACGTCCAAGCCAAACCTACCACTACGCCCGGCATGTTTACCGTTTTGTAGATATCGTTACTATATCTGGCAGAACCTAAAATATTTTCTACATCATCGGCAGTAATGGGGCTTTTTACTTTCTCATTTAGTACCAATTCTTTGGCTTGGTAGCGCATAATGCTGGCCAATTGCCTATCTAGCTCACGTACACCGCTTTCTCTGGTATAGCTTTCTATTATTTTTTCTAATACTTTGTCGGCTAGTTTTAGGTTTACTTTACCCAAACCATGCGCTTCTTTTTGCTTAGGCACCAAGTGTCTTTTAGCAATTTCAACCTTCTCTTCTACTGCATAGCCGCTTAAGTCTATAATTTCTAAACGGTCACGCAAAGCTGGTTGTATGTTTTGCAAATTATTAGCGGTAGCAATAAACAGTACTTTACTCAAATCGTACTCAAGTTCTAGGTAGTTATCGTAAAAAGTGTTGTTTTGTTCTGGGTCTAGCACTTCTAGCAATGCAGATGAAGGGTCGCCTCGGTGGTCGTTACCTATTTTATCTATTTCATCCAAAATCATGACTGGGTTGCTGGTTTTGGTTTTGCGAATGTTCTGCAAAATTCTACCTGGCATGGCACCAATATAGGTTTTTCGATGACCACGAATCTCACTTTCATCGTGTAGGCCGCCCAAGCTTACACGTACATATTTGCGCCCAACTGCATGTGCAATGCTTTTACCCAACGATGTTTTACCAATACCTGGAGGGCCTACAAAGCATAAAATAGGGCTTTTCATATCGCCTTTTAGTTTTAATACGGCCAAGTATTCTAGGATGCGGTTTTTAATTTTCTGCATCCCATAATGGTCTGTATCAAGTACTTTTTTAGCATTATTTAAGTCGTAATTATCATCGGTATATTCTTCCCAAGGCAGGTCTAGCAATAGATCTAAGTGGTTGTACACAATAGAATAATCTGGTGTAGACGGGTGCATTCTTTCCAACTTTTGTACGTTGGTATTAAACAAGTTTTTGGCAGCTTCAGGCCATTTTTTGGCTTCAGCTTTCTTCTTCATGTCGGCTACTTCGCGTTCGTTGCTGTCGCCGCCAAGCTCATCTTTAATGCTTTTTAGTTGCTGTTGCAAAAAGTAGTCACGCTGTTGCTTGTCTATTTCTACACGGGCTTTGTTGGTTACTTTATCTTTTAGTTCGGCAAATTGTAGCTCTCGTTGCAGTAAATGCACCAATTTTTCGGCCCGCTCGGTCATATCGTGCATCTCAAGCAGGGTTTGCTTTTCAGTTAAATCTGCATTTAGGTTACTACTTACAAAGTTGATTAAAAAGCCTGCACTTTCTATATTTTTAAGAATAATACCTGCTTCGGTAGGCATATTTGGCGATAGCTGAATAATTTGCGTAGCCAAATCTTTAATACTGCTTAAATAAGCCTCAAAATTTTCGTTCTCGGGCTTTTCGTCATCCGCAAGTAGCTGTATACTCGCTTTAAAAAAAGGATCGTCGCTAAGCATTTTTACTAGCTCAAAACGCTTTTTACCTTGAATAATAATGGTAGTGCCGCCATCGGGCATTTTTATGAGCTTAATAATTTTTGCAACGGTACCAATGCTACACAAATCTTTCGCATCAGGATCTTCGATATTGGTATCTTTTTGAGAAATAACACCAATTAATTTATCACCTTTATATGCCTCATTTACAGCTTTAATACTTTTATCTCTGCCCACAGTTATTGGTAGTACCACACCTGGAAATAAAACGGTATTTCTTAATGGTAGTATCGGTAATTCATCAGGAATTATTAGGTTTTTATCTTCTGCATCGTTCTCATTTATAGGAATAATTGGCATAAAATCCGATTCATCTTCACCTGCAAAAAAGCGCTTGTTTTTAGTCATGTTCGTTTATGTTTCATAATAGGGTTGGTTAGTCAAGTTGTCACAAACCAAACGTATTATTATAAAAAAATTGAGAGTGCTAAGTAAAACAATATTAGTGCCACTGCAATATTATGTATAACGATGGTACAAAATGGCGGATAATGTTACAAGGCTGATGACACATTAAATTAGGTAAAAGCTTGTAAAAGAGACTAGCTTAGCTTTAAAATCATAGCACATTATTACATTAGTTTAATCTGCGACCAAAAAATGAAGGCATCGTGTAAAAACACAATGCCTTTGCCTGAAAAACCTAAAATCCAAAACCTAAACCTAAACCTATAGTTTAAAACCAACGCCTAATTGTAGTTG
Source organism: Parasediminibacterium paludis (assembly GCF_042651445.1). Taxonomy (NCBI): domain Bacteria; kingdom Pseudomonadati; phylum Bacteroidota; class Chitinophagia; order Chitinophagales; family Chitinophagaceae; genus Parasediminibacterium; species Parasediminibacterium paludis. Next base: position 149,890 of record NZ_JBHSDC010000012.1, read on the forward strand.
CTGGCTTTTCCATTTATTTTGATCACTTACATCGTTAATATTAGATAAGCCCACATTATATCTTCCATAAATACGCAATACACTAAAATTCAATTGTACACCACCTACCATACTGAAGTCGCCACTTTTGAAAGCTTGCTGACCATTTTGCAATACGGTATTGTCCTTATTCAATAAAATAGCAAATTGAGGGCCTAAATTCAAGGTTATCAACTTGCCTACATTGTATCGCAACAATACTGGTATAGACAAATAATTAAGTATAATATCTTGACCAGAAGGAAGATTCGTACCAATAGCACCAATACCGCTAACCGTTTTACTAGTAGATTGTCCGAATAATACTTCAGGTTGAATACCGAATTTCTTATTAAAATCAGCTTCTATAAATACACCGCCTTGGTACGATAATTTGTAGCCATCTTCAAAAGATTGACCATCTATTTTAGTACCATTAGCGCCAATTTTAATACCAGCTTTAAGACCTTGTGCATGTACCGATACTGATGCTAGAAACAAAGCAAGCATTGCAACGATTAACTTTTTCATGTGCTTATTTTTGATGTTTAACGGATATTTTCCAATGATTGTGCCAAAGCCCTTTAAAGCATTGTGAAAATATTTTTTTAATAAGCGGTCAACCGTTCAGCATATACGGTTGTTTGTTGAAAATAGATTTAAGTAAGATGAAAATTAATTTAACAACTGTAGATACTGACCGCATTATAGAAATGGCTTGGGAAGACCGCACCCCTTTTGAAGCTATTGAGTTTCAGTTTGGATTAAGCGAAAAAGAAGTGATTGCTTTTATGCGTGCTAACAGCAAGCCTAGCAGCTTTAAAATGTGGCGAAAACGTATGGCTGGTCGTAGTACCAAGCATAGAGAATTGCGCGTAGCTGGTGTAGATCGCTTTAAATGCACGATGCAAAAAGCAATCAGTATGAATAAGATAAGCAAACGATAAAATATCAATAGTCAATAGTGCATTACCAAATAAAAAGGAGAGCTAAAAAGTATTAACTTTAGTAATCCTAATTATTGACTATTGACTATTGACTATTGACTATTGACTATTGACTATTGACTATTGACTATTGACTATTGACTATTGACTATTGACTATTGACTATTGACTATTGACTATTGACTATTGACTATTGATTATTGACTATTGACTATTGACTATTTCTTCCCATTTTTAAACACAGGCACTTCTACACCAACGCTTAATTGCATATTTTTCCAAGTATCTCTATTGTCATAATTATTAATATTAGCTAATCCATAGTTATAACGTGCATAAAATAGAAGATCAACTAAATTTATTTTGACACCACCTACAACTGAATAGTCAAGTGTTTTAAAGCTTTTTGACCATTTCTAAATAATGCCTCATTACTATAAACAGCAGCGCTAATTTGTGGGCCAAAATCTAGTGAAAATGTACCATTTAGCTTATAGGTAGCTAAAAAAGGGACACTGATATAACTAATACTTGCTGTACCGTCGCTTACGGTGTTTTGTAAATTGTAATATATTTTATCAAAATCTGCAGATTTCTTTGCTGACACCTGATTGAGCAATAACTCGGTCTGGAAACCCCATTTGTCATTAATGCGTTTACTTAAAAAAGCACCTACTTGGTAAGCTGGCTTATACGATCCGCTAAAACTATTGGCATAAATATTGGTAAAATTGATACCACCTTTTACACCTACTACACTTTGGGCATTTACACATAACTGATTGGTTAACAGGAACACAAGCGTGGCTAATACTGTTTTTTTCATTGCTTATTTTTTGGCAAAAGAAGTAAAATAAATTTTTGTTAAAACGACTTTAACGGCTTTATAACAGTAATTTCTGTTAACGAAACCTTATAATAAAAACGCTGCATTGAGCAGCGGTTTTATTCCTGTAAAATAATATGATTCACCGATTTACACCAATTCAATTACCGTAATTTCTGGCAATATACCCACTCTACCAGGGTAACCAATAAATCCAAAACCTCGATTGACATATAATTTTTGTTGTCCTTCCTCGTATAAGCCTGCCCATTGCTTATACATCCATTTAACAGGACTCCATTTAAAATATGGGGTCTCCAAACCAAACTGCATACCATGTGTATGACCAGATAACATTAAATCAATATCTTTATACTCCTTAGTTACTTGATAATCCCAATGGCTGGGATCGTGGCTCATTAATATTTTAAAAGGAATTGCTTCTGTACCAGGATAGGCATCTTGCATTCTGCCATATTTTGGGAAACGACCTTTTGCACCAAAGTTTTCAATACCTAGTAATGCAATTTTTTCACCATCTTTCTCAAAAATGGTATGCTCATTCATCATCAATTTCCAGCCTAATTGCGCATGGACCCTTTTTAAATTCTCAAGGTTTTGTTTTTTGGCAGACTCACTAGGCCAAGCTACATAATCGCCATAATCATGATTGCCTAATGTACTAAACACACCCATTGGCGCTTTTAAGCGATCAAACACATCTATATAATCGTGCATTTCTTCATATCTATCATTTACCAAATCGCCAGTAAATAATATCAAATCAGGCTTTTCTTTTAGTATCATATCAACGCCATGGTTTACAGCCGCTTTATCATTAAAACTACCACTATGTATATCGCTGATATGTACAATTTTGAGCCCCTTAAACGCTTTTGGCAAATTACTAAACGCTATTGGCACACGCGTAACTTGGTATTTGTATTTATTGCTGAAACCGTATAACAAAGTACCAAACAAACCGCCACCAATACCTAAGCCTATCCAACTTAAAAAAGTAGAGCGTGGAATATTATTGTCTGACGCCGCAGTATCAACTTTTGAGGTTGAAACCTTGTTGAACACAAAAGCAAATAGCCTACGAATATCATCAATCAGAAAGAAAGTAGAACCGACCATTTTAGCCAAAAACAGGCCTACCATTATAGCAAAAACATAATTTCTGAAAATCTTATTGGTTTGTAAAGCCTGTATATATGGTAATGATAATAAGCACGCCAGTGTTGCTATAGAAATACCCCAATATGCGATTTGTATTATCCATTTTGCTCTGTCTGTTGAGTTTTGGCTAACAGTTTTTATAGCTTGATAGACATAAAAATCAAATAGTAACATTAAAAAAGCGATAATCCACCACGTACTTGCATTTCTCATAAAGACTATTGTTCAATTAAACGATTAAAATTGATGATAAATATTTTACAATGATACATCAACAGTTTGCCTAAAAGATTGTTGTTTTGTTATCATTGTTTTTAAAAACTATAAAATCAACATTGTATGACACTCACTTATTTTGGTCAATCTTGTTTTCAGGTAGACGTACAAGGCAAAAAAATATTGTTCGACCCATTTATTTCGGGTAATCCTTTAGCTACCAATATTTCAGCAGACAGCATTGAGGCTGATTTTATTTTCGTGTCGCATGGCCATAATGACCACGTTGCAGATTTAATTAGCATCGCACAACGCACCAAAGCTACAGTTGTTTGCGCAGCAGAAATTGCTGGTTGGCTAGGCGGAAAAGGCGTAGAAAACGTGTTGATGATGAACCACGGTGGTTATATCAATTTTCCTTTTGGTAAAGTGCGTGGTGTAAGTGCTATACATTCATCTACGATGCCCGACGGTGCTAGTGGTGGCAACCCAATGGGTTTTGTATTTAGCACACCTGAGGGCGATTTTTATTACGCAGGCGATACTGCACTGACAATGGATATGCAATTAATTCCGCTTTGGGCCAATTTAAAATTCTCTGTAATGCCAATTGGCGGCCATTTTACAATGGACGCAGTTGATGCCATTCATGCAACTGGATTTGTGAAATGTGACACTGTAGTGGGTGTACATTATGACACTTTCGGCTATATTACAATTGATAAAGCACAAGCTTTAGCAGATTTTGAGAAAGCAGGTAAAAAACTGTTGTTACCTGCCATTGGCGAGACAATTAGTTTGTAGGAACCTCTGTCAAACAAATACAATACAAAACGGGTACGAAACAACGTTTCGTACCCGTTTTGCTTTTAAGTTACCAACACCTTCACAATTACCTTCGCTTGAAGTTGCAAATAGCTGTGTAATCTTTTACATTTGCCACCTTGTGTTATTGTTTGTCACGGAAATTATCGGACATTGTGGGCTAAGTTTAGCTGAGAGACAACTGTGAAAGTCCTGTCTCAAGAGTGATGATGTCGGGGTGCCAACGAAAAAGGTAGGCATGCAACGTAACAAAAACCTAATAGATAACTAACTGTTGGTTAAAAAAATACAATCTGCGCAATGGCAAGAATTATTGGTGTAGCAAATCAAAAAGGCGGTGTAGGTAAAACCACATCAGCCATAAATGTAGCAGCAAGTTTTGCTGTACTAGAATATAAAACCTTATTGGTAGATGCGGATCCACAGGCCAATAGTACCACTGGTACTGGCTTTGACTTGCACAATATTACCAATAGCTTGTATGACTGTATGGTAAATAATACCAAAGCAGAAGATGTGATTTTAAAAAGCGAAATACCGCATTTAGATGTTTTACCCAGCCATATAGACTTGGTAGGCGCTGAAATTGAGATGATTAATTATCCTAACCGTGAAAATGTGATGAAAAACATTTTAGACGCTGTTAAGGATAAATATGATTTTATAGTGATTGATTGCTCTCCATCCTTGGGTTTAATTACAGTAAATGCTTTGGTGGCTTCTACTAGTGTTATTGTGCCAGTTCAGTGTGAGTTTTTTGCTTTGGAAGGCTTAGGCAAATTGTTGAATACTGTGAAAATTGTACAAAGTCGCTTAAACCCGGAATTACAAATTGAAGGTATTTTAATGACCATGTACGATGGTCGCTTGCGCTTGTGCAACCAAGTGGTAAGTGAGGTGCGTAGGCACTTTGATGATATGGTTTTTAGCACCATCATTCATAGAAATACCCGCCTTAGCGAAGCACCTAGTGTGGGCAAACCTGTTATTTTGTACGATGCAGAAAGTAAAGGCACAGTAAATTATTTAAACCTTGCCAAAGAAATTTTGCAAAAGAATGAAATGACGAAAATGACCAACGAAGAAAGAATACTTGAATAACCAGTAGACGGTTAACGGCCAACCGGTAACCGATAACGCGTAATTTATAAAAAAAGAATGGCTTCTCCGAAATTAAATAAAGATGCAATAGGTAAAGGCTTACGTAGCTTATTGCAAAATATAGATACCGACTTACAAACTACCGAAGGCAAATTAAAAACTGAAGTGGTGGAAAAAGTTACCACCTCCACTCGCGTTCCGCTTAGCGATATTAGTGTAAACCCTAAGCAACCGCGTAGAGATTTTGATGAAATAGCATTGAACGAATTAGCTGCTTCAATTAAAATACATGATATTATTCAACCATTAACGGTAACGAAACTTGCCGATGGAAAATATCAATTAATAGCTGGTGAACGTAGATTTAGAGCAAGTAAAATAGCTGGCTTGATTGACGTTCCTGTATATATCCGTCAGGCAAATGATACCGAGCTATTAGAATTAGCATTACTTGAAAATTTACAGCGTGAAAACCTAAATGCGGTAGAAATTGGTCTTAGCTACAAGCGCATGATGGAGGAGCTAAACTACACGCAAGAGCAAGTAGCGGAGCGTATGGGCAAAGAACGTAGTACGGTGACCAACTACATTCGTTTATTGAAATTACCGCCAGATATTTTAATGGCTGTACGTAATGGCAGTCTTAGCATGGGTCACGCGAGAGCTTTGATTAATATAGATACAATCGATAAGCAATTATTTGTATACAACGAGGTGAAAAACAAAAACCTTAGTGTAAGACAAACGGAGGAGTTGGTTCGTAAACTTTATAAAGATAAACCAATTGTTAAACCTACTGCAATTAACAGCTTACCGCCAGCTTATAAAAAAATTGAAGATAATTTAGCATCTCATTTTAGTACCAAAGTAACAATGGTACATAACAAAAACGGCTTTGGCAGCATTACATTAGAATATTTTTCGCTTGAAGAATTGAACAAAATTTTAGAGCAAATGAATGTTGTAATAAGCTAAACCATCATCAATTGTACTGATAAATATTTATGGGCAATAGTCAATGGTCAATAGTGAATAGTTCGTGGGCGATTGCAAGGTTTAGATGTCAACCTAGTAGCTATTGGGTTTTAAATCTAAAATTAGCAATTTTGGCTTGCTGTTTACTTATTGGCTTCCGTTCAGTGGCACAAACCGACAAGCAAATGCTGTCACAATCATCGATGTTTGGACAGCAAGATAGTACCTTAAAGATCACCGCTAAGCCAATAAAACTACCTAAAGATTCAACCAATATTTCAAAAGCCGATACACCAATAGTAAAAGCAAAACCAAAACACGATCCCCGCATTGCTACAAGACGCTCTTTAATTTTTCCAGGCTTAGGTCAAATATATAATAAGGAATATTGGAAATTGCCTATTGTGTATGGCGCAATAGCAATACCCACCTATACCTATATTTTCAACGACAATTATTACAAAGAATTACGTTTTGCCTACAATGCGAGATACAAAGCTGCTGTAGGTACTACTGCAGCAGATAGCACAGACTATAATGGTTTGGCTGCTATTTACAAAAAAGTAGACGTTGCAAGTATTCAATCTGCGCGTAACGCAGCTAGAAAAAATAGAGATTATTCTATCCTTTGGTTCTTTATTGTTTGGGGCTTAAACGTTGCAGATGCTACCGTTTTTGGTCATTTAAAAAACTTTGATGTAAGCGACGACCTTACTTTAAACATAAAACCAACACTTAATCCAACCACAAGAGGGCCAGGTGTAAGTTTGGTAGTAAGCTATAAAACGCCAACTCGTAAGATGAGTAGTGTGCTTCGTCAATAGTGAATGGCAAAAATTAAACAGTACAATCTCAACTTTCAAATTTCAAACTTAATTCCAATGAAAATTGCATTAATAGGATACGGTAAAATGGGGAAAGCCATTGAAGCTATAGCAGTAGAAAAAGGCCATACGATAGCTTTTAAGTTTGATATATCTAATCAAGAGGCGTTTACTATTGCAAACCTGCAACAATGTGATGTAGCTATTGAATTTACAAGCCCGCATAGTGCAGTTGATAATCTTAAGAAATGCTTTGAGGCGGGTGTACCAGTGGTTTGTGGTAGTACAGGCTGGCTGGCACAATGGGATGCCGTAACAACTGATTGTGAATCAAAAAACGCTGCATTGGTATATGCGAGTAATTTCAGCATTGGCGTTAATCTATTCTTTGAACTAAACAGCTATTTAGCCAAATTGATGCGTCATCATCCAAACTATGATGTGTCGCTTGAAGAAATACATCACACCGAGAAAAAAGATGCACCAAGTGGTACAGCGATTACTTTAGCAGAGCAAGTATTGGCACATATTACCCGCAAAAAAGCTTGGGTAAACCATATTAGCGATAATATTGAAGAACTTGAAATTATTAGTGAAAGAATAGACCCCGCACCCGGTACACATAAAATAAAATACCATTCTGCAATAGATGATATTGAAATTATTCATACCGCACACAACCGCCAAGGTTTTGCTAGTGGTGCCATTTTAGCTGCAGAATTTATTGTGGGCAAAAAAGGTATTTACAGTATAAAACAAGTACTTGGATTATAATATTTTTATCAAAAAAACATTAATATCATGCAAAATCGTCCATTAGGTAGTCAAGGTATCATTACATCGCAATTAGGTTTGGGTTGTATGGGTATGAGTGAATTTTATGGTAATAAAAACGATGCAGAGAGCTTGTTGGTATTGCAGCGTGCTGTAGAGTTAGGTATTATTTTTTGGGATACTGCGGATATGTACGGCCCATTTATTAATGAAGCATTAGTAGGTACAGCTTTAAAACTCGTAGGCCGACAAAACATCACGTTAGCGACCAAATTTGGTATTGTACGTGATGCCACTAACCCCACTGTTAGAGGCATAGATGGTAGTCCAGCCTACGTGCAATCGGCTTGTGAAGCAAGCCTAAAGCGATTAGATGTAGAGATGATTGATCTATATTATTTGCATAGAAAAGACCCTAACACTGCCATTGAAGATACCGTAGGTGCCATGGCGAAATTAGTAGCGCAAGGCAAAATACGTGGTATCGGCTTAAGTGAAGTTTCATCAGAAACCCTACGTAAAGCGCATGCCGTGCATCCTATTTCAGCAGTGCAAAGTGAATACTCATTATGGACAAGAGACCCCGAGGATGATGTGTTGGCCACTTGTAAAGAATTAGGAATTGCTTTTGTGGCCTATAGCCCACTAGGTCGTGGCTTTTTAACTGGTCAAATAAAACAATTTGAAGATTTTGGCGCAACAGATTACCGCCGTTTCTCACCGCGCTTTCAAGGCGAGAACTTTCATAAAAACCTAGCTTTAGTAGCTAAAATTGAGGAAATAGCTGCTACAAAAGGTTGTTCGCCTTCCCAATTAGCATTGGCTTGGGTAATGGCGCAAGGCGATTATATTTTCCCAATTCCTGGCACAAAACGCCTACAATATTTAGAAGAAAATGCAGGCGCTTTAACAGTCAACTTATCAGCGACTGACCTTGAGAATATTGATAGCATTTTTGGCAAAGATGCGGCTGTAGGTACACGATACCCGGAAGCAATGATGAAGAGTTTAAACGCATAGCTTAATAAACAAGTTACTTTAGTTAAAAACCAAAGTATTTATACCAACGTCCGAAGTTGAAAGACTCGGACGTTTTTGTTTAGTGTCTATGAGTACTACCGCAAAACCTACACAACTTCTTTTTTAGCGCATAGATAAGTGAAAAGACATGACTAATCCATGCATCTACATGGTTTGTTTAAATACATAACAAGATTCAGAATCTATTTACTATCTCAGAAAAGCTTGCGCCAATGCAGAGGACGGTTTTACTACCCTAGAAAAGCTCGCGCCGTTGCGGCGGACGCATTTACCATCTCAGAAAAGCTTGCGCCAATGCAGCGAACGGTTTTACTACTACAGAAAAGCTCGCGCCGATGCGGCGAACGGTTTCACTGTTCGCATAAAATGTGTTTTTATTTAATAAATAGCTAAAAACTTGTTAAATGTATATGCAATATTTATATACAAAAACAAATTGCATAACATTGCTATTCACTAAAAAATTATGATATGATTGCAGCCATTGACGTTAAGAAATTGCGTAACCCAGAGTATTTACAGTTTAGCAAAGACATGCTACAAATTATTAACAACAGCGGACCTGCCGCCCTTCAGGTAGTAGCACCTTACAATGCATTTGCTACGATTACCACTGAAATAGATAATTATTACAAGATAGCGCAGGGAAGCGAAATAACCGCGGAGATGTTGCTAATTGATGAGCGTCGTGATAAAGCCTTGGTAGGTATTTCTAAAATGGTAGATAGTATGACCTACTATTTTGATGAAGCCAAGCAAGCTGCTGCTACAACCCTATCAAAAGCGCTAGAACTATATGGCAAGGGTATTGCAAAACAGAATTATCAAGCAGAAACCGAAACCATTACCAGTATGGTACGCGATTTAACCACCAAACCCAATTTGGTGGCTGCGGTAACAAAGTTAGGCTTAACAGATTGGGTAACAGAAATGCAAACAGCTAACTCCCTCTTTAACACTACTTTTATAGCGAGAGCAGAAGAATTGGGAACGAACAAGGTGGAAAGTGTGAGCAGTAAACGTGCTGAAAGCACTGCGCTTTACTTTAAACTACGTGACAAAATAAATGCCCAATATATTATTAACGATGGTGCTGATCCTTTTAAAACGGCTATCAGCAAAATTAATAGCGTAATAAGCAGTTATCAAAACCTAATAACGCATAGAGCTACTAAACATTTTGATATTTCGGGTAAAGTAACAGATGCTGCTACTGGCAAGCCACTAACTGGTGTACAAGTAGCTGACGGCACGAATATTACTACTACCGATTACGATGGTAAATATGGGTTTGCCAAGTTGGCAAATGGGATATATGAGCTCACATTTGCTTTAGCGGGGTATAAAACAGCCTTCGCTTCACCTAAATTTATTGGTACACCACTAGTTGTAGACCAAATTCTAGAAAAGGTGTAGACCAACCTTGAAAATTAAATGATTAGTGTAGTTTCCTATTTACCATACCTAGTTTTTAAATGAGGATGGGGTTTCGTTAAAACAGCTATGTGTATTAACAAAAAAAACTGTGCAGTATTGCACAGTTTTTTTGTTAAGAACTATCGTAGTGATTGTATTGTCTTAAAAATAATAAAAGCCTAATAATGCTGTAGGGAAAATACCTAATAGAATAATAAGCGCTGCTACAGCAATTAAGCCCAATTTAAAACTGCCTTTTATTTCTGAGGTTTCAGCATTACCGTCTTTAAAATACATTGCTTGTATAACTCTGAAATAATAGTATACACTCACAGCGGCAAATAATACTGCGATGATCACTAATACCACAGAACCACCATTTTTAATAGCAGATGCTAGCATATAATATTTGGCAAAAAAGCCAGCCGTTAGAGGAATACCTGCTAGCGATAATAAGAAAATAGTATTGGTAGCTGCTAGAACAGGTTGTGTTTTTGCAAGACCATTGTATCCATCTAAGCTATAATCGTTCATTTTAACAAGTATAGCAAATATGCCAATTGTAGCGAAACTATAAGCTGCTGCATATAATAGGATACCTTCTCGCGCTAAATCGTTACTGCTATACAAAGCAAATAACATAAAACCGGCTTGCGCTATACTTGAGTAGGCCAACATACGTTTCACACTTTGCTGAAACACTGCTGTTATATTACCAATAAGTAAGGTAGCAGTAATAATTACAAATAGAATAATTTTCCATGATGGCCCTAAATCTTCAGCTTTAGCTTCAAACAATCGTATAAATGCTATAAAACCCGCCGCTTTAACGATAGTAGCCATGAAAGACGTAAACACACTTGGGGCACCGTCATATACATCAGGCGTCCAAAAATGAAAAGGTGCAGCTGATACCTTAAACGCCATTGAAATAAATAATAATAATAAACCTACTGGTGCTAAAATACCAGCATTGGTTAAGCCAAGGGTTGTTTTTACAGCAGAGCTTGCTAGACCAAAATTACCAGTAGCGCCATATAACAAAGTAATACCCATTAACATGATACCAGTAGAAAAAGAACCCATTAAAAAATATTTCAAAGAGGCTTCGTTGCTTTTTAAATTCTTTTTCTCAGCACCAGTTAAAATGTAAAGTGGTATAGATAGAATTTCGATACCAATGAAAAACATTAATAAGCCATTAAAGCTAGAAAGAATGCTTACGCCGCATAAAACAAAGAAAATCAAGGCAAAATATTCGGCAGCATTTTCACCTACTTTCGTAATATCATCGCCACTTAATATCAAATAAGCAAGTGTAGCAACAAAAGAAATAGTATTAAAAAATAATCCGAATTTGCTAAAACTCAATAGGTCTTTAGTGTCGATGGTAATGGCGTAAATACCGTAAGTTTCTAATAAATTGCCTAACAGTAATACTAATATTGCAGCAATAGCGACATTTTTAATGGCAGATTTATTTGTAGTAAAAATGCCGCTAAACATCATTACTATTCCACATAAAGCTGATAAAATAATTGCATTCATAATAAGTAACCCCAAACCCCTAAAGGGGCTTTTAAGCCTGATACCTAAAAGGTTTCGGCATATTATTAAAAATATATTTAAGCGCCTTTCTAAATTCTTATTAACTAAGGTGCAACTTTCGTTAATGCTATCATTGGCTGTGGATATACACCTAAGCCAATAATGACGAATACCAAGATAATCAATACTAATTGCACATTACCTTTGATATCAGTCGCATTTACAGTAATCTCTGTAGTATTACCATAAAATACTTTCTGTACCATATTTAAGGTATATACAGCTGCTAGAATAATACTAATACCAGCTACAGCAGCTATCCAAATATTATATTGGAACAAACCATTAAACATTAAAAATTCACCTACAAATGCATTGGTTAATGGTAACGCAACATTGGCAAAAGCCAACACAACTAACAAAATAGCTAGAGAAGGGGCTTTTTGCGCTAAACCACCTAAATCACTAAATTTTCTAGTACCTAAATGTTGCTCAATAACATCAGCAACAATCCATAAACCAATCACATTAATACCATGGTTAAACATTTGAATCATAACACCTTGCAAGCCAATACTCTTCATGGCGAAAATAGCGGCACACATTAACCCAATATGACCGATAGAAGAGTACGCAATCAAACGTTTAATGTCATCTTGTTTTATAGCAATAAATGATGCGTACAACATACCAACAACGCTCAATAAGATAATAACTAAACCAAATTTTTCCACTGCTAATGGAAATAAAGGTATTACCCAACGAATGACTGCATAAATACCCATTTTAACCATTACGCCACTCAATATCATTGTCACTGCTGTAGGCGATTGTTCATATGCATCTGGCTGCCAAGTATGTAGTGGGAAAATTGGCATTTTGATAGCAAACGCAATAAAAAACAACCAAAACCCTAAGTTTTGCTGGGTAGCGGTCAGTTTTAAAGCATAGAAAGATTTGATAGCAAATGAATGATCAGGCGTTAAATTGTATAAGTACAAGATACCTACTAACATCAATAACGAACCTATAAACGTATAAACGAAGAACTTAAACGTTACAGCAATCCTTTTTTCGCCACCCCAAATAGAGGATAAAAAATACACTGGGATTAAGGCTAATTCCCAAAAGAAATAAAATAATAAACAGTCACTAGCTAAAAATACACCTAGCAAACCTGCTTGTGTAAGTAACATTAGCCCATAAAATACATTCGCATTTTTATAGTCATTGTTATAAACAGCTGCAAAAACTACGGGAAGAGAAATAGTGGTTAAAAGCGCAAGCATTTTTGCCATGCCATCTAAATGCAATGAGAAGCTGCTACCCAATACAGGCAACCAATCAGCTTCGTAATTAAGTGCTTGCTTGGAAAATACAGACATTAATCCCACAACAAGTGTTGCAATAGAAGCGATTAAAGCGGTGTTTTTAGCAGTACTACCATTTCTCAATAAAAAGGTAAGTAAACCACTTACAACAGGGATGCATATTAATAATAAAGGAACCATATTTATTGAAAGAGTTAGTCTGCTGAATTAAAATAATTTATTTATAAAGGTGATGATGGTGGCATCATTAATCCAAATGAAAAGAATCACGATCATAGATAAAACCATCATTAAAATATAAGCACCTACTTGACCACTTTGTACCAAACGCAACTGGCGTGACGAATAATTAACCAGTTTACCGACACCATTTACAGCACCATCAATACCGCTCTTTTCAACTACATTTTTCAAAAAAGTAGAGAATTCGTTCAGAGGATTAACTATAATGGCATTGTACAATTCGTCTACATACCATTTATTTTCTAATATTTTTCCTAGACCAGTTTCTTCAGAGGTTGTTGCTTCGTACTTTCCAAACTTATTCCAAGCGAATACAATAGTAACTAGCACCAAAGCGGTAACTACACCCATCATTAATAATTCTTGTGAATGGTTGACAGCATGGGTTTCTACCAAAGCAGTTGATCCAGCAAATATTGGTGCTAAATAATGTTCCAACCAATGACTATTTTTTGCAAATACTTCTGGTATACCAATAAACCCACCAACTGTAGCTAGAATCGCTAATACGATTAAAGGGAACGTAATTGCCGATGGACTTTCATGCAAGTGATGTTCTTGATCATGCGTACCTCTGAATTTACCTAAGAAAGTCATTGCATATAATCTAAACATATAGAAGGTAGTCATTAAAGCGCCAGCTACACCTAGATAATATAAAATTGGATTTTTCTCGTAAGCTGCAGCTAAAATTTCATCTTTAGAAAAGAAACCTGAAAAAGGTGGCACACCAGCAATAGCCAAACAACCTAGTAAGAAAGTGATGTTAGTGATTGGCATAAACTTCTTCAAGCCGCCCATTTTTCTAATATCTTGCTCGTGGTGCATGGCATGAATAACCGAACCTGCACCTAAGAATAATAATGCTTTGAAAAAAGCGTGGGTCATTACGTGGAAAACCGCACCAGTATAAGCACCCACACCAAGACCTAAGAACATATAACCAAGCTGGCTAACTGTAGAATAAGCCAATACTTTTTTAATATCATTTTGTTTTAAAGCAATGGTAGCTGCAAACAAAGCAGTGGCTAAACCAATGACAGCAATAAATCCTTGTGTACCTGGTGCCATGGTATACAATATGTTGCTGCGAGCAATCATGTAAATCCCAGCTGTAACCATGGTAGCAGCGTGTATTAATGCCGATACGGGTGTAGGGCCAGCCATCGCATCTGGCAACCAAGTATATAGTGGCAATTGCGCACTTTTTCCCATAGCACCTACAAATAGCAGCGCAGTAATAATAGTGATATCTTGGACAGTTAATTTACTCACGTTTGCAAAAACGTCAACGTAAGTTACAGTACCTAGTTTATTTATTAAATAGAAAACCGCCAACAAAAAGCCCAAATCACCAATACGGTTCATGATGAAAGCCTTTTTTGCTGCGTAGTTATAATTATCGTTTTTAAACCAAAAACCAATTAATAGGTAAGAACATAAACCTACGCCTTCCCAACCAATGAACATGATAACATAGTTTGCACCCATTACCAATAACAACATTGAGAAAACGAACAAATTCAAGTAAGCAAAATATCTACCATAATGTTGATTCTCTTCTTCATGCATATAAGATGCAGAATAAACATGAATTAAGAAACCAATACCAGTTATAATTAGAAGAAATAAAGAAGATAATTGATCTATTTGAAATGCGAAAGGAATAGTTAGGTTAGCAACTTGAATAAAGTTGAAATAATTAGCTATGGTAGCAGTGCCAGAACTTTTAACTTGAAGAAATAATAATACACTTACAACAAATGACGCTAATATAGAACCACTACCAATGATTGCAATCAGTTGTTTTGACAAAGATTTTCTGCCTAAACCATTGATTAAAAAACCTAACAATGGCAATAATGGTACTAAAAATATTAAGTTGTTCATAAGCCCCTAAATCTCAAAAGAGAGATTTGATTTAAGTTGTTATTTCATTAATCTGCTAACAATCCATTTGTAAAACGTTGCTTGCAGTTTAGTTCTTCAGTCTATTTAAAAAATTGATATCAACAGAGTGTGTATTTCTATACATCATTACGATAATTGCCAAACCAACACTTACTTCCGCCGCCGCAACTACCATTATAAAAAATACAAACAATTGTCCATCAATACCTACCATACTTGCTTTGTCTGCTGCGTAAGCTATACCGTGGTGCATTTTTGAAAATGCGACCAATAGCAGATTCGTCGCATTTAACATTAACTCAATACACATAAATATGATAATGGCGTTACGGCGTGTTAATACGCCTACCACACCAATTGAAAATAACGCTAATGCTAAAAATATATAATACTGAATTGGCATAAAATCAATTTGATAATTTGATAATTTGCTGATATGCTAATTGTTTCCTTCATTATCGAATTATCACATTAGCTAACTAGCATATTTACTTCTTTCCTATCACTACAGCACCTACCATGGCACTTAAAAACAATACACTGCTTATTTCAAAAGGCACAACAAAATCACTAAATAATGCTTTACCCAAGTTACCAATAAGGCCGATATTACCGTCTTTAAGTAACGCTGTTTTACCTTTTATTTCATTGGCTTGTAGCACTAGTGAAATAAACATCATTAATAAAGAGCCACCGCCTACCACGCCTGTAATTATCATCATCCAATTTTTCTGAGGCTCAGTTTCTTTGTTCAGGTTCATCAACATAATTACAAAAAGAAACAATACCATAATAGCCCCTGCATATACAATCATATTTACTATGGCTAAAAATTGTGCATTCAACAAAATGTAATGACCCGAGATAGCAAAAAACACAGCAATCAACCACAATACACTAAATACAGGATTTTTACTTAACAATACCATCAAGGCACTTATTAAGGCTAAAGCAGTTAAAAACCAGAATAATATTTGTACGATACCCATGTTATACAGTTATGATTATGGATGAAAAATCCACAATTCTTAATTACTAATTTGATGATCTATTGCCTTTTGCAGCTGCGTATTCTACAGGATGCGTAACTGGATTTGGTATTAATAAATCTTGCTTACCATAAATAAAACCTTTTCGTGCATAGCTAGCAGGTGCAAAAGTTTCACTCAAATAAATCGCATCTTTAGGGCAAGCCTCTTCGCACAAACCACAAAAAATACAACGCAACATATTAATTTCATATTTAGCTGCATACTTCTCTTCTCTATATAATTTTTCTTCGCCTTCAAGTCTTTCTGCTGCTTCCATTGTAATGGCTTCAGCTGGGCAAGCCACCGCACATAAACCACACGCAGTACAATTTTCACGACCTTCTGCATCTCTATTTAATACGTGCAAGCCCCTAAAAACTGGGCTGAATTCACGCTTCACTTCAGGATATTGTACCGTAGGCTGTTTTTTAAACATATGTTTAAAAGTGATAGCCATGCCTTTAAAAATATTCCATAGGTAAATGCTCTCTAAAAAACTTAGAGGTTTGCGTTCTACCTGTTTTGCCCTTGTTGTTAATGCCTGCATATTGCGTATCCTTCAAAGGATTTTTAAATGTTCGCAAAAATATTTTTATTACCCATAGATACCAACTTTATCTCTCACCACACTTTTCTTGCCAATTCTTTCTTTTTTTGGTTACCAACTTTAGCCCATATTTCATATTCGTTCCGCCGTGGCGGATTACTTGTACGCCTTTTTCTCTATGTAACTGCACACAAAACTAATCGCAAATCAACTATTTACTTCTGCAACCACAAAATCACAGCACCAGTAATTAGCATATTAGCCAAAGCCAAAGGAATCATTTTTTTCCAACCTAAGTTCATCAATTGATCATATCTAAATCTTGGGATAGTCCATCTAATCCACATAAACACAAATATGAAAATGATCACTTTAAGCAATAAACTTACAATACCAATTACAGCCAGCCAATTTCCTAAATCTGCATGTGCAGCTTCATTGAAAAATGGCACATCATAACCACCAAAAAACATGGTAGCCATAATGGTACTACTAATAAACATATTAATGTATTCACTAAACAAGTAGAAACCCAATTTCATAGATGAATACTCTTGGTGGTAACCAAAGTTCAATTCGTTTTCAGCTTCAGGTAAGTCAAATGGTGTTCTGTTACATTCTGCCATTGCACAAATAAAGAATATCAAAAAGCCTAATGGTTGATATACAATATTCCAAAAACGACCTTCTGCCATTTGTTGTTCTACGATACTTTTTAAACTCAATGAGCCAGTTAGCATTAGCAAGGCTATCAGCGACAAACCCATTGCAAGTTCGTAACTAATTGCTTGACTAGCGCCCCGCAAAGCAGCCATTAAAGAAAACTTATTGTTACTAGCCCAACCACCAATCATTACCCCATAAACACCCATACTTACTACACCGAATACATATAAAATACCAATATTAATATCCGCAATTTGTAATGCAATGCTTCTACCAAACATTTCAACTTTATTACCCCAAGGTACTACAGCACATGTCATCAAAGCAGCCGTCATTGCAAGACCTGGGCCTAAAATGAATAAGGCTTTATTGGCATTATTTGGTATGATTTCTTCCTTGGTAATTAATTTCAAGCCATCTGCTAATGGCTGGAATAATCCAAAAGGACCAGCACGATTTGGACCTGGTCTATCTTGCAAAATAGCCGCCACCTTACGTTCAGCAAATGTTGTGTATAATGCAATACCCAAACTGGCGAAAATAATCACTGCAATGAGTACTAATTTCTCTATCAATAAAAACCAATCTAAAGCAAGTAGTGTCATGTTGATGTATTACAATTAGTCTTTAAAATTATTAGAATGTGAAGGACCATTAATCGCGCTCAAATGTACATCTGGGATATTTACCTTGCTCACATCATGTATATCCATTAATAAATGTGGCTGACGACCATCATTCACTGCTTCAAATGTTTCAGTAGGTAGTGTGGTACCTATTTTACCAGCATAATGACCTTGTGAAATAACTGAATGACGGCTGATTTCTCTTGGTCCTTCAATTATCCAATCGCTAGTTTGTTTCTTTTCAAAACGACATTCGTTGCAAATCCACTCTTCTACTTCGCCCCATTCGTCTTTACGAGCAGTCACTCTGTACACTTCGTCACCGCGGTTCCAAAGTGTTACTTTACCAGAACATTTAGGACAATCTCTATGTGCATTTAATGGTTTCAAGAACCATACACGGTTTTTAAAACGGAACGTTTTATCTGTTAATGCGCCTACCGGACATACATCAATAACGTTACCTATAAAATCGTTGTCTAAACTTTTTTCTATAAAAGTGGCTATTTCTGCATGGTCACCTCTATCAAGTACACCATGTTCACGTTTGCTGGTTAATTGGTCAGCGGTGTACACACAACGGAAACACATAATGCAACGTGTCATGTGTAATTGAATATAAGGCCCTAAATCATGCTTTTTAAATGTACGACGTTGAAACTCGTAACGCGTACCTTCTTTACCATGTTCGTAGCTTAAATCTTGTAAATGACATTCACCAGCTTGGTCACAAATAGGGCAATCTAATGGATGATTTAATAGCAAGAACTCCACCACGCCCGCTCTTGCATCTACCACTTTGGGACTCGTGATGTTTTTTACTTCCATGCCATCCATTACAGTAGTACGGCAACTTGCCACCAATTTTGGCATAGGTCTAGGATCTTTTTCAGAACCTTTACTTACCTCAACCAAGCAAGTTCTACATTTACCACCACTACCTTTAAGCTTGCTATAAAAGCACATTGCAGGTGGGGCAACATCACCGCCAATTTTACGGGCAGCTTCCAAAATAGAAGTTCCCGCAGGTACTTCTACCGTAATATTATCAATGGTTACTTTAAATAATTGTGTATCACTCATAGTCTAAGCTGTTACAGGCACATGTATTTCATCTGCATAATGCGCCAATCCAAAATTTCTTATTTGCGATTCCTCAGGGTTGTTTACATGCCATTCAAACTCATCTCTAAAATGTCTAATAGCTGCTGCTACCGGCCAAGCTGCAGCATCACCTAGTGGACAAATCGTGTTGCCCTCAATTTTCCGTTGAATATCCCACAACAAATCAATATCACTCATTTTACCCTTACCAGTCTCGATGTTTTTAAGGATTTTCTCCATCCAACCTGTGCCTTCACGGCAAGGGCTACATTGTCCACAGCTCTCATGACGGTAAAAACGAGCTAGTGTGTACGTATTTTTTACAATACACTGATCTTCATCTAAAACAATAAAACCACCACTACCAAGCATACTACCAGTAGCAAAACCACCATCGCTTAAACCTTCATAGTTCATTAAACGAGGTTCGCCTTTGGCCGTTTTAAGCAACAAATTAGCAGGTAAAATAGGTACAGAAGAACCACCTGGTATGCAGGCTTTTAAGCGTTTGCCATTAGCAATACCTCCGCAATATTCATCGCTATATATAAATTCTTCGACACTTATAGTCATGTCTATTTCATAAACCCCAGGTTTATTAATATTACCACAAGCAGAAATTAGTTTAGTACCAGTTGAACGACCAATACCAATTTTCGCATATTCTTCACCACCCATATTTATAATAGGTACTACAGCTGCTAAGGTTTCTACGTTGTTTACCACGGTTGGCCTTTGCCAAACACCCTGTATAGCAGGAAACGGTGGTTTAATTCTCGGATTTCCACGTTTACCTTCAAGGCTTTCAATCAATGCAGTTTCTTCACCACAGATGTAAGCACCAGCACCACGTTGCACATATATTTCACAATCAAACCCAGTACCTAAAATATTTTTACCTAAAAAACCAGCAGCTTTTGCCTCAGCAATAGCATGTTCTAGAATGTCTGGTATCCAAGCATATTCACCTCTTATGTAGATGTAAGTGGCATTTGAACCTAGTGCAAACGATGAAACAATTAAACCCTCA
The DNA here is from genome assembly GCF_042651445.1 of Parasediminibacterium paludis. Classification (NCBI taxonomy): domain Bacteria; kingdom Pseudomonadati; phylum Bacteroidota; class Chitinophagia; order Chitinophagales; family Chitinophagaceae; genus Parasediminibacterium; species Parasediminibacterium paludis. The sequence goes on from NZ_JBHSDC010000012.1 coordinate 170,072, forward strand.
ATTAATAAGTGAGGTAAGAATTCCATCAAGTAGCGGTCTTTAAAAGTACCTGGTTCACTTTCATCAGCATTACATACCAAGTGACGTGGCACACCTTCTGGTTTAGCAATAAAACTCCACTTCATACCAGCAGGAAAACCCGCACCACCACGACCACGCAACCCACTCTTCTTCACTTCTTCTACAATTGCCGCCGGATCCATTGTTGTCAATGCCTTCTCAACTGCACGGTAACCACCTTCTCTACGGTACACCTCGAAGCTACGAATACCTTCTACATGAGATTTTTCTAATAATAATTTTACTCCCATACACCTGACCTCGTTTGAGGATGATTGTGTTTTGTTATAAATATTTTGATACCAGCTTTCGCCTCAATTTTCAACTTCGTTGTGTCACTCACTGCAACGCCTTTCTATACCTCAACAACTATTCTAAGCTACTAATTTCACAGCCTGTCTTGCCAATAATTTCCAAGCCTTTTTCTCTTTTACCCATACCTGTAGCACTTGCAGTTTTAATAGCGAAACTTTACCATCAGTGTCTTTTTGCATTGCAGAAAGTACATGTCTTACAGCCACTGTTTTGCCACTAAAAACAATTGTACCTACTTCTGTTTTTACATCGCTATACACTTTTGTGTCATCCATTACGCCTTTCAGCATTTCTGTTCTTGTCTCAAGCTTACCATTAGAGTGACCATATGTAACTTCCGTAGCTAACAATTGACTTAAAACCGCTGTGTCTTTTACTATAAAAATAGCCTTATTAAAAGCTTGTACTTGCAATGCAATGAGTTTATCTGCTTTTGCTTGTGCTTCAGATGCAAGAGCCAATACTACAAATGCCAATAAAGCAAGTATTTTTTTCATAATTAATTATTTACAGCTGCGTTATTTCTGCACTCTTCAATAATCGCATCTACTTTTGCCTTGGTTAAATGTTCACGATAATGTTTACCTAATTGCATCATTGGTGCGTAACCACAAGCGCCTAAGCATTCAACCGTTTTCAAAGTAAATAAACCATCAGCCGTTGTTTCACCCGGCTTAATATTTAGTTTTTCACCTATATAGGTAATAATATCGTCGCAACCACTTACCATACAAGGCCCTGTTTGGCACACTTCAAACATGAATTTACCTACAGGTTTTGTATTATACATGCTGTAAAAAGTAGCCACTTCATATACTTCAATTGGCGTAAGATGTAGCAATTCAGCCACATAATCCATTGTTTCAGCGCTTAACCAGCCACCAAACTCTTCTTGAGCTAAATGCAAAACAGGCAACAAAGCACTTTTTTGTTTTCCCTCTGGATAGCGAGCTATAATCTCGCTCACCTTAGTCAATTTTTGTTCTGAAAATTTCACCATATACCCAAACCCTAGAGGGCTATTTAAAATATTATAATAAATCAATCGCCTTTCCTTACACCCTTTTAGGGGCTTGGGGGCTACGCATCCAATTCACCTGCAATCAAATTCAAGCTACTCATTGTAATGATAGCATCACTTAACATCGCACCTTTCGTTAATTCAGCATATGCTTGGTAATAAATAAAACATGGTCTGCGGAAATGCAAGCGATATGGTGTTCTACCGCCATCGCTAATAAAGTAAAAACCAAGCTCACCATTACCACCCTCAACACTTTGGTACACTTCACCTTTAGGTATCGCCGTTTCGCCCATGATGATTTTAAAATGCCAAATTAAGGCTTCCATTTTAGTGTATACATCTTCTTTCTTAGGCAAGTAAAACTCAGGCACTTCTGCGTGATAAACCTCAGCTTCTGCACCTTTAAATGCTTGTACTTTTCTATAAGCTTGCTCAATAATTGATAGCGACTGCCAAACTTCTTCACCTCTCACTAAGAATCTATCGTAATTATCACCAGTTTTACCTACAGGCACCGTAAATTCAAAATCTTCGTAGCTGCTATAAGGGCTGTGGACACGCACATCGTAATCTACACCAGCAGCACGTAAGTTAGGGCCAGTAAAACCATAATTCAACGCTCTTTCAGCACTTATTGCACCTGTATTTTGCAAACGATCCATAAATATTCTGTTGCGTAAAAACAGGTCTTCGAACTCTTTCCATACCTTAGGAAACTCTTTTAAAAATTTCTCAAGTTTATCAAAAGCAGTGGTGTTAAAGTTTCTTTCAAAACCACCTACACGACCAATATTGGTAGTTAAACGAGAGCCGCAAATTTCTTCGTAAATCTCATAAATCAATTCGCGATATTGCATTACATACAAAAAGCCAGAATATGCGCCACTATCTACACCCACAATTGAGTTACAGATTAGGTGGTCAGAGATTCTAGCTAATTCCATGATGATGACACGCAAATAATCAACACGCTTAGGTGTTTTTATTTGCATCAACTTTTCGCAGGTAATATGCCAGCCCATATTATTAATAGGGCTACTGCAGTAATTTAAACGGTCGGTAATTGGTGTAATTTGGTAAAGCGGTCTGCGTTCAGCCAACTTCTCAAAAGCACGGTGAATATAACCTACAGTTTGCTCTGAGCTTACAATACGTTCACCATCTAATTCTAATATATTTTGAAACACACCATGTGTAGCGGGGTGTGTTGGCCCCAAGTTTAGTGTGGTCGTTTGCTTTTCTATTGAGCCTTCCGGCAACGTAATATGATGTTGATGCTCCATAAGCCTCATCCCTATTTTGGGAGATATTTTTATTTGTTTATCAACTGTTGTTCTTTATTCAACTGTTGTTGCGTCGCACACTGCAACTACTGCACTAATTCAATCTTCCTCTACCAAACATTTCGTCATCTTTATCAATTCTTGTTTGGTCTTCTAATGGAAATTCTTTCCTTAATGGGAAATAATCCATTTCATCCACATTTAAAATACGCTTCAGATTATTGTGACCGACAAAATTGACCCCGTAAAAATCGTAAGTTTCACGCTCCATCCAATTTGCAGCAGAAAACAATTTTGACGCAGTAAATACATTTGGTGTATTAATATCCGTAAACACTTTAAAACGAATTCTCACATTTTCTACCAAGTTATGCAGATGATAAACTACTGCCAATTCCCTACCTGCATTATCAGGATAATGAACCGCACATAAATCGGTCATAAACTGGAATTGCAATGCTTCGTCATCGTACAAAAACTGTAGCACTTTTAAGTTCATTTCCTTGGGTGCTTCAAACGTAAGCATACCATAAGGCTCTTCAAAGTTGGTAACTTGCTCACCAAACTTTTCAGTTAGTTTTTGCTGTATTAATTCGTTTGTTAGTGCCATAATTATTGAATACCGTAACTGTTAAGTAAAGCTTTGTACTGTTCTCCATTCCTTCTTCTCACACTTTCTTGCCCCACTAAATCTTGAATACGCATAAAACCATCTATAATTGCCTCTGGCCTTGGTGGGCAGCCAGGCACGTATACATCTACAGGAATTACTTGGTCAATACCTTGTAAAACGCTATAAGTATCAAAAATACCACCGCTACTTGCACAAGCACCAACAGCTATTACCCAACGCGGTTCTGCCATTTGTAAATATACTTGACGTAAGACAGGCCCCATTTTTTTAGAAATAGTACCCATTACCATTAATAAATCGCACTGACGTGGTGAAAAACCTACACGTTCGCTACCAAATCTTGACAAATCGTAGTGCGAAGCCATTGTAGCCATAAACTCAATACCACAACAAGAAGTTGCAAAAGGTAAAGGCCATAAAGAATTTTTACGAGCCAAACCTACAACATCACTCATTTTAGTCGTAAAAAAACCTTCACCACCAAAACCTGGAGGCGCATCTACAGTTGCTACCGCATCTGCAATATTGGCTTCTTTAGCGTGAACATTAAAACGTACCGGACGCATATTTTTAATTTGATAATTTAATAACGTATTGCAATAATGTGATAATAACACCTAAACGTTTAAACAGTTCTAAAAGTATCGAATTATCACATTACCCAACTGCAAAATTGCTAGTCTTCCCAGTTTAAAGCACCTTTTTTAATGATATAAATAAAGCCTATCAAGAAAAAGCCTACAAACATTAATACCGATAAAAACCCATCCCAACCTAGCGCTCTAAAATTAACCGCATAAGGATAGAAGAAAATTACCTCCACATCAAACAACACAAATAATATTGCAACTAAAAAATATTTAATGGCCATTGGCTGGCGAGCATCACCGTGAGACTCGATACCACTAGCAAAGTTTTCTAACTTATCGCTGGTTTTACGCTTTGGCCCCACCAAAGCTGACAAACCAATCATAAAGGCTACGAAGCCTGCAGCGAATAATAATTGAATACCAATGGGGAAATAACTGGCTGCTGAGGTATCTGCAACATCTAACAAAAAAGGAAACCAATTCATAGAGTTGATTTTGTAAGTCGCAAAAATAAGGCTGTGATTGATACAAAAGAAAAACTCCTCTACGTAGAGGAGTTTATTTCTTAATTATTTTTATTTACCACCAGTTTTAGCAGGTGGATTTTTTGTTGCAGGCTTACCACTCAACGCTTTTGAAAGTGCGTCTCGAGTTTGTGTAGCAAAAGTATTTTCTTCTGTACCAGCTACTGGATAAAGTAAAAGCATTTTTTCAGCTATTTCTAATCCTTTTTGGTTTTCTTTTTGAACATCCACATAATATTTTAACAAATAATAATTATTTGAAAAGATTGTTTTCTTGTTCTTTTCTAAATTCACCGAATCTTTTTGTAAATAATCGTTTTGCAATAAAATCGGTTCTACTGCGGTTCCAAGCGTAGCTGAAGTGTCTATTGCTTTTGCAGCGCGAACGTTAAAAGAATATGGCTGTGGTTTTGTTGGGAAAGCTTCAATATATTTTTTAGCTAATTCCATTGTTAAACCATACTCTTTTGCACTATATGCGGTATTTGTTAGTCTAAAATAGTCGCTTTCGCTCATGGTACCACCTTTCAATTTTACCGCAGTTTGCAACCATTTAATTTGCTCGCTATATTGTTTAGCTTTACCCATTATTTCAGCAGCTTGATTAGCATACGCCACTTTGTTAGCTACTACGGTATCATTATCTATTGCTTTTTGCAAATAGCCAACTGCTACAGATTCACTTCCAGGAAATTTAGAAAATATTTTGACAGCAATGTCATAATTAGACGAAGTGATTTTTTCTTTAGGTGCGCTTGCAAAGTATTGCTCAATATATGATTTAGCTTTTACGCTATCACCCATACGATCGTAGTTGTAAGCGTACAATAAAGGCAATTGGTAGAAAGTTTTGCACTCACCACTTTCCATAGATTTGGTTTTGTCTAAACTTTCTTGGTATTTGCCAGCTCTAAACAAATAATCAGCATATAAGAAATCGGTATTGCATTCTTTGTCTGCATATTGAATATATTTCTCAATATTTTCTTTGGCTTTATTTACGTCTTTATTAGCATAATAATCGTACAAAGCAGCATATGTTAAAGGAAATGCAGGATCGGCAGTATTAGCATCGGTAAAAAATTGCTCAAACAATTGCTTGTTATCTTGGCTTTTGTAAACCATACCAATTTTATAGTTAGCCAATGCATTTTTAGGATCACGTGTAATCGCATCTTGAAAAGCTTTTACAGCTTCACCACCTTGATCGCCACCCAATTTTAGGTAGTTGACACCCATATTAATCATGATGTCAGGATTCGTAAGATCTAAAGCTGCAGCTTGTTTTAATTTGTCTATCGCATAAGTAGGATCACCTTGCTTGCTACCACCCTCAGCATTGGCACGGCCAATAGCATTTAAAATGGCTGCATTCGGCTTATTTTTATTTCTGCCTTTTGTTTCGGTGCTTTGGGTAATTGCTTGCTCAAATTTTTGTTTTATGGCATTCATATCGCCTTCTTCCTTAATTTCAACATGGCCCATACCTACTAAAATCCAAGCATCATTAACACCATCTTGTAAGGCTTTTTGGTACAAAGCTTTTGCGCCTTTTACATCATCAGTTGCAATTAACGATTGCCCATACCAATAAATATTTTGAGCATCTTTTGAATTGGCATCGTACAATTTCTTAAAGACATCAACTGCACTTTTGTTTTTCTTATAGTTTAAAAACTTAATACCATCGGCTAATGTTTGAGCCGTAATGCCGCTTACAGTAACAATAGCTGCAAAAAGCAAAGCAATTACCTTCTTCATGTGTCTTGTTTTAGAATTGTTAATCATCTGTTTTTATGTTGCTTGATCGTTTTTTAAAACTAATTTTTGACGGGGCTAAAAATGCTCTTCTAAATATCAGTTGCCCGCGTTCTGAACCCATAAAATTACCAAAGCCTGTACCAAGTTGTGTGGTATTTTCTTTTACAATGTAATACAAGGGGCGTGCCAATGGGTATTGTAAATAGGTGATGGTTGCTTGTGATGGTCTAGCAAATTCACCATCTTTACAAATGGTACACTCAACCAAAGCCAATTTTACAGTTTTTAGCTGTGCTTGTTGCTTTGCATCATAACCATTGCCTATCCAACTTAACCCTACAAAACCAATTGCATTATCTGTATTAGATACAATATTCACCACATCTTCACTATTTTTTGCGGCTACAACATTGGTTCCAAAAGCTTGCCCTTTCAACACACTATCTTGCAAATACCTTACCGTGCTTGTTGCATTTTTGCCATCCATTACTGCGGTAATATTTTTTTTCCCAGTAAGAATGTTTTTTAAATCAGCCATTGTAAACACACTATCGCTGCCTTTTCTATTAACTATTACCGCAATAGCATCGTATGCAATATCGGTATAATAAGGCATAAATTTCAAGGTGCTTTCGTAATACTGCCGCTCATTTTTATTTAATCCCCTCGCAACAATTATTAGTCTTGTACTATCGCTTTGAAAGTCTTTAAAACATTCAACTTCGGGTTTGTAACTAGCAATAATTTTGGTATTTGGGTAAGTAGATTCATAAACCTTAATCTGCTCTTCAATTACTGGCTTAAAGCTCTCGTCAACACTAATATTTATTTGCCCTTTGTCAAATGTATCTGCTGCAGCTTTTTGCTGCTTTGTGGCATCATTACAAGCCAGACAACCTACAAATACTAAAACCCATGCAAAAAACTGTTTCATAAATAGCTATCTCCCTTTATACCACGATACAATCTAAAACCGCCATACAATAAGCATATACTACCAAAAATATATTTCAAAATTGGATCTAGACCGACCATTATAGCAATGTTCATTTTATCACCCAAAAGGACCACTGCACCTATACCAATTATCAATAAAGCACGGGTAATATCAAATGCTTTTTTGGCAATTTTTCCGGCAGAATTTTGTCTAAATTCATTTTCCATAACACCTCTTTCAAAAACTGAGGTGGCAATATAATGATTTTTGATTTCGACGGGCATCTGAGTGGCTTTATTTGATAAAAGATTATTCATAAAATAATTTTTAATGAAGATGCAAGGGCTTGAAATTTCCATAAGTTCTAAAAAATTGCCAATTGCAAAAAGCCATTTTGACGAAGAACTTACTAAAAACCATCCTCCATTTATCTTTGCAGGATGAAAATTTTAATGGTGTGTTTGGGCAATATTTGTCGCAGCCCTTTGGCAGAAGGTATTCTACAATCAAAAGCGAATAAATTAGGTTTACCCATACATGTAGATAGTGCTGGAACGGCTAATTATCATGTAGGCGAAGCGCCACATCGTTCATCGCAATTGGTGGCCAAACAAAATGGTGTAGATATTAGCCACCAACAATGCCGGCAGTTTAAGAAAACCGACTTTGAAATATTTGACAAAATATACGTAATGGATAGCAGTAATTACGCTGATGTAAAGCGGATAGCTGGCCATTATTTTAATGCCAATAAAATAGATTTAATACTTAATGAGTTGTATCCACATGAAAACCGTGAAGTACCCGACCCTTGGTATGGCGGCCTGGAAGATTTTAAAAAAGTGTACAAAATGCTGGATGATACTTGTGAAGTAATTATAAAAAAATACCAAGCTGCGCAGCAACAGCAGCAATAAGCATTGTGTAGCAATTATATTTGCCGCATTATTCGTTTGTAGATAATGACAAATAAGTCATTTCAAATTCCAAATTTCAAATTATTATGGCTAAGCCAACCGTAAGTTTACCACAAGGCACTAGAGATTTTTCGGCAGAAGTGGTACGTAAACGTCAATATATTTTTTCTACCATTCGCTCTGTATTTGAGTTGTATGGCTTTGCGCCACTAGAAACACCTGCTATGGAAAACCTAGAAACCTTAATGGGTAAATATGGTGAAGAAGGTGATAAACTGATTTTTAAGATTTTAAATAACGGTTTAGACAATGTAGATAAGCTTGAACAAACAAAAGCTGAATTTGAGAAAGTATTAGCTGGCAAAAACACAAAAGGCATTACAGAAAGAGCCCTTCGCTACGACTTAACCATTCCTTTTGCTAGATATGTGGCGATGAATTATGGTCAATTAACCATGCCATTTAAACGCTACCAAATACAACCAGTATGGCGTGCTGATAGACCGCAACGTGGCCGCTACCGTGAGTTTTACCAATGCGATGCTGATGTGGTAGGTAGTAAAAGTTTATTAAATGAAGTAGAATTGGTAAATATTTATGCAACTGTTTTTGAGAAGCTTGGCATTGAAGTTGAAATACACATTAATAGTCGTAAAATACTAGCCGCACTAGCGGAGATATGCGGCGGTTCAGACAAAATGGTAGACATTACCGTAGCCATAGACAAACTTGATAAAATTGGCATCGAAAAAGTTAAAGAAGAATTAGCTACTCGTGGTCTTAGTGATGCGCAAATCAATACAATAGAACTTTATTTACAAATTGATGGCAGCAATACCGAAAAACTAAGTGCGCTTAAGAACTTATTAGGTGATAACGAAATTGGCAAAGCGGGTATTGATGAGCTAGAATACATTTTGAACTATCAACCTGCAACTAGCAACCAGCAACTAGTAACCGATTTCACCCTTGCTCGTGGCCTAAACTATTACACAGGTATCATCTTTGAAATAAAAGCCAAAGGCGTACAAATGGGCAGCATTGGTGGTGGTGGTAGATACGATGATTTAACAGGTTTGTTTGGTGTACCAAACGTGCCGGGTGTAGGCATCAGTTTTGGTGTAGATAGGATTTACGATGTAATGGAAGAGCTACAACTATTTCCTTCTGTGATAAAAGTTGGCACCAAAGTTTTGTTCTTTAATTTGGGCGAAGCCGAAAGCAAAGCTGCATTTGGTTTAATGCAACAACTAAGAGCCAAGGGTACTAGTTGCGAGCTATTTCACGAAACCACCAAATTTGATAAGCAATTTAAATATGCTGATAAAAAACAAATTCCTTACGCCATTATGCTTGGCAGTAAAGAACTTGAAGAAGGCACTTGTGTGGTAAAAAATTTAATAAATGGTACACAACAAAGCATTGCACAAAGCGCATTGCTTAACTTTTCGTTTGATGCTTAACATTAGCTTGTAACTTACTTTTCTTTTAACAACATACAATATGAAACGATTGCTTATCCTTAGCAGCTTCTTGCTACCACTTTTTGCATTGGCTCAAAAGCCAAAAACGACGCTTACTCCTGATATTATTTATGGTCAGCTATTTAAAGATGTACAGTTACAACGCATTTTTCCTGATAGCAAAACCTTTGTTGATTGTACACCAAAACGTAACCCAAAAGAGATAGTAGCTGACTACTTAACACTTAAAAACAATCCTTCAGCAAAATACACATTGGAAAGTTTTGTAAAAGCCAATTTTGATTTACCAATTAATCCTACGAACACCTATCAATCTAATACTAACGAAGATGTTGCTACCCATATTAAAAGCTTGTGGCAAGTGCTTAAACGCAACCCTGATAAGGCTGTGGAAGGCAGTTCTCTACTGGCTTTGCCAAATGCATATATCGTACCTGGTGGTAGGTTTAGAGAAATTTATTATTGGGACAGTTATTTTACGATGCTTGGCTTGCAAGAAAGCAACGAGTACGAGATGATGGAAAACATGATTAATAATTTTGCTTTTTTAATCAATACCTACGGACACATACCCAATGGTAATCGCAGCTATTATTTAAGCCGATCACAGCCACCATTTTTTGCGTTGATGGTAGGTTTATTAGCAGAGAAAAAGGGCAATGCTGTGTATACAAAATACCAATCTGCTTTACAAAAAGAATACAACTATTGGATGGACAAAACCGCCAATACCAAACACGCGGTAACCATGCCAGATGGTAGCGTTTTAAACCGCTATTACGATGCTGACAATGCCCCACGACAAGAAAGCTACAAAGAAGATTATACCCTTGCGAATATTGAAGCAGACAAAGTATCTACTGAGACAGTAAAAAAAGTATTTGCACAGAAAAGTAAAGAGTTACGTAGTGGTGCAGAAAGTGGTTGGGATTTCAGTACTCGCTGGTTTGCAGATGGTAAAAACATCAATACCATACAAACCACTAATTTAATTCCTGTTGACTTAAACGGCTTGTTGTATCAGCTAGAATTAACATTGGCAAAATGTTACCAATTATCTGGCAATGCTGCGCAGGCAAAAGCCTTTGAACAAGTTGCTGCCAAACGCAAACTGGCTATTAATAAATACTGCTACAATGCACAACGCAACTGGTATTTCGATTACAACATTGCTACTAAGCAACAAAGCACCATCATGACAGCGGCAGGGATTAGTCCTTTGTTTTTTAAAGTAGCCGATAAAGCCTATGCACAAGGCATGGCGAATACTTTGCGTGCCAACTTTTTAAAGCCAGGCGGCTTGGTGACTACCTTAACCACATCTGGGCAGCAATGGGATGCGCCAAATGGTTGGGCACCTTTGCAATGGATAGCGGTAAAAGGCTTGGAAAATTATCAGCAAACAGCACTTGCCAAAGACCTTGCACAGCGTTGGGTAGCCCTAAACATAAAAGTGTATAAAGAAACGGGCAAGCTGATGGAAAAATACAATGTGGTTGACATTAATCTGCCCGCAGGCGGTGGCGAATATGCGGGACAAGATGGCTTTGGGTGGACCAACGGTGTGTTACTTAAAATGATGGCTGTTTACAACTTAAAATAAGCTTGTCATGCTGAGGTACGAAGCATCTAAAAACGGCTGAAGCGTTGCTTCAGCCGTTTTTTATTTATTGAACCAGCAGTGGTATTGCTATTGAGCTACATAGGCGTCGCACACTGCGGCTGTAGAATGACTGTTGACCTTGCCAAAAACCCTCGGTTTGCTTTACTTGTGAATACTTTTTGTTAACAGTAGTTTTATTCTTTCATTCTATTTTTCAAATCCATGCTACCATGAAGAATTCTAGCAATTTCAATACTATTGTCTTTTGCTTTTCTATAAAAGATGATATGCAGTCCCGCTTTAAATCCTAAAATATCTGGCATCACTTCAGGATAATTTTTGCCAATAACTTTTTCATTAGCTATTTCTTGACAAGCATCTAACAGCATGTAGTAATACTTATCAGCCTGTGTTTCTGACCAGACTTCAAATGTATAATCCCAAATGTTTGATAAGTCTTCAACCGCCTTATTGGTAAGAGTATAGTTAGCCATTTTTGTGTTTGGCGGCTTTTAGTTTTTCAAGATGTTTTTCAGCATTAAAATTTGTAGCTAACCCACTTTCAAAACCTTCCTCAATAGCTTTTTTTAATGCTACAATCTTGCTTTCTTCCTCTTCCAGCAACCGTAAGCCAGCACGTATCACCTCACTTGCATTCTTAAATCTTCCAGTTGCTACCTTATCACCTATAAAATCTTCAAAATGATTGCCAAGTGATATAGAAGTATTGCGCCCCATAATTGTAAAGTTTCTTCAAAAGTACCTAAAATTGGTAACTTAGAAAACCCTCTGCTCACGGTTAAGAAAAAATTACGGCTAAGGGTTTAAACCATTAGAGATGCCGCAAGCTAACATCACGAATAGTGAAATTACAACTCGATTAATATTTTTTAGGCTATGTAGATTAACTATTTAATATTACAAATCCTAAGGAAACAGCAATAATTAGAACAATCAACTCTACTAAAAACAATTTGAAATTATTCTTAATTTTAGCTACGATAAAATTATCTGCTACAACTTATAGTGAGGAAAAACAAGCTGCTATAAATAACGCGTAATATTGCCATCCATAATGTTCTTCGTTTCGTTCAATCCAGAAAACGTCAATTAACATAAAAAGAAAGATAAGGACTGCTACAATATTTAAAAGTGTAAACTTTCGAGTCATGATGTAGTTTTTGCTTGCGCATAACTCAAAAATAAACAAAAGTCTGCTTATAAAGCTAACTGCTTCTTTTTTATTCCCTTTGCCCATATTGCACCTACAACCAACAATAAACTCTTTCAAAAAAATCCCCCAAAACACCCTCCACAATTTTGTTATATCCAATAGGCTTGCTACTTCTATATCACATTTCTATTGCACAATCAAAAAAAGCTTTTACCATGGATGACAAACAAACCAACCAATTAGGCCTGGTTGAAAAAGTGGCGACCTTTTTAACTTACTATGAAGATAATCTACTACTTAGTAACGTGGTTGCAGTCACGTGCATATTGGTAAAACTCACCTAAAGTATTATACAAGTCTATACACTAGTTATTACAAATTGGGGCAGTTGCTCAAAGCAAAAGACTTTATACGGCATTAAAAATATGGACGCTATACAATCTCAAATTGCTACTTATTAAAATAAAATCGATTCCGTGTGAACAGTAAAACCGCCAGCCGCATCGGCGCAAGCTGTTCTACAATCATAAAATCATCCGCTGGATCGGCGCAAGCTTTTCTGCAACCATAAAATCATCCGCCGCATCGGCGCAAGCTTTTCTACAACAATAAAATCATCCGCCACATCGGCGTAAGCTTTTCTACAACTGGAAAACCGCCCGCCGCATCGGCGCAAGCTTTTCTACAACCATAAAATCACCCGCCGCATCGGCGCAAGCCCGCTCTTTCACTTTTTTCCTGATTGTGGTAAGTAACATTGCAAATAACGGATAGACTTATCCAAACTAAAAAAGGTAGTCAACTTGCAAATAGTTGACTACCTTAAAAAATAATTTTAAGTGTTGAAGATGAATGCTTAATTAATAGCTCAATTTATATACCCTTGCTTCGTAGGGTTTCAGTACATAATTATGTCTTGTTTGCTCATCTTTATCAACCTTGTAATTACTAATTTTCAATTCAGGTGTATTCTTGGGAGCAATCCATTCATTAACATCAAAGGAAATATTATTCTTAGAGAAGTTTAATAGAACCAACCATTTTTCTGTACCCAATGTTCTTGTATAAGCATATATGTTAGGATTATTCTTATCTAGCAACTCGTATTTACCATACACCAATACTTTATTGTCTTTACGCAATTTGGTTAATGCTCTAAAATAATTTAGGGTGCTGTTGGGGTCTTTATCCTGCGCAGCTGCATTAATAGTAGTGTAATTAGGATTAATTTTTAGCCAAGGCTTACCCGTGGTAAAACCTGCATTCGTACTATTATCCCACTGAAAAGGTGTACGACCATTATCTCTGCAACTGAACTTAATATTATCCATAAACTGAGGAATATTGCCACCTGTAGCTACTAGATGTTTATACTCGTTTAGTGTAGCCACATCGTTATAGTCTTCTATTTTATCCATACGAATATTGGTCATACCTAGTTCATCACCATTGTAATAATAAGGCGTACCTCGCATCGTCATTATAAAGGTGCTAAGCATTTTAGAAGATACTTCTCTAAACGCGGGACTATCATCACCAAAACGGGTTACAAGCCTCGCTTGGTCGTGGTTTGCTAAGAAAATAGATAGCCAGCCATTGGTAGCAAAAGCGCTATCCCACTTGGTAAAAATTTCTTTCAATTTTATTACACTATAGCCATCTTTTTTAGCCAAGTCTACCGCATCAAAAGCATAAGCCATGTTCAATTCTTTACGGCTTGCATCTACCATATCATGCGCATCTTTAAACGAATTGCCTGCACCTTCAGCGACACTCATGACATGGTATTTGCTCAATACTTCTGTGTTTATTTCTTTTAAATAATTGTGTAAATGCGGGCCTACAGCATAATATAAAGAAAAATTCTTTTCGTAGCCAACAGGAAAAGCAGGCCATGTGGTGTCTTTAGCTGCAAACTGAAACGCATCTAATCTAAAACCATCAATGCCTTTATCAGCCCAAAACTTCATAATGCCATATACCTCTTTTCGTACCTCAGGATTTTCCCAATTCAAGTCAGGCTGCTTTCTTGAGAAATAATGCAAGTAATAGGCATTGGTGACACTATCATACATCCAAGCATCGTGATTCACATCAAACAAGCTATACCGTGGTGTAGGCTTGCCTTTTTCAGCAGGCCACCAATGGTAATAGTTACGGTATTTATTGGTACGAGAACTGCGGCTTTGCTTAAACCATTCGTGTTCGTCGCTACTATGATTGACCACCAAATCCATTATCACTTTAATACCACGTTCGTGCATCCCTTTTAGCAAAGCATCAAAATCTTCCATTGTACCAAACTGTTTCATGATTGCACGATAGTTACTAATATCGTAGCCATTATCATCATTAGGTGATTCGTAAATAGGGTTAAGCCAAACAGCCGTAACACCCAGACTTTTTAAATAATCCAGCTTAGAAATAATACCTTTTAAATCGCCCACACCATCACCATCACTATCCTTAAAACTGCGTGGGTACAATTGGTACACAACTGCTTCTTTCCACCATTGCGCCTCAGTATCAGCTGTTGTTTGCTTTTCTTTTTTCTCGCTGTTACAAGCTGCAAAAACTACTCCCATTAGCAATACAGCCAAAAGCCATTTATACATATTATTTGTATTTAAAAAAATTAACAACACTACTTAACAGTAAAGGTTTTTCGTTCAACACCAATACCTGTTAGTGTAAGACCTTTCCAAGTTGGGGGCAAAGCAGATGCAACTTGTGTAATACCTTTAGACGTGATTTCTAAGCCCCCAAAACCCATTAATACACTTTGCAAAATACCACCCGCACCTGTAGCAAAATAAGGGTTGGTACCACCTTTCGTTTCAGCAATTACGCGAAGTGGTGGTAATAAATTTGGCTCGTACGCATCTTTAAAAAAATGATACGCTTTAGCGCCTTCCCCAAGTCGTGCATAAAGCAGAGTAAAAATGGCTTGCGTCATAGCGGGTGTACCTTCATTGGGTACACGTGTTTCATAATAGGCAAGGTCTTTTCGTATTTGGGCAGTATTTGTAATTTCTTTTAAAGGATACGCTAAAAGGTTAACATCCGCTTGCTTAATACCTTCCCCATGATAGGTAGCATGTTCTTTGGTTACGCCATTTTCCATTACTAACACGGGAATATTATTGGCTACATGCAACCAATCTGCATCAGGGGTAATACCTAGTATAATTGCAGCGTCTGTAGCATTTTGCAATACTGCTTTTGCAGCGGCATTGGTAAACGCATCGTTATCTACATTTTCCGCCCACTCATCGGAAGCAACTACATTTTTAATATCGTATTTACCAGGTCCGTTGCGCTCTACCCTACTAGCCCAAAATGCAGCTGTTTCTTTTAATATTGGATAACCTTTTTCACGCAACCATTCTTTGTCTTGTGTAACACAATAATAATTCCACGCAGCGATACCAACACAGGCTGTAATGTGCTGTTCAAACGGACCGCTTAAAGCCCAAACAGGCGTTTCTTCTACACCTGTACCTGCGCTTTCCCAAGGGAACATTGCCCCTTTAAAACCATGATTAAAGGCATTTTGCTTAGCAGCACCTAATCGCTGAAAGCGGTATTCAACCATACTTTTTGCCATTTCTGGATGTAGAACCAACATGGCAGGATACATCCATAGTTCGGTATCCCAAAATACGTGACCATTATATCCTAAGCCACTTAAACCCATTGGGGATGGGCTCATTGCTGATCCTTCACGTACAAATGAATATAAGTGATACATCATGCTATGAATATCTTGCTGAGCTTGTGCATCGCCATTAATCACAATATCACTTTTCCAAAGATTATCCCAAGCTGTATTGTGAAAAGCAATCAACCTATCTCTACCTTCTAGCTTAGCGGTAATAGTCATACGCTCAGCTTCGTTTAAAGGATCATCATGGTGTGCAGAAGTAATAGAAGAACCTGCAATTGAGAAACTGTATTTTTCGCCAGCTTTTAATTGCTTACCGAACTTCATTAAATGCATATTATTATCCCACATTTCATGAATAACTCTAGGTTCGCTCCCATGCTTTTCGCTAAATAAAAACGTATTAGAAGCACACATTAATAATTTGCCTGTAGGGCTTTTAGCCGAAGACGTTAATAGACTTATAACAACGTGTGGCCTATCTATTTCATTGTAATAATTCTGTACATCTTTCAATGCATCGGGTGCTTCCATAACGCTTGCTGCACCAATATTGATATCTTTTTTAGCTGAAATAGTAACATCCATTAGTACTGTAAAGGGTAATTGACGAAGCGAGTAGTAGGTATAACTGATATCAGCCTTATCGCTATAACTAAAGGTAGTTGTAAAACTAGCATGATGCATATCTAGTTCTTGCTGCATGTTTGTGGCATCGCTACCGCCAATGCGCCTACCATCAACCTCTAAATACATATTTAGCAGATTGAAGCTTTTTAAAAAATTGCTTACTCTACCACGCCCATACAAATCGTAGGCACCTGCTAGCACCACATCTTTTACCTTAAAAGGTTCTGGGGAGGACACCACACCAATCATACCATTAGCTACGGTAATACCATAATAATTTGAAGGGTCAATTTTAGTGGAAGTAATTTTCCATGGATCTTGCGCAAAAGCGCAAATTGTAGATAACATAGCTACACTAAAAGTGAGCAAAAACAACCTTTTTTGAAACATAATTTTCGTATTAGCAAGCATGAAAAAGAATTTCTAAAATTAAACAGAATGGGCAAAAGAAACTGTGCAATTGTGATGAATACAAAGGAATTAGTTGGCAAAATTATCCCCTGCAAACGGTTTAAAATAATTTCTAAAAATGATAAAAACCGAATACTAGATTATACACTATTTTGCACCACTATTTCAAAAGTTACTTATCGCGTTTGTATATGAAAAAATGGTTGATTATTCTAGTGGCATTTATAGCCATCGCTATTGCAAGTGTTTATATTATTATTCCAAGAAATTTAGTGGTATCAAGTATTACACCCATGTATACGAATTATACAAGTGCAGTAGAATATGCATCTAACGAAGAAAATTGGACAAAATGGTGGCCCGGGAAGTTGGAAAAAGTTGGAGATAGAACAATAGCTACTTATAAAGATATCACGTACCACATTGTTAGTAAATCATATAACAATACACAAATAGCGCTTGACTATAATAAAAAAACAACTATCGTAAACCTTGCTGTTGCTGGCTTTAGCCACGATTCGATAAGAGTGATTTGTCAATATAATGACACAGCTAGCATGAATCCATTTACTAGAATTAATCATTATAACAGAGCCGTATATATTAAACAAAATATCAAAGAGGTGATGCAGCAACTAGAGCGTTTTTTAGAAAAACCATCTAATATTTATGGTTTTAACGTTATTAGTACGATTGTAAAAGATACCGCATTAATGAGTACTAAAACCTATTTAAATCATACCCCTTCAACAATAGAAGTGTACAAACTTGTTAATGAACTCAGAAGGCATATACAACAACAAGGTGCTACTATTATAAACGCGCCTATGCTTAATGTAACAAAAGAAACGGAAACTTCGTATAAGGTAATGGTGGCAATACCTGTAAATCATACGGTAGCAGAAACTAATACTATTCAACTTAGACGCATGGTGATAGGTAGAATTCTAGAAAGTGATAGTATCAAGGGTGGCCCATCAACAGTAGAACAATCCTTTAAAATGTTTGAAAAATACTTTGCCGATTTTAAGCACTCATCCCCTGCCATTCCTTATCAGCAATTGATTACAGATAGAGAAAAAGAAACTGACACAACGAAATGGATAACTAGATTTTACTATCCTATTTTTTAGTTTGCTGCTGAATAACTAACACACTATCATTATTTTTAACTAATACAAAAGCCTGTTGCTTATTAATAACAATGGGCTTTATTTTTCGTACTTGGCCTTTTAATTGTAAGGCATTAATTGTAGATACTTCAAACTGATTATTGCCTTTGTTGATGAGAATCGTACCAAAATCGGCATCGTATCTACCCATCTGAATATTATTCTCGTAAAAATTGCCTACTAATAAAATGTCTTGCAAATTATCGTGATTGGCATCAATAATAACAGCATCTTTAAAGCTTGTAAACTGTGCTTCGTAAGGCAAAGCTTGAGTGGTAAAATTGCCTTTACCATCATTAATCAAAATCGCGTTGGCAAAATAATTAGCTTGCCATTTATCAGCATTATTCAATTTTTCTTCTGTAAATATTTCTTGTAACGTTGCTTTTGCAAAATCGTGTGCATACAAAAAATTCTTCTTTAGCAAAGGCATTTGCTTTTCTAATTCTGCCTTATTAGCAAAAGGTAATTCTCGCCCGTTTAAGAAATACGTGAGTACTTGCTCTTTTTTGCCATTACCATCAAAGTCATTATAATAAAGCGTTACAGGTGTTTTATCGCTTGCGGTTAAACGACTATTTAAACCAAGATTACCAACTACAAAATCTATGTTACCATCGTTGTTAATATCACATGGCAAGGTGAAATTCCACCATCCTTTTTTATCAGTTAGCTGTTGTTTGGTAAACGAACCTTTCCCATTTACGAATGCACAAATACCATCCCACTCTAGGCTTAATACCAAATCTTTTTTACCATCTTTATTAATATCTACCCAAATAGCATTTTGCACAAACCCTACTTTTGATAAATCCTTACAGTATTGTTCTGTTACGTTTTTAAAATGACCTTTACCATCATTCTGTAACAGATACGATTGCGGCACTTCGCCATAAGCCCAAGGCACGGCTCTTGCACCAATAAATAAATCGATAGCGCCATCATTGTTAAAATCGTAAGGCACTACACAAGAAGCCGTGAGAAATAAATTATCAAAAGCATGGGTTAGTTTAGTAAAATTACCCTTACCGTCGTTGATATACACTTGCGGCTGCTGATGTTCATCAGCACCATAATATTCGTTTCCACCTGTGGCTATTACAAGGTCTAAAGCCTTATCGCCATTTACATCTACAAAGCAAGCATCTACATTTTCGTTGGTACTATCAGCATCAATACTCGGCTGATTGGTTTTAATAAACTTACCATTAGCAAGTTGTGTAAAAATTGCAGGCTTACCACCTTTAGATGAACCAATAAATACATCTTCTAAACCATCGCCATTGATATCTCCAACTGCTAATGCTGGTCCTTCACGAGACACCATGTGTGGTATCAATGGCTCTCTATCAAACTCATTAAATGGATTTTCCTCATGTTTCCAAAGTAAGTTTGTTTGCTTCGTAATATCAACCATTGGTGTGGTTGTATTTATGTAATGCTTAGTAATTACATTGTAATCAAACTTTGGCAATCCTTTTTTATAAATGACTGTAAGCTTTGCTGTGCCTGCTTTGTAAGCGATATGTTCGTATGTATTATCTGGCCATACTAGTAGTAAACTATCCACTTTTGTATTGTCTAGCCCAATGTGAACAGGCATTTGCATGCTGCTTTGAAACCCTTTCACTGGATAATTTTCATATGTGCGAATCTCTTGTTTGCTAAACAATAATAATTTGGCACCAATGGCATTGATATTCTTCTCATTACCCTTCAAAGCAATATCAACCGAAGCTTTTGGCTTCATATCATTACTTTTATTTTGATATATCAATACTGCATCATCAATATTATTAACTACCACATCTAAGTCGCCATCATTATCCAAATCAGCATAAATAGCACCATTGGAAAACGTCTGTTTATCATTTGTTATTTGTGTGGCGATATCTTTAAAAGTGACATCCCCATTATTTCTGAAGAATTTGTTAGGCAGTTTTATTTGCGGGAATGACTCAATAATTTTCTTTTCTTTCTCAGCAATTTTATTATTACGTATCTGGTCTTGCACTTCGCTATTAGATACAAAATTTACATAGTCAATATCATTCAAACGCTTGGGTATGCCATTACTAATAAACAAGTCTTTTAAACCATCATTATCAAAATCTAACCACAATGGGCTCCAACTCCAATCTGTAGCCGCAACACCAGCATATAAACCTACTTCACTAAACATACCGTTACGCCTGTTTAATTGTAGATTATTTCTAGTATATTGGTAATTATAACCATACCCAATTTTCATGTAAAAAGTGTTGTATTCATCTTCACCTAATGAGCGTTTTAAGATGTACGGATCAGATGGCAGCATGTCCATCGAAATAATATCAGGATACGCATCATTATTGATATCTGCCACATCTACACCCATCGAAAATTGGCTCGTATGCATGATTCTATTTTGCAAATCATCTTTAAACGTGCCATTTTTTTGATTGATATATAAGTAGTCATTTTCGTGAAAATCGTTACCAATATATAAGTCGGGATAACCATCTAAATCTATATCAGACACACAAATACCCAAGCCGTAGCCTATAGCCGAACTGTTGATACCGCATTGCCTTGTAACATCTGTAAAATGTTTGCCATCATTGCGATACAGCCTATCACCTGTTAACGGATGATAGGTACCAAGAAACATTTTTCTTTCAGCAAACGTACCATTTTGATGCACCGAATGGTTCAACAAAAACATATCCAAATCACCATCACCATCATAATCAAAAAATACCGCTTGCGTACTAAACCCACTAAAATCCAAGCCATATTCAGCAGCTTTATCGGTATAACTTGGCACACCATTTTTATCAATACCATTGCATACGAGCAATTGGTTTTTACCGTGCAAGCTTTCAAACTGCCCAACCCTACATACATATAAATCCAGTAGCCCATCATTATTAATATCCACCACACTTACACCCGTACTCCAGCCGCCATCATTAGGAATATTGGCTTTTGCAGTCACATTCTCAAAGTGCATGCTACCTTTATTCAGGTACAAAGTATTTTGCCCCTGATTACTACAAAAAAATAAATCTATCAAGCCATCATTATTAAAATCGCCCGCACTAACGCCTGCACCATTGTAGAAATACATGTACTTAAACATGTTAAAGCTATCTGTAGGATTCAAATGGTTATTAAAATTCAAACCAGTTTGTTTGGCTTCAAGTACTTCAAATAATGGTTGTTCTATCACAGCAGGCTTAGATTTACAGCCTTGTATTAAAATAGCTAATAAAATAAAATATACTACTGTTTTCATTTTCGTTGTTTGTTAGCAGACTTTTGTACTACTATGATACTTCTGTTGTGTCACTCACTTGTACATTCTTATCGCTACGCAGCATACACCAAAGTATATTGAAACGCTCTTACTGTAAGGGCTTTTCAAGCTTATACAGCAATGGCATGTCATTATTTTGCAGCACCAATATCTGCTTCCTTTGCTTTACATTAATCACCTTAATATCCCTAACTTGACCATTTATAGATATACCTGTTTTAGAGTTATTCACCCACTCAAAATTACCTTTGCCCTTATTTATTAATACATGTCCATAACTGGCATCTATCCTAGAAAATTGAGGTAAAAAGTCAAATCTATTACCACCAAGAACTAAGTCAATCAGACCATCACTATTTACATCTATTGGCAAAATGGCATTAACACTCGACAATTGTACTTGCATTGGCAAAGGCTTTATCGTAAACTTACCATTGCCTTCATTAATAGCTACTACGGTGGTAGCATATGTAAACTGCTTAATATCACTAGAAGCAGTAATCGATTTACCAAATAAATCTTCTATGCTTTTATCTGCATAGTCGGCATGCTTTAAGTTTTGCTTTTTTAAAGATGGAATTTGCTCGGTTAAATCGCGCTTCATAAATACTGGCTTATCCTTACCATCAATCGTTCTTGTCAATATCTTTTTTACAGACCCCGAAGCATCAAAATCATTCATAAATAATTTCACAGGGCTTATATCAGATGGCTGCAAATAGAAATTCTCACCTATATTACCCAATATCAAATCTTGGTCGCCGTCATTGTCTACATCAGCAACAGACACCGTTTTCCACCAACCAAACAACTTATCCAAATTAGTTGTCACTGGTTCAAAATGGTGATTTCTATAAGTGAATATTGTAGGATGCATCCAATCGCCTACCACAATTAATTCTTTCTGCTTATCGCCCAAAATATCAGCCCACACTGCATTTGATACCATCCCTACATTACTAATGATAGATGGGGTAATATCTCTAAAATTTCCTTTACCATCATTTTCTAACAAATAACTTTTGGGCGTTTCGCCATAGCTTGAGGAGACATTTTTGCTGCCTACAAACAAGTCTAAGTCGCTATCACCATCAAAGTCATTAGCAATTACAACTGATGTATTGCCTGCATTAATTGGTAATGATTTTGTGTCAATTGTAAAATGACCTTTACCATCATTTTTATACAATCTGTTTTGCATTTGCCTAGTACCCGCTGGCGCATTGTTGCCGCCTGAACCCACAAACAGATCTAAATCGCCATCATTATCGCAGTCAAAAAATAGTGTCGCTACATCTTCAAAATCAGCAAATTGTTGAAAAACAGGCTCGTTCTGTTTTATAAACTTTCCGTCTTTTTGTTGCAAATACAACTGTCCAGCATGGTTGGTAGCCCCACCAATATAAATGTCTTCTAAGCCATCACCATTTACATCGCCAACTGCCGCCCGTGGCCCTTCTTTAGACAACATTTCTGGAATATTTCTTTCGTAAAAAAAATCATCATAATCATCCTCTATGTGTTTCTCAAACTGTGCCTGCACCGTTGTAAACATAGGTGCTTGTAAGGTATTCGGCGCTTGATAAATATGGTCAGATGCTACTTGCTGTATTTGATATAATTGGTTAATGGCTGGCTTAATCATTTTTACAAAAGTTCTATTAGGCCAAATGATAATCATTGAATCTACTGCTTTTTCGCCTAAACCTATCACTGCCTTATAATCCATCGAAGATTGAAACCCACGGCTTGGTATTATTTCTTTCGTAAATACCTCTGTGCCTCGGTACACTTTTATTTTACTTCCTATTGCGAAAGAATTGTTATCGTTACCTTTTAAATTAACAGCGATATAATTGTTGTGATTAGTTTCTCGACTGTTGTTTTTATAAATAAACGCTGGTTCGTTGGTATTATTGACCACTAAATCAAGGTCACCATCATTATCTAAATCCCCATAAGCACAGCCACTAGAAAACGACGGTTGAGTAACGCCCATTGCCTCACCATCGTCACTAAATTTCAAGTTGCCTTTATTGTGAAAAAATTTATTCACAAGCTTCTGCGAGGACATTTTTTTTATCAATTCCCCCACTTGTTCTTTCTCGCCAGTGGCAGCCATTTTTTGCAACACATCGTTGGCAAAAAAGTCTATAAAATCTTGGTCAGTTATATCATGGTAAATGCCATTTGACACGTAAATATCATTTTTCCCATCGTTATCTGCATCAAATATCAAACCGCCCCAGCTCCAATCGCTAGCTGCTACACCGCTGTAATAAGCAGTTTCTACAAAATGGCCATCACCATTATTTACTTGCAAACAATTTTGCATATATTGGTAATAAAAGCCAGATTTTATTTTTAAATTATTAACATCCGAACTTTCGAAAGCAGTGGTAGTTTTTAAGCGTTTGTCGTCCTTGGGTAACATATCGGTCGTAAAAATATCAATATTGCCATCGTTATTGATGTCACCTAAGTCTGCACCCATAGAAAAATGACCAGTATGTTGCAAATGCTGTTCTAGCTCCTCTTTGAAAGTGCCATTTTTTTGATTGATATACAGATAGTCTTTCTCGAAAAAATCGTTACAAATATATAAGTCAGGATAACCGTCATTATTGATATCGCCCACGTTTACACCTAGCCCAAAGCCAATTAAACTACCGTAGATGTGGGCTTCCTCACTTACATCTGTAAAGTGCCCATTATCGTTTCGCATTAACTTGTCGCCACCACCTTTGTAATAGTCGGCAACGGGCCAGTCTTTTGCGCGTAATTCTCGTTTGTTAGAATAGTTTAATGTATTGGCTGAAATGAAACTATTGTTCAAAATGTAGCAATCTAAATCACCATCTAGGTCATAATCAAAAAAGGCAACTTGCGTACAATAACCGCCTTTATTGGTTAAGCCATATTGTTCTGCCTCCTCGGTAAATGTATTGTTATGATTATTGATATACAACCTATTTTGTGGCTCTTGACCAGGTTTGTAGCCTGCGTTCGACACATAAATATCCAACCATCCGTCATGGTTGATATCTACCATGACCACACCTGTACTCCAATCATTTTGCTTGGTAATACCAGAGGTAAGAGTAATATCCTCAAACTTAAAATTACCTTTATTAAGGTACAATTTGTTACTACCCATATTAGCTGTAAAAAAAATATCAGCTAACCCATCATTGTTAACATCCCCAATCGCAACTCCACCACCGTTATAAAAGTTACGATAATTAAAAATATTAAAATCCTTAGTATCCTCAACCTTATTTACAAAGTCAACACCAGTATGATCAACTAATTCAAACAATTTTGCAGAGGCTTCCTTTTGATTGCACGAAAAGCCTATAACACTGAATGCAGTTGCAACAAATAATATTTTCACATACAACAATCTCATTATTTATGGCTATGTGTTTGATACAAAACTGGCTTTTCATTATTTTGTAGTATCAATAAACATGACTTTTTATTAATTAATACTTGCTTAATATCTTTTATTTCTCCCCGCTCTAAAATACCAGTGGATATTGGGTCTGCAAGCGAAAAGTGCCCTTTACCATCATTAAGTAAAACACCGCCTAAGCTCGCATCTAATCTGCCAAACTGTGGTACCAAATCAAAATCGTTACCGCCATAGACAATGTCTTTAAAACCATCCTCGTTTACATCTACCACCTTCATCGCATTTATACACGACAATTGAGCCATAAATGGCAAAGCTTGTATTTCAAACTGTCCTTTACCTTTATTAATAGCCACAATAGAACTGGTGTAGTTGAATTTTTTTACTAAACTTGTACTTAATACTTTTCCAGGAAATAAGGCTTGAATGGCTTTTCTAGAAAACACTTCGTGCAGCAAATTTTGCTTCTTTAAGATAGGTAACTGCGCTTCTAATTCATGTTTCAAGAACACAGTCATGTCTTTGCCATCCACCGTATGCGTCATTATTTTATCGAGCGTGCCATTTTGGTCGAAATCGTTTACCCAAAGCTTTACGGGATTTTTCTCATCTGGATGTAAATAAAAATTATGACCGATATTGCCTATTACTAAATCCGTTTTGCCATCGCCATTTACGTCTGTGGCTACAATACTTCGCCACCAACCAAATAAGTTAGTGAGATTACTATTTACTTCTTGAAAATGCTGATTTTTATAAGTAAAAATTCGTGGCGCCATCCATTCACCTACTATAATTAGTTCTGGTTTAGCATCGCCCGAAACATCAGCCCACACCGCACTAGTAACCATTCCAATATTAGCAATCCCCCCTAATCTATCTTGTGGCAAATCCGTAAAATGACCTTTGCCATCATTTACATAAATATGGCTTGTTGGATCTACGCCATACTTTAGGGGCACGCTTCTACTCCCTACAAATAAGTCTAAATCGCCATCATTATCAAAATCGCAAGCAGTAGCTACTGCAATATTGGTATTATTCAATGGAAAAGCCGAAGCATCTAAACTAAAATTGCCTTTACCGTCATTTTTATACAAACGATGTTGCAATTCTCTACTATTCGCATCGGTTGTATTATTACCACCTGCTCCTACAAATAAATCCAAATCACCGTCACCATCACTATCAAAAAATAATGTTGCCACATCTTCAAAATCAGCAAACTGCGCAAATACATTTTCATTTTTTTTAGTAAAAGTGCCGTTGGCATTCTGCAAATACAGCTGTCCAGCTTGGTTTGTAGCTCCACCAATAAAAATATCATCTCTACCATCACCATTAACATCACCTATAGCTGCTTGAGGCCCTTCTCGAGATAACATTTCAGGAATATTTTGTTCAGCGTAAAAATCTACTACATCATCCTCTTGATGTTTCTCAAAATTGCTATTTAATTTTTGAAATAATGTTGACGGATTTACAGTTGCATCCTTACGACTAATTCCTTTTTTTGCATCGGTTTGCAATAAAGTATATGACTTATTAAGCGGTGGTTTTATATAAGTTGAAGTGGATAAATCAGGCCAAGTAATTACCAATGAATCTACACTTGCAAGTTTGCCTAAACCAATGGTTTGCTTATAATCAACAGACGATTGAAAGCCACGAACAGGCTCAATTTCTCTTGATAAAATTTCCTTGCCTTGATAAATTTTAATAATAGTGCCTATGGCGAAAGTGTTGCTGCCATTACCTTTTAGCGATACACTGATAAAGTTATTGTGACTGAGTTGACGTGCATTATTCTTGTAAACAAATGCAGGTTGGTTCTCATTATTAACAATCATGTCAAGGTCGCCATCATTATCTAAATCGGCATAAGCCACCGTGTTAGAAAACGAAGGTTTTGTAAAGCCCCATTGTTCGCCAATATCCTCAAATTGCAAATTGCCTTTGTTACGGTAAGCTTTATTGAGTAAAGGTGTTTGAGGAATTTTCTTGATTAAACTATCTGCAATATTTTCTTTGCTACCTGTCACCAAAATACGTTGGTACATATCGCTTGAAAAAAAGTCTAAAAAGTCTAGATTACTCAAGTCTCGGTTAATACCATTGCATACATAAATATCATTATACCCATCATTATCCGCATCAAACATTACCAATCCCCAGCTCCAATCCGTTGCTGAAACCCCTGTAGCATTTGCAATATCTATAAACTTGCCGTTTCTATTATTAAGTTGTAAACAATTACGAACATATTGGTGGTAAAAGCCTGCTTTTATTTTGCTTCGATATAAATCGACGTTGTCAAAAGTGCCAGTGGTTTTTAAGCGGTAATCATCGGGCGGCAGCATATCTGTGGTATAAATATCAGGGTAACCATCGTTGTTAATATCTACAATATCTGTACCCATAGATGACATACTGATGTGTTGCATCCAGGTTTCAAGTTCATCTTTAAACGTGCCATTTTTTTGGTTAATATATAGATAGTCTCTTTCTAAAAAGTCGTTACCAACATAAATATCAGGATAACCATCGCCATTTACATCGGCAACAGACACACCTAAACCAAAGCTTAGTAAGCTTGAATGTATACCAGCCTGTTGAGACACTTCCTCAAAATGTTGATTGGTATTTCTATACAAATGATTACCACCGCCTTTATACTGTTCAGGCACTTTCCAAGCTGACAATGCTGAGTCACGCATACCTTGATAATTAAGCGTTCCAAAAGGTATAGGGCTATTATCAATAATAAAACAGTCTAAATCGCCATCCTTATCGTAGTCAAAAAATACAGCTTGTGTGCTATAGCCAGAATGGTCCAAACCATATTGCTTGGCAGATTCAGTAAATGTGTTATCGTGATTATTAATATACAACTGATTGAGGCGGTTATTTTTACCCACATGACCAGAACTACAGATGTAAATATCTAACCAGCCATCTGCATTAATATCTACAAATGTTACACCTGTACTCCATTGCCCATTCTGTTGAAAGCCAGATGTGGCGGTAATATCATCGAATTTAAAGTTGCCTTTATTGAGATAAATTTTGTTATTGCCCAGGTTTGACGTCAATACCACATCGGGCAAGCCATCATTATTAATATCACCTAAAGCTACACCGCCACCATTGTAGAAATTACGAAACTGAAAACTATTTTCGTCTTTATTATCTATAACTGTATTTTCAAAGTGAATGCCTGTACTATCGTTATCCATTAATTGAAAAAGTGTCTCTTTTTCTTTTTTTGGATGGCAAGACACAAAGGATACAGCACAAGCAATTAGAACCACCAATTGGCAATAATTTCTAAACAACAACTTATCAACTATTACACAAATTTTCATTAATTAATTCTCTTTTCTGTAATCACACAATCAGTAACATTGCGCTAATTAGCGATTTACCTTATAAAGCACAGGGTATTCATTGTTTTGTAATAGCAATAAATATTTACCATTTTTTGCAGGAATTTCAACAATGTCTTTTATATCGCCACGCTGTAAAATACCAGATTGATTTGAGCCTACCCATTTAAAATTACCCTTACCATCATTTAATAATACATCGCCAAAACTTGCATCTAATCTTTCAAACTGCGGTAAGAAACAGGACAGATTTCCACCTGCAACAATATCTACTTTGCCATCGTGGTTAATATCGGTACACAGCATCGTATTGATAGAAGATAACTGCATTCGTGGCGGTAATTTCTGAATAATAAACTGCCCATTTCCTTGATTGATTGCTACGCAAGAGCTTGTATAATTAAATGTTTTTTGTAGAGCAGTCGTAATTAATTCTGGGCTAAATAATTCCTGAATAGATTTTAAAGCATATACTTCGTGCTTTAAATTTTTCTTCTTCAAAGGAGGCACTTGTTCTTCCATTTCGTGCTTTAATAGCAATGGCAAATCTTTCCCATCAATAGCACTGGTTAATATTTTGTGTTGAGAACCGTTCTGACTGAAATCGTTTACCCAAAGCTTTACAGGATGTGAGCTATCAGGTTTTAAATAACAGTTTTCACCTACGTTACCCAGTACCAAATCTATTTTTCCATCACCATTCACATCTGTGGCTATTACACTTTGCCACCAACCATTCATAGTATTTAAGTTGGAAGTTATTTCTTCAAAATGATCTTTCTTAAAACTATAAATATGAGGTGCCATCCATTCACCAACGATGATTAATTCTTTATCTGCATCGCCAGAAACATCAGCCCATAAGGCATCTGTTACCATGCCAATATGACTAATACCAGCCATTTTTGAAGCATCCATATCTGTAAAAACACCTTTACCGTTGTTAATATAAATGTGGCTTTGTGGATTATTACCATAAATCTGAGTAACATTTCTTGCTCCAACAAATAAGTCTAAATCACCATCATGGTCAAAATCATAAGGTATGGCTACCGATATATTATCTTGGTTTAAAGGAAATGCATTCGTATTTATTGAAAAATTACCCTTGCCGTCGTTAATATATAGCCGATGCTGTAACTCTCTAGTTGCTGGGCTCGCATTATTACCACCAGCGCCAACAAATAAATCAAGATCGCCATCACCATCACAATCAAACATTACACAAGCCACATCTTCAAAGTCAGCATATTGTTTAAAAACAGGCTCTTGTTTTTCTACAAAGCCCTGATCTGTTTGCATGTACAAATGCCCCGTTTGACCTTTTGCACCGCCAATATATACATCCGCAAGCCCGTCGCCATTTACGTCCCCAACCGCAGCCTTAGGTCCTTCTGTAGATAGCATTCTAGGAATACCTCTTTCGTAATAAAAATCTATATGCTCGTCCTCCGTATGCTTTTGAAAAACGCTCGTTGGTATTTTTGTATAAAAAGTTGCTGCCTCAACTTTTTTTAAATCATCAATGCTATTTTTTATCTCTTTTTGTTGAATAGTGTGCACTTGGTTTATAGCTGGGTGATATATCTTTTCATATGATCTGTCTGGCCAAGTAATCTGCATAGAATCAATCGCACTTGCCTTACCCAAACCAATAATGGCTTTATAATCAACAGATGATTGGAAGCCGCGGCTAGGCACAATTTCACGTGTTAAAATTTGGTCGCCAACAAATAAAGTAATTTTACTGCCTATGGCGAATGTATTTTGACCTTTACCTTTTAGGGAGATACCGATATAATTGTTTTTATTTTGTTCCCTAGCATTGTTTTTATAAACGAAGCAAGGTTGGTTTTCATTATTGACAATTAAATCGAGATCACCATCATTATCTAAATCTGCGTAGGCAGCACCATTAGAAAAACTTGGTTGCGTGAAGCCCCATTCCATACCAATATCTGTAAAACCAAGGTTTTTATCGTTGCGATACACCTTGTTTTGTAATGGTGTTCTTGGTATATTTTGTAACAATTGGTCTATTTCTTTTTTCTTGCCACCAAGTGCCATTTTATGGTATGTTTCGTCTGCGAAAAAATCCATAAAATCTAAATTTGTAACATCTCTATTTACACCGTTACATACATACAAATCGTTCCACCCATCATTATCCATATCAAACATTAAAGCGCCCCAGCTCCAATCGGTCGCTGATACGCCACTATAATTGGCAATGTCTGAAAACTTGCCATTTTGATTATTTAAATGCAAGCAATTTTTAATATACTGGTAATAAAAACCTGCCTTCAATTTACTATTAAATAAGTCAATATTATCAAAAGAACCTGTTGTTTTTAAGCGCAAATCATTTACCGGCAACATATCTGTTGTAAATAAATCCGGGTAACCATCATTGTTAATATCTGCAATATCTGCCCCCATAGATGAGAAACTTGTATGCTGCATCCAGTTTTCAAGTTCATCCTTGAATGTACCATTTTTTTGGTTAATGTATAAATAATCACGCTCGTACGAATCGTTTGATACAAAAACATCAGGGTACCCATCGTTGTTAATATCGCCAACAGAAACACCTAAACCAAAACTGATTAATGTACCATGAATACCAGCCTGCCTAGTCACTTCTTTAAAATGTCCATTATCGTTACGAAATAAATGATCACCACCACCTTTTAAAAAAGCACCAACCGACCACTCACTTTCTTGCAAATCTCTGCGGTTTGCAAAATCTAACTGGTTGACAGGTATAGGACTATTGTTTATCATAAAACAATCTAAGTCGCCATCCATATCGTAATCAAAAAAAGATACTTGGGTAGTGTATGCAGAAATATCCAAACCATATTTTGCCGCTGATTCTGTAAATGTTAGATCATGATTATTGATATACAGTTTATTCTTGCGATTACCAGTGCTCATATGACCAGACGACGATACATAAATATCCAACCAACCATCGTTATTAACATCTGCAAATACTACACCTGTATTCCATTTGTCATCCACTATAATGCCTGCTTTTGAACTGATGTCATCAAACTTAAAATTACCTTTATTTAAGTACAATTTATTGGCACCAGCATTAGACGTTAAGAACACGTCTGGTAAACCATCATTATTAATATCCCCAATTGCAACACCCCCACCATTGTAAAAATTGCGAAATAAAAAGCTGTTTTCAATTCTACCATCTTCTACATTATTGGTAAAATTTATCCCCGTGCTATCCATTAATTGGAACAAAGCTGGGGACTCTACTTTGGCATTTTTACAAGCAAATAATAGAATAACAGTAAGAGGCAAACAAAGATTTTGAAGTACTTTTTTCATCATTGCAAACATCGTGTAATCTACATAAAAAGAGAGGTCATTTTTCAATGACCTCTCGTAAAAATATAACAAATTTAAAAACGCTTTGTTAAATTAGTAACCAGGGTTTTGCTTCAAATTTGGATTTGCAGCCAATGCCTGGTTAGGTATTGGGAAATACAAGTTTTTAGCATCATCTGTAGGTTTTAAACCCCATGGTTTAAGATACACATTGAAACGTAATAAGTCAGTTCTTCTGTGACTTTCCCAATATAATTCTCTACCTCTTTCTGCCAACAATGTATTAGGATCATCAACATTCGAAGGATTAACTAATGGTAGCGTTACAAATGGTGCAGCACCACGCGCAGCTCTTAGACCATTTACTAGAGTTAAACCAGCAGCAGTTGCACCAGTTCTCATTTGCGCTTCAGCAACCATCAATACAACATCTGGATAGCGGAAAATCATTAAATCATTACCCGCTGGACCACCATAGTATTGATTATTTCCTGCACCAGTATAATCAGGTACATATTTTACTACACGTATACCAGTTTGCTCAAGGTTAGCACCAGTTTCAATCATATTTGCAGCAATTGCTGGTGTGTAAGCTAAAGGTGCGCCTTTACGATCTAGTATTTTAGCGCCTTTTTCGTTGTATTGCTGACCTACTAAGAGGCCTGGACGTAAACCAGAAATATCTGTAGCAGATTTATAATAGCGTCCTCCCAATCTAGTATCAAACAAGGTATCTGCAGGTCCGAAGGCAGTTGTTGTAGTAGTTGTGTTGAAGCTATTATAGAAATCACTAATAGTTGAGAAACCATTCCAACCCGCGTTAGGGTTGTTTGGAGTATATGAGTTGTAGTGTAACGTCATATTCCAACGAGCTTCAATACCACCATGATTTGCAGCAACACCAGAAGTATTCATATATGTAAATATGCCTTCTTTAGTAGAGTCATTAGCAACATTGAAGTTATCAAAATAATTTTTAGTGTAACTGTATTTACCACTATTAATAATGGCATTACCCAAAGTAATTACTTGTGCCATGTCAGCAGGATCAAAAGTAGGTGCAGCTCTATTAATGTACATACCTTTATTCAAATAGCACTTCATTAATAAAGTTCTACAAGCATCAGGGTTAGCAAGGTTAACACCATTTGAAGCTGGTAAATCAGGTAAGGCAGCTGTTAATTCGCTGATGATGAAATTTATACCATCTGCGCCAGATTTTACAACTGGTGCATTCAATAAATTATCACCTGGATTTCTAAATGGATACTGACCATATAAATCTAGTAAGTAATATAGAGATAAAGCTCTTAAAAATCTCGCTTCTGCAGCTTGAGACTTACTAGGATTGAATCCTAATACGTTAGTAGCATCAAAGTTTAATTTGTTTAAGTTATTAAATACACTTAAAATTTGACCATGATCTGCATTCCAAGTATGGCTATGTAATACTCGCCATACGCCATTATCGTCCCAGTCACCCCCTCTTGTAGGAACTAGAGATTCATCAGTTGTGTTTTCTTCTAATGAAAATACTTGATCCTGACCATGAAACGGACCTGCCAGATCAGAATAAGCAGCAGATAAAAGTAAGCCAGTTCCAGCAGTACCTAGAGAAGAAGAAACTTGACTGCTGGTAAGTGTAGAATTTAATCCCTCGTCTAGCTTGGTACAAGCAGACAACGCAATTACTGCAAAAACAGGCAGTGCGATTTTTTTTAAATTTTTATAAGATTTCATACGTTTATATTTATAATTGACTATAAAGAGAAATTAAAACCGAAACTGATAGTTCTTGGTGTTGGATATGGTACATACTCAATAGATCTCGAAGGATATGAATTGTTGCTCTTATCGATGTTAACCTCTGGATCGAAACCAGTGAATTTAGTAATAACAAATAAATTGCTACCGCTAACAAATGCACTTAAGTTTTTGATGTATTTACCAGTATTACCTAGATTATAACGTATGGTAGCGTTTCTTAGTTTAAAATAATCACCTTTTTCTAAGAATCTTGTAGATGCACCTACACCGCTAGATGGTTTTTCTGCTGAATTATAAGCAGCAACATCTATATTTCTACCTTGTGCAATACCTGAAATATTAGTAACTGAAGTAGCAGTATTGTTATAAATCAAGAATCCGAAAGCACCACCCATATTCAAACTAAATGTGAATTTTTGGTAACGCAATGACGTACTAAAACCCGCTAATACATGTGGATTTGGATCACCAGCAAATTGAGGATTAGCACCGATTATTTGATTACCACTAGCATCAAAACCTTGGAACGGTTTTAAATAATAAGCGTTAACAGGTTGGTTATTTGTGATTACTTGAGCAAGTGTACCAGACACACCTTGACCATTGATTTGACCAGTTTGTACAAAATTATCTAAACCAGTATTTGGATCTGTAAATTTCTTAATGTTATTTTTATTGTAAGCAACATTAAAGTTAACATCCCAACTTAAATCCTTTTTGTCAACCACACTAGCACCTAAAGCCAACTCAAAGCCAGAGTTAATTAACTGTGCATTTTTTAGATTCACAAAAGTGATAGAAGAAGGCGCTGGTTGGATCGCATTAGTTTGGAATAAGATATCAGTAGTTGTTTTATTGTAGTAGTCAAATGAACCATAGATTCTACCTTTAGCAAAAGCAAAGTCAGCACCAATGTTTACTGATTTACTAGACTCCCATTTCAAATTAGGATTACCATTCACAACTTGCGGTGCATTGTTATATGAATTTAAACCAAATTGCTCTTGAGAAGCACCTGCAGGAAATTCTTGGTTACCAGTTAAACCATAAGAAGCTCTCAAACTTAAGTTAGAGAAAATTTTATTATTCTTCATAAAGCTTTGGTTACTTACGTTCCACTTAGCACCAACTGCTGGGAAATAACCATACTTATTGTTTTTACCAAATTTACTTGATCCATCAGATCTCAAACTAGCATTTAAAACAAGTTTGTCATCGAAACTAAATATTGCTCTTGCAAAATAAGATTGTAGCTCTGCTGTTGGGTTAGCAAATGATGTATAAGGGTTTTGCGTTTTGGCATTCTGCATATAGCTTGTATAAGGAATGTTAATACGAGTTGATTGATCTAAATTGGTATTAAAACCACTTGCATTAATTGAACCACCAGAGAAATCAGTTTTAAAATACTCGTAACCAGCTATTGCATTTAAAGAAATAGTTTTAGTTAAAGGTGTTAAGTAATTTAAAGTGTGTGTAAATGTTTGAGATAATAAAGTTGCATCACCGATAGCTGCATAACCTTGACCAGATAAACCTGGAAAACCTTGTAACCAGCCATCAATATTCATTTTTCTACTACCAGCGCCATGATTTACACCATATAAGAATTTGTACTCCAATTTATCAGTAATTTTATAAGCAGCCG
Organism: Parasediminibacterium paludis; assembly: GCF_042651445.1. Lineage (NCBI taxonomy): Bacteria > Pseudomonadati > Bacteroidota > Chitinophagia > Chitinophagales > Chitinophagaceae > Parasediminibacterium > Parasediminibacterium paludis. Next base: position 205,117 of record NZ_JBHSDC010000012.1, read on the forward strand.
AGATATTTGCTAAATATGAATTTACTGTACTTTTATCATTGTAAGCATCGTTAAATGCTAGTGGATTACCAGAACCATTAGTAGGGTAATTATAGATACCATTTGCACCTACAAGCGCTGTAGTTGGATTCCAACTTAATGCAGAAGAAATAATATTACCAGTAGAACCAGCAGTATTAGAAACGCTTGTAAGCTGCTCACCGTAGTTACCTGTAATTAAGTTAAAATCTATTGTTAAACGCTTGTCTAAAAACTTGTATGTACCACCAAAAGTTCCTAAATATTTATCCAAAGCAGATTTTTTAAGGAAGCCATTTGTATGAGACCCAAGAAAAGAAGCTCTGTATTTGCCAATATCACTACCACCGCTAAATGCTACAGAATAATTCTGTGAGAAACCATTTTGAGTAATAGCTTTTAAAGCATCTTCGTTTGTACCACCATCTAAAGAAGAGGGTTGACCATATTTAGTAAGTGCAGATCTGTATTGAGAAGGACTCAAAACACCGAATTTCTTCATGTAACCTACATTCACACCGAAGTTTGTACCAACATCTACTTTCATTACACCAGCAGATCCTTTTTTGGTGGTAATAACAATAACGCCATTAGCACCTCTAGCACCATAAATCGCTGCAGAAGAAGCATCTTTTAAAACTTCTACTTGTGCAATACTATTTGGATCAATAAATAATAACGGGTTTGAATTTGGTGTGCTACCAAAAGTATTTCCCAAGTTTGGTCTAGCAGAAGTACCGTCTAATGGTACACCATCAACTACAAATAAAGGATTGTTACTTGAACGAATAGATGAGTTACCTCTAATTTGAATTGTAGAAGCCACACCTGGTTGTCCACTAGTATTTGTAACTTCCAAACCAGCTACTTTATTTTGTAACAATTGGTCTGGCGCTAAAATTGCACCTTGGTTAAAATCTTTAGCTTTTACTGATGTAACCGCACCAGTAACTTCTCTTTTACTAGGAGTAGCATAACCAGATACTACAACTTCAGTTAATACATCAGATGCACTAGCTTTTAAAGCCACATCTACAGTTGTTTTACCTACAACACTAACTTCCATTTTTTCGAAGCCAATAGATGAGATAACAAGTTTTGTTGTACCTGACGGAACAGTAATTTTAAAAGTTCCATCAGCCGCAGTTTGAGTACCAGCTTTTCCACTTCCACCAGTAGCAAGTACAGATGCGTTTGGTACGGCACTGCCGTCTTTTGAATCGGTAACCTTACCAGTTACCACTTTGGTTTGGGCTAAAGCCGCTGTTGAAAACAAAAGAAAGCACACGTAGAAGATGCTTTTCACAAGTTTTTTGAGGTTCATAATCGTCATTTGGTTTAAAGTGTTAATAGTACACAATTTAAAATGTCGATAAGATTAAAGTCAGAAAGCGTAACAGAGAATATCTGTGGAAAATACTATTGGTGCGAAAGTATTATTGAAAAGATATTTCAAATGGCTACATAATTATGTCTTTAAGCAAATCGTAAGATAAAACTAAACGTTAAAGAAACACTAATAGCAATCGAAAAAAAATAGGTTTATCGCAAACGTTTGCGAAAATATTTGCAGGGGAAAAGTTGATTAACAAAATGCGAACACATAGCACTAAATAAAAATACAAAAGCAATAATGTTAACCTTCGCTTTTTATTGCTTGAAATAATAGAAACTCGATAGTCAACACTCCTTTACAAGTGTAAAAAATACAATAATTATTCGCCAAGAGAGAATTTCAATTTTAGAATCTACAGATATCGCGCTTGCCGACAAATAAATTGTTAAGTAGCCCTTTTTTGTTACACATCAAATTTCAAATTAGCATTGAAACCTTATACAAGAAAATGACAATTTAGCGTGTTAACTTATTATTAAGAAAAAACTTCACTGTTCGATTACGAGGTATAACTCTATTTTTGTCTGAAATAACCTAACGACAAATGGGATTAAATAGCATTGGCAAATTGTTTATGCCAAAGAACAAAGTGTTCTACGAATTATTTGAGCAAGTAGCAGATACAGTGTATGATATGGGGGTTCAATTAAAAAAAGTAGTGTCTGAACCAGATAGAGACAAACGCGCACCGCTTATTAAGCAAGTAGAAGATTTAGAACACAAAAACGACGATCACACACACAGAATTTTTACCGAACTTGGTAGAAATTTTATTACACCATTCGATAGAGAAGATATTCATTATTTAGCTACAGCTCTTGATGATATTTGCGATTATATCTACAGTTCAGCCAAAAAAATTAATTTCTATAATCTTAACCCTAATGACTCTGGTATTCAAAAAATGGCAGATTTGATAGAACAAGGTTGTAAAGAAATAAAAATTGCAGTATATGGTTTGAGAGATATGAACAATTTACGCCAAATGACAGAAGCTTTGGTAAAGGTAAATAGCATTGAAAACCAAGCTGACGATGTTTTCGACATGAGTATCGAACTACTTTTTGATACAGAAAACGACGCAAAAGAAGTGATTAAAAAACGTGAAATTTATCAGGTAATGGAAGTAGCCACCGATAAATGTGAAGACGCAGCCAATGTTATTGAAAGCATCATTATTAAATATGCGTAATAACATAATTTGCTAATTAGCAAATATGCTGCTGCGCTATTTCAATATTCTATTTAGCATAGCAGTACATTAGCACATCATCTAATTAAAACATGCTTACCCTACTCGTCATCATTATTGTATTTGCCTTTGTATTCGATTATATCAATGGCTTTCACGACTCTGCAAACTCTATTGCAACGATCGTTTCTACTAAGGTGCTAACGCCTTTTCAAGCGGTTTTATGGGCAGCAGTTTTTAATTTTGTGGCTTTCTTTATTTCTAAATATTTAATTGGTGGCTTTGGTATTGCCAATACTGTGGCCAAATGGATAAATCCCGAATTCATTAACTTACAAGTTATATTAGCAGGTATTATTGCAGCTATTTGTTGGAACTTAATTACTTGGTGGTTTGGTATTCCATCTAGTTCGTCTCATACACTGATGGGAGGCTTTATCGGCGCCGCTTTGGCACATGCCCATGGCTTTAGTAATGGACACATAGATGTTATTAATTATTCAAAAGTAGTACCAACATTCTTATTCATTTTTCTAGCACCATTTATTGGTATGGTGATTGCCTTTTTTATTACCATACTTATTGTGCACTTATTTAAAAAATCAAATCCATATAAGGCTGACGGCTGGTTTAAAAGGTTACAATTATTATCATCGGCCGCTTTTAGTATTGGTCATGGTGGCAACGATGCACAAAAAGTAATGGGCTTAATTGGCGCTGCAGTGATTTATTACGAAAACAGCAAGGGCAACCATTTAGATTTTAAACAATTTGTAGCTGATTATAGCTGGGTACCTTTTACAAGTTTCTTATGTATAGCGCTTGGTACATTAAGCGGTGGCTGGAAAATTGTAAAAACAATGGGTACTAAAATTACTAAAGTAACGCCACTAGAAGGTGTGGCTGCTGAAACAGCAGGTGCCATTACATTATTTTTAACAGAGCATTTTAAAATACCAGTTTCTACCACACACACTATCACAGGTTCTATCATTGGCGTAGGCGCTACCAAACGTTTAAGCGCTGTGAGATGGGGTGTAACTGTCAATTTAATGTGGGCTTGGGTGGTTACGATTCCTGTGTCCGCAGCTATGGCAGCAATATTTTATTACATCACAATGCTCTTTTTTTAAGCGCATTTTTTTGTTAGCCATCGCCAGTACTATTATTGGGCAGTTGTTGCGTCGCACACTGCAACGGTTTATTCGCTAATGAGCAAATTACACCAAGTAGCTATACATTTTTTTCTTATTTTTCCATCTCAATGAAAAAACTATGGCAAAGATTTTAGTCACTGGCGGTTGCGGCTTTATTGGCTCGCACACCATTGTAGATTTATTAGAAAATGGCTTTGAGGTAATATCTGTTGACGACAATTCGCGTTCTACAAAATATGCTTTATCAGGTATTGAAAAAATAACTGGCAAAAAGATTACAAACTACGAAGTTGATTTAAAAAACTTCGACACCACAGAAACCATTTTTAAAGAAAATACAGACATACTAGGTATCATACATTTTGCCGCATTTAAAGCCGTTGGCGAATCTGTAGACAAACCCTTGGAATATTACGAAAACAACTTATACTCACTTATCAACCTGCTTAAATGCGTCAAAAAATATAATGTTGCGCATTTTGTATTTTCGTCATCTTGTACTGTTTATGGCAATCCTGATGCCATTCCCGTAACAGAACAAACACCCGAAAAAAGGGCTGAAAGCCCCTATGGAGCTACAAAACAAATGGGCGAAAGAATTATAACAGACTTTGCAAAAGTTGAAAATGCATCTAGTATTTTATTAAGATATTTTAATCCAGTTGGTGCGCATCCTAGCAATTTAATTGGCGAATTACCTCTAGGTAAGCCGATGAATCTAGTACCGGTAATTACGCAAACTGCCATAGGTAAATTACCAAAAATGATGGTACACGGTAGCGATTACGATACAAGAGATGGCAGTTGCGTAAGAGACTATATTCACGTATGCGACATTGCACATGCACACACATTGGCTTTGCAATATTTAATGGCTGGTAAAAACAAAACCAAATGTGATGTCTTTAATCTTGGCTCTGGTGACGGCACTACAGTTTTAGAAGCCATCAACACCTTTGAAGCTATTAGCAATGTAAAATTAAACTACGAAATGGGACCACGTAGAAATGGTGATGTTGTAGCTATTTATGCCAATAATGAGCAGGCTGTTACAGGCTTGGGTTGGCAGTTAAAATATGATATTAAAGATATGATGCGAACCGCTTGGGCTTGGGAACAAAAGGTAAAAGCAGAGAACGTTTTAAGATAATAAATAGCAACACTGATGACACAGACTTTAAAGGATAGAGCAGATTAAAAGCAAATCCGTTATAACTGTGTCATCAGTGTTCCAATCTTCTACAAATCATTGTACACTTGCTTTGCAAAAGTATCTAAACTTGGGTCTCTTGCACCCATTAACAACAACACACAATCATCGGTAAAATGCTGCACTAATGCTGCCACCAAATGGTTTCTATCTTCTACAAAAAAGGCATTTTTTCCGAGCATTTGTAAATCTATAATTAAGTCATTGGCGCTAATATCTTTTACAGCAGTACCACCAGCATAAAAAATTTCACTCATCCATATTTCATCTTGTGGTCTTAAAGTTTTACTAATTGCTTCTACAAAATCTTTGCGCAAAAAACGTGTTGGCCCATAACCATGCGGCTGAAACCATGCCACCACTTTTGAAGCCAATGGCTGAACACCAGCAATTGCCGCAGCTACTTTCGCAGGATTATGTGCATAATCATCAATCACCCAAATATTGCGCTTTTTACCAAGCACTTGATTACGCCTATAAATGCCTTTGTATTGCACAATAGCTTTACTACAAGTTTCTAAGTCAACGCCCAATTGATTAGCAACTGTTACTGCTGCCAAAGCATTTTCCATATTGTGCCTACCAATTGCCTGTAGCCTAAAATCGATATTGTTTATCTTAAAACGAATGCTCAGTCCTTCTTGCAAAAAATCTGTTGCTTTATATCCTGCATCTGCCTTTGAAGAAGAAAAATCTTGTGCTGTTTTTTGTGAAAAAGGCGCAGCCAACTCATGCGAAGCATTTACTATAAAACGTTGCGAATGGCTTTTAAATGTCTGAAAAATAGTTTGCAGTTCACTTATTTCTTTATGGTCTTTATCAAGGTTTAATAACAACCCAACTTCGGGATGATAATTCACAATAGAACCATCACTTTCATCAGCTTCTATTACCAATAAATCGCCATTACCCACAAAAGCATTACCTATTTTTCCTTGTTCTTGTAAGCGTACCAAACCTGCACCACTAATAATACTTGGCTGCAAACCTGCCACTTCTAAAATATCAAACAACATGGCAGAAGTCGTGCTTTTACCACTTGTTCCCCCTACCGCTATTGTCCGTTTCTCGTTACTAATTAGCGTTAGCAATTGTGACCTAGTGATTATGGGAATATTTAAGCTTCTAGCCTTTTGAATTTCTACATTCGTTTCTTCTACCGCAGTAGAAATTACAATCAACTGAGTTGTTTCATTTATGCCACTACCATCTTGCAAAAAACATTTTATACCTTCAACTTCTAGCTTTTCTTTTGTGTCATTTGGCTCACCTGGATGAAAATATCTATCACTACCTGTTACTTTTTTGCCAATACCAGATAAATATTGCGCTATAGCGCTCATGCCTGTACCCGCAACACCAATCAAGTGAAAGCAATCAAGTGCCTTTAAATCGTATTTTTCTTCTGTCATAATCGAATTTTATCGTCCACTTAATCATCCTAAAATAGCAGTTACTTCTTCAACCCGCCTACTAAAATGGTTATCATATTTTCTTCTAGCTCTTTGCCATTAATTTTCACTTTACTTCTGTGCCAGCTTTCTATACCACTAACTGCATGTAGCAAAATCAAAACAGCCGTGGGAGCATCTATTTTTTTTATTTCTTTTTTGGCAATACCTTGCTCTATTATGGCCGCAAAACGTTTTCGAAATGTGCGTCTTTGGCTCTGAAAATTAGACAAATAAGGCTCACTTAAATGCTTCCATTCTCTATCGCTCACATACACTTCATCATAATGCAATACCATACCAGTGATTAAAAAACGCAAAAGTGTTTCTATTTTTTGAATACTATTTGTGGGTTCTGCCTCTATTTGATCCATCGTTTGCATATACCTATTGGCCACTTCAAAGCAAATAATATGTAACAATTCACTTTTACTGTGAATATGGTTGTACAAACTAGCTGCCTCTACGCCTACCACATCTGCCAGTTCACGCATACTTGCTGCTTTAAACCCTTTCTCTTTAAATAAGGCCGCAGCACTAGTAATAATCACCTCTTTCCTTGTGTGATTGTTATCGGTTTTTATTCGTCCCATAAGGTCAAAAATACACTAACAGCCGTTAGTAGTATGCATGTTCTACGTTAGTTCTAAAATTTTAGGGTAAATGGTATAGTTTCGCCGCGTAAAAAATCAATATAAACATAACAAATAAACAACTTATGTCTTTAGTAGTAGTAGGTTCAATGGCTTTTGATGCAATAGAAACGCCATTTGGAAAGAGTGATAAAATTATAGGCGGGGCAGGAACTTTCATTGCTTGGTGTGCTTCCAACTTTGTACCTGTTAAACAAATAAGCGTAGTTGGTGGCGATTTTCCACAGGAAGAATTAGACCTTTTAACCGCTCGAAACGTAGTATTAGAAGGCGTTCAGATAAAGAAAGATGAAAAAACTTTTTTTTGGAGCGGCCGCTACCACATGGATATGAATTCTCGTGACACCTTAGTAACCGAACTAAATGTGTTGGCAGATTTTCAACCAGTTGTGCCTGAAAGCTACCAAGATTGTGAGTTTTTAATGCTAGGTAATTTAGCACCATCAGTACAGTTGAGTGTAATCAATCAATTGAAAAATAAGCCAAAATTAGTGGTACTTGATACCATGAACTTTTGGATGGATATCGCTTTAGACGATTTAAAAGCAGTGTTAAAACACGTAGATGTTTTAATGGTAAACGATAGCGAAGCAAGACAACTTAGTGGTGATTATTCTTTGGTACGTGCTGCGCAAAAAATCCATGAACTAGGACCAAAATTCGTTATCATCAAAAAAGGTGAACATGGTGCCTTGTTATTCCATGAAGATAAAGTTTTTGCTGCGCCAGCATTGCCTTTGGAAGAAGTATTTGACCCAACAGGCGCCGGCGACACCTTTGCAGGTGGCTTTATTGCACATATTGCAAAAACCAAAGACATCAGCTTTGAAAACATGAAAACTGCCATCATTGTAGGTAGTGCCATGGCAAGTTTTGCTGTAGAAAAATTTGGTACCCAACGCTTACGCGAAATTTCTGTGAGCGATATTCACGACCGTTTACAGCAATTTGTACAGCTAGCTACTTTTGATATTAGCCTAGTATAATTTTTTATAAAATAATTGTTACTAAAAACACTTACCGAGGTAAGTGTTTTTTGGTTTAAGCTAGTTTATCTGCGTTTATGTAATTAATAGCTGCTACGTTAGTTAAGTTACTATATTTATCAAAACATCAAACCTCTTATTGCATGAAAAAAATACAATGGTTACTTGCATTGCCGCTAGTTTTTGCAGCAATAAATGGCTGCAAAGACAAAGCCACAACTACGCAAAAATTTATTGAAACAGCTAATATGGATAGTTCAGTAAAGCCTAGTGATGATTTCTTTTTATTTGTAAATGGGAAATGGATAAAAAACAATGAAATACCTTCAACAGAATCTGGTATTGGCTCTTTTTTAGATTTGTATAATCGAACAAAAGCCAACCTTAAAACCATTTTAGAAGATGTATCAAAAGGCGGTCACAATGCTGGTAGTATAGAGCAAAAAGTAGGCGATTTTTATGCTTCGGGTATGGATTCTGCTACTATAGAAAAACTAGGTTACGAACCTTTAAAACCAACATTTGCAAGCATTGCGGCTATCAAAGATGCCAAAGGTGTAATGGGTTTTCTTGGTTCTCAACTTACTGAAAACAATGGCTTATTGTTTCAACCATTTGTAGCCGCCGATGACAAAAATAGTAGTAGAAATATCTTAGTATTTTATCAAGGTGGTTTAGGTATGCCTGATAGGGATTATTATATAAAATCTGACCCAGCAACTATTGCAATACAAAAAGCTTATCAAACATATATACAGAAAGTATTACATTTAACTGGTAGCAATTCAGCAACTGCTATCAGGCAAATGCAAGCCATTTACAACTTAGAAAAGCAAATAGCGCTAAGCCATAAAACCAATGTAGAACTAAGAGATCCGCAAAGCAATTACAATAAAAAAGCGATTGCAGATTTACAAAAAGCAATGCCTACCTTTGATTGGGTTACATTAACCAAAACACTAGGTGTAAAAGTTGACTCGGTTAATGTAAGTCAGCCAGCTTTTTACGCCAAAGTAAACGAGCTTTTAAATAGTACACCTATTGATGTATGGCAAGCTTACCTTAAATTTCACACCATTAGTAATGCAGCAGCGGCTTTAAGTAGCAGCTTTGTCAATGCACGATTTGACTATCAAAAAGCACTTACTGGGCAGCAAAAAATAAAGCCACGCTGGGATAGAATGTATCGTATTACCGATGCTAATCTTGGCGAAGCTTTAGGCCAATTATACGTAAAAAAATACTTTACTGAAGATGCTAAAAAAAGGATGCTTGATCTAGTAAACAATCTGAGTCTAGCTTTTGAAAAAAGGATTAACGACCTAGATTGGATGAGCGATACGACCAAGCAAAAAGCAAAAGACAAACTGCATGCTTTTTTAAAGAAGATTGGGTATCCAGAAAAATGGCGCGACTACAGTAAAGTAAATATTGATAGAAGTAAATTCTTTGAAAACCTAATTGCTTGTGCTAAAAATGAATTTGCATACCAAATGAGTAAAGTAGGTAAACCTGTAGATAAAACAGAATGGGGCATGACACCGCCAACCATCAATGCCTACTACAATCCTACGTTTAATGAAATTGTTTTTCCAGCAGGTATTTTGCAGTTTCCTTTCTTCGATCCTAATGCTGATGATGCTATTAACTATGGTGGTATTGGTATGGTAATAGGTCACGAAATGACGCATGGCTTTGATGACCAAGGTGCGCAATACGATAAAGATGGCAATTTAAAAAACTGGTGGGCTAAAAGTGATAGTGTACAATTTGTTGCTAAAAGCAAACGTGTAATTGACTTGTACAACGGCTTTACGGTGCTAGATTCTGTACATGTAAATGGTGCATTAACTACTGGTGAAAACATGGCTGATATTGGTGGTATTGCCATTGCTTACAGTGCCTTTAAAATGACTAAACAAGGCCAAGACACCACAAAAATTGACGGCTTCACACCAGACCAACGTTTCTTTATTTCATTTGCCCAAATATGGCGCAGCAAAGAAAAAGACGAAACCGTAAGACAGCTAATTAACACGGATCCGCATTCGCCACCATCATGGAGAGTTTTAGGACCGTTGATGAATTTTACACCTTTTTATACAGCATTTAATGTAAAAGAAGGCGACAAAATGTATAAAGCAGAAAAAGAAAGAATAAAAATTTGGTAAAATAATTTTTGGCATAACCCATTTTACCTTATACATTCGCACCACAAATGATATCAATAAAGAACATAAAGAGCATTAAGAAACACATCCTAAATGGGAAGTAGCTTATCTTTTATGTACATCTAAAACATACTAAGAGCCTTCCCAAAACGGGAAGGTTTTTTTATGTCCTCGTCCCTAAAAGGATGAAATTAAACACCTTTAATTATTTTAATAACAAAAAAACAAAACAAAATGAAAGTAGCAGTAGTTGGTGCCACAGGCTTGGTAGGTACCAAAATGTTGCAGGTTTTAGCAGAAAGAAATTTTCCAGTAACGGAGTTAGTACCAGTTGCATCTGAACGTTCTGTAGGTAAAGAAGTAGAATTTAAAGGCAATAAATACAAGGTGGTAAGCATGGCCGACGGTATTGCTGCAAAGCCAGCTGTTGCTATATTTTCTGCTGGTGGTGGTACGAGTTTAGAATGGGCGCCACAATATGCTGCTGCTGGCATCACAGTAATTGACAATAGTAGCGCATGGCGAATGGATCCCACTAAAAAATTGGTAGTACCAGAAGTAAATTCTGACGTATTAACTGCTGAAGATAAAATTATTGCCAACCCTAACTGTAGCACTATTCAAATGGTGGTGGCGCTGCAACCCTTGCACAAAAAATACAATATTAAACGTGTGGTAGTGAGTACTTATCAAAGTGTTACTGGTACTGGTAAAGCTGCCGTAGACCAATTGTTTAATGAGCGCAAAGGTGTTGAAGGTTCTATGGCTTATAAGTATCAAATAGACTTGAACGTGATACCACAAATTGATGTTTTCTTAGAAAATGGCTACACCAAAGAGGAAATGAAAATGGTGAAAGAAACTTGTAAAATAATGCAGGACGACAACATTAAAGTAACCGCTACTACAGTACGTATTCCTGTAATAGGTGGCCACAGCGAAAGCGTGAATGTAGAGTTTGAAAACGAGTTTGAGCTTGAAGAAGTAAAAGCATTGTTAAGCACAGCAACAGGCGTGGTATTGCAACAAGATGATGCAGCACAATTTTATCCAATGCCATTGTGGGCACACGAAAAAGATGAAGTATTTGTAGGCCGCTTGCGTAGAGATGAAAGCCAACCAAAAACACTAAATATGTGGATTGTGAGTGATAACTTACGTAAAGGTGCTGCTACCAACGCAGTGCAAATTGCTGAGTATTTAACTACTAAAGGCTTATTATAGGATGTTTTTTTATAGTGAATAATAAACGTCGGTAGTAAATTTGCTATCGACGTTTTTATTTATAAAAAAAACTAAAATATAATATACTATTAACTAGTCTATATTGATTCCGATAAAAGTCTCCTCAAGTTAATTGATATACTCATGCGACGCTAGAAGCGACGATAAGAATTACTAGCGTATATAACCTACATATCTCCTTTAACTTACACTACCTTTATGCGACCATGTTAGCAGCTAATACATTGCCATTACAAAAAGCCACAGCATTAACGCATGCATTTATTGCCCGTTTGGTACAACCAAGAGATACATTTGCACACAAAGGCAACTTTGGTCATGCCTTATTAATCGCAGGTAATACTGGTAAAATGGGTGCGGCATTGTTGGCAGCCAAAGCTTGCTTGCGTAGTGGTGCAGGATTGGTAACGGTTCAAGCTTTGGCAGACACTTTTACTATTGTTCAAGTAGCGATACCAGAAGCAATGTGCGTAGCCAGAAACGCCGAAATAGCATATGAGAAATATACTGCCATAGGCATTGGTCCAGGCTTAGGAACTGATACTATTAGTTCAAAATTGGTAAATAAGGTATTAAACAATGCCACACAACCATTGGTATTAGATGCGGATGCACTCAATATCATTGCAGCTAATCATTTATTAGAACATATTCCATCAAATGCTATTATAACACCACACGCCATTGAATTCGATAGATTATTCGGTAACCACCATAACGATGCGGAACGATGGTTAACAGCTATTGAAGCCTCTACAAAATACCCTTTTGTAATAGTGTTGAAAGGCCATCACACGCTAATAGCGCAACATGGCAAAGCTTGGTATAATACTACAGGTAATGCAGGTATGGCCAAAGGTGGCAGCGGTGATGTATTAACTGGCATCATCACGGCTTTATTAGCACAGCGATATACATTGGAACATACAGCGATACTTGGCGTGTATTTGCATGGTTTGGCAGGTGATTTAATGCTTACAAATGAGGCTATGGAAAGTGTGCTACCAACCGACTTGATAGCACATATTGGGAAAGCATATTTGTATTTAAGAAGCTAGCCTACCCTTCTATCCCTCTATTTATAAAATGAACAAGTGGCTGTAATTTAGCACAAGCGTCTACAATGGTTTGAACTAATTTTGGGCTAGTTAAGTCTTCATCGCCAATGGGCGTAGAGGCAATAAAACTTTTAAGCTTTAGAAAGTCTATAGCAGGATTGTCTTCTTCATAACCTTTTGGCGCACGCTTCAATAATACATCTTCGCCTTGTTCCAAAGCACCAAAAGTATTTACAAATGTTTTACTGGTAACAATCTCTTTAAATTCATTGAAGCAATAATCTATTTCTTGACGCACTTTTTTAAGTTCAGGTGCCATTGGCATCCATATGCCGCCAGCGATAAAACTTGAGCCGGGTTCGCAATGAAAATAATACCCTGCTAATTGCATTTTTTTACCTCCTTTGCTAAAACCTGCGCCCATATTGGTTTTATAAGGATCTTTATTTTTACTAAAACGCACATCTCTATTAATTCGAAACGTACAATCTTTAGGTTGTAACAATGCTAGGGTTTCGTCATTAGCTACTAGACCTTTTAAAACATGACTAACTAATTGCAAATAATCGGCTTTTGCAGCTTCATATGTTTTTCTATTGGCATCAAACCAATCTTTATGGTTATTAAGTTTTAAGTCTTTTAAAAACTGTAGAGTGGTTTTTTGAATCATAATCTAGTACATTGTGTGTATGCAAGAACAATAATAACACAAAAGGCTACAAAAAGTTAGTTATTGGCGTAATAAGCAACAAGCAACCGGCAATTGTAAGTTAACAACAAAACAAACTAGTTGGCGTGATGTTACATCTTGAAACAAATAGAGAATTTATGAAAAAAATACGTTTAATCAAAAGATGGCCTTACACCATAGGATTACTAGGCATGTTATTAGTATTGTTCTCTGTGAGTAAAGCAAACGCACAAACAAATTATACTGCCAGCAGTATTAGTATCAAAGTATCTGGTAATTCTAATTTGCATAATTGGGATGTAAAATCAGCTACCGCCGCTGTGTCTGCCACTATTATTACCGGCCCTGCTGGCACTATTACGGCGTTGTCTGCGCTCAATTTTTCCACGCCAGTTATTACTTTAAAAGGCGAACATAGCGGAATGGAGAAAAATATTTACAAAGCATTGAAGAAAGATACCTACCCCAATATTAGCTTTGTTTTAAAGGCTGCCACAATTGCTAATAATACCATTAAATGCCTAGGCACACTGACAATTGCTGGTAAAAGTACAGAAACAGAACTTCTTGTTTTCTATACAATAAATACAGACAAAACCATCACCGTTACAGGAACTAAAAAAATCAATATGCTAGATTATGGTATAGAACCCCCTACGGCCTTATTTGGAACCATTAAAACTGGTAAAGATGTTGTTTTAAGCTTCACTGTAGTGATGAAATAGGCAACCTATCAATTAAATTATGAAACACTAGCAGATTAAAAACTTAATAAATAGTTATTTTATAAAATTTATATTTGTATATTATTAACTAATATTAAAAATTCATCCTCACTAATTATTTTTATAGTATTAATTTTCTTTGCTTTTTCTAGTTTACTACCAGCATCTTCACCAACTACTAAATAGTTGAGTTTACTACTTACGCCGCTCACTATTTTACCACCTTGCTGTTCGGCCAAAGCCTCGGCTTCGCTGCGTTTTAACTTATTAAGCGTACCTGTAAATAGAAAGGTTTGCCCTGCTAAACCACCTTCTATAACAGCATCTTTTTTAGTATTTACAAGTTGTAAACCAAGTACTTCTAATTGCCTAAGCATGGCAATATTTTTATCATTACTAAAGTATTCAAAAATACTCTTTGCAACTTTGATACCTACATCATCTAACTGTTGTAAATCTTCTTCTGTTTTTGTGGCAAATTCAAAAATATTACTCACATAATTGGCCAATACTTTAGCCGTTGTTTCACCCACAAAACGAATACCTAAGCCATAAATTAACCGATACAAAGGCTGCGTTTTTGATGCTTCTATAGCAGTTTTTAAGTTATCAATACTTTTAGCGCCAATCCCCTTTTGGTTAGCCAATTTTTCAAAATCAAGTGTGTAAACGCTAGGTATATCTGTCAGTAAGCCCATTTCATAAAAGCGTCTCACATTAGCTTCGCCAAAGCTTTTGATGTCCATGGCATCTTTACTTACAAAATGGATAATTGCAAGCATTAACTGTTCTGTACAATTAATATTTACACAGCGCCACACTGCTTCTGCCTCATCTTTAATTAATGGTTGTTTACATGATGGACATTCTTTTACAAATACAATAGACGCTTGAGAACCATCACGCAACTCGGGTAAGCTTTTTACAATTTGCGGTATCACATCGCCAGCACGTTCTATTACAACCGTATCATTTATCTGTAAATCTTTTTCTTTAATATACTCTTCGTTATGCACCGAAATACTACTTACTGTTACACCACCTACTTGTACGGGCTCTAACTTAGCAACAGGGGTAACAGCACCCGTTCTACCTACCTGAAACTCAATTGCACGCAACTTTGTAGTGGCTTGCCGAGCTTTAAACTTAAAGGCAATGGCCCAACGCGGATGGTGGGTTGTCATGCCCAATTTATCTTGCAGGGCAAAATTATTAACCTTAATTACCATACCATCTATCTCGTAAGGCAAAGTATCTCTTAAAGCTTCAAACTCGTTTACATATTGTATCACAGCTGCAATGCCTTGTACTACTTTCTTTTCTTTTTGGGGCGAACGAAAACCCAAATTCCAAAGTAGTTGTAATGAACTAGAGTGGGTTGTGAGTGGTGAATCGGTTGTAACTGCAACAGTCGATTCTCGGTTTACGAAGCTAACATGATACAAAAACGCTTCTAAATTTCTCCTTGCCACTTCTTTCGGGTCTTTCATGCGTAAGCTACCGCTAGCGGCATTACGAGGGTTGGCTAAAGGGCTTAAACCTTGCGCCACTAATCCTTCGTTGTAGGTATCAAAAGCTGCTTTTGTCATTACTACTTCGCCTCTAATTTCTATTTGTTGAATACCAAATTGCGAGAAATTAGCCGATAAAGGAATCGAACGAATTTGCTTGATATTATTCGTTATATCATCGCCAGCCACACCATCACCACGGGTGGCAGCACGTACTAGCATGTCATGCTCATATATCAACGAAATGCTCGCCCCATCAAACTTTGGCTCTACACAGTACTCAATATTATCTAAACCCGCCAATTCTTTCACTTTTCTATCCCAATCAAGTAAATCATCAGCGTTATAACTGTTATCAAGGCTGAGCATTGGCACTAAATGTTGTACAGTTTCAAAACCACTGTTTAAGCTTGTACCTACCCTTTGCGTTGGAGAATCTTTCGTAATTATTTCTGGATGCGCTTTTTCTAAAGCCTCTAATAGCTTGTACAATTGATCGTACGCATAGTCGCCAATAAGCGGCTCGCTAAGTACATAATAACGGTATTCATGAAAACGGAGCACATTACGTAATTCATCTACTTTAGGTAATACGGCTTCAGTATTGGTAAGCATTTGCAAGAATTGCTGTGTGCTTGCTTGATAATTGATAACGTCAGTATTGCTGTACATAGTTGCAAATAAAACATAAAGATAATTGTAGCAAAGCTTATCACATATTTTATATAAAGCTTTCTGAATAGTTTACTAAAAGCTACTTATTTTTACGGCAATCAAAACCCTGTCCATCATTAAATGTCTGTTGAATTTTCTGCATGAAAAAAACGAATACCAACCAACATCTAAAATCGAAAGAAGAATTATTGAAGAACGCACAGGCGCTTGTAGAAACGTACGACAGCGTACCTGTATCGGTTGACTGTGTAATATTTGGTTTTGATGAAAACGAATTAAAAGTATTGCTAATTAGAGCCGATTTGGAATATTTTAAAGGCATGTGGAGCTTATTAGGTGAATTGATGTTGCCCCATGAAAACTTGGATGAAGCTGCTTACAGAATTTTAAAGGAAAGAACAGGCATGGACGATGTGTATTTAGACCAAGTTAAAACCTTTGGTGGCATCCATCGTCACCCAGGTGGTAGAGTGCTTACAGTAGCCTATTGCTCCTTGCTTAATATCAATCATCACCAACTAAAAATTACCGACCACGAATTACACTGGCATAGTTTTCAAAGCATTACAGAATTATCCTTTGACCACAAAGAAATATTAGACGAATGCTATAAATGGTTACAAAAGCGTATTCAAGAACATCCATTAGGTTTTAATTTATTGCCGGATAAATTTTCATTAAGAGAATTACAAAACTTGTACGAAGCCATCTTAAATACCAAATTAGATAGGCGCAATTTTAGAAAGAAATTTGCCTCTATGGATTTGCTAATAGATGTAGGAGAAATGGAAGCCGATGTACCACACAGACCTGGCAAGTTGTATAAATTTGACTTTGACAAGTATGAAAAAAGTAACCGCAAATGGATTGGTATTGATTTTTAAACCAGTGACCATTGCTAATTTCTAATCTCTAATTTCTATTCAATTGTATTCTTTAATAAGAGATATTTTATTCAAGTTCGATCCCGAAGACGTGCACCATTTTAGCATGCATCAACTGAAACTTGTGTGTAGTACTAGAATTGGCAAGCAGCTAATTAGCGCCAGTTTTACGCCAAAAAATTCGGATTTAAAAAAAGAAGTATTTGGTTTAACTTTTAATAACCCAATAGGTTTAGGGGCTGGCTTTGATAAAAATGCTTTATACCTAAATGAACTAGAAGCGCTTGGTTTTGGCTTTGTAGAAATAGGTACTGTAACGCCTAAAGCACAAGCTGGCAATGATAAACCCAGATTATTTCGCCTGCCAAAAGATAAAGCACTTATTAATAGAATGGGCTTTAATAATGATGGTGTAGATGTTGTAAAAAGAAGATTGGGCAATTGGAATGAACGAGCATCGAAATTGATAATTGGAGGCAATATTGGTAAAAATAAAGTGACTGCCAATGAAGACGCTTGGAAAGATTATGAGATTTGCTTTACCGAATTATTTGATTACGCAGATTATTTTGTGGTTAATGTGAGTAGCCCAAACACGCCTGGCTTGCGCGAATTACAAGAAAAAGCTTCCTTACAAAAAATATTATCCCAGCTTCAGAATATCAATCAGGGTAAAGCAAAACCTAAGCCCTTATTATTAAAAATTGCACCCGATTTAACCATCGAACAATTGGATGATATCGTTGCGCTTGCTTTTGAAGTTAATCTAGCAGGTTTGGTGGCTACCAACACCACCATTAGTAGAGCGCATTTAATGACCTCAACAAACGATATACAGAATATTGGTGCAGGTGGCTTAAGCGGCAAACCCATAACGCAAAGAAGTACAGAAGTTGTTAGCTATTTACACAAACAAACCAATGGTAAAATACCAATAATTGCCAGTGGTGGTATATTTACTGGAACGGATGCAAAAAAGAAACTTGCCGCAGGCGCAAGCTTATTACAAGTATGGACGGGCTTTGTATACGAAGGTCTTGGGATTGTAAAGAAGATTTGCGCTAATTTATAAAATATGGATTAACGTATTTTAAAAAAGAAACGATGCTCTTACGTGAAACGTTATAAAACAATTTTTGCACAAGCAAGATATTTGCACATGATAAAGTTGTTATTCCATGAAAACTCATCGCATACTTTTTAAAATATATTTTAGACTTATTTCTAAATCGATATAATTATTCAGCAACATAACACCTTTTCCAAATAACAATTTCTACAGAAAGTGCTTAAAAGCGCTAAAATACCCTGTTTGATTGTTTATTAAGATTGATTATTTCGAGATAAAACATATAAATAAATTTATATTGTTTGGTGATAACTCGTTGCTAAAGGACCAAAAAATAATTTGCCAATCTCACCCATTTTTGTATTTTAGCAGTAGAATTTAATGGGTTAGTAACTAAGAGGGTCAGCAGTCTTGTTGACCTTCTACTTTTTATACAACAGATGATATAACTAGAATGAGCATCAAATTGCTTAGGATAAATCAACAAAAAAAGAAACATGTTGCGCTGTTTCCTAACATCATCATCGACTTTATTTATTCCTATTTCTTCAACCCTATCTCTCTTAAGCGTTCATCTAAATATTCACCCGCAGTTGTATCTTCATAAGCTTTTGGGTGGTTGTCATCTATACAACTTTCTAAACAAGCCAAACTCATTTCACTTCGTGGATGCAAGAAGAATGGCATCGAGAAACGAGAGGTATGCCAATATTCTTTTTTGGGATTAACAACACGGTGTGTGGTACTCTTTAATTTATTGTTGGTAAGACGTTGCAGCATATCACCAACATTTACTACGATCTGCTCTGGCAGCGATGTTACCGCTACCCACTCGCCTTGCTTAGTTAAAATTTCCAAACCATCGGCAGAAGCACCTACGAGCAAGGTAATAAGGTTGATATCTTCATGTTGTTCAGCTCTTATTGCACTCTTTGGTTCTACCGTAATAGGTGGGTAATGAATGCAACGTAGTATTGAATTACCGTTATAAATATGGCTATCAAAATAGTGTTCATCTAAACCAAGGTACAAAGCAATAGCTTGTAACAAAGCCTTCCCACTTTTCTCATAATTTCTGTATGCTTCTTCTAGCGTAGGATTAAATGTTAGTATCTCTTTCACCTGTACATTATCAGGGTACGCTTCTTTAATTGCGTCTGTATCGGTTACCATCTGCCCAAACTGAAAAAACTCTTTCAAATCTGGCGCTTCAGAGCCTTTGGCATGCTCTCTACCAAAGCTTGTATAACCTCTCTGGCCAGCTAAATTGGGTATTTCGTAAGCCAACTTTTTATCTAACGGTAAAGAAAAAAACTGCTGCACATACTCGTACAATTCACCAATTAAATGGTCAGGTATACCATGATTTTTTACTGCCACAAAACCAACCGTTTCATAAGCCTGCCCTAACTGCTGTACAAAGGCTTCTTTTTTCTGTTGCTCACCACTCATAAAATCTGACAAATCAACTACTGGTATTGACATAATCTCCTTAATTTAATGGCTAAAATTACAAAAAATATTACTGATGAAATGATTAAAAATGATAGCAATGACATTTACATGCAGTCTACTATTATCTTCATTGTCACTATTCAAACAACAAATCGATATTTTTAAACCATGAAGTACCATCATATCTATTTTTACTTAACCCTATTTTTTTTAGTTGGCTGCGCCAATAAATACCACCGTTTTGCCAGCAATTATCAATTTAAGGCTATCAATGGCAAACCAGATTATAGTCAGTTGAACTTTTGGGCTGCACACCCTTATAAGCATGACCCAAGCGACAGTATACCTAAGCCTTTGGTAGCTATTAGTACTGTTGATAGCTCCGTAGATGTGTTCTTTATTCATCCAACAACTTATACGTCTGCAAACAAAGAATTTGGGAACAATGCGCCTGTAGATAACGCTGACTTAAATGCTAAAACTGATTATTCAACTATCTTGTATCAAGCTAGTGTTTTTAATCAAGCGGGTAGAATTTTTGCCCCGAGATATCGCCAAGCTAATATCCAAGCTTATTACCCCATAACAAATACAGATACAACAGAAGCGATCGCTGCTTTTGAACTCGCTTATCAAGATATCAAAACAGCATTTAATTACTACTTAGAGCACTTCAATAATGGTAGGCCAATTATCATCGCTTCACATAGCCAAGGTACTACCCATGCCAAACGATTATTAAAAGAATTTTTTGATACCACCGCATTAAAAAATAAACTAGTAGCTGCTTATTTAGTAGGCATACCTGTAGAAACCAATTGGCTCACAAATATTAAACCTTGCGAAACACCTACGCAAACTGGCTGTGTGTGCAGTTGGCGTACTTTCAAAGATGGTTATCAGCCAAATTATGTTGCCAAAGAGACGCCAGTAATTGTAACCAATCCTTTAACATGGGATAGCGCAAAACCTTTGGCATCTAGGGCTATCAACAAAGGTTCTATATTACTCAACTTTAATAAACTAGTACCCAAAGTTGCAGATGCCAATATTACTGGCAATATTCTTTGGACTCGAAAGCCACATTTTTTTGGTAATATTTTCTATACCAGTAAAAATTATCACATAGCAGATTACAACTTGTATTACATTAATATAAGAGAAAATGCAAATGAGCGGATTAAAGCTTTTTTCAAGCATTAGTCGCTTGCCGCAGAAACAATAAGGTCTTTATAAATAGTGTGTTCCTAACTTTTTAGTAGAGAATATTACTTTCCTTTCATCCAAAAAAATTAAAGTCAATAATTAGCTGTCTTATCTTCAAACCTTAACCAAATAACTATGCGTAAACAATTTCTTTTGGCTATAGCCCTTGGCTTTACTAGTATTCTTTCTGCACAAACCATCATCAATAGAGATATTGAGATTGACAAAATGGTAAAAGAAGTATCGGCAGATTCGCTACAATCTTACATTAAACAAATGGTAGCTTTTGGTACACGTAACACTTTAAGTACACAAACAAATCCTAAGCGGGGCATTGGTGCTGCAAGAGTATGGGTGCTGAATAAATTTAATGAATTTGCGAAGCAAAGTAATGGTAGATTAACAGCCGTAATAGATACTACCAACTACAAAGCAGATGGCAAACGTGTAGATAGCAACATTATTTTAGGTAATGTTGTGGCTACGCTAAAAGGCACAGATCCTAATGATAAACGCATCTTTCTTATAAGTGGCCATTTAGACAATATGCGCACCAACGTCATGGATAGAGTGAACGACGCACCTGGTGCAAACGATGATGGTAGCGGTAGTGCTGCCGTAATTGAATGTGCAAGAATTATGAGTAAGCACAGTTTTCCAGCCACGATAATTTTTATAACAGTCAGTGGCGAAGAACAAGGTTTATTGGGTGCAGCTTATATGGCTAACAAAATGAAAGCTGCTAATGTCAATATTGAAGCCGTATTAAATAATGACATTATGGGTAGTAATAATACAAGCGAAACCAATATTATCGATAACACACGCATTCGTGTTTTTAGCGAAGGCTTATCTGTGTTAGATACAGGCAGAATTGCTAGAAATATTCGCCAGCTTGGTTTAGAGAATGATGGCAAAGCCAGACAATTAGCCCGATACATAAAAGAAGTAGGTGAGCGTTATGTAGAAAATATAGAAGTAATGATGGTGTACAGAAATGACCGATTTTTACGTGGTGGCGACCATACACCTTATGTGGAAAATGGCTATGCGGCTGTACGCTTTACAGAAATGAATGAAAACTATTACCATCAACACCAAGATGTACGTTTAGAAAAAGGTATTCAATATGGCGATTTACCAGAATTTATGGACTTTGAATATCTGCGTAAAAATACGGCTATTAATTTATCTAATTTGGCCAACCTAGCTAAAGCGCCAGCAATGCCAGAGGAAGTAAAAATTGATGTGAAAAAATTAACCAATTACAGTTATTTGTACTGGAAGCAACCAAAAACTGGTATAGCGAAAGGCTATTATATACTAATGCGCGAAACAACCAGTGCAGTATGGCAAAAGAAATTTTTTACAACCGAACTTGAATTCAAACTGCCCTATAGTAAAGACAACTACTTTTTTGCAGTACAAAGCGTAGGTAATGACGGCAACGAGAGCTTGCCAGTTGTACCAGGTGTAGGCAGATAAATAATATTTTTTTATTCTAAATTTTAGGGTTTATCTCGTTTGATAAACCCTTTTTTATGTACTAATTTTATAAAGATTGAAAAAGATAATATCTGTATTCAAATATGTATTACATTAGTACTATTAACATACAAATCAACCTTTATCATAAACATAAATAAAAACAACAATGATTCAAAAACCATCAACTGCTTTTATAGGGGCATCTTGGGTAGCTTTAGGGGTAGGCTTTGTAGGCTATATTGTAGGCCTTTGGCGTGCTGATATGCAATTAAACGAGAAAGGTTATTATTTTACAGTTATTATGTTTGGGCTTTTTGCGGTGATATCGCTACAAAAAAGCGTGAGAGACCGCTTAGAAAGTTTGCCAGTAACGGATATATACTATGGCATCTGTTGGTTTAGTACTATTTTATCTATTGTATTATTAGCAGTAGGTTTATGGAACGCAACTATATTACCCAGCGAAAAAGGGTTCTACGCATTTGCATTTTTGCTAAGCTTATTTGGTGCCATTACTGTACAGAAAAACACAAGGGATAGTCTAGCAGCTGATAAGGAAAATAATAAATAAACATATCAGCGAATTAAAACGCTTGTACCTCTTTTCGCAACTATTTTACCGGTATAATCAATACCCTGAGCAACAAAAATGTAGGTACCTGACGGTTGGGCTGTACCATTATACGTACCATCCCAGCCTTTGCCAAACTCTTTTGTGGTGAATAATAATTGCCCATAACGGTTATACACATTAAAAAATTGAATGCTAGAAATACCAACTGCGATAGGTTTTAGCATATCATTTTTGCCATCGCCATTGGGTGTAAAACCTGTAGGTATAAAGAAGTCAGGCTGGGTTTTAAATACAGTTACCCTTACAGCATCTTCACCTGTACAGCCTTCTGGCGTGGTAGCTTTTACAGTGTATACAATAGTATTTACTGCATTTGTAACTGTTGCTATAGGGTTGATGATGGCAGAATTGTTTAAATAATTAGCTGGCTGCCACAAATAGCTTAAATTAATACTATCTATGAAACTTGTAGAAGCTTTCAATTGTAATGGTTGATTAAGTACCACCATAGTATCTCTACCCGCATTAACAATTACAGGTGGAATTACATTAATATAAAATGTATCTATAAGTAAATTAGGGCAATTACCATTCTTGATGCTTAATATATAGGCAGTAGATCTAGGTGGTGCAGCTTTAGCATTGATATTAAAAGGCAAATTATTAATTTGTCCATCACCTGCATTGTAAATGCTAGATAAATTGCTCCAAGTATAATTTGTACCTATTGTAATATTTGCCCTTAAATTACTACTCGTACCAAAACAAATAGTAGTGTCGCTAGGGCTTACGGTAGCACTAGGAAAACGTTCATTAAAAATACCAACATTAGATATGGTACTAGTATCGGCATCACAAACCCCATTTTTTACAATTACTCTAAACTTAGTGGGCGCTAGTACGCCTGTTATATTATAGAAAGTATCGGTTTTAGCAGGCGCAAAGTTGGTCCAATTAATGGCATCAGACGATAACTGCCAGTTTATGATAGCACCATTATGGTCAACTAATTTTAAAACGGCATCCTTATTTTGGTCTTGGCAAATTTGCAAATCATTAGGTGTTAAAGTACCGCCTAAACTTTTAGTATCTACCACCACCGTAGCACCTTTTGCGCTATCAATACTACAAGAAGGACCATTTTGTACCAATGCGACGAATTGAGTAGTCGTGTTTAAATTTTGGGCAAGATAAGTATTAGTTGTATTAGCAATATCTGTCCAAGCAACACCATCAGTGGAGGATAGCCATTTTAACACATTGCCAGTATTGCCAGATAATGTAATAGCACTTGTATTAGCACCAGCACAAACAATGTTACCACCACTAAGATTACCTGCAATTGTTGGTGGTGAAGTGGTTACTTGAATAGTTGCTTCAAGATTAGCACAGCTATTTTGCTCATGTGCGCTTATAGCACCGCTTTGAGAACCAGGAATTACGGTAATAATATTTGAATTAGAGTCAGAAGTAATTTTCCATCCGTTTGGCACTGTCCACTGATACGTAGCGCCAGTAAGCTCAGGTATGGAATAAGTAGTAGAGCC
The DNA here is from genome assembly GCF_042651445.1 of Parasediminibacterium paludis. Lineage (NCBI taxonomy): Bacteria > Pseudomonadati > Bacteroidota > Chitinophagia > Chitinophagales > Chitinophagaceae > Parasediminibacterium > Parasediminibacterium paludis. Next base: position 229,479 of record NZ_JBHSDC010000012.1, read on the forward strand.
ATTAACACAAGGGGTTTTAGGACCACTTATCATTAAACCGTTACAGTCGTTGCGTAATGCAATATAAGCATATGCAAAATGCCCTTTAGGCACGCAGTTTTCAGCTGTAAACGTGAGCGTTACTTTTTGGCCTCTATATTGTTCTAAATCAAATGTTACTTCGGTCCAATCTTTTGTCCACACACGATAAGGCGTTTCATTTGCTCTTACACTGTTTGGTGTAGGTACGTTACTTAATCTAAAACCATTTTTTGTTGCGGTAGCTACATCAAGTGCACCAGCAATAGTAGGAAGAAAATATTTTGGAGAAGCACAAGTGATGACGCTATCGTTGGTCATTAATGTTGCGGAAGCAAGTGGTTGCTGAATAGACGCATGACTACCGTTTTCCAAAACCATGGCATAGGCATAAGTCATGGTATAAGGTCCAGTACCAGCGGGCACATCAACTACATAACCTATACCCCGCACATAACCGCCAGGATCGGAGTTTACATTTGTGGATCCTAAGAGTATTGAATAGCTATACTGATAACCATTAATATTTGGTATGATAGAAAAGCCACCAAATACGTCAGTTGCATTAGATGTATTAACTTGAATACCAGGTACTGAAGTACCAAATTCTGCAATACTTACCGCACCCATTGTGCCTTGCGGATAAGGCAGTGTAGCATCATAATTTTGTTGAAATGCAATATTTCTGTTTGAACCAGCTGCGAAAGTACCTGTGTACGCAAACCAATTGTTCAAGGTTTTATCACTAAAATTAAAATTAGCGGGACATTGCCCATATGCCACCTGCCCGCTAAACAAAACGGCAAAAAAAGCAATATATGGTGTCCATTTTTTAAACATCTTTTGTTGATACTTGCAAATTGGTGGATGGCTACAGAAAACTATCTTTTAAAAACACATGAATAAAACCAGCTATCATATTGGGATTTTCAATCATATTCATATGGCCACCATTTTCCAACACATGAATATACGTACAATTTGGCATGTGCGTTTGTTCTAAACTATCTTTTAGAGGTATCGCCACATCGTCAGTTCCTATGATGAACAATACAGGCACATTGCTGCTTACTAAAACAGCCGTTTTATCTAATCTGTTCATCATGGCTCGATAATAATTTTGCAAAGCAACCACTTCAAAGTTTTTACCTGCATATATCAGTGCATCAATGACTTCACTTTTCGTTTGTTTAAATTCGCTTGAGAACAAATTAGGAATAGTTGTTTTTAAAAAAGCATAACTACCATATGTATCCATCATTTCAATACCTCGCTGCCTGTTCGCTTTCTTTTCATCACTATCGGCATAGGCAGTAGAATGTACCAAACCATAGCCTTTTAATAAATGACCATATTTTTCTACAAAAGACAAAGTGATATAACCGCCCATACTATGCCCTAACATTACACAACTATCAATTTTCAAATGCTGTAACAAACCGTGTATAAGAGTTGCGTAATAATCAATGCGACTAAGGTTCTCTTTGCGTAAAATATTTGTAGGCACAACAGATTGCCCAGAACCAGGTAAATCAATCAATATTACTTTAAAATTGCCTTTTAAAACGTCTGCAACATCCTGCCATACATTGCTATCTTCACCAAAACCATGTATTAATACCACCACATTACCGCTACCCTTCTGGGCATAAGCAATATGCAAATCATCATACTCAAAAAAATCTCGCATGCCCTTTCTTTACTTTTTTACAAACCTATTTATTAATAATTTGGCTATGTGCCAACCCAATAATAGCGCTGCAAAAACAGTCGCTAATTTGTACAAATAATCGCCATAAGCAACATATACGGTTTCTGTTGTTGAAGTGGGTATATTGTATTTTAAAGCCGCTTCTTTATTCCAAGGTTGGGTTGTTAAAATATCTCCTCTATCATTTATTACGGCACTAATTCCTGTATTAGCACTTCTCGCTACCCATCGTCTTGTTTCAATAGCTCTTAGTCTTGCATATTGCAAATGCTGTTTATGACCTGGCGTATTACCCCACCAGCCATCATTTGTAATAATGGCAATCATATTAGCACCACGTTGCACATAACTAGCCACATATTCACCATAAATACTTTCGTAACAAATAACGGGTGCAGCAACATAAGGGTTGCCATTTTCAGTAAAGACTTTAGAGCTATCACTTTTGCCATAACCACCAGTGCTACCACCAAACTTTTCAAAAATGGGGCCTAGAAAGTTTAAAAAAGTAGGCAAACTTTCTACACCTGGCACCAACTTACTTTTATTGTAAAACTGTATTGGTTGATTGGCTTTAATAGCCACAGCTGCATTGAACACATCATAGTAATTACCATTGCCTGCAAGTCTTGAAGTGGCTGTATATTTTTCAGAGCCATACATTTTATAGGTTTCAATGCCAGAAATGATGGTAATATTTGGATGCTGATTAATAAAATTAAATACTGGTTTGTAAATGTCACTCTCTGCCACATGACCTTGCTCCTCTTGAGCACTCATAGCAGTTTCTGGCCATATAATAAGTTTAGTTGATGAATCCATATTTTGCTCAGACAAGCGCACTAATATTTGAACTTGCTGTGCTATTGAATTGCTATTAAATTTTTGGTAAGGATCAATATTTGGTTGAATGATGACAACATCTGAACTGTTGATTGGATGGATGATTTTAAAGCGCTGAGATATGATGGCTGAAAAAATAAATGGGATGCTGATGAGAGCAATGAAAATGCCAATGCTTTTACCATTAGCCTTTTCTTGAAACTTGAAACCTGAAACTTGAAACTTTAGAATCATTTCTTTCAGTGCAATATTTACTATCAAGATCCACAAAGTTCCACCACTTACACCAGTATACTCATACCATTGTACCCAACTTGGATGCGATGCAAAGACGTTACCCAATGTTAACCATGGCCAGCTTAATTGCCAATTAAGATGGATGTATTCAAATAACATCCAAAAAGCTACCAAAGCTATATAGCCACTACGTTTGCCATAAATCTTTTTAAAGGTAAAATAGCCCCACCAAGGCAAGCACATCAATACACTATTTGCAATAATAGCCGCAATAGAACCAACATCGGTAGAGTTCCAAATCCACCAAGTAGTTGACGTATTCCAAATACATAAAGCTAAAAATGAGAAACAAAAAAACACATTCTTTTTAACGATAGCATCAGCTACAAATAAAAGGGGCACGAAGCCCAAAAAAACAGCAAATGTTAATGGCGAAACGGGCCAAGCAGCAAATAACAATATTCCTGATAAAATACTTAATCCAAAAAGTTGAAAACGCTTCACAGCATATAATTTGGTGTGAAAGTTAGGATGATTTCGCTTACAAAATAGGGTGTTGCAAAAGCTTAAAATGCCTATAACATTAATCTTCAAAATGAATAGAAAAAGAAATCATACGAGATTGAATTTTATCAAATACGCTTGAATACTTTAAGGTTGGATCCCTCAAATGAATGTCGGAAAGCCCATACGTAAACTTAATTTCTGGCGAAATAGTAACAAATTTTAAAAATAGATTACAACCAATGCCCCCCTCAAGTGCAAAATCGTTACTCTTAAGCTTTATCAAATCTTCGGCATTTCTTGCAGTAGAATTGCTACTTAAATCTTTGTCAAACCGCACACCTCCCAGTAAATAAACTCTAAAATTATCAATTCTATCTGAATTAAATTTAAAGTGTATAGGTAAGCTTACAAGTGTCGAAGGCAATATCTTTTTTTGAAATTCTGCCTCGTTGGGCAAGCGACTACCTAAGGTGTATGAAAAATATTTTGCGCCGCCAATAATCAATTGTGGGTTAATTCGAAGTTGAAATCTATCACTAAGTCTAGCTGTACCAAGTAGCCCCAAGGTAATACCGCCACTAGAGCCTGGCTGAGCCACAAGAATGCTATCGTCTTGTAAAAATTTACTAGACTTTGTAGGATGTAAAAATGTAGAATTGTAACCTAAAGTAATACCAAAGTAATACAGTAAATCATCGTGATATGGACGATTAATTTCTCGCTGTGCTCGTGCCCGAAAGCCATTAATGACAAACAATACAAGCAATATTACCCTTGTTATTTGACCCCGCAATATATAGTGCATATGCCTAAACTAAGTGATTTTAAATACGTTTGGGTAAAGCCTGCTTCATGCATAATATTTAAAAAAGTTTGACCTTCAGGAAAGGCTTGAACACTATCGTTCAAATATTGATAGGCGTCTTTATTTTTGGCAAATAATTTACCAAAAGAAGGCGCAATTACATTCATATATAAATTATAAAATTGCTTAAACACACTATTTTTCGGTTTAGAGAACTCTAAAACTACCAATTTCCCGCCAGGTTGCAACACGCGTTTCATTTCTTGCAACCCTTTTAACAAATTTTGAAAGTTTCTGACACCAAAAGCAACGGTAATTGCATCAAAACTATTGTCTTCAAAGTCAATATTTTCGCTATCACCTTGATATAATTGAATCACATTTTGCAAGCCTTTTGCAGCAATCTTTTCTCTACCAAGATTTAACATGCCTTCACTAATATCGATACCAATAATATTGTTCGGCTTCAAAATGTCGTGAGTCATTAATGCAACATCGGCTGTACCTGTAGCAACATCTAGTATTTTTTTTGGTTGCAGGCTAGATAATTGTTTAATAGCTTTTTTTCGCCAAGTGATATCTATACCTGCACTTAAAAATCTGTTCAAAAAATCATATCTAAAGGCGATGTTATCAAACATGTCAGCCACTTGCTCTTTTTTGCTCAAGCTGCTGTCTTTTTGAGGCACCACACTGTCATGTGCATATTTTTCCATTATTGCGAAGATATTGTAATTAGGTATTTACCCGAAACAGTTAAAGTTAAAATGATAATTAGCTGTTTATTTTACAGATTTATATGGGCTTTGTTTAAAATTAAATACTATACTTACGATAAATATATTATTCAAAAGAATGAATTGATACTGATTATCAGGCGCTAAGTATTTTTTAAGCTTTTTTTAATTTTTTTAGTCTATTTAGTGGTGTCTCATTACTTTTACGCCTCTTAAACGTTATTGATAGAATTTCTTTAATAATGAGAGACATTATCCTAAGTTAATCCAAGAAAATTATTTGCCATGTTTTTACACAAATCAGCGTCAAAAAACGAACTAGTTACCCAATTTGCCGATTGGCTTATTGCAGATATCGCTAAAGTATTAGCCCACCAAACACGTTATACCATTGCCTTATCGGGCGGCAGCACGCCCACTGATTTATTTAAAACATTAGCATCAGAAGCTTATGCCTCTAAAATAGATTGGAAAAAATTACATATATTCTGGGGCGACGAACGAGATGTGCCTTTTGAAGATGACAAAAACAATGCAAAACACGCATTTGATTTATTACTTACAAAAGTGCCAATCCCTGCCAACCAAATTCATGTTATAGAAACTATCTATACAGCAGAAATTGCTGCAAGAAGATACGATCAATTATTACATGAATACTTTGATGGGAAGCAACATAGCTTCGACTTGGTAATGCTTGGGATGGGTGATGATGGACACACATTATCGCTATTTCCTGGTACGGCTGTAATACACGAAACGTCGAAACTAGCCACCTCATTTTATTTAGAGCCACAAAAAATGTATCGCATTACAATTACTGCACCTATTACAAATAAGGCTTCGGCTGTCTGCTTTTTAGTTTCTGGTAAAAGCAAAGCGCCTGCATTAAAAGAAGTATTGCAGGGTGATTATCGACCAGATTTTTATCCTTCGCAATGTATAAAACCATTGAATGGCAATTTGCATTGGTTTATAGATGAAGAAGCCGCTACATTATTATAAATAAAAAGCCTCAACTGTTTGGTACTGCTGAGGCTTTTTTATGTCTGAAAAATAAAGTTACTTACTTGCAAATCTAAAACTACCTGTCCAGATATTTGTAGATTTCGACAGTGAAGTTACCGTTACAGTACACACACATGCTTGACCGCCTGTAGGTACACCTGTAACTGTAAAATTATTTGAAGCTGTGGTAGACTTAGCTGTTCCACCAGTGAAAAAATTGGTAGTGCCGGTTTCTAACTTAGCAGTTACATCTATTTTCACACCACCGCTAGGCATGGTAGAGCCAATTGTTACCGTAACAGGTAAGCCAGTACCTAATGCTGCAGGTGCTTGGTTTGAGCCAACAGTAGGCGTAGTTGTTACCACTAAATCGGCCTCCACGGGAGGAGTAGGCGGTGTTGGTGTGTCACCACCACCTTTACTGCAACTACTCAAGCTAGTAGCTAATATTATCAATGTACATATTGGCAATAACCACTTAGAAAACAACCGGAGCATAACAATAATTTTGTTAAAAATAATGGTTTTACAAATACGCAAATTAAAACGCTACGGGTTGTTTAAGTTAATCAGTGGCGATAATAACGTTTCTGCTAAAACTTTCTTCTAAAGAGATGATAGTTTCTGTTCTATCGATGCCTTTGATTTTTTGTAACTCATCATGAAGCACATAGCGTAATTGCTGTATATCTTTACATACAATTTCGATAAACATGCCATAATTACCCGTTGTATAATTTACGCGTACCACTTGCGGTATTTTTTTCAACTCTTTAGCTACGGCATCATACATTGAACTTTTCTCTAGGTAAATGCCGATAAAAGCTACCACATCATAGCCTAGTGCTTTTAAATCTACTGCTAGTCTTCTGCCTTGAACAATGCCAGAATCTTCAAGCTTTTTAATCCTTACATGTATCGTTCCGCCAGAAACAAACAATTTTTTTCCAAGGTCTGCATATGATACTTCTGCATTAACCATCATTTCCTGAATTATTTGATAATCTAACTTATCAAGATGTAGTTTATTTTGCATTGGGTGTTATTTTTAGATATTTTCAACTAAAAGAAACGAAATTTGAATAAAATCTAAATTTTGAAAATTAAGTTTGAAATATTTGTAAGATTATTGGCAATACTTTAATATTGCATCATTAAAGTTCTTTAGACGTTTAAAATAATTCAACAAAATAGGTACTTTTTTTGAAAATCAAGTACCTAAAACATTTTAAACGGCATTTTCACTGTGGGGTGATGAAATTTTTGGCAGACATGCCCTCTTGTCTCGGGGGTGAGGAGCTCAGAATAAACTTAGCATAGAGCCGAACTGGTAGTAATACTTGTTCGACCAGGGTAGACCACTCAACTTTGTGCTACGGCTAACTGCCTCGTGGAGGTTCGATCCCTTCCCCTACAGCAAAAGCCTCTGAAAAGATTTCAGAGGCTTTTTTAATACTTATGCATGCAAATTAATAAATTATGTACCCCACAAAAGTCACCATATAATACCACAATGACGTTACAATCTTAAAAATAACGTTACACATTATATATTACATTACTAAAAATACTTCAACAAGTCATTGTAATTAAAAATATACGCTTTTCTTTGTATTTTGTTACAATATAATCCATTTCCTCTGGAAATCCGTAAATGCTAATCCCACACAATTCTTTACTGAATGCTATTATTACAGGATCTTAGACTAACAGATACCAACCATTTTATTGCTTATCAAAAACATGGCTTTTTAAACAAAAGTGTGTACCTAGTACTCACTGCTAATGATATTGTGGTAGGTATTGAAGTAAATACCAAACTCAAAACGGAAAGCACTACCCGCCTTGGTAGCTTATTTGCAGATATTCCTATGGCACAAAACAGAGGCGCAGCCAATAACCCATATTCTTATATCAATAAAGAAATCCTCAAAAGCTTTGAGAAGAAACAAATTTTTAGCAAGGACATGCAATTTGCTAGTAAAAACAATTTCAAGATAGACAAAGTACATATTGAAGCATTCAATTACCTTGGTATACAAGATGCAAAATTTCCTAATTCTGGTAATGTACTTATAGCAACCAAAATTGAAAAAATACACCACCCAAACCCTAACCTACGCATCCCAAATAGAGAATTAACCCTAATAGGTAATCAAGATTACGAAAAAGTATTGGCCTATTTCAACACCAAACAATTACAATAATTATATAGCCTTCAGCCTTGTTTGAAGGCTTTTTTATTTCGCATTGTAATACTTTCTCTAGGCTATATTTGCCCACTTCAATCTGCAAATAATGTCGCACAAAAAATTAATTCGGTTCGAAGCCATTAAAGGCTTCAACAATGTGTTAGAATATCCAGAAAACATGTCTGGCAATTGGCATACATTTTTCAAAAATACCAATCCCATTACCCTTGAACTTGCTTGTGGCAAAGGCGAATATGCTATAGGGCTTAGTAGAATGCATGCGAACATTAACACCATTGGTATAGACATTAAGGGCAACCGCATTTGGCGTGGCGCTAAAACGGCCATTGAAGAAGGCTTGCACAATGTGGCATTTTTACGCACCGAGATTGATAAAATTACCAACTACTTTGCAGCAAACGAAGTGGCTGATATCTGGATTACGTTTCCAGACCCACAATTGCGCTTATCTAAAGCGAAGAAACGCTTAACGCACCCTAAATTTTTACGCCTTTACCAGCAAATGCTAAGCAACGATGGTACCATTAACCTAAAAACCGATAGCCCCGATTTATACCATTTTACTAAAACAGTCATCAACTTATTCGAACTAGAATTGTTGGTAGATTATGATGACGCTTACAAGCAACCCAATATTGCGCCCGAGCTACACATAAAAACGTATTACGAAAGCTTAGATATTGCGCAAAGCAAACGCGTACATTATCTAAAATTCAAAATCAATAAACCGCTACCATTAGCTAAAGACGAGATATTAAAGCAATTAATACATGAGCCAGCCACTAGTTGAAAATATTGATTTTTACTACGACGAGCAAGGATACATGGTGCTTACCGAACATTACCATCTTGAAAAAGGTCATTGTTGTGGCTACGGCTGCAGACACTGCCCTTACAACTACGATTGTGTACCAGAACCCAAACGCAGTCAATTGTTAGACAATCAACCAGCCAAGCAACATGCCCAAAGCGAAGCCACAAAATAGCTTGCCTAAAGTATTACCAAGCGGCAAAAGCGACACTAGCTTTTTTGAGCAAGTGTACGATGTGGTGCGCCAAATACCCAAAGGCCGCGTTACTAGCTATGGCGCTATTGCAGCTTTTTTGGGTGCCAAGTCTAGCGCTCGCATGGTAGGCTGGGCCATGAATGCCTCCTTTAATATTACGCCTAAAGTACCCGCCCACCGCGTGGTTAACCGCAATGGTATGCTGAGCGGCAAAGCCCATTTTGTGCCACCCACCCTTATGGAAGAACTACTAGCCAAAGAAAAAATTATCGTAGAAAACGACACCATTGTAGACTTTGATAAAAAATTCTGGGACCCTGCGGTAGAACTTAGTTTGTAATTGTTGCTTATTTAAAAATGCTGTTACCAATTTTGGTACTCAAAACAATTTACAAGGCAAAATTTCCAAAAGGTTGTTCTCAGTTTTTTTCATGATTACCCAAGTTCAAGAATTACACAGTTAATGGGATACATCCGTTACCGCGCTTTTGTAAGTTGTCACTGCAGATTAGCAGTTGGTCACCGCACTTTTGCAGATTGTCACCATACTTTTACAATTGGTCGCCCCACTTTTGCAGTTAGTCACTGCAAAGTTGAAGTTGGGCATTACAAAGTAAAATCGGTACAATATAGTCGTTTTAGATAATTTGGTTTTTACAATTTTAAAACGAGAAATGAAAACTGCCGAACACCCCGAAATGGTCCACCGTTTCTGCACTTGGTGATGGCGACAAGACACGCCACACAAAATCTACTCTAAAAAACTGTAAGATATTATCGATACCTGTACCAAGCTCTAGATACATTTTGTTATTAAGGTTTTTAAATGGAAAGCTACCCACAAAATTCAGTTTTTGGTTGGCTTGCGATAAATTGCCGATAACACCACGAGCCGTCCACAATTGGCGCCATTTTAATTTACGCGTAAGCGGCGTAAATCTAAATAAACCCGAACCTACGTTGTGTTCTACATTAAAGCCAGCATAGCTATCAGCAATGTATTCAAAGCGATTCATTAGGTTAAATGCTTGGCGGTTAAAGTAGCGTGCCTCGTTGCCAGGCAAAATATCCAAAAAGCTGTAAGTGGCTGTACCAAAGGTTTTGCCCGCAAAAAGGTTATAATAAATTTTGCCGTAAGGCGCTACTTTTAAAAAATCTCTTACCGATAGATTTAATTTATCGTACTGGTTGCCACTGCTAAGCACACCATTAAAAGCATGGGTATAGGTAAAGTCAACTATCGGGAAATCACTACCCAAACTAATGCGGTTAAAATTGCTTTCTAAAGTTCGTTCGGCATAGGCGTAACGCAAGCGTACACTGGTTTCAAACGTATTAAAGGCATTAGGCTGCGTGAAAAATTTAGCGTCGGGCAAGTTGGCAAGCGGTTCTATTTGCTTTTCTGTAACAGAAAAGCCAAAGCCGAAACCTTTATTGGTTTCTTGGTAGTATTCTATTTTCTTTTCTTCGGCGCGTTGAAATTTTTGTACAATGCCACCACGGCGTAAAGCGGCGGCAAATAAATTATCGGTAGCTAGCTGGTCGTAGCGGGTTTGGCCATTATCCATATCATTGCGATAGGACACATTGATATAGCCCCATGGTTGGCTATTAAACTGGTATTTTACTTCTGCTTTGCCTTTAAATTTTTCATCTCTAAAGCCGTAAGCCAAATAACCATGCAGGTTCCAATGCTTATCAAAATTTTTATTGGTTGCCAAATCAAACCTTACACGTCGCCCTTCATATTGATTGTCACTGAGCCAATAAAACCAAGGCCCAATACGAATGTTGCCAATATCTTTAGTGCCCTTAGCTACAAACTGTATGGTATTTCTATAGCCAATATATGTAGGATTATTGGTCAATGTATCAAGCAATTTATACACGCTTTGTTCTGATTGAGTCAATACTTCATGACGATTATTGACCCAAAAACTATCAGAATTTTGTTGGTGATTTTGAGATAATTCTACCTTTTCAATGGCTTTAGTTTTATTTAATGCTGTTACTACCGAAGTATCATTTACTAAAATATTTTTATAGGTAGTAGTTTTTCTTCCTTTTAAACCTACTTTATTTTTACTAATAGGTGCAATATCTGCCACAAATTTGTCTTTGTACAAAAACCAAGCAGTATCATTAATTAGTTTAAATTCTTGTATCAAGGACATGCCTGTTACAAAATTTAAACTTGCATCTTCTTGAGGGCGAAGTGTTATTTTTTGTACAGCATAGCTAGCATCATGAATCCAACAATCGCCTTCAAACGTATCCTCGCCTTTATGCTTTGGCGTGAAGCGCAAATGGATTAAACGCTTACTGCTGAGGTATTGTGTATCGAGCAATTTAAAGTTGTAGTAATTATCGCCATTATCATTAAATGGGCTAATAAACTGCCGATTAAAGATGGGAATAGTATTGCTGTATACGTTTACATTTTGGTACATGCCACCCAATTCTTTTACCAAGCTTTCATTTTCAATACCATTGGTACGTGTTGCTTTTATCAATTCGCGAGCTTTGTGTGGATTTTTTTGGTAATAATAATCAGACAAGGTTTCCGTTATGTAGGCAGGCAAAAAAGGCTTATCTTCTGAAGTGGAATCTACAAAATCGAGAATAAAGTTAAGTGGCTTTAGTAGCTTGTTTTTTTCAAAGCTTTCTTTCTTAAAATTTTGAATATCTACTTCTAGCTTATTATAAATTTCGTAGCCATAATTGTTATAGGTAGTTCTGTCGTGGTAAGGCTTATGTTTTATGATTTGTCGCCAAAACCACAAGGCACGGTTATATTTAGATTTTACTACCGCCTCTGTACCAGCATGCGCAACTTCTAGCTTTATTTCAAATAAGGTATTGGCTTTAAGCGCACTGTAAGGTATGGTTACTAGGTTATAACCAACGCCACTTATACGTAAGGAATCGTTTGGCACAATTTGCTCTGCATTAATAGTAAATGTGCCTGTAGAGTCAGTAAGAGAGCCTTTGCCAGATAATTTAAAAAACACAGATGCAAAAGGGATGGGCTCATCGCTTTGCTTATCTTTTACCACACCTATAAATACCAACTTTTGCGCATACAAGTGTGCCGTACCAAGAAGGGGAACGAGCAATAAATACCTGAATAGAAGCCACTTGTTCATATCTTTTCAAAAGTAATGATTACCTCTCAGAAACATACGCAACCAGAAGTTTTAAGGTTTCTAAAAAAATTTGGCAAGTACTTAAATTTACTTTTACTTTGTTTTTCAAAGTACTTTTATGAATGACAATAACAGCCATTTAAATTCTTTAAAAGATATTAAAAATATCATGGAAAGAAGCAGTCGCTTTATTACTTAAGTGGTAAAAGTGGCATTGCCGCAGGGATTATTGGCTTGGCAAGTGCTTTTACAGCTCACAAGTTCATTCATCAATACTACAGTAACGATAACCAAAAAGGCTTTTGGAGCGCTACAGATTTTAAAGACCTTGAGCTGAAATTATTTGTACTTGGTTTGGTAACAATAGCCTTAGTATTTGCCGCAGGCTTTTATTTTACTTGGCAAAAGGCAAAGCAAGATGGTATTGCTATGTGGAACGCCAGCAGTAAACGATTAGTAGTAAACCTTTGCTTGCCTTTATTAACAGGCGGTATTTTTATAGTGGGCATGTTAGTAAATGGTGAATGGCTATTTATTGGGCCAGCTTGCTTAATATTTTATGGCTTAGCACTTATAAATGGTAGTAAATACACCTACGATGATATTAGATATTTAGGACTTTTAGAAATATTACTCGGTAGTATCAATCTTTTTTACATCGGTTATGGTTTATATTTTTGGGCAATAGGCTTTGGTATACTGCATATTGTGTATGGCGCCATAATGTGGAATAAATACGACCGACATTCAGATGCACCATCTAACTAACACCCATGAACCCAATAGAACATTTAAATAAAGTTTTTGATAGCAGAATACGACTAGGTATCATGAGCGCCTTGGTAGTAAATAATGAAGTAAACTTTAACGACCTAAAAGAGCTGATACAAGCCACCGATGGTAATCTTGCTAGCCATTTAAAAGGCTTGGAAGACAATGGTTACATCAAGGTGCAGAAAGGTTTTATTGGTCGTAAAACCAATACGCTGTATTCAGTCACTAAAGCTGGTGAAAAAGCATTTAAGGACCATTTGGCAGCACTTGAAAAAATGATACAAGCGACAAAATAATTTTTTTACACTAATACTTTGAAATTCAAAGCACTTTTAAAATAAACACATGAAAAAATCTAAACAACTAACTCTAAGATGCAGAATTTTAGCATTCCTAACACATCAAATCGCCTTGCCAATTTTAAAAATTACACGCAAGGCCAAACCATTACCCCATAGTTTAGAAACCCTCCAAAGTATGCCAATAGGAACTGTAGGTAGAGACTTAATTGATTACGCAGAAGAAAAAGATATTGCCATTTTATCTCACTATGCAAGGCACGATATGAAACATCTATTACTAGGCTACGATACCTCTGAAGAAGGTGAAATTTGCATGCAATGTTTTATGTTTGGCAATGGTAGAATTTCCTTTCCTGTTTTAATTACCGTTGCATTTGGCTTAGTATTTACGCCGGAATATTGGCAAATGATGCAGCTTGCTTATCAAATGGGAAAAGATTGTAACCCTATCTATACATGGGATTGGATGCAATTACTTACGCTTGAAACTGAGTTTGTAAAATCACAAATTTTTAAACCGCGACAATGAAACCTTCACAACAAAGCTTACTCAAATCTTTTACAAATGCTTTCGCAGGTATGACGCATTTTTTTGCAAATGATAGAAACGGTAAAATTCATTTAGCATCAGCAATAATAGTTATTATTACAAGCATCATGTTGCATATATCTGCGATAGAGTGGTTAGCAATATTACTATGCATTGCTTTAGTAATAGGCTTAGAAATGCTAAACAGTGCTTTAGAAAAACTATGCGATTTGGTTGAGTCAAACTATCATCCAACTATTAAAGTGATTAAAGATGTAAGTGCTTCGGCTGTAGTACTTGCAGCTATTATTAGCGTTGTTATTGGCATCATTATTTTTTTACCAAAAATTATAGTATTACTGTGAAACAATCATTACCTGGCATTAGTAAAATGCTCATCCTTTCTATTGCTTTTACAATAGTCTTGGTACTAGTTAGAATCGTTTATACAAATGACTTGTCCTATATTTTTTACGGCTGGAATTTGTTTTTGGCAATTATTCCTTGGCTTTGTAGTAGCCGCCTTCAAAAGCATACAAGGATTGACTTTACCACCATTTTATTACTGGCTTTATGGCTATTATTTTTACCAAATGCACCTTATGTAATTACTTATATTTTTCACTACGAACTTAGAGAACCTATACCTATGTGGTACGATTTATTAATCGTAACCACAGGTGCCTGGAACGGCCTTTTATTAGGTATTGTATCGCTCATGCAAGTAGAAAAATTCTTACACATTTTTTGGGGTAAACGATGGGTACAAGGCTTTGTGTTTACTAGCTTGATATTATGTGGCTATGGTGTGTATATTGGCAGATATTCTCGCTATAATAGTTGGGATATTATCACAAAACCACAACATATTTTATTGGATTCTTTGCACCAAATCAGGCATCCATTTCAAAATTATCATGTTTGGGCTTTTACTGCTTTGTTCGGCATTATGCTTACCATTATTTATTTCACATTGCAGCAATTAAAAACGAGCAATACTAGCGAGTTGGTTTAGGGTTGGTTACAAAAAAAGCGATGGAAGAATCCTATCGCTTTTTTTTGTGCTATTTAAAATATCTAAACGTCTTTACGTTTTTTACTTGGCAAATTCACCCAATTAAACCCATCTCTTGCTATCAATGCTTCTGCATCCTCAGGCCCCCAACTATCTGGTCCATAATTAGGGAAATCAACAGCTGGCCTTGATTCCCAAGCTTCCAAAATTGGTGTGATGATTTCCCAAGCTTGTTCTACTTGGTCGTTACGCATAAACAATGCAGGATTGCCTTCCATAACATCTAGCAGTAAAGTTTCGTATGCTTCTGGTTCATGTTCATTATCGTATGCATCGTTGTAGCTAAAAATCATGTCAACTGGATTTAATTCCATTGCTTGACCTGGTTTTTTAGCTTGAAACCGCAAGCGAATATCCATTTCTGGTTGAATACTGATTGTTAAGCGATTATTGCGCCATGTTTCCGTTGATTCAGGCGGAAAGGCATAGCTAGGCGCATCTTTAAACTGAATCGTAATGACAGTACTTTTTTGGTGCAAGTACTTACCAGTACGCACATAAAATGGTACATTTTGCCAGCGCCAGTTATCTATATAAAACTTAGCAGCAGCAAAGGTTTCAGTGTTAGATTTTGGGTTTACGTTTTTCTCTTGTCTGTACCCAATTACTTCTTTACCCTTCATCCAACCTTCACTATATTGACCGCGTACTGCTACAGCATGCACTTCTTCTGGCGTGATACGTCTAATAGCATTTAATACATCTACTTTTTTATTACGAATTTCATTGGCTTCAAAGCTTACAGGCACTTCCATTGCTACCATACACAATAACTGCAATACATGGTTTTGCAACATATCTCTCAACGCTCCTGATTGATCGTAATAACCACCACGACCTTCTACACCAACGGTTTCAGCCATGGTAATTTGTACATGTTCAATGTAATTTCTGTTCCAAATTGGTTCAAACAATACATTTGCAAAGCGTAAAGCCAATATGTTTTGTACCGTTTCTTTGCCTAAATAATGATCTATACGATAAATCTGCTCTTCAGCAAACATGCTCGTTAATAAAGCATTCAATTCTTTAGCGCTAGCTAAGTCATGACCAAATGGTTTTTCTACCACGATACGCACCGACGCCGTTTCGCTACACAAGTTCAATTTGTGCAAGTTGGTAGCAATACCAGGTACTAACTGAGGTGCTACACTCATGTAAAAAATAACGCTTGGATGTTCGCCCCATGCTTTCTCTTTGGCTTCTACTATTTGCGTTATTTTTTGGTAGCTAGCTTCATCTTCGCCATCCATTTGCAAGTACTGTAAATTAGCAGAAAACGTATCCCAATTGGTAGCTACATCATTTCTTCTTGAAAAGCTTCTAATACCCTCTAATAATCTTTCTCTGTACTTCTCATCTGAATATTCACTGCGCCCAATACCAACAACAGTAAACTTTTCAGGCATGTATTGGTCGATGAATAAATTGTATAAAGCGGGTGTTAGTTTGCGTAAATTCAAATCGCCGCTACCACCAAAAATAAATATGACAGACGCAGATGGTCTTTTAATCAATGAAGACATAATCATTTGTTTTTTGTAATCTCATTATGAGGTACAAAGCATCTATTTTAAGTTAGATGCTTCGAGCCTCAGCATGACAATTAAATTTATTGCGCTGTAGATGAGAACCATTGCGTATGGAAAACACCCTCTACATCAATACGTTTATAAGTATGCGCACCAAAGAAATCTCTTTGTGATTGCGTTAAATTTAATGGCAATCGCTCAGTAATGAAAGCATCAAAATATGACAATGCATTACTTAAGCCCATAACAGGGATACCTGCTATAGCAGCAGATAATACCGTACTTCTTAAGCCAGCTAATTTTGTTTTTACAAGTTCTACAATTTCTGGCGCTAATAAGATATTGCTAATGCCAGGATTACTGTTACACACATTGTAAAATACACCCAACATAGAAGAACGAATAATACAACCTGCACGCCATACTTTCACCGCATCTTGCAATGGAATATCCATGTCTAATTCTACTGATGCTTTTTGCAACATGGCTAAACCTTGTGCATAGCAAATGATGATAGAACTGTATAATGCATCGTGTACTTGTTGTACTAAAACTGCTTTATCGGTAGGTATTACATGGTCTACAGTATCATATAATTTTGAAGCTGCTACACGTTCTTCTTTTAAAGAAGAAATATTACGCATACTTACTGCAGCATCAATTACGGGAATGGCTACACTCATATCCATAGCGCTTTGAGAAGTCCATTTACCAGTACCTTTACTGCCAGCTACATCCAATATTTTATCTACTAAATCGCCTTCACCTTTATCATCTTTTTGCAAAAACACATCTGCTGTAATTTCCATCAAGAATGATTGTAAATCCCCCTGATTCCATTTTGCAAAAATATCATGCAATTCTGCATTGGTAAATTGCTTGCCACGTTTTAATATATCGTACACCTCAGCTAAAATTTGCATGATCGCATATTCAATACCATTGTGTACCATTTTAACATAGTGGCCAGCAGCACCTTTACCCATATAATCTACACATGGTTCGCCATCAGCTTTTGCAGCAATAGCTTTTAATACAGGTGCCACATTTTCATAAGCACTTCTATCGCCACCTGGCATAATACTTGGACCACGTCTTGCACCTTCTTCGCCACCAGAAACACCCATACCCATAAAATGGAAGCCAAACTCGGCTTGCTCTTTCATTCTACGAATCGTGTCTGTATAATGCGAGTTACCAGCATCAATAATAACATCATCTTTTTGTAACAATGGTTGTAGTGAACCAAGTACTTCGTCCACAGGAGCGCCTGCTGGAACCAGCAAAATTATTTTGCGAGGCACAGCTAATAAGTCTACCATTTCTTGCAAAGATGTCACACCTTTTACTTTAGTACCTGGCGTAGCATCTTCTTCTAAGGCTTTAAGTTTTTCAGCACTCTTATTAAAACCCACAACAGCAAATCCGTTGTCGGCCATGTTGTATAATAAATTACGACCCATTACACCTAGGCCTATCATTGCGAAATCAAATTTTTGAGACATAATCTGAATTTTTTTGAACGTTGAGGCTGCAAATTAGGCATTGTAATGATATTCTTACACCCTAGTAGCTTTTTAAAAACGATAATTTAATGCAAACGGTGGTAATTTGAGGCCTATTGGATAGAATAAAATAAAAGCTATAGACGGATTTACCATAATTACCAGCCCTAAATGTCCATGAAGACAAAAGATTAGCAGAGATATATTTTATAAACAATTTGTTTTGATTGCCCCCATTTACCTAAATATTATTCATTTGATAAAATAGTAGATGTAAAACCCCATTCTTTTTTGTACGGAAAGAAAGGCGCTTCATTTTTATTTATTTCAATGGGCAACCAAACGTAAGCGCAGTTTAGGAAATTACTTGTGTTGTGCCTTTCAAGCATAATAATAGATACGTTCTTAGTGCCATGTACTTCAAAAATGCTAGTGCATTGTGTGTTGTAAGTACTTTCTTTTTGCTCGCCCACACAAGGATTACCCACTTCTATCCATGGCCCTAACATATTGTTTGATTTGAAAGTTTTAGCAGCATTTGCTTCCATCCAGACACGTCTGATGTTATTAAAAAATAAGTGCCATCGTGCTTAAAAACGGCGGGGGCTTCACGTCGGCTAGCAACATCAATTTTTGCCCATTTATTAGTCGTATTCAAAAAATCATCTGTTAGTTGTACCACATGCAAACATCTTGAACCATCAGGCATTTTTCTATCGTAAACAAAATATGCGGTGGTATCATTATCCATAAAAAGTGTGCAGTCTTTTACCGCACCACTATCATTTATTGGCCGCTGATGCCCGATATATTGAAATGGTCCAGTTATTTTATCTGCCACGGCTACACCTGCATCTGCAAACCCAATATCTTGTTTGTGATTGCCAGGATAACCCACATAATGAAACCACATCACAAACTTGTTTGTTTTTTTATTATAAATAATTTTCGGTCTTTCTAATCGCATAGGCGAGCGCAGCGGACTAGTAATATCTTGTGAGGTTGGTAAAATCACCCCTTCGTAATGCCATGCAAGTAAATTGGTGGAACTGTACAAGTTAATGCCAGTGGTAGTAGCAGCGCCACTGTTTTCGCCTTTATCTTCCCCCAAAGGTCTAAGGGCAAGTCCGTACCAATAATATTTATTGTTAACGAAAATGATACCGCCATCATGGGCATTAATAATGTCACCATGTGTATCGTGCCATTCTATAAATTCATCAAAATTGCCATTTTTAAAAGTTGCTGTTTCTTGAGGTACTGTTTCCTGCGCTAGGCTATTTGCACACCCAAAAAAGAGGATTACTATTGATAGAAGTAATGTTTTAAAACATTGTATGTGCTGTTTCATTGATGGCGAATTAAAAGCTTTAGCAAAGAGTACGTATAGCCAATGTGATTACGTTACAAAAATAAAAGGCGCATGAAAATACAAAAATCGAGACAAGAACCATATTAATGATAGAATAACTCAAATTCACAAAGCAAGAAAAATAATAAGTAAAATACTAAAAGCCACAATTTTAGTTCGTGGCTTTTGTATTAAAGTTCTGCATGTTAATTTACCTAATTATCTATCAAAATATTTTCTATTAACTATGCTTTAGTTACTTCTACAATCCACATTAAAGCATAAGCGGTGGTAAAATATGGTTTTGAACTTTTTACAATTAAGCCAGCTTTGGCAAATGCCTTGGCATACGCTGTTGTAGGCACATAATCACCAATTAATGCAATGCCATTCGGTTTTAATACTCTAGCTATTTCAAAGCAAGCTTTTTCTTGGTCGGCTTTCGGTTCAATATTATGAATACACAGCAATGAAAGCACCACATCAAACGAGTTATCTGCAAATGTTAAACTTCTAGCATCTTCATTTCTAATATTTATTTTGTCTTTCACGCCCTCTAGTTCAGCATTGGCCAAAGTTTTATTGATGCTATTATCTGATAGGTCTTTGCTGCTCCAAATATCTATACCTACCGACTTTCCTGTGGTTAAATGTTTTGCTGCACCGTTCATTAAAAGCCCTTGCCCTGTACCAATATCTAGTACCATTTCGTTGCCTTGCCAATTTATTTTGGAAAGCATTAAATCTCTAGTTCTGTATTTGCCTTTAAGGCTATAGGCACACATGGCCATACCAAGCAGATAGAAAACAGTACCAAATACAACCATTAAATAACTAATGATTGTTAAGATGATATTGGGTGAAAGTAACGGAAGCTTTAGTCCTGCAATTGCTATTATCATCCCCAATAAAATAAGATTTCGCATAATATTGGGTGCATCTACCCCATAATTTACTTTGCGCATGTTTTTAATTTTTATAATAGTAAATAAGATTGCTTAAGGTGGCTATAAATAGTTGGTGTGATGTCGTCTAATGAGGCAAGGCGTATATGATTTTCGTATTTACCCGAATAAAAAATACTTTTTACAATGGGGTCTTCTTCTTGGTGGGTGGCAGAATAAAACTTTAAGTCTAATACTTTTTTCATTGGTTTAATAATGAGAAACGTTTGATGATGCACAAATACAATACAGTTTTTAGTGGCGCTAACTACCACATTGTCCCAGTCTACTATTTCTGACAATAACCTATCAAATACAAATACTAGTTCTTCAGCTTTCCCTTCAAACAGACTGTCTATACTCACTTTTACACAGTTATGCCATTGGTTGGGGTTACGTAGTTCGCGTTCACATTTTGGGCAGGTCCACATATTACAATTTAGATTTTATGCTACTTAAAGTGGCGGATGTAATGCCTAAATACGAAGCGACCACTTTGTTACCCATTATCTGTATATGAAGCGGCTGATATTGCATTACTTATGGTACTTAAAAAAAATTCAATGCAGCCTCGTCAATAGTGGCTCGCCGCTTAAAATACTCTCCTAATTTGTCGTACATGCGCAGGCACGTTTTAGTCGCTTAACACGCAGTACTAGTGTAGGCTCCCCATTTTTAGTACGACTTAAAAGTAGATTATTTTATCATTTTAATAATCAGTTTGCATCAATCTGTTGGGTGTAGTGAAGCGAAGGCGTAGCTGTAGCGTAACGGAGCCCAACAGATTGAACGTTTTGTTTCCGATACCTAATTGGCGATAGCCCACCTAGGGCATCATGCGGTCTTTCATGATTATAATCATCCACCCAAAGCTGTGTTACTTCTCTCACCTCATCAATTGTATCAAACAGATAAGCATCCAACACACTTTCTCTATATGTTTTATTGAACCTCTCTATGTAAGCATTTTGCATAGGTTTACCTGGCTGTATGTAGGCAAATTCAATATCATGTGCTTTGCTCCATGATTGTGCAAGCTTAGCCACAAACTCAGGCCCATTATCCATTCTTATTTTTTGTGGCTTACCATAGCGATTCATTAAATGCTTTAGTACCCATATAACACGACTGCTTTTCAATGAATAATCTGTTTCAATAAACAACACTTCACGGTTATAATCATCAATGACATTGAAGGAACGAAATTTAGTGCCGTTACTCAAGGCATCACTCATAAAATCAATACTCCATGTTTGTGTAAATGCCAGCGGTACGGCTAGTGGTTCTTTTACCCTGACAGGTAAGCGTTTCTTTACTTTGCGACGTAAAGGCAGGCCTATTTGCTGATATACACGGTGTAATCTTTTGTGATTAATGACAGTTCCTTGGTTGCGTATACGACCATAACACTTCCAAAATCCTTCCATAGGGTGCAATTGTGCCAGTTGTTGAAGCTGTGCAATAATCACTGCATCATTTTTAATAGATTGATAGTGCAGACTGCTTCTGCTGATCTGTAATATGCGACACGCCTTGCCGATGTCTTTTGGTCGTTCTATTCTTAGATCCTCAATAATCCTACGCTTATCGCAAGGCTTTATAACTTTTTTTCAATGATGTATTTTGCTACATCAAGCTCCATCGCCAAATTGGCGTACATCTTCTTTAATCGTTTAATCGAGCATTTTCTTCTTCCAATTCTTTGATACGTTTAAGTTCAGTGGCGTCCATGCCACCATAACGCTGTCGCCATTTATATAAACTGGCTTTACTAACACCGTATTCACGGTTAATTTCTTCGGCTGACTTGCCATTGTCAAACTCTTTGAGAATAGCTGCAATTTGATTCGGACTGAATTGACTCTTTTTCATGTTTTACGTGTTTAAAATTAAGACTTTTGTCTACTTTTAAAACGTACTGTTTTTGGGGAAGCTTACAAAGCTGCCTTACGAGAAAATCATCAGATAGAGGTACTTTTCGCTTCTATCCCAAAAGTAGAAACCTGATATAATTTAGAAGTTATTTTATTAGATAGAAATTGGATTTTCAAAAAACCATTATCAGGAAGGAAAAATAAATCTTTTTGAATTTTTAGTATAATAAAGTCTTCAATTTCTGACATTTCGTAGAAATTCTCTAACCAACATATAGCTAATTCCTCGGTTTTAAATTCTTCTACCCAGCAATTACCAGTAGTATTATCAAATGCAATCCACACCTTTTTATCCAAGAAATAACCTTTACACGTATTAAATTTTCGATTTCCTAAATTCTCATTTAAAATTTCATTCGCAATTTTACCGTAATAAATCATAGTTATTATTTTTCTTTTTATAAGTTCCTCTAGAAATAAATTCTATAATTCCTTTATCTCTTAACAATTGTAATTGTTGTCTTATTTTATCTTTTATGAAGTTGTTGTTAGGATATTTAATTCTTAATTCAAATTCAAATTTATAAATATCCTCTAACCTAAATGTTCGAGCAGGAATTAAATCAACATAATTCAAAATGTCGATTAACCAGCCTCTAGATTTATGGTTTACATTTTTCAGAAATTCTGTTTCTTTCCATTTTTCAATGACTAAGTTTCGTTTGATGACTTCTGAATTTTTTACAAGGAAAATTCTTCCTGAAGTAGGAATTTTTTCCAATAAGATATTACAGCCTGTCCATCCAGCACGTTTTGCAGTATCTGAAAGTGGTTTTCTTTTTTCGATAAATTCCGAAACAAAATAATGCTTTGGAATTATCAAAAAATCTTTGACACACCAATTTGATTTATTATAGGTCAAAAAGAAAAAATTGGGATTATTGTCTGCTTCAATTCTATTAATCATAGAATGATATGCACCATCAACTATTTTCTTCGATAGTGAACCGTTCTTACTTTTCAATTCATATTCTTGAGAACAATTCGAACAGTAAAAATCTGCCACAGGTGAATTGTTATTAAACTGTTGTAATTTTTCGTTATTACAATCTAGGCAAAATGAATTTTCTTTAACCCAACTTTCTGTCAATACTCTTGAAATTTGAGAATTGCTGGTGTATTGACTTATCAAATTCAAGTTAAAATGCAAATCCATTATGCTGCACTTTTTAAAAGTTCATTAACTGCACCTCCCCCAACAAATGGTTCAACGTAATTATAGGTAGCTATATTTTTAGGTAGTAGCTCAACTATCGAAGACATGATTTGTCTCTTGCCACCAACCCATTTTAAAAACGGTGTTACTAATTTACTCTTTTTCATTGAATTTTTTTGCTAAAAATATTAGTTCAAAAGTATAATATTATTAGTATTTTAAGAAAGAAAATACATAAAAACTAAAAGATTCATGTATTTTTTCAAAACTAAACGAAATGATTTACTAAAAAGTGTGTTATCGTAAGCTAATTCCGTGGTGTTTACAACTTGTTATTTAAGTTCTATTACGCTAACCCTGTTGATATGCTTATGTATATTTGCCAATTCCTTCTCACCTCAACGACCTTCAAGAAATCAATATATTCAATCAAATTTCCCTCAAAAAATCCCCTTTTCTCAATTTTCAGCTCCCCATTGTACCTATACAATCGGCTGTCTCAACTTGCAGGAAGCTGTCGTACCTGTACAACAAGCTGTTTTAAGTTGCAGGAGTGCATGGTAGTTATACAACAGGCTGCCGCAAGTTGCAGGAAGCCGTTATACCAATTCAATGCACAGCCACGCATTGCAAGACGATATTGTACCTGTACAAAGGACTGCCGACAATAATACACGCGTTGCCTCAGCCGTAATAGCACAGCTTTAACATTATGTTAATAGTATTTAATTTTGTTATTTTATACAAATTCAATTATTTTAGATTTTGTAAATTATTCTTTTCAAGTTAAAAACACATGTTTATGAAACTGTATCCTCTTAATCTCTCACGTTTACAGTATGTAGAATCTGGTCAGTTTATTGTTCGCTATTTAACTGATATCACAAGTGCTGGCATTGTTACCACCACCGATGCTGAGTTTAAAAACTTGCACCAAGCGCTTGTAAGCCAGTCGCCAACGTACAATGATGCGCTTATACAAATAAAAGCAAAGGCAGAATCGGCCATGCTGCTAGACCTAGATGATAAACGTGATAAAAAAATTGTCACTATTCGCAGAGCAGTATCGGTGTACGAATTTTCTGACATAGCGGCCGAACAAGTAGCTTATAGAAACTTAAAAATTGTATTACACAGCTTTGATGGCGTTGAAAAAAGAAATTATGAAGCTGAAACCTTGGGCATTGTTAATTTATTAAGAGAATTGCACAGTACTACTTACGCGCCATTTGTGCAATTACTTGGGCTAGAAAAGTACATTACAGATTTAGAAATCGCTAGCAACCATTTTACAACCATATTTAACAAGCGCTCTAACGATATTATAAGCACGGTGGTATACGATACCAAAGCCTTGCGTGCCAACTTATTAGACAGTTATAAAAACCTTGCAGAGTATGTATTGGTAATGGCTAAAACCAAAAAGAACACCGATTATTATACTAATATTTTGGCTGTCATTAACACTGGCAGACAATACTATGCAGATACTTTGGCAAAAAGAGAAGGTGTTGCAGCAAAGGCAGCAGCGGCTACCCCTGTGACGCCTGCTGGGTAATTCTCTAATCCTAAATGCTTTTTGAAATCTTTGAGATTTAGGTAAAAGTAAAATGCCAACCTATTACGGGTTGGCATTTTACTTTTAGACATACACTATGGCACTTTAGTATAGCCTACAATTATGTATTCAGAATCGCCACGCCAAACGATACTTTTTCTATACTGCTGATATTGCAACGTAACCCGCTGCCCTTGCAGTTTAATTAAGGTATCGGCAATGCTTTTATCGGCTACTGAAAAATAGAATTTTTCGTTTACCAACCCTAAAGACGATTGCGCCATATTGCCTATCATCATTTCGCCTTCGTAGGTTTTAAAAATATTGCCCTTGTGCGATATTTTGGTTAAAACACCCGTTCTGTCGCCATCGCTGTATACATTGTAATAAGACCAATACACGTATACACCAAGGATGATTATAAGCAACAAGGCCAACTTTAATAGGAGATTTCTAAACCAATTATGTTTTTTAATTTTTGGTACATCGGAAAGTGTGTCGATTGCCATAACTTTTTTTCAAACTTATCGTAAATGTGGTTATAAACCGTATTTGTCTACCAAGTAAATTAAACCAGCAATATTTACCGCACCTAATAGCAACTCACGTTTGTTTACATTTTCAAACACATCGGTACGAGCATGGTGAATATCAAAATAACGTTGATTGTCTGGCACAAAACCAGCGATAGGTGTTTTTAATAATGTTTTCAAGGGCCCAATATCGGCACCGCCTCCGCCACTACCCATGGTTTCTGTACCATAAGGTTTTAATAATGGCAACCAAGTATTGGCTTTTTGCAATTGCTCTGGGCTACTGGTAAAGCTAAATCCACGCGGTGTAAAGCCACCTTCATCGCTTTCTATCGCTAGAATGTGTTCTTCGTTATTGGCTTTAGCTGCCTCAGCATATTTGTTACCGCCGCGGCCACCATTTTCTTCATTGGCAAATAATACAAAGCGCAACGTATGTTTTGGCTTGTAGCCAACTGCCACTAGGGCACGCATTACTTCTATGGCTTGCACCACACCTGTACCATCGTCGTGTGCGCCTTCGTTTATATCCCAACTATCTAAGTGCCCCCCAAATGTGATGTATTGATTAGGAAACTCAGTGCCTTTTATTTCACCAATAACATTGTGTCCAATAGTATCTGGTAAAAAATGACCATTTGTAGTAATAGACACTTTTACTTTAGAGGCAGTGGCTAGCTTGTACAAATAATCAGCATCTTGCGTGCCCAAAGCAGCACAAGGTATTTTTGGTAAAGTAGTATCGTAAGCAGTAGCACCTGTGTGCGGATTATTATCTGTTGCCTCTGTTAACGAACGGGTTAATACCGCTACAGCACCGTATTTAGCGGCTTTGCTTGGGCCACCACGACGATAAGCACCAGCTTCACCATAAGATCTACTAGGTACAATATAAGTGGGGTTAAATGGATAATTAAACAATACTATTTTACCCTTAATCTCATCTTTGCGTTTTTCAAGTTCATCAAAATTATTCAGCGCAATCACTTCTGCGGTTAAGCCTTTTAAACCTGTACCAATAGAATTGCCAAGTGCCAAAGCGTCTAATGCTTTGCTGATAGCTTTGTTATCGACCGAAGTAATAACCACTTTGTCTTTACCACCACGCACCCAATGTGGCACCATACATTCTTGCAAAAACACCTTATCCCCTTTGGTGGTTTCCATAGTTTTTTTACCCCATTGTACGGCTTTGGCAAACTGTGGCGAGCCAGCCAAACGACCACCAATGCCTTTGGTTAATTCTCTTAACCAGTCGTAGGCCTTGCCATTGCGCATGATCTCGTCGCTAAGATTTTTAATAAATACCGAATCTTGATTGGTTTGTGCAGCCGCAATAAAGGGCATAGCTAGCAGCAATAAAAAGTATTTTCTCATGTAGTAGATGGTTTAGTATCACTGCGTTACAGCGATGATGATAGGCACTAAGATAATGGTTTGCTGGGTTATGAAATGTTTATAAAATGATAGTCGGACGAACCGCATTGATAAATAGTTGTTATTTGCAAGTTCATAGATGATGGTTTGTAGTCTATGGTTAGACTATTCGCTATCATCCATCAACTATTAACTATATTTTTATGCGTATAGGAATTGTTTGTTACCCTACGTTTGGCGGTAGTGGCGTATTAGCCACAGAATTAGGCAAAGCATTAGCAGATAAAGGGCATCAAGTTCATTTTATTACGTATCAGCAACCTGTAAGGTTGAATGTATACAACGCAAATATTTTTTACCACGAAGTACGTGTACCTACCTATCCACTGTTCGATTATCCACCTTATGAAATTGCACTTGCAAGTACCATGGTGGATGTGATTATGAACTACGATTTAGATTTACTACACGTGCACTATGCCATACCGCATGCATCGGCAGCCTATATGGCAAAGCAAATAATTAAACAAAAGATAGATAGAAACGTACCAGTCATTACCACCTTGCATGGTACAGACATTACATTGGTAGGTAGAGATAAAACTTACGAACCTGTAGTTACTTTTTCGCTAAATGAAAGTGATGCGATTACAGCCGTATCTCAAAACTTAAAAGACGAAACCTATAAAAACTTCCCTATTACCAAGGATATAGAAGTGATACACAATTTTGTAGATGTAAGCAGATTTGATAAAAAACCATTTGATGCGTTTAAGAAAGTAATAGCACCCAATGGCGAGAAAATTGTTGTTCACGCCAGTAATTTTAGAAAAGTAAAGCGTATTGATGATGTGATAAAAGTGTTTGCGGCAATTCGTACGCAAATGCCCGCAAAGCTATTGATGGTAGGTGATGGTCCCGAGCGTCATGCGGCGGAAGAACTGAGCCGCGAATTAGGTGTGTCCGAAGATGTACGTTTTGTGGGCAAGCAAGAGCAAATGGAAGAAATAATGGCGGTAAGCGATCTATTTTTATTACCAAGCGATTATGAAAGTTTTGGTTTATCTGCACTAGAAGCTATGGCCGCAAGAGCGGTAGTGATAAGTACCAATGCAGGCGGCTTGCCAGAAATTAATATCCATGGTGTTACGGGTTTTATGGCCAATGTAGGCGATGTTGCCGCTATGAGCGACTTTGCGGTAGGTATACTACAAAACGATAATCAATTGCAAGCCATGAAAGAAGCTGCCTACAAGCATGCTTGTACATTTGATATAAGCAATATTGTTCCAATTTACGAAACACTTTACAGGCGCTATTGTAGAACTGGGCTTTGTTAATTTTTCGTTTGTTGCTGTACGTTTATTGCTGTACGAAGTCTCTGACTTCGTACTCATTTATTGCTGTACGAAGTCTCTGACTTCGTACTCACTATGTTTAACCAAGTTTGTAAACTCGCAAGAACATATAAAATGCGAAGTCAGAGACTTCGCATAGCTTATTTTGTTTTATAAAATTTATTGACAATTAACTGCTGTATTACCACTGCAAAGCAAACAGATATTACCGCTACCAACATACCGCCGGCTACATCTTTAGGAAAGTGCTGTGCTAAATAAACCCTAGAATAACCTACTGCCAAAGCATAAGTAAAGCCCACAGGAACAATCCATTTTTTATGAATAAACAAACAGACTGTTAAAAACAAGGTAAAAGCCGCTGTGGTATGGCCTGAAGGGAAACTATTTACCGAATGCAACACCACCCCCTTTACTGAGTGATACAAGCTAGCATCGGTAATAGCTTTTGATGGTCTTGGTTGTTCGGGCAAAGCGCTTTTAATGCCCTGTGCCAATAGTGTTGAAATAGTAAAGGCCGCTAGTAATAATGGAAAGAAATGTCTACGAAAAAGCAGTACTATGATCGCTGCGACAATCCATTGTACGACTTCTGCAAAATTTGTAATAGAAGTAAACACTATATCTGCTGCAGCGCCTAAATCGTGGTTTACCAATAAGAAAAAAGGGATGGTACCAAGTATTCCATTCATGATAAACAAAATGGTGGCACTCACTATGCAGATAACACTTGCGATTACAAAGTTTGAATAACTGAGTTTGGATGGTATCATATTAAATAGACTGTAATATTTCAATGGCAGCATCAGGTATAGCCGCTTTCCTTTTATTGGTATAATCAAAGCTCATCATACCTGTTTTTGCTTTACCGGCAATAGCAGTAACGCCATCTTTTTCTACTTCTAATAGATAGAATAAATCAAAGCCAATTCTATCAAAGCCTGTAGCGGCTACGGATATTTTTACTGTATCGCCATATACCATTTCTTTTTTAAACTCTATGGCTGCGTCGGCCATAATTAGGCCTACACCCATCACATCCATTTCGCTAAAACCCTTGCTAGCTAAGAATCGTAGCCTTGCTTCGTGTACTAAAGACAAAAAAGAATCGTTACCAACATGGCCACCGTAATTAACATCTGTTATACGAATGGGTATATTGGTAGAAAAAGAAAAGGTTTCTGGTAAATGTATTTTTATGCGTTCCATATGTATGATGAAATGATTGTAATGATTGACAATGATTGTTGTACTTTCAAAAAGGCTATCAATTTATCTGTTGCTTTTTTACGGTGGCTAAATTGATTCTTCTCTTCAATAGTCATTTCAGCAAAGGTTTTAGTGCTGCCGTTAGGTACAAACACAGGATCGTAGCCAAAGCCTTTTAAGCCTTTTTGGTGGGTAATAATATTGCCTTCGCAAATACCTTCAAACAAGTGCTCTAGGTTGTTGAGTATTAGAGAAATGACCGTTCTAAATTGTGCTTTTCTATTCGTAATACCTTCGAGGTTTGCCAATAGCTTATCAATATTTGCTTGAAAATCTCTACCCTCTCCTGCATATCTAGCGCTTTTTACACCAGGTTCACCATTTAAAGCAGCAACTTCAAGGCCAGTATCTTCACTAAATACGTTATTGCCCGTTAAGCGATAAATAGTAGTAGACTTTTCTGTTGCATTGGCTTCCAAAGTATCATGTGGTTCGGGTATATCTATAGCAATACCAGCATCCTTCAAGGTTACTATATTAAAATGCTCACCTATTACCACTTTTATTTCATCAACCTTGTGTTGGTTATTGGTGGCGAATATTAACCGCTGATTTGCATGATTGATATGATTTTGCATAATTGTATCCCAGTTTAAATGAATATCTTGATGTTACCCGTGGTTTCTAAATCATTTTACTCAGCATTCTAAATATTGAACATTTTTTTTAAACTTAACCATAGCCTACTTTTTTCCATTTTCACGGCATCGGTATTGCCAAGCATCAAAGCCAATGAAGGCGCTAGCAAAAACTGCGTACTCCCAAATTGTTGTAGCTGATAAAATGGCATTGTAAAAGGTAATTGAATTTGTTGCGTTGCCACATCGAACAATATAAAATGTTTTGGGGCTAATTGCTGCTGAAAGTCGGCGAATAGCATTGAATTATTCGCATGGTTAACGATGGCAACGTCGCCTAAATTCAATTTACAAGCGCCTAAAATATTGCTTAAAAATTGCAGCCATTCATCTCTTAAATATACCGATTCTATATCATTTACCAATATCACAATATGCTTTTGGTTATCGCCAAGAAACCATTTTTTTGGTACTGGTAAGGATGTTTTTTTAATAGCTGGCGAAATGGTTGTGTCGGCTGGCATTGATTGCGAAGCAGCAACTACTTGAGTATTAGGCGGCCCAACTATATCGTTAACTATAACCAAATTATCTCTAAAAAAGTCAACCAACACAAAGTCGGGCAATTCAATATTTCCAAACTTATTATTCATCAACAAATATTAACGGTTGTTAGTTTTTTATTTTTCTGTTTATTTGCATCAAATATATAACGTTATGACGGCAGCATTGGACATTGTAATTACAAAAGCAGAAAGCAGTAAGTTAAACGACTTGAATTTAGAAAACATCCCTTTTGGTAAATATTTCACAGACCATATGTTAGAAGCTACTTTTGAAGATGGCGAATGGTCAAGTGTAGAAATTAAGCCATATCAACCTTTGTCTTGCGATCCTTCAACGGCTGTTTTCCATTATGGTCAAGCCATTTTTGAAGGTATTAAAGCTTATAAAAATGCTGCGGGAGAAGCGTCCATTTTTCGACCTTACGATAATCACAAACGTTTTAATAAATCGGCAGATAGAATGAGTATGCCTTCAGTTCCTGAAGAAATATTTATTGAAGGCATGCGAAAATTGGTGGAAATAGATAGCGATTGGATACCTGCTAAAAAAGAACATTCATTGTATATCCGCCCATTTATGATTGGTATTGATGCTGTTTTGGGCGTAAAACCTTGCGAGACATACAAATTCATAATCATATTAAGCCCTACAGGTCCTTACTATGCTGAGCCAATGAAAATTTACATTGAAGATACCTACACCCGTGCTGCTCCTGGCGGCGTGGGTTTTTCTAAAAATGCAGGTAATTATGGTGGCAGCATGAAAGCGGCTTTAGAGGCAAAAGCGCTTGGCTACGACCAAGTATTGTGGACCGATGCATTTGAACACAAATGGTTGCAAGAAGTAGGCATGATGAATGTGATTTTTGTTATTAACGATACTGCCATTACGCCATCGCTTGAAGAAGGCACCATCTTAGAAGGTGTTACACGCAGCAGCGCATTGACAATTTTAAGAGAAATGGGCTTAAAAGTAGAAGAAAGAAGAATTAATATAGACGAATTAATTGCTGCTTATCATTCTGGTGCTTTAAAAGAAGCTTTTGGTGTAGGTACTGCTGCAACTGTAGCACCTATTAAAGAGTTTGGCAGTAGCAATATTAAAATGGAATTAGATGTAAAAAACGCAGTGGTAGCGAAAGAAATTAAGCGCCAATTGGATGCTATTCGCTACAGTGAGGTTGCAGATAGACACAATTGGTTATTTAAGATATAAGTTTCAAAAATAAGCACAGTTACATTTTATAATATTTCTGCTAAAAAAAGCGTTTTTATTTAAAGGTAACAACTACAAACTATTGATTTTTAATCGTTTTCAGTCATAAAGAGGACAGCGTAAATTAAATTTTTAAAATAGAGCTTTAAATTATTTGGAAGATAATGTAGACTCTGTTACTTTTGCCGTCCGAAAAAAAATAAAGGTTAGAATGCCTACAATACAACAATTAGTAAGAAAAGGTCGCGAAATTATCAGAGCAAAGAGCAAATCAAGAGCTTTAGACGCGTGCCCACAACGCCGTGGTGTTTGCACCAGGGTTTATACAACAACACCTAAAAAACCAAACTCTGCGTTACGTAAAGTAGCCAAAGTGCGTTTAACAAACAAAATTGAGGTGATTGCCTATATCCCAGGTGAAGGTCACAACTTACAAGAACACTCAATCGTGTTGATTCGTGGTGGTCGTGTGAAAGACTTACCAGGTGTACGTTACCATATTGTACGTGGTAGTTTAGATACTGCTGGCGTTAAAGATCGTAAGCAAAGCCGTAGTAAATATGGTACCAAGCGCGCGAAGAAAGGCGCTGTACCAGCACCAACAGGAAAAAAGAAATAATTTAAAAAGTTTACAATATTTAAGCCATGCGTAAAGCACAAGCCAAAAAATTACCTTTAGCACCAGACGGTCGTTTTAACGATAAATTGGTAACACGCTTCATTAATAATTTAATGTGGGAAGGTAAAAAAAGTACTGCCATCACTATTTTTTATGATGCAGTAGATAAAGTCTCTAAAATTACTAATGAAGACGGATACGAAGTTTGGAAAAAAGCATTATCAAATGTAACGCCAGCTGTAGAAGTTAGAAGCCGCAGAATTGGTGGTTCTACTTTTCAAATTCCATCAGAAGTACGTGCTGATAGAAAAATATCTTTGAGTATCAAATGGTTAATCCGTTATAGTCGTGAAAGAAATGGCCGTACCATGGCAGATAAACTAGCGAATGAAATTATAGCAGCTAGTAAAGGTGAAGGTGCTGCTTTCAAAAAGAAAGAAGATATCCACCGTATGGCAGAAGCTAACAAAGCTTTTTCCCACTTCAAAGTTTAATTACTTTATTTTATTATACAAAACCTCGAAATATTTCGAGGTTTTTTTTTACACTAATGGCAGTAAATATCCATACTTTCAACCTAATAATCAATTGGTATGCAATTATGAAACTAAACCCATTTATTAAAAGACTGCCAAATTTTCCCTTTTTTACTCGTGGCAAAAAAATTGAACACTATAAGCAACAACAGAAAAATATGGAAGAAAAAGACTTAAACACGCAGAACGACACATTTAACGACACGCTGAATATTAATGCTGACGAAAATGCAGCAGGTTCTACACATTTAAACGAACCTGTTGAAGAAGAAAATCAGATACAAAAATTACAAGACGAGATTAATGAACAGAAAGACAAGTATTTACGCTTAATGGCTGAGTTTGATAATTTCCGACGTAGAACAGCGAAAGAAAGATTAGAAACCATTCAAACTGCAGGTAAAGATGTAGTCATTAGTTTATTAGATGTTTTAGATGATTGTGACCGTGCGGAAAAACAATTACAAACAAGCGATAACATCGAGTTACAGAAAGAGGGTATCCAGCTGGTATTTAATAAAATACGTAGCACCTTACAGTCAAAAGGTGTTAAGGTAATGGACAGTATTAATACAGAGTTTGATGTTGAAAAACACGAGGCCATTACCGAAATTCCTGCTCCTACAGAAGCTTTAAAAGGTAAAGTATTAGACGAGGTAACCAAAGGCTATTATTTAAATGATAAGATTATTCGTTTTGCTAAAGTGGTTGTAGGTAAGTAAATAAGTTAAAGTAGATTATTATAGTATGTCGAAAAGAGATTTTTACGAAATATTAGGCGTCAACAAAAGCGCTTCAGCGGATGAAATAAAAAAAGCATACCGTAAAACTGCTATGCAATACCACCCAGATAGAAATCCAGGTGATAAAGCAGCAGAAGAGAAGTTTAAGGAAGCCGCCGAAGCTTACGAAGTACTTAGCGATGCTGATAAAAAAGCGAAATATGACCGATTTGGTCATCAGGCTTTTGGACCTGGTATGGGCGGCGGCAGAAGCGGTGCACCTAATATGGACGATATTTTTAGTCAATTTGGTGATATTTTTGGAGATGAAGGGTTTGGAAGTTTTTTTGGTGGCGGCGGTGGCCGCAGCCGAGGTGGTGGTGGCAGGCAAAGAGGTCAGCGAGGCAGCAATCTTCGCATAAAAATGAAGTTAACTTTTGAAGAAATTGCAAAAGGCGTCACCAAAAATGTAAAAGTTAAAAAGAATGTTATTTGTACAACTTGTGCTGGTAGCGGTGCAAAGGACAAGAATAGCGTACAAACCTGCCAAACTTGCGGCGGTAACGGTCAAGTAAAACGCGTTACTAACACCTTTTTAGGACAAATGCAGACCGTAACCACCTGTCCTACTTGTAATGGTGAGGGACAAATAGTAACCGCCAAATGCGGTAGTTGTAGAGGCGAAGGAAGGGTATTTGGCGAGGAAACTATTAGCATAGACATTCCTGCTGGTGTTCAAGAAGGTATGCAACTGAGTATGAGTGGCAAGGGGAATGCTGGCGAAAGAGGTGGTATGGCTGGTGATTTAATTATTCAAATTGAAGAAGAAGCGCATGCTGAACTCGTACGAGATGGATTGAATGTGGCTTATGATTTGCATATTTCTTTCCCGGATGCGGCTTTTGGTACCAATGTAGAAGTACCAACTATCGATGGAAGAGCGAAAATCAAAATTCCTGCAGGTACGCAAAGTGGAAAGATTTTCCGTTTAAAAGGCAAAGGCTTTCCTGAAGTACAAGGCTACGCCAAAGGCGATCAATTGGTGTATGTAAACGTATGGACGCCTCAAGACTTAACAGGCGAAGAGAAGGCAATTTTAGAGAAATTGAATAACAGCAATAACTTTAAACCAAAGCCTGATAAAAATAACAAGAGCTTTTTTGAAAGAGTAAAAGAAGCATTTAATTAAATAAAAATCCCCGATAATTCGGGGATTTTTATTTAATTACTATCTATAGGAATGTTTCCAAAAAATTGAGAAGACCAAAAAATCCCCATTCAAAAACTGAACAGGGATTTTAGCTTTATTAATACGTTGAGAATTAATCTTCAACTTTTACTTTGCCTTTACTTTTAGCAATAACTTCCTCAGCTATATTGTTTGGTGCTGGGTTGTAGTGGCTAAATTCCATTGTACTTGCAGCACGGCCAGAAGACAATGAGCGTAATTGTGTTACATAACCAAACATTTCGCTTAATGGAACTTTAGCTTTAATAACCTGTGCATTACCACGGCTATCCATACCCTCCATCATACCACGACGACGGTTTAAGTCACCAGTAACATCACCCATGTATTGGTCTGGCGTAACAACCTCCACTTTCATGATTGGCTCAAGCAAAGTTGGCTTTGCTTTTCTACCTGCTTCACGGTAACCAGATTTTGCACATAATTCAAAGCTCATCGCATCACTATCCACTTGGTGGAAGCTACCGTCGAATACTTTTACTCTCATGCTTACCACTGGATAACCAGCTAAAACACCTGTTGTCATTGCAGACTCAAAGCCTTTTTGGATGGCAGGAACAAATTCTTTAGGGATAGAACCACCAAATAATGCGTTCACAAATTGGAAGTTTTTACCTGGATTTTCTTTAATCCAATCTTCATCAGCAGGCCCAATCTCGAATTGAATATCAGCGAATTTACCACGACCACCAGATTGTTTTTTCAACACCTCACGGTGTGTAACAGTATTCGCAAATGATTCTTTATAAGCAACTTGTGGGTTACCTTGGTTTACTTCTACCTTAAATTCGCGACGCATACGGTCTACAATAATTTCAAGGTGTAATTCTCCCATACCACTTAAAATGGTTTGACCAGAATCTTCATCAGTGTTTACACGCAATGTAGGATCTTCTTCAACCAATTTAGCAATAGCCATACCCATTTTATCTACGTCTGCTTGTGTTTTAGGCTCAACAGCTACAGAGATAACTGGTTCTGGAATAAACATATTTTCAAGTGCAATTGGGTGATTTTCATCACATAATGTATCACCTGTTTTAATTTCTTTAAAACCAACTGCAGCAGCAATATCACCAGCTTCAATAAAGTCGATAGGATTTTGCTTATTAGCAAACATTTTCATAATACGGCTAATACGCTCTTTTTTACCACTTCTTACATTTAACACATAAGAACCAGCATCTAAGTGACCAGAGTAGCAACGGAAGAATGCCAAACGACCTACAAAAGGATCGGTCATAATTTTGAACGCCAAAGCAGAGAAAGGTGCTTTTGCATCCGCTTTACGCGTTTCTTGTAAACCAGTATCAGGGTTGGTACCTACAGTATCTTCAATATCAACAGGACTAGGCAAGTAACGACATACGGCATCTAAAGCAGTTTGTACCCCTTTATTTTTAAATGAAGAACCGCACATCATTGGAACGATACTTAAATCGATACAAGCTTTACGAATCGCTTCATGCATTTCATCTTCAGTAATGCTATTTGGATCTTCGAAGAATTTCTCCATCAAAGTATCATCATATTCAGCAACAGCTTCAACTAAACTAGCTCTCCACTCATTTGCTTCGTCTACCATATCAGCAGGTACATCAATCTCGTCAAAAGTCATACCTTCTGTTTCCATATGCCAGATGATACCTTTCATTTTAATCAAATCTACCACACCTTTAAAATCGTCTTCAGCACCAATTGGCAATTGTAATGGTACAGCTTTAGCACCCAACATTTCTTTAACTTGGTTTACCACCATCAAGAAATCAGCACCACTTCTATCCATTTTATTTACGAAACCAATACGTGGAACCTTGTAACGGTTTGCTTGGCGCCATACAGTTTCAGATTGCGGCTCAACACCATCCACCGCGCTAAACAAGGCAATCAAACCATCCAATACACGCATACTACGTTCTACCTCTACAGTGAAATCTACGTGACCGGGGGTATCAATAATATTAAAAGAATAAGGTTTAGTTTCTGCTGTTTTAACACCTTTATTGGTAGGAAAATTCCACTGACAGCTAACCGCCGCAGATGTAATAGTAATACCACGTTCTTTTTCTTGCTCCATCCAGTCAGTGGTAGCAGCACCATCGTGCACCTCACCAATCTTGTGGATCATACCGGTATAGCGTAAAATACGCTCGGTAGTAGTGGTTTTACCAGCATCAATGTGAGCGGCAATACCAAAGTTTCTCTGAAATTTTAAGTCAGCCATAACGCTTTGTTATTTTGTTTGTATGATTTTTTTGTTTTCGTGAAACCAGCTTTTAGCCCTCTGTTGTATCGCCTGTTGCGTCGCACACTTGTACTGTAACAATTCAATGCAACAAAGAACACCCAATTTTTTCGAGCCGCAAAGGTAAGGGTTTACCTTATTGAAAAACTAGGTAACTATTTTTTAATTATAACGCAAATAGTTCTTCAAATCTTACTGAAATAAAAAGTGTGTTCAACTTGTGTAATGATTTAAAGTTTAAGTATTTATATACTTTTTTAGAGCAGATTTATATAATTATTTAATATTACATACTATAAATATCAGGTTATTTGCCAATCAATCGTATAAGGAACCGATTTGATGTTTATAGTTTCGCAAATATCCTACTCGTACAATTTACGCTTCACTTCATTGTATTCATTCCAAATTTCTTGCACAATTTCTGAAGCTGGCTTAATAGATGTTATTAAAGCACTCACTTGCCCAATTTCCAATTCGCCTTCTACTAAATCGCCTTCAAACATGCCTCGCTTAGCCCTGCCCTTACCAAGCTTATGTTTCATATAATTAACACTTATACCATGTTCTTCGCCAAATTTCATCTCTTCAGAAAACTGATTTCGCAATAATCTCACAGGAACTAAGCGTTTCATTTGTAAATAAGTGTCTCCTTCTTCTGCTTTTATCACCGCTTGTTTAAATGCAATGTGTGAGGACGCTTCCGGTGTACATACAAAGCGACTACCAATTTGTACCGCTTCTGCGCCTAATGCCATTGCTGCAAGCATTTGTCTGCCAGTAGCAATACCACCGGCAGCAATTACAGGAATACTAACAGCTTTTGATACAGCAGGTACCAACACCATTGTTGTTGTTTCTTCTCTACCATTGTGGCCACCTGCTTCAAAGCCTTCTGCCACAACAGCATCGCAGCCAGCCGCTTGGGCTTTTATTGCAAACTTGCTACTGCCCACTACATGCACTACTGTAATGCCATGCGCTTTTAGCTTGGCAGTATACGTTTTTGGGTCGCCAGCACTTGTAAATATAATAGGTACTTTTTCAGCTATAATTATCTCAATATGTTTATCTATTTCAGGATACAGCAACGGTAAGTTTACACCAAAAGGCTTATTAGTGGCGGCTTTGCATTTAGTAATATGTTCTTGTAATACTCCGGGGTGCATACTGCCTGCACCTATCAAACCTAAGCCGCCAGCATTGCTTACAGCACTTGCCAGTTTCCAGCCACTAGCCCATACCATACCAGCTTGAATGATGGGCAATTGAATATTGAACAAAGTAGTAATTCTATTAGTCATATCATCCCGCATTTAGTTAAACCATAAAGGATAAAATATTGCTAATCTTGCTGGCATGTTCTATTTTTTCAGGACTACGCTTCTACCATTTCACTGAGGTATTGTTTTTCTTCTTTAAATGCCTTTCTTGGTTTTAAACCGAGTAGTTCAAACATGGCATTATCTTCATCAAAGCTCGGGTTTGGTGTAGTTAATAATTTATCACCAGCAAAAATTGAATTAGCGCCAGCCATAAAACACATCGCTTGTTCGCTTATACTCATATCGGTTCTACCGGCACTTAAGCGCACCATGGTTTTGGGCATTAAAATACGTGCAGTTGCTATCATACGAATCATATCCCAAACCACCACTTTTTCGTTATTTTCAAGTGGCGTACCTTTTATAGCAACCAATGCATTGATAGGCACACTTTCAGGATGTTCTGGCATATTGCTTAATGTATGCAACATTCTAATCCTATCTTCATGTGTTTCGCCTAAGCCAATAATACCACCGCAACAAACAGTAACGCCAGCTTTGCGTACATTGTCTAATGTTTGTAAACGGTCATCGTAAGTACGTGTGGTAATAATTTCGCTATAATGTTCTTTACTTGTATCTAAGTTGTGGTTATAAGCATACAAACCAGCTTCTGCTAGTCTTTCTGCCTGACTTTCGGTAAGCATGCCCAAAGTGCAACAAACTTCCATGCCTAATTCATTAACGCCTTTTACCATATCTAGCACACGGTCAAAATCGCGATTGTCACGCACTTCACGCCAAGCCGCGCCCATGCAAAAGCGTGTACTACCAGCTTCTTTGGCTTTTTGGGCATATTGTAATACGTCTTCTTTTTTCATTAGTGCCTGTACATCTACCCCCGTGTTGTAGCGGGCTGCTTGTGGGCAATAGGAACAATCTTCGCTGCACCCACCCGTTTTTATACTCAATAAGGTACACACTTGTACTTCTGCCGTATCGTTGTATTGTCTGTGTAAAGTAGCTGCCTTAAACACCAATTCTAGCAACGGTGTGTTGTAGATATCATGAATTTCTTGAAGTGACCAATTATTGCGAATGTCTTGCATCATTAAAGTGACTGTTGAAACGCAAATATATACCACTGATTAAAATGATAGGAATGATTTACATGATTATTCTAGTAAAAGCGCATTTAGAAAAACAACTAAGCCATTAGTAAAAAAATAGCTAACCGCTTATGAATATCAACAGTTTCTTTTTTCCATTGGGCAACGGTTTTGGTTTTTATCCATTCTGATGGCGCTGTAATATCTACCGCTATGCATAGCTGTGTCGTGTCTTTGCAAGCAGCTAATAGTTCTTTAATTAACTGATTGTTACGGTAGGGCGTTTCTATAAAAATTTGAGTACAATTATTTTTAGCTGAATAATTTTCTAGGTTTTTAATGGCATTTTTTCTATCCAAATTATCTATGGGTAAATAGCCGTTAAACTGAAATTGTTGCCCATTCATTCCGCTAGCCATTAATGCCAGTAAAATAGAACTAGGACCTACCAATGGCTTTACCACCGCACCACTTTGCTGCGCCACGTTTACCAATATTTGCCCCGGATCGGCCACACCTGGGCAGCCCGCATCGCTAATAATGGCAATATTTTTGCCTTGTAATAATAATTGCTTAAATGCCTGCTGCACCTCAGTTTCTGCCTTGTGTATGGCAAACCATTGTTGGTCGTCTATTACCATTTCTCGCCATAGTTTTTTTAAATACCTGCGCGCCGCTTTCTCGTTTTCTACAAAAAAAACCGAGCAGTTTTTAACGGCATCTAGCAGATAAGCAGGCAATACCTCTAGCGCGTCTTCGTGCAAAAAAGTTGGTATTAAATAAACAGTTCCTAAAGCCATTTTTTAATTTTTATTTACACGTGCCGATAGCTATCGGCACGAAATGATTCTACGAATTACATGAATGTTTGGCAACAAATGCGACAATTTTTGTGATAGCGGATTTGAAATCTTAATTATCTAGCAATCAAGATGCACTGCACTAATCTTGAATAGCATGTTTTAAGTTGTGTAAGGAAGACATTAGAGCCGTAAAAAGTGTATAACAACAGATAAACAACTTGAATAAGCAAACCAGCTCTAAAATAAATTGGCTGTTTCAAGTAGTTGAAACAGCCAAAAATTAGCACTGCAATTAGTTTTATTGCTAATTATTTTTTACCAGTAAAAATACCTGCTATATTTTGTAGTAAGGTTTTTGCGCCAGTAGTTGCTTCGTCCATTTTTTCTGCAGCAATAGCTTTTGCTTCTTCAAATTTCTCGCTTGCTACTTCTTGTAAATGGGCAATATTCTCAGCAGCAGCTTCTTGAAGTTCTGTTGCTTTTTCTTTAGCTTCTTCAAATTTTTCTTCTGCTATGTCTTTTAAATCCGCAACTTTTTCTTTAGCAGTATCTATTATGCTATCTTGTGTTTCTGGCATTGGTACTGGTGTTTCGGGTGTGTTTTCTGTTTGCATGAGTTTATTTTTATTGTGGCAACAATGTACTCTTTAAAACTTAATAGCTAAATCAGCCAGCTAATAAATAACACAGATTTCATTTACTACACTACAAATGCACGAGTTGAAAATCTTAATTATTTAGCTTTCAAGGTGCTACATTAACAAATAGAACAGCGAGAAAGTGTTGAAATGCTTATTATTTCTTTATTTCTTTGGTTTACCAGCTCCACCACTTTTCAAATCTATAATTCTTCGGGTAATAAAGTAAGTGTCCAAGCCGTAAACTTGTGGTCAAGTACTATTATTGCTTAACACTCAGATGTTTCTTAATGACTAAAGCTACCGCAGAGGATTTTATTAGCCTTACATTTTTTCTGAAACCAATTTTTGTTGTCTCATTTTTCTTAAAATCACAATTGAAGTAATTAAAAAGATAATGAATGCAACTGAAGAAGCTATTTCTTTCCACAAAATATTTGTATCAAATGATTTAAACGCATTCGAAAATGTAAATACACACATGGCTAAGTTTAGCCAAAATGCAATTTGTAATTGTACCAATTTTTGATGGTTATTTTTAATGATGGTCATGATATTGGGTAATTGTATTTTTATGCATTACATGCTTATTTAGAATGAGCGCCTACCTCGCATCAAAACCGCAATTAGAATATTTAATAACGATTTAGTATTGGCTTCAGACTAGCTTTAATAATGCCATATTATCGGCTACCTATCAATTTGAGATATCTATCTCGCCAAAATTTTTCGTAATTAAAATCTGTCACACTAGTTTTATTTTTAGGAATAATATTTTCAATGGCGGTCTTATAGTTATTAGAGTATAGCTTTCCTCCTATAATATTTTGGTCATCATCATTTGGATTGTAGGAAATTTCTAGTGTTGCAATGTCAATTCTTTTCGCATCCTTTAAGATAAATAGATTAGAATAAGCAGGACTATGTATCAACTTACCAAATTGATTTTCATAAAATATATGTTTCGATGTATCAATAAGCGTCCAGTCTCTCTCAATAATACAATTAGCAGTGTCGCTAAACTCATTTTTAATTGGATTAAAAAAATGAACCTCACCATTCCATTTCCAATAAAAAATTAAATCCCTAAATCCATCACCATCTAAATCTAATGAAATATCGTAATCATTATGATTACCTAAATTTTCAAATTCCATTGTTTCAAACCAGTGTCCGTTTTGATACTTTTCAACAGTGCCGTCAAACAATGTGTCTTGATGAATGATTCTAAATTTATGATTATTGATAGTAAAAGTGTCAATATAACCTTGAGCCCCTGAGTGGTCCATAGATGTGTCAAAATATGGCAAGTTTAAGTACTGGCAAGTATCAATTGGATTTTTTACAAATGTATTATTTAAACTAGATTCTACAGTTTTTGAAACTGCTGTGTCATTTTTTAGTCTATAAGTTTTCGTTCTTATATCCTTAGCTTTAGTTTTTCTACCACATGATACAAGAACTAAGAAAACCAACAATAATAAATTTCTTATTGCCATAGGGTTTTATTTACATTTAAGCTATTAAAAAATGCACTAACAAACCAAATATATATCATATAACACAAGTGTTTAAACAGTGGTATTGTTATTTTTTCTTCACTTCCTCTGCTTGACCACAACCCTCTTTAAATCTATAATTCTCCAGGTAATAAAGTAAGTGTCCTTGCTGTAGTAATTGTCCTAGAGTACCACTAGTACTTAAGGCAAAGATATTTTGTAAAGATTAGCGCTATCATCTCATAAAAGAAACTTGTCACATTTTGAATAACAATTTTCAAAATGAGTCAAGACAAAGTGATAAAAGATTACGGCGACCAACTTCAACTTTGCTGCGACCAGCTTCAACTTTGCAGCGATTAACTTCAACTTTGCAGCGACCGATTGTAAAAGTACGGTGACCAACTGCAAAAGTGGAGTGACAACTTACAAAAGTGCAGCACGCAACTATTAAAGTGCGGTAACGGAAGTATCCCATTAAGTGTCTAAGTCCTAAACTTGGGTAAGCATGAAGAAAAATGAGAATACACTTTAGAAATTTTGCCTTACGAATTGTTTTGAGTGCCAATCAAAGGCGAGAAGGTTTATCTTTAGCTGATAGTTTTTGGTGCGTTGCCCAATTGGTTGATTTGTGGAACACTTCTACGCTACGATAAAGCCCCACAGCGAACAGTACGTACAAGTGAGTGACACAACCGAAGCTACATAGTACTACTTCGGCTGGTTAACATAAACCACTTGCTTTTCTTTTACAGCAATAATGCTTAACGTAGCGGCTATTACCGAATAGGCTGGCGCCAACACCCAACCAATAAATGGCACAAAATGCATCATGTAAAATACCAAGCCATTGCCGATGGCTAGGCCTTTGTGTGAGCCCACGTAGGCAATGCTTTCGGCGGCTGATTTTTTGTTGCGCTCCATGCTATAATCTAGCATTGAGAAACCGTAGTAATAGCACTCTACCAATAGCGCCATTACCGGCATTAGCCAGCCAGCAACGGGTATAATGCTAACAATTAAAATAGAAAAACTGTACACCGTTTGCCACAAGGCGTTTCGGCCAGCAATGCGTATACCACGAATGATGTCTTGCGTGAGTTGTAAAAAACTAAATGGGTAAGATTTACCTTCTAAAATGGCTTCGGTTTTTTCGCTTAAAAAAGCAAATACTGGCGAGCCTACAATGAGAAACAAATACTTGAACAATGAGAAATAAAACAACATCATGGCTACCCATAAAATAAGGCTGCCAAGGGTAAACAGAAAGCCAAGAAAGCCACTGTTAATTTTATCGAGCCATACTTTAAGGCCTGTTTTTAGGCTTAAAAATTCGATAAAATTGTTGCTGGTTTTACCAAAATAATACATGCTTACCATGAACAAAATGGTATAAATAATGCCCGGAATTAAAATCCATTTCCAGAGTTTATGTTTTTGTATAAATTGATGTGCCTTAAAATAGGCTTGTATAGCAATGATAATTTCTTTGAGCACTTGTTGGGGGTATTTAGCAAGCGCAAGTTACTGTATTAGCAGCATAAGATGGCTTGTATGTTACTTCATCAACAATAGCAGTTTATAGGTTGTTTGCAAATAAGGATCGGCTAGTAAATAGTCTTTCCAACCGTCATTCATGGTTTTTTGATTGCTATCAGCATCTAAACGCTTGGTTTCAAAACTATGGTTAACGATAGTGAAAGGCGCTTTTGTGCTGTCTTTTTTAGACATTTCGTCTTCCTCATCGTCATCATCAAGGTTGGCATTGTTTTT
Organism: Parasediminibacterium paludis; assembly: GCF_042651445.1. Lineage (NCBI taxonomy): Bacteria > Pseudomonadati > Bacteroidota > Chitinophagia > Chitinophagales > Chitinophagaceae > Parasediminibacterium > Parasediminibacterium paludis. The sequence continues at coordinate 273,726 of NZ_JBHSDC010000012.1, forward strand.
ACGCTGTTGAATTGCATCTGCTAGTAACAATGATTGGTCTTTAGGTTGCTTATTGGCTTCAATTTTTTGCCTGCGGCTAATGATATCTGCAAAGGCTTTTGAGTTAGCCACCTCAGTAGCTGCGGCCGCTTTTAATGCAGCAATGTTAAGCGGTGCATTGGGCTTATAATATTTATTGGCATCAATGGGCTGCACAATTAATGCTTGCTTTTCATCGGCTTCTCTTTTGGCTCTGGCGCTCAATACATCCGGCAATAGTACATCGGGGATGACACCTGTGGCTTGTGCAGTAGTACCATTTACACGGTACAGCCTGTTCATGGTAAGTTTTATGTAACTATCAGCGCGTTTGTTTCTGTTACTTTCTTCAAGGTTAATCGTCGTATCCATCGGCAATACCGCCTGTGCAGTGGCTTTGCCAAATGTGGGCGCACCAACAATAACCGCCCTATTATAGTCTTGCAAAGTACCTGCTAGCATTTCAGAAGCAGAAGCGCTATAACCATTTACCATAATAGCCAAAGGTCCGTCGAAAATAGTACCACGGTTCATGTCTTTAAGCGTATATATTTTACCCGCTTTATCTTTCATTTGCCCCACAGGACCCGCATCTATAAAAATACCAGCAAGGTCTACAGCTTCTTGCAAAGAGCCACCACCATTGTAGCGCACATCAATAATTAAGCCCTGAATATTTTCTTTTTTAAGCTTTAGAATTTCTTTGGCTACATCATTGGCGCAGCCTTTAACACCATTAGTTTGGTATTCCCAATCTTCATAAAAAGCAGGTAGCGAAATATAGCCAATTGATTTCTCGCCTTTTAAAATAAAGCTCTTCACTTTGTCGTCTTCTTCACCATTATCTATCACTTGTCTTTGTAGTGTTACTTGCCTTGTACTACCATCGGCTTTCTTAACAGTTAAGGTCATATTGTCTTGCGAATGATTGTCGAACAAATCATTCACAAATGCCGCATCTTTATCCGATACATCTACTTTTTCCTGCCCTTCCCATTGTACACCTGTAATCTTATCACCTTTGTTTAATTGCCCACTTTTATAGGCAGAACTACCAGGCGCTAGATCAGCAATAATGGCTTTGCCATCTTCATCTTCGTTTAACGCAAAGCCAAAGCGGGAAGGCTTTTTACCCAACTCACTTTCAAAGTCGGCCTTGGCATCTAGTGAAAAATATGCTGAGTGCGGATCGTAACATTCAGCAATGGCTTCGCAGTAACTATTGCCTATTTCTATATCAATATCATTGGGGTGCAGTAGTAACTTATTTATGGGGCGCTTCACAGCCGTTTGCACCTTGTGGCGCAAAATTGGTTCTATACTATCGGTAAACTTTTTTTGGTTAAGCGTAGGTTTTGCGTTGGCTAAATAAGAAGCGATATTTTGTACTACAGCAAGCTTCATCAGCTTGTAAATTTTTAATCGCTGCGCCGCAGTATTGCTAGCATATGTGGTATCTTCTACCACCGTTAATTGCTCCTTTAGATTGACATTAAAAGGTTGCTTACAAATATTATCTACCATGGTATCTACTTGCTGAATGCGCTGTTTATAAAGCGATGTAAGCAATTGTAAAAAACTAGCTTGCTTGGCTTTTACCAAATCATCTAACTGAAACTGATATTTACTTAATGCGGCAATGTCTTGTTGGGTAAAATAGATTTTTTCATCGTCTAATTTCTGTAGTAATAATGCAAACATGCTAGCAGAAAAAGCATCGTCAAGTGGCTTTGGCTGCACATGAAATTTCTCTGCCATTCTTGTAACTATGTAGGCATCATTCACCGCTTTTTGTAAAGGCGTTTGTACTTGTGCAGATACAGTATAAATACCGAAACATACCAGAAAAAAGCTTAGAAATAGTCTCATAAAAAGTAGATAGTAATGGTGTAATAAATTTAAAAAGAAAGCAACTTATCAATGCTTTCTTTGAGCCTTGCTTTGGCTAAAAAATTTTGTTCTAATGGTGTGCTAAATGGTATGGGTGTATCGAGGCTTGCGCAGCGCACAATAGGTGCATCAAGCATTGTAAAACAATGTTCACTTATCCAAGCACTTATCTCGCCAGCAATACCGCCAATCAAGGTGTCTTCGTGCAGTAATAGTACTTTACCAGTTTGCGCTACTGCTGCTTTAATAGCATCGTAATCTAATGGTAGCAAGCTACGTAAGTCCAATATATGTAAGCTAATAGCAGGATGTTGCTGTTGAAAATCAGCAGCCCAAATGACACCGGCACCGTATGTAATCACGGTTATGTCATCGCCTGATTTTACTAAGTTGGCTTTGCCAATTGGTACTTCGTAATAAGCCTCAGGCACTTGGTCTGAAACACTTCTATAGAGTGCTTTGTGTTCAAAAAACAATACCGGATTAGGATCATTTATTGCAGCAATTAATAAGCCCTTTGCATCAAATGCATTGGAAGGATACACGACTTTTAAGCCAGGCACATGTGTAAACCAAGCTTCATTGGTTTGGCTATGAAAAGGCCCTGCACCCACGCCTGCGCCTGTAGGCATACGTATTACCACGTCGGCATGTTGCCCCCAACGGTAATGTATTTTAGCAAGGTTGTTGACTATTTGGTTAAACCCTACCGATACAAAATCGGCAAACTGCATTTCCACCACACTTTTAATACCTTCTAAACACAAGCCTAAAGCCGCACCAATGACGGCACTTTCACACAAAGGTGTGTTGCGAATACGTTGCTTGCCAAATACCTCTACAAAGCCTTCCGTTACTTTAAATACGCCACCGTATTCGGCAATATCTTGCCCCATTAAAACTAGGTTTCTATATTTCTGTAACGATTGAAATAAGCCTTGCTTTATCGCATCTACAAATCGTAGTTCTGTTGTAGTTACTTGCGTATTTATTTTAGTAAAATCTTGTAGGTTTTGATAGTTTTTTACCGTCTTCAACCAGCTATAAGTAGCTATTCTATCAGCATATACATCTCGCAGTTCTGCGTTTGTATCTACCACTGTAGGCACCATATTTTCAGCCAATTTTAGTTCACTATCAATGTAGGCTTTTGCAGCATGTTTAATGTCTGCAATTTCCATCTCAGTAATGGCTTCTTCAGCAATTAAAAACTGTTCAAAATTTTTAATCGGGTCTTTTTTGCTCCATTGTTCTAGTAGTTCTTGTGGCACGTATTTTACACCGCTTGCTTCTTCGTGGCCACGCATTCTAAAGGTTTCGCACTCTATAATATAGGGCTTTTGTTTGCGAATACAATAGTCTCTTGCGGCCTTTACCGTATCGTACACTTGTACAATATTATTCCCGTTAATATTTGCCCCCATTATGCCATAACCGTTGGCTTTATCTACCAATCTTTCGCAACGATATTGTTCGTTAGCAGGTGTACTTAAACCATAGCCATTATTTTCAATAATAAAAATGATGGGTAAATCCCACACTGCGGCAAGGTTAAGTGCTTCGTGAAAGTCGCCTTCACTTGTACCGCCATCGCCTGTAAATGCTAGCGCAATTTTTTGTTGTTGCTTTAAATGATAGGCCAAAGCCACACCATCAGCCACTGCCATTTGTGGACCAAGGTGCGAAATCATCCCACAAATATGATGTGCTTTATTACCAAAATGAAAGCTACGTTCGCGCCCTTTGCTATAGCCATCTTGGTGGCCCTGCCATTGCTTAAATAATTGGTGCAAAGGCATTTGCCTTGTGGTAAACACGCCAAGATTTCGATGCAAAGGCATGATCCATTCATCATCTTGCATGGCCAATGTAGCACCCACGCTTATGGCTTCTTGCCCTATACCACTAAACCACTTGCTTATTTTACCTTGCCTTAATAGTACCAGCATTTTTTCCTCTATCATACGAGGTAGTACTAGGTGTTTATAAAGGTTTACAAGTTCATCGTTGTAAAAGCCAAGACGGTTGATGTACATAGCGTTTGGATGCTTTTATATATTGAGGGTAAGATAATAGAATTTTGTGTTACGCTTACTAGCCTTCCAAAATTTCTCAATAATTTGTCATAAAAAAAGCCAGATTAAGGCTTTAATCTGGCTTTGAAAATTTATTATGTGCAATTAAATTAGTTTCTTTTTGCGAAGCGACTTAATAACTTCAAAATTTCGATGTACAACCACACGATGGTAACCATCAATCCGAATGCGCCGTACCATTCCATGTATTTAGGAGCACCTTGTTCAGCACCTTGTTCTATCATATCAAAGTCTAGAATTAAATTCAAAGCAGCAATTGCAACTACAAATAAGCTAATACCAACCCCTAACAAACTACCATCATACATAAAAGGAATGGTAATATTAAATAAACGTAACAACATGGTTAAGCCATAAAATATAGCAATACCAAGCGTTGCTGCGATAATAACACTCTTAAACTTCTCAGTAGCTTTAATGACCCTGAAATTATAAAGTAAAAACATAGCAATAGCAACACCAAATGTTAAACCAACCGCTTGTAATACCAATCCAGGATAGGTTTTAGAAAATGTCTCATTAAAAATAGCAGAAATGCCTCCAATAAATAGACCTTCTAATACAGCATACAATGGTGCAATATATTGTGCCCAATTATTCTTAAAAATAATCGCAAAAGCGCAAATCATACCCCCAAATGCACCTATCATGGTAAAAGTGTACATTTCATTTTGTCTCAATGATTCGTTTAAATGCCAAGTGTATGAAGCACCGCCGATAATCATTAATAATAAAAAGCCAAACTTATTGATCGTACCACGAACGCTCATAGTGCCTTGCATGGCTGCTTCGTGTGCGTAGCTTTTATCGAAAATTTTTTGTGTTAATGTAGGATTACCTGATTTAAAAAGTTCCATAGTAGTGTGTTTTTTATACAATCAATATTACAAATTTATAGCCAATAGTACTTAATATGCCAATTTTACATTGTTAAAGTATCACTTCAAACCTGGATAATGGTCTATTGTTTCAAACACATTCTTTGGGTTTTGCTTTAATATAGTGATGAATTTGGCTAAGCTATCGGTATAGCTAGGGTTTCTAAACATTCTATCATGCGATAAAATAACCACATGATTTTTGGCAAATAAGCGCCTAGGCTTTGCCAAGGCACTGTCTACAATATCTACCATTCGTTGCGGCTTTTGTACTGGATTTTCTGTTTTGTGATTAAAGCTCCATTCTACATCCCATCCTATTACATTATAGCCGGTACTATTAAGTAAAATGCAAGTGCTATCAACCAGATGCGATGCTTTGATGGTATCTTTTAGTACCCATGCACTGTTGCCTGGCAAGCGAATAATTTTATAAGGTACGTTTAATGATTTTTGCGCAGCGTAGAAATCTTCGGCAGCCATTTCAGGGTGATGGTAAAAATATTTGTAATGCCCACTTGCATGAGTGGTGCTATGATTGCACAAAAGAAAATTAGGATAAGCCTCTCTAATTCCAGCTACAATGGCTTTTGTTTTGGGGCTGCTTGCATGCTCGCCTACCATAAAAAATGTTGCTTTCACACCTAACTGCTTACACAAATCGAAGCAAGCTTGCGTTCCATTTTGTGGCCCATCGTCAAATGTAAGATAGATGTAATTTTTAGTACTGTCGTATACAAATGCCTTCCTCGCAAATTTATCAATAGGTACAGACGCTTTTTTTGGCTTTTTATCGTCATTTGCTACAGCAGAAAATGATGCATTCTGACAACTCATCACCCAACTTGCGAATAATAAAATGCTTGTAGCATACAATTTTATAGTACCCATTTTGTTAACCTTAGTTTGCAAATATATGCTATCTATTATGGTAATTGTTTAATGATTATGTACCTTAACAAGCATTTAATTTGTCGTAAGTGGAAAATTGCTTTTATAACATTGCAGCAACTATTAACTTCGCAACTTATTTAAAAGTAGACTTTTTTAATCGGTCATGCTTGATACATGAACCTCATATTTTTAGGATGAACACACACGAAGAAGTTGTACAAGACGTTGTAATAAAATTTGCAGGCGATAGTGGCGACGGAATGCAGTTAACGGGTCAGCAATTCACCAACAATACTGCTTTGTTAGGGATTGATTTGGCTACATTTCCAGATTTTCCTGCCGAAATACGTGCCCCAATAGGTACTGTGCCAGGCGTGAGTGGTTTTCAAGTGCATTTTTCTAGTAATCAAGTATTTACACCTGGCGATATTTGCGATGTTTTGGTGATAATGAATGCTGCCGCGCTAAAGGTAAATTTAAAAAGCTTAAAACCTGGGGGTAGAATTATTGCCAATATCGAAGGTTTTGATAATAAAAACTTACGCTTAGCCAATTATCCAGAAGGTGTAAATCCGCTTGAAGATGGCAGCTTAGATAGTTATGAATTAATAAAAATTGATGTTACCAAGTTAACCCGTGAAGCGTTAAAAGACTTTACCGATTTAGGCACAAAAGAGCGTGACCGTGCTAAAAATATGTTCGTGCTTGGTTTTATCTATTGGATGTATAATAGAAAATTAGATAATACCATTGATTTTCTTGAAGAAAAATTTGGGAAAAAAGAAACCATTTTACAAAGTAATATTAAGGTATTACAAGCTGGTTATAACTATGGCGATACCACAGAAGCTTTTACTACAAGATACACTGTAGAAAAAGCCAAAATGAAACCAGGTTTATATCGGAGCATTATGGGTAACCAAGCTTTATCGTATGGCTTAATTGCCGCTACCGAAAAAAGTGGTTTACCAATGTTTTTAGGCACCTATCCTATTACACCTGCTTCTGATATTTTACACGAATTAAGTAAATACAAAAGCTTTGGTATTCGTACGTTTCAGGCTGAAGACGAAATAGCAGGTATTACATCGGCCATCGGTGCTAGCTATGGAGGCAGTATTGGTGTAACCACTACAAGCGGGCCAGGTATGGCATTAAAAACCGAAGCAATGGGACTTGCGGTAATGCTTGAAATTCCATTAGTAATTATAAATATTCAACGCGGCGGTCCTTCTACTGGCCTACCTACCAAAACCGAGCAAAGCGATTTAATGCAAGCTTATTATGGTAGAAATGGTGAATGTCCGATGCCTATTATTGCTTCAGCCACACCAAGCGATTGCTTTGATGTAGCGTTTGAAGCAGTGCGCATTGCCTTGCAACACATGACACCAGTGATTTTATTAAGCGATGGCTATATAGCCAATGGTGCAGAACCTTGGCGTTTCCCGCAATCTGCTGATTTGCCCAATATTGCAATAAGTTTTAAAACTACGCTTAGCGAAGGCGAAAACAAATTTTTACCATACAAAAGAGATGAGAAATTTGTACGCCCTTGGGCGGTGCCGGGAACGGCTGGTTTTGAACACCGCATCGGTGGATTAGAAAAACAAGATATAACTGGTAATATTAGCTATGACGCTGATAATCATCAACACATGGTGAAGATTCGTCAGGCTAAAGTAGATGCAATTGCCAACTTCATCCCTGAACAAAAAATAGAGTGCGGTCCTGAAAAAGGAAAGGTCTTGATTTTAGGCTGGGGTAGCACATTTGGCGCTATTAAAAGTGCCGTGCTAGATTTGAATGCGATGGGGCATACGGTAAGCCATGCACATATTCGTTACATGCGTCCATTTCCTAAAAACTTAGGCGATATTATAAAGAATTTCGACCATGTATTAATTCCCGAAATTAATAATGGGCAGCTGGTAAAAATTATTCGCGACCAATATTTAGTTGATGCAAAAGCCTATAACAAAATAATGGGTATACCCATTACCAAAGGCGAGTTAATAGAAAAAGTATTGAAAATGATTTAAGTGGCAATGATGCGCAAATTATCTGTCACTGTCGCCATACTGTTTAAACAGTTGGTGTAACTAGGGGCAACTTTATATTATATTATTTAGTAAAGCTCAAAATTTTGGAAGGCATTACCTAAAAGGTAGCGCCTTTTTATTTTAGTGAATTTTCAAAGGTATTTGTTGTAGATACTTAATTTGCTGCATCTCTACGCTGTCCATTTTGCTGCTATAAATAGCTGCAAATGTGGCATATCTTCTAGGGTCATTATCTGCAAGACTATTTCTAAATCCATGATCACCAGAAATAATAACAATTTTATCTCGCCAGTTTGGAATAGTCTCTAACATCGCCAAAGCTACATTATCGCAGTATTTAAGATACCCTACATAATATTGATTAACTATATCATTTGGTAAATTAACTGAATTGACTATTTCAGGCGGATTATCAAGCCCATTTTCATTTTTTAAAAACGGATAATGTGGCATTAATAAATGTACCCATGTAAATTTGGGTTGCGCTTCTCTTGTATTGATATCTTTTTTAAATTTCTGCAAAATATGATCATTATATATTCTACAATTAGCATTTATATGCGCCTGAACGGGATTGAATTTAACAAAAATATCCTGAAATGTGGTAGCATCAAATATTTGTTCGTAATAGGTATTGTAAAATATATTCAAAGAATCAGATTTTGGCTCGTCTCCAATATCAAAAAAATCTAAATTATCGATTTTATATCCTAATTTTTTTAATTGATATATCCATTTGCTCTCTTTTAAGAAATCGAATAAACTCATATGAGACTCGGGTATAGCTTTGTCATCCAAATTAAAAATGGCATTTATCGAATAGATGGTCGCGTCCATTGTTGAGGGCAAGGAATCAAATACATAAAAGCCCTTACGGGATAAAGAATCGGCTAAAAATTCATGGGTATGTAAATCATTGCGAAGAAACGAAGGGCTTGCATGTTCATCTAGTAAAATCCAAACAATGTCTTTATTTCCCAGATTATTGATGGCTGGTAAAGATTTATTTTCATAAACATGCAAATGATTTCTATACCACACATAATCTACAATACCGCTCGATATAGAAATAAAAATAAATGCAATAATGAATACATTTATCATCTTATTTATTAATTGCCATTCAAGGTTTAATCTTTTTTTGATTACAAAAAATATAAGTAGCAACCCCAAAAGCAGAAATAACAGAAATCTAAATTGCAATACGAAAAATGTTTTATCAAAGAAAACTTTAAGCATTTCGCCCCAAAATAATACCAACCAAATATAAAATAGGGAAAATATAGCATAAGATAGCCTCATCCATTTCATTTTCCTAACAAAGAAAATAGTTATATAATTAATTGCACAAAACGTAACCAATAGGGATAAAAACTGCCATCCATCAAACGAAGGTAAAAAACGTGCAGTTCTATTAACTAAAAATGCAATGCCGATAGTATATAAATAGATTTGCTTTTGCAAAAAAGTGGCTATTTCTTTTGCCATAAAAATAATTTTCGTTCAGAGTCTTCGCATTGGTGGACTTCTATTAAAGAAAAATACTCACTAAAACAATTGATAAAATGATTTTCGCTATAGTTAGAAAAAAAATCTTCTTTAGAACGTAACAGTTGTTTTACCTTATTATCAGATTTAGGCACAAACTCAGTAATTACATAATTTGTAGTTAATTTATTGGCAAGGCTTGCTATTAGCGGCAGGGGCACATTTTTCGCAATAGCTATGTGATGTATTACCGCTAGAAATAGTATCATTTCGCCAGATAATCTTTCTAAAAGTGGTATTTTCTCGGTATTATCCCAACCTAAACCGGGTGTTGGTTCAGTAATGTCAGCTACAAAAGTGGTTATATTATCTTGCTTTTGAGAGATGATATCTGCAATACATGCAATATCACTTTCAACCGCCGCAACATGATTGCAATATTCTGAGGCAATAGTAGAGAAACGACCCGTATTTGCCCCAAAATCTACTACTGAGCTGGGTTTTAAAAGTTGCAACCATCCACGTATAACATTTTCTTTATTTTGCAAATAAGTAAAACTTTCAATATTTTCGCTATAATAATTATCCCAAATACTATGTTCTTGTATTGGCTTTTGCCATGCAGCAACATTTTTATCGATTGTATTAAATAGATTAAGTAATTTCTCAGTATTAAAATAAGACACAGCCTTATTACCCGATTTATTAGATACAAATTTTGAATGTAAATGAATATGTAACAAACAAGTACTATTGAACCATGTTTTAAGCGGTAATTGCTTACTCACAAATGACAATTGAAAGCCACTTACAGAAGAAAATGAGAGTTTGGCCCAATAAGCACTTTTAAAATAGATTAATGCCATTGGTGCCAACACTTCTTCACAAAACTGACGATAAGCAAACCAAGGCTCGCCATTATTGTAAAAACGAAAAGATATGGTATCTAGCAGTAAACATTTACCTTCTACAAAAGCAAAATTGTAGGGACTAGCATCTTTTAAAATCATACCATGTTGCAGAGCAATGCTATTGATTGTGAGCAAAGTATGCAACATTTCTTGCCACTGAACGAATGTCCACTCAGGCGGATAGCTTAGAAAATAAAGCTGCTTTGGAAGAATCACTTTGTAAAAATCATCAGTATTTTCAACTTCTGAATGCTCAATAAGCAGTTTCTCGTTAATAAGCTTTTGGTATAAACCCGAGTTTATTAAGTGAAGATATTCGTTGGCGTATGAATGATTTATATATCTATAAAATATACCGTCTTTTTTTCTTACGAAACCAGCTGGATCTTTATAGGAAATTGCTTGATTACTATAATCGCTAGGCATTATACGTCTTTACCTTTATTAAATTTTTGTTTAAAAAAAACTTTAATTCTACCTGAGAAAACAGAAATAGTAACCAATGCAGATAGCAGTCCTTGATAAATTAAACTACCTGTTCCCGGATCAACGTATAATAGGCAATGTGGCATATAAAATAAGTATAAAGTTTAAAGTTAGACTGATAATATACTTGAAAGTTTAACTCTGATAAAATTAACAATTTTTTAAAATTGATACTTTCTGAAATAGGTTTGCTGCTTTGTAAATACTGAATGCATCATTTATTTGCAATAATGTTGCAAATAATAAAAGCATTCCTATATTTGCAACAACGTAACAAATATTTAAAAGTATGAAGAAACTTATCTATCCACTTATAGTGGTTTTAAATGCAGTGCCTAGCCTCATTTTGGCTCAAAATGTGCCTCTGGTGTCTAAAAAGCAAAACACTAATGCCAATGTTGCAGCATTATATGGGAAGATAACTGATGTAAAAGGTAAATTATTAGAAGGTGTAACTGTGTACATTGTAGATTTAAAGTTAGGTACTACTACCAATAGCATGGGTAAGTACCAATTTTATAACCTACCAAGTGGCAATTATTTGGTAGAAGTAAAAAGTATTGGCTACAAATCTGTGTCACAGAACATCGTTTTATCAAATCAATCTACCCACGATTTTCAGCTAATAGAAAGCTTTACAGAAGTTGGGGATGTAGTAGTTACTGGAGTTTCTAAGGCTACACTTATTAAAAGAGACCCCGTACCAATTGTGACGGTAAGCCATGATTATTTAACTACTAATTTATATACCAATGCAATTGATGCGATTGCAAAAATACCAGGTGTACGTGCTGTAACTACTGGTCCCAACGTATCTAAACCATTTATAAGAGGCTTAGGATATAATAGAATTTTAAGTTTATATGATGGCGTAAGGCAAGAAGGACAACAGTGGGGAGATGAACATGGTATTGAGGTAGATCAATACGGGGTTGATAAAATAGAAATAATAAAAGGACCTGCTAGTTTAAGTTATGGCTCAGATGCTTTGGCTGGTGTTGTAAACTTGATACCAAAACAACCTGCACCTGAAGGAAAAACGATAGGCGATGTAGTGTTAGATTATCAAACCAACAATAAATTTATTGGTGGCTCCGCAATGCTAGGCAGTACCCAAAATGGCTTTGAATGGATGGGGCGCATTTCTCACAAGCAAGCCACCAATTATCAAAATAAATATGATGGTCGCGTATTTGGTACAGCATTTAACGAGACTGACGCAAGTGCTTCTATTGGTTTGCATCGTAAATGGGGCTACTCCCATATGAATTTTATATTGTTTGATGATTTGCAAGAAATACCTGATGGTAGCAGAGATAGCGCCAGTTATCGCTTTACAAGACAGATTACAGAAATTGACACTGCAAGACAAATTGTATCTGATGCCGATTTGAAGAGCTATAAAATTGAAAAAATTCACCAGCACGTACAACATTACAGGGTGTATTGGAACAATAACATCGTGGTAGGAAATGGTAACCATTTGAGCGTCAACTTTGGCTATCAACACAGTATTAGGAGAGAATATAGCCATCCAATATTGTTTACCATACCGGGTTTATATTTACAATTAACATCATTTACATACGATTTAAAATATTCATTCAGAGAATTTAATAATTGGAATATTACCACAGGTATTAATGGTATGTATCAACAAAATACATCTTCAAATGGTACAGATTTTATCATTCCAAACTACCACCAATTTGATATTGGACCATTTATCACAGCCAAAAAATCATATGGTAAATTAGATATTGCTGCGGGTGCACGATTCGATATTCGTTCGTTTAAAAATGATGCCATGTATACGACTGCCAATCCTGTTACTGGCTTTGACATGCCCGTTTATGGCCAAGACACAGTGGGTGCTACTAATGTTTTCGCCAATTATTCAAAAACCTTTTCTGGCTTTTCTGGTAGTTTAGGTTTTACCTATAATTTCTCTGAAAAATTTTCTATGAAAGCTAATATTGGTAGAGGTTTTAGAGCTCCGAATATTTCTGAAATATCTGCCAATGGCGTACATCCAGGAACGAATTTTTATCAGATTGGTAATGCTGACTTTAAGCCTGAATTTAATTTACAAGAAGATATTGGTTTTGTATACAGTTCTAAATACATTACTGCCGAAGCAAGCTTATTTACAAATTATATCAATAATTATATTTACAATCAAAAATTATTAAGCTATACAGGGGCAGATTCTGTTACAAGTGTAAATGCACCTCAAACATTTAAGTTTCAATCATCGCGGGCAAATTTATATGGTGGTGAAATTAGCCTAGATGTACATCCCATAAAAGTATTACACTTCGAAAATAGCTTATCCATAGTATACGGTGATAACAAAGGGATAAAAGGCGCTAAAGCCGTAGCCGATTCGGAAAAATATTTGCCATTTATACCTCCTGTACATGGCATGTCTGAGTTGCGTTTTGATTTTAATGCAAAAAATGCACACTTTATTAAAGGCTTTGTAAAAGTACAAGCCGAGTATTACGCAACTCAAAACAGAGTTTACACAGCTTATAATACAGAAACAGTAACACCAGGTTATACGTTGTTTAATGCAGGTTTTGGCGGCACATTTACCAATAAACTCAACAAGCCTGTATTTAGCGTTTATATCATGGGTAATAACCTGTTTGATGTGGCTTATCAAGACCATTTGAGCCGTTTGAAATATTTTACATCATATCCAAATCCAACTACAGGTGTTAACGGAATTTATAATATGGGTAGAAATATTAGTCTGAAAATTAATTTTCCATTAAGTTTTTAAAGCGCCATACAAGGTTAGAAAATTTATGTACCGTAACAAGTCATAAGTTTTCTAACCTTTTCAATAGGTTTCCACTTTCGCCATTTTTTGTATCTTGCCTTCATGGATATTACAATTAATACCCCTGCCCTATTGTTTCCTGCTATTAGCTTAATTATGCTGGCTTATACCAACCGATTTTTGGCATTATCCAGTCGCATTAGACAATTACACGATAAGTATACCGCCGATAATGAACAAAAACAGATTATTCATGGGCAAATAAAAAATCTGAGATATCGCTTAAAACTTATTAAAAATATGCAGGCGCTTGGTGTAACTACTTTTTTAGGCAGCTTGCTATGCATGTATTTTATTTATATAGAGCATTTTGAAATTGCAAGATGGATCTTTGCAGGTAGTTTACTCTTATTTGCAGCTTCACTAGCACTATCATTACTAGAAATTCAGCTAAGTACCAAAGCACTAGAACTAGAACTGAGTGATATGGAAGGATTAGAAGATCCTACCGTTTTGCAATACCTAAAAAAGAAATTTGACCGTGATAAAGACTAGCGAAAACGTTTGCGGTGTACATTTTTTTGTATTTTGAGTAAATGATAATGAATTGTTAAGCATTTACGGGCTTACTTTGTTATACGAATGCTTCGCCAAATAGCCACCATATCATTATTATGCCTTTTTCTGTTCAATACTATTGGATACAGATTAGTAGTTAATATGCGCTTGCAACAAGCAGACGAACATTTAGAAGCTGCGTTAGATAATAAAACTTACAACGAAGCCGATTTATTTCTTGTAAAAATACCTATCAACTTACCATACCAAACCAACTGGAGCGGCTATGAACGTGTAGACGGGGAAGTTACTGTTGCTGGTGAAACATACAAATATGTGCAACGTAAAGTAGAAAAAGATACTATGTATTTGCAATGTATTCGGCACACAGAACGCAATACAATAGCCCAAAAGGCAAACGATTATCTTAGCAAAACCACCGATGTAGCTAATCACAACAATTCAAAAAAAACAAACAATACTGCCGCAAAATTTGCTGCTGAAGAATTTGTAAACCATATTATAGAATGGCAAATATTGGCTATAGCCAATGGCAAAACCTACAATGCCACCGTTCACAACATCACTACTAATACCCATTTACAGCAATTAATAAGGCCACCGCAAGCGTAATTTTTATTGTCAAAAATTATCCTTTCCCAACTACTGTATACCCATTTTTGGGGTAGCAGTTAATTTTCTATGGCTTAAAATTTAATCTAAAAGATGAAACGTTTCCTTATATGCTTTTGCGTAGCAGTATCCTTATTTGCATGTAAACCCAACAACGAATACAAAACTTTTTTACACGACCCACAATTATTTTCCAATACCGTACATGAATTAAACAGTGTGGTAATGGGCAATAATTTTCCGCCAATGATCGCAGCGCGTAACTATACCTATGCAGCAATTGCAGCATACGAAATAGTAGCGGCTGGCTATCCTAGTAAATATCAATCGCTTATAAATCAAATTCATGATTTAAAAGAAGTGGCAAAGCCAAACACAGCAGAACCGATTGATTACGAATTGGCTGCTTTTTTAGCCTATGTAAAAGTAGGTGAGGCAGTTACATTTCCTGAGGGTAGCATGCAGATGTTCAGAGATAGCATTTTACAAGTGGCAAGAGATAAAGGCTTGCCCAAAGCTGTAGAAAAAGCCTCTCAAACTTTTGCTGACAGTATGAGTATGAGTATTATTCGTTGGAGTAAAAAAGACAACTATGCACAAACACGTAGTGCTGAAAAATATACTGTAAAAGATATTCCTGGTCGTTGGGTACCTACACCACCAATGTACGCTCAAGCTGCTGAACCACACTGGAAAGAAATAAGAACTTTGGCTATTGACAGCGCATCACAGTTTATCGCGCCGCCGCCAATTCCGTTCAATATTACTGATAAAAACAGTGCTTATTATCAACAAGTGATGGCTTTAAAACATGCAGTTGATAGCCTTACTGACGAGCAAAAGCATATAGCTGAATTCTGGGACGACAATCCATTTAAACTCAATGTATCTGGTCATTTAATGTTTGCCACAAAAAAATTCTCACCTTCTGGACACTGGATGAGTGTAATAGGCATTGCAGCAAAAACAGCTAAAGTAGATTATGCTAATACCGTATTTGCTTACGCTAGAACATCAATTGCATTATTTGATGCCTTCATACAATGCTGGAACGCAAAGTATACCTATAATACCGTGCGCCCAGAAACAGTAATTAATAAGTATATTGACCCAGAGTGGCGCCCTTATTTACAAACACCAGCCTTTCCTGAATATACCTGTGGACACTCTACTATTTCGTCTGCCGCCGCCGAAGCATTGACAGATATTTTTGGAGACAACTTTGCTTACACAGATAGCACAGAGCTTGAGTTCGGCATTAAGAACAGAAGTTTCAAATCTTTTAGAGACGCCGCCTTAGAAAACAATATGGCTAGGTTTTATGGCGGTATTCACTTTCATCCCTCATGTATAGTAAGTACAGAACAAGGCAAAAAAGTTGGGCAATTTGTAGTACAAAAATTAAAGATGAAAAAATAGCTATTTGCTATCTAAATCCAAAAACTACATATAGTCATTGGCTTGCATAAATGCGTTTATATAGTTATATCACTACATGCTTATTGGATTTTGGTTTAGGGTTCGTAAAGGCGTTGTAAGTCTTTACAATGCCTATATTTTTTTAAAAATCATAAATAAACAATCATGAAAAAAATTATCATC
This sequence comes from Parasediminibacterium paludis, assembly GCF_042651445.1. NCBI lineage: Bacteria > Pseudomonadati > Bacteroidota > Chitinophagia > Chitinophagales > Chitinophagaceae > Parasediminibacterium > Parasediminibacterium paludis. Next base: position 290,031 of record NZ_JBHSDC010000012.1, read on the forward strand.
ATACTTTTTACAATCGTAATATTAAACCATCAATTACAAGCACAAGGTTGCGTAGCTATTCGTGGCGTAGGCGGCATGTGTATGCTAGGCAGTATGCAAGCAGATACAACTACCTGGCAATTAAGCATTAACAATCGCTACTATGATTCGTATAAGCATTTTATAGGCACAGTAGAGCAAAAGCAACGTGCAGCTCTTGGCACAGAAGTAATTAATCATGCTTACACTGCAGATATTTCCATAACGAAAAAATTAAATAGCAGATGGTCTTTAAGTTTTAATTTACCCATTAATTCTAACACACGTTCGTCGTTGTACGAGCATGGTGGTTTAGAGCGCCATACCACATCCTCTTTTGGTGTAGGTGATGTTCGGTTTACAGTATATAGAATGTTATTAAACCCTGCTACTTCACATAAAGGTAATATTCAATTTGGCTTAGGGTTAAAGCTACCAACTGGCGATTATAAATACCAAGATTATTTTTATACCACAACGCCTGGCGTAAGACTGTATGGCCCTGTAGACCAATCTATTCAGTTGGGCGACGGCGGCACAGGTTTTACTACAGAGTTAAATGGTTTTTATAATTTGTCGCACAAAGTGGGCTTTTATGGTACATTTTATTACTTGATTAACCCAAGAGAAACCAATGGTGTATCTACAGCACGTGGCGGTACACCTAGCGCAGCAAGTATTGCTAATGGAAGTGAGGTTATGAGTGTTCCTGACCAAATGATGGTTCGTTTTGGTGCAAATTTCAATTTTAATAAAATATCTGCATCGCTTGGTGTAAGAGATGAATGCTTACCAGTGCATGATCTTATAGGTGGTAGTAATGGTTTTCGTCGCCCAGGCTATATTATTTCTGTAGAGCCAGGGATTACTTACAAAACTAAAACAACCATATTTTTTGCCAATGTACCTATTGCATTAATACGCAATAGAACACAAAGTGTTCCTGATAAAATAACAACACAATTGACAGGAAAGTATACCCAAGGCGATGCTGCATTTGCAGATTATGCCATTAATGTGGGCGTAAGTTTTAAGTTCTAAAAGAAATTTTTTAGCCCCTTTAAGCTAGTAAAGCGTACTCGAAAGAGTGCGCTTTTTATTTTTAAGGCTTCATATTCATTTAAAAAACGTAAACACAATATGTACTTAGCTAATGCGTTTATAGCAAATAATACTTATCGAGGAATGGCGTTCTTACAAACCATTGACATACTATTAAACTAAAATAGTCTTACAAATATTTGCAAAGATTAATAACTTACTCATGAAGCCCTTAATTCAACTAATTAGTAGTGCCCTCTTACTAATTTTTTCAGTATCTATCAAAGCACAGCAAAATAGTCCTTGGAAAACTTATACCGACCAAATTGTGAACGGTGTACTGGCTGTACCTGGCAGTCATGAATATAGCTTGTCTGGTGGTCAAGGCTTTGCAGTATATTTAAAAAATCAAAATAAAGAAGGCGTAATCGTAACTGGTTTGCTTACCGCCAAAACAACTTGTGGTAAAAATGTAACAACAAGATTTAATGTTAATTTATTAGCAGGACAATCTTCGTCGGGCAGTAATTTCGATAAAACATCTTCTACAGGACAAACTGGTGTAGTAACTGAGGCAGATTGTGGAGGTGTGAGATTAGGTAAATCATACGATTATATTAACCGTATTAACAATGTCGTTGTTAGCGATTTAAAAGTATCGCCACTAAGTAATGCAAGTAATAATAACACAGATGTACCCACACCAACTATTACTAAAATATTTAAAGAGCCTGTAGTACAAACACTTACACCAGAATTTGATTCAACAGCATATTACAGAAATAATTGGTACAGCACAAGAGATTCTTTGATGCTACAAATTATTCAATTGAAAAATATGAATGCTATTTTATTGGATAGTTTAAGCAGAAGAAACTCGCCCGAAAAAATGCTAAACCCCGTAGCAATTAGCAAACCTGTTATTTCAAAAGTAGCAACAACCGTTAAGCCTTGGTCGTTGAGTATATTGGGTGGTTTAGGCTGGGATAAATTACCTCTAATTGCAAATTATGATACCAGCGTTGCAATGTATCGGGCATCATATACTTACAGTACATCTCATCAAGTATTGCAATTAGGTTTATTAGCGAAACTATTTAACGATAAGCAAATAAATTTAGAACTAAGTCCATTTGTATCTTATGGTATAAATTTTTTAAACAACCAAACCGGTAGCCATTTAACCTATGGCCTTAATGCATGCGTTTTGGCGGGTCTAAATAACACCTTACCAGTAAAATTAGCTTTAACTGGTAATTATACTGGTAGAAATGGTAGTTGGAATGAAAGTGTGAATAGTGCTGATTATAACTATAATTTGATAAAATATGGGGCAGGCTTAAGATTTCTAGGAAAGTACAATAAATTTTGGATTCAACCAGGTGTGTATTGGGATAATCCGAACGCAAAAATTACAGGCACAGCACCGTCCCTTGTTGCCGCAATTGATGCCGAAATTGCTAATAAATGGCGTTTAAATTTTAGTTATAGTTCAGACTATTTAAATCAGGGTACACAGAAATATGCCACTTTTTTCAATGGTCAGCAGAATTATTTTAGTATTAGAATTTTGGGTACCTTTTCTAGATTAAAATGATAATATCAATGGTTATCCAAATCGTAAAAATTAATAAATTTGACAAAAGACGAAATTATAACCTGGCTTTTCATAATAATCATGGTATTAATTACGTTTCACAGTATTAACGATGCTAATTCTACTAAAGAATTAAGACCTTACAAATCCAATCCTCTATGAAATGCGTTTTTCACCTATTCACTCTTTCAAAAGAACTTTATGAAACGTTTGTATCAAATAATCAGCAGCACAATACTATTTGTAATGGTTTGTATCACTGCTATCGGGCAAGATAATAGTCCATGGAAAAATTATGTTAGCCAAATAGTATCAGGTGTCTTATTTGCACCAGGCTCCCATGAATACAGTTTATCTAGCGGCCAAGGTTTTTTGGTGTACTTACGTAATGATAATAAAGTGGCCGTTACAGTAAGTGGCATTATGACTGCTAGAACCACTTGCGGCAATATTGTATCTACACGTTTTAAACTTACATTAGCGCCAGGCGAAATAAATGCAGGCAGTGATAATGATAAAGCCAAAGCTAGCGGACAAAGCGGCTGGGTAAGCGCTGCAGAATGTGCTGGTGTAAAATATGCCAAAATACCTAAGTATGTTAATAGAATAAGTAATGTGTCGTTAGGAGATATTCGCGTAACACCTGTATCGGGCAGCCTTTCCAAACTGGCAGATATTACACCTAGTATGACACCTGTGAGAGAAGCGAATTTACCAGTAGTAACCGCCCCAGTAGTTTCTGCGCCAAAATTTGACTCACTTGGTTTTTACAGATCACAATGGAATTATACAAAAGATTCATTGATGAATGAAATCTCATCACTAAGGGCTAAAAACAACGCCTTATTAGATACCATTAATTACAAAACTGTTATCTACAACAATCTGCAAAACACATTGCTAAATTCTGGTAAGAAAAAGAAGAAGTAAGGATTAAACTATAAAAATAAAACGCCTCTTGATTCAATTCAAGAGGCGTTTTTATTATTGGTTGTTATCACACAAACGATTGAGAATTGATGAATGCTACTACCAACATTCTAAATACGAAGTAAAAAAAGCATCCTTTATTAACAAAAAATGTACAAAAAATCAATTGATAAACCTAGAATGAAATAAAATAAGAAGATTACATCTATAAATGGTAAATATCTGTTAGATAGGAAATGATAGTATAGTAACCAAGTTCTTAAAAATAACTTTCTAGTATTAACTCACATACACTTAAACGTACTAGTGTTAATGTTATAACTTTTAAATATAAATGTGTAACAATAAAGCATAATAGGTAAAGCACCTTTGCATTTCATTAATATTTTAACAGTGAAACGATTTTTAGTTACATGTTCAATAGCACTAATTGCTACGAACCTACAAGCACAAACGAAAGATGCTAAATGGAATGTTGGCATAGTGGCTGGTATTACACAATACAAGGGCAGTTTGGGTAATAATTTTTACAAGTTCAATTCGCAAATGAATGTAGTAACAGGTGCAAGCGTTACGAGATACATTTCTGAACAAATTGATGTAAATCTCTTAGTAGCACGCGGCGGCTTAGGAATAAATAAGAATAATACTCACTTTGTTAATTATTTTTCTACTGCTTTATTAAGTGTGCGTTTGTATCTACTAAACAGAAATGCTGTTGTAAAGCCTTACTTAATGGTAGGCGCAGGTACTTTGTTTTACGATAAAAACTCAAATATTAAATCTGATATCATCAATATTATGGCACCATCGTATGGTGGTGGTGTTAATATTAATCTTAGCTCGTCTGTTAGGTTAAATTTTCAGGAAGGATTTCACCATACCAAAGCCGATAAAATAGACATAGACATACCAAACGAAAAAGCCACATTTCTTTTTCATACCATTGGCGTAAGTCTTGATTTGCCAAGTAAATCTCGCAAGTAATATTTGTTATTTTACGGTTGAAGGGCAGGCGATACAAGACTGCCTTTCAATTACTTAAAAATATGCTTTAGCAAAAGAGCTAATTTTAAAATCCAAACTTTAAGTATTGGTTTTATTCACAAAATAATCTTGGGTTTTGATAAGCGGGATTGGTGTGCAATTACAAAGACTGAGATATCATAGCTATTTCCGAGTAAGTAATCGCAGATTCAGGATTTAACTCTACTACTCTGCCTCTGTATACCCTAAACATATCCCAACCCATTTTTATACAAATTTCATCCCAAAGATTCTCGTAATACAAAATGGATTTCGAATCTTTTAACTGGTGAAAAATGGATGTTTTACTTTGGCTGATTGTTTCTATTTCTGTATAAAAAGGAATATAATTTTCTAACTGATGTACCAAAGAAGATTCACTATTTAAGTACGTTTTATGCAACTTCTTTTGCATTTGTACCAAATTAAAAAAACTAAAAATTTTTGTTTTAGAAGGTTGTAGTTTTTGCATGGCAGCTAGCAACATATCGTTGCAATACATCGATAGTGGGGCAGGAATATTGGGTACTAATAAAAGATCTGTTGCACAAAACACATTGTCGTGCATAGTAAATTTTCCTGGAGGGCAATCGATAATGACCACATCATAGTCGTCATTTACTTTAGACAATACATTTTTTACCAATTGGTTACTAAAAAAATCGAGCTTAGTAAGTTGCGAAGCATGATTAATAAACTGATCTGAAAAAAGCGTATCATTCGCAATAATATCAATATGATAAGTATCTGCAGGTTTAATGACGTCGTAAATAGAAATATAGCCACTAAAAAGTTTACCGAAATTTTGGTTGTTTTGATGCTCTTTGTCGAAGAAAAAACTTGTGCCACCTTGCGCATCTAAATCCCACACCAACACACTCAAATTCATCTTTGCAAGCAAACACGCTAGGTTAATAGTTGTGGTAGTTTTACCGACACCACCTTTAATGTTGTATATGGCAATTGTTTTCATGTTGGGGTTGTGGGCAAAAAAGGTTTTGCTAAAGGTAACAACAATTTTATGACATAGTAAACATGAAGCTTTTTTAGCCGCATATATCCTTTATTATTGTTGCAATAATAGCACTTGTACCCAAACAGATACACCGTTTTCAAGTACTTCAATCTCTGTTTGGAAGGTGCTAAATGCTAGCAACTGCGCAATGAATGGTTTGGCCAATAGTCGCTGTGGTGTGCTTAAAATAATAGTTGTTTGCTTCGCAAGAAAAACTTGTATCATCTCAAAAAGTACAGCAAAAGCAGCAGGCTCGTAGTTAATATCGCTTAGTAAAAGAACGTCGGCGGTAATAGTGGATGGTACCGTAAACCAATTAATTATTTGATAATCAATATTAGTAAGTTGATGATGATCTGCTGAGGCTTCTACAAAGTCTAGCGGTGCTTTTACATAATCGCTGCAACAAACACTTTGGGCATATTTTGCTGCCACTAAAGATGGTAGACCTAAGCCTGCAGCCAATTCCAACACCTGCTTATCTTGTAGTAATTGAGGGTGTGCTTGCAAAAACATACTTAAGCCAATGGCACTCGGCCAAACCTTTGCCCAATAAGGAAAATCTGCATTGGCATCAACTGATTTTTGTTCTAAATAAGCTTGCTGAATATCTGATTGTAGCGGCACAAACAAATCGAATGAACCGTTGTGTAATGGAACCGTTTGTAGGTATTTTGTAAAATTCATCTCTGTCATTCAAAGCATTCAATCAATCATGCTGCATCATTCCTATCAGTATCCATTGCCAGTTATTTTGCCCCTACCGCCACTGTTCTGTAGGTAGTGTCTGCACAGCCGTTGCCTTGTACTATTAGGCGTACCGTATAATTAGTAGCAACAGTGGTTTTGGTGTATACATTTTCTATAAAACTACTGTAATTATTGTCAGTAGTACCATTGCCAAAATCCCACAAAAACGCACTAATTCCGCCATGCGTAATGGTAGATTGGCTATTAAAACTATAGGTAGTAGTGGTACTTGTATTATTTACCAAAGTGGTATAAAAACTCGCTTTCGGCTTTGGATTGCTGCCTTTGGCACTCACCAGTTTATGTGTTTTGTAAATTACCCTATTGTTTAAAACCACGGTCATTATTACATCGTAATCGTTCATATATTGATACACGTATTTAATTGGGTAGGGTGCGGTGGTATCGCCTCTGCCGTCAGAAAAATTCCAAACATAATAAGCGCCCGATGGTACATTGGTAGCGGTAGGTGTAAATAAAAAATATTCGTTCGTACAAGCATCATAATCCACGGCATTAAAATCGCCAGTAATGGGATAATTAGCCAATACGGTTACATTCACTGTTGTATCTGCAGTGCAGCCCGCATCGGTTTGTATAGTAAGCTTTACAGGATACACTATATCGGTAGTGGCACTTGGAAATTGGTGTCTTATTAAGCCATTTGCTACGGTATCTATTTTGCTGCCATCATTCCAATTCCAGCGGTACTGTACCAATGCGCCACGATTAACACTTGAAGCACTATTAAAAGTGATATAATTAAGATTATCGTTAAAATCATTTTTATATGAAAAAATCGCAACCGGCTTTAGCTGCTGCCCCCAAGCTTTTACAGGAAACGTAGCCGTAGCAATAACATTTTGAGAGGTATCTTTTACATCTAACCGTATTACATAGGGCGACGGCGCATCATAGCCGTGCTGTACCGTTTTACCAGTAGCAATATTGCCATCGCCGAAATACCAGTTAAAAGTGGCAGCGCTTGGCAAATTGGTGGTACTAGCGGTTAATGTAAATAACTCCGTACTTGGATAGCAAGGTGCCGTTTTACTATAGCGAATTTCTACCGAACCAACGGTTACAATGGTTGTATCATGCGACGTAGTGACTGTACCAATAATGGCGGTTGAATCAACTGCATTGTTAGATGTTGTGTTATTTTTATTGCACGAAGTTGCCATTACTGCAAGCAGGAAAACCATACCACCATATGTAATTATTTTTCGCATTAATTAACTTCTCATTTATCCAAGCGAGTGCATTCTTTTGCTCAGTGCTTCAGCCTCTTTGGCATTTTTTTATAATGATGGTATTACAAAAGTACCATTAGCAGTATCCTTACAGCCACTATTGCCCGTAACAATAAACCGTACACTTTGTGTTTGGCTAGTGGTAGTTTTGGTGTAGGTCTGCTCTATATAGTTATTCAAATTATCATCAATTGTACCATTAGAAAATTCCCATCGATACCCTGTAAAATACCCATGTGGAATATTAGCTTGGCTATAAAAAGCCCAAGTAACACTAGTTGCGTCCTCCGATTTTACATTTTTGATAAACAAAGCCACAGGTCTTACATTTTGACCTTGTGCCCTTATTGATTTATTGGTTTTGTAAATAATATTGCCCTTATAAGTAACCGTCATTTTTATATCATAATTATTTTGATAAGTAAAATAATGTTTCACAGGATTGCCAGTTGCAGTGCCACTTGCATCAGCAAAATCCCATGTAAACACGCAACCACTTGGTATGCCTGTAACATTTGGGGTAAATATGAAATATTCGTTCGAACATACATCATAACTCACCGCATCGAAACCTCCACTTGGAGCATACACAGCTGCTACTGGTACGGATACTACGGCCGTGTCTTTACATCCAGAATTGGCTGTAGCCACGAGTTTTACAGGATACACGACATCATTAGGAACTTGCGGAAAATTATGTGGCGTATAAGCATTGGCAGTACTGGTGGTTGTACCATCACCCCAATCCCAAAAATAGTTGGTAAGTGTACCACGCTGTACCGATGATTGGCTAGTAAAAGCCATATTATTCACATAGTTCACATCGTAAATCTGACTACTAAAAACGGCATGCGGTGTTACTTGCTGCCCCCAAGCTTTTACATTTACCGTAGTAGCACTAAGTACAGCACCCGCACTATTTTTAATAGTACATATTACTGTGTATGAGCCCGTAGTCTCATAAATATTTTTTACGTTAATACCTGTAGAAGTATGGCCATCGCCGAAATCCCAATTATAAGTTGCACCGCTAGGCAAGCCTGATGCAGTAGCTGTAAATGCAAAAATCTCGTTGCTTGGGTAGCAAGCCGAAGTTTTGCTGTATGTAAGTGTTACGGTGCCTAGCGTTACAGACACCGTATCTTTATAAGGCGACGTGGTACCACCTACCACAGGCGTTACAGTTTCAGTATTGGCAGGCGTATCTACCCCTTTGTTACAGGCCACCATTAACCCGCAAAAAGCTAATAAAAGAAACAATATTCGAGGCATACTTTTCATACTATTGGGTTATCTCATGCAAAGTAACTAAACTATTAATGTAAGCTACCACTATAGGATGCTTTTCAGCACCAATTTGATGCATTTGTAGATAATTTACAACATAGTACTACAAGTATGAACATTATTGCATAGGTCTAAGTAATCACAATCGTCTATGATACATTCAATTAATCATTGTAAGCAATCAAATCATTGCAGCAATGCTACTTATTTATGCAGTACTTGTGCCCTTTCAAGCCTATCGTTGATGGCTTTACCTAGCCCTTCATCAGGAAAAACTTCAGCAATTATCACGTCGTAGCCTTTACCATCTAGCTGACGCATCACATTGAACAAATGTTGTGCAGCTTCTGTCAAATTACCATCTACCGATAGCAAATATTGCTGTGCCTTGGGTAGGCCTTCGTAATATGTATTCAAACCAATAATGGCGACTTTTTTATCTGCAAATTCGGCCAACAATGCCTTCACATCACCACGAATTAAAGGGGTTGTGGTTGCGTAATGGCTTTTCAATTGACCAGAAGTTACTGGCTTATGGACGGTGGTTGCAGGTAATTGCACTTTCTTACCAATCAAAGCTTCTATAGCTTCTATATTAACACCACCTACCCGATGAACCACCACTGCATCCGCCACCACTTCTACAATGGTTGATTCTACACCTACCGTACAAGCACCGCCATCTAAAATATAGGGTATTCGCCCGCTCAAGCCGTCGTACACATGCTGAGCGGTAGTTGGACTTACATAGCCAAACACATTGGCACTTGGCGCCGCCAATGGAAAAGGCAATTGCTGTAATAACGCCAACGTCAGCGCATGGTTAGGCATACGAACCGCCACTTTTGGGCTACCTGCCGTTACCAAATCTGGCACAACAGGTAGTTTGGGTAATAGCAACGTAAAAGCGCCGGGCATAAAGGCATGGGCGAGTTTTTGGGCTAAATCATTCATAATAGCATATTGTGAGATAGCCGATATACTGCCCACATGCATAATCAGCGGATTAAAACGCGGTCTGTTTTTAGCGTCAAAAATTTGTACCACGGCTTTTTCATCCAATGCATTGGCAGCCAAGCCATATACCGTTTCAGTTGGTATGGCTACCAATTGCCCCTGCTGTAAAATTTGCGCTGCAGCTTGCACATCTGTACCAATAATTGTTTGCATAAATACCTTGCTAAAGCCGCAAAAATACTAGGTTGTGGTGGTTTATTGTGCTTGTTGCGTATTTGGGCATTTGTGTAAAATAACAAGGGGCTGCCGCTCGGCCGTTTCTGAATGCCTCTTAGCCATTTTTTAGTGCCCCTCACCCATTTTCTGGTGCCTCTCAACCATTTCTGAGTGACCCTCAGCCATTTCTGAGTGACCCTCAGCCGTTTCTTGGTGGCGCTCTGCCATTTTTGAGTGCCTCTTACCCATTTTTGAGTGACTCTTAACCGTTTCTTGGCGGCGCTCTGCTATTTTATGGTGAAGCTGAGGTTTTAGACCTTGAAGGTTTTTTGAAACCTTCAAGGTCTAATGGTCAAGGTCTAAAAATCTATACTTTTTATATCATTAAATTTAATAGTATGGCAAATTCTCATACTTTTATAATAACATCGAATTAACAATATCTATGAACAAGTATTTACTAATTATTTTTTGCAGTTGGATAAGTGCTTGCAGCTTATTTGAAACCAACGCCACAATAAAAAATCCAAAAAACAAATTAGCAATAATTACCCAAAAAAGAGACTTGAGCAATAAAGCCATGTCCATTGGCCCCTATTTTAACACATCAAAATGCGAAATTGAAATTGAGTGTGATTGCTGTGCAAGTGATTTATTGTTTATTGATGATAAGCGCTTTGTGTACATTGCTTATTGCCTAGAAAGTGATTCTTATTTAAAAGGCGTTTACGAAGCTAATGATACGTCAATAACCCTTCATTTTGATGGTAAACAAATTATTAAAGAGCATAACCTTGATGACCCTAAAGATTCTCTTGGCTTAGCTAAACCTGAGTTTATTTTAAAAGATACTATTAATAAAGCCACTACTTTAACTACATCAAAATACCAATGCGGCAAAATAGCTTATTACAAAATAGGAAGAGAGAACCCTGAATACGGTGTGTTTGACAAGAAAGGCGATGTAAAAGCAGCTATTGCAGCCATGAAAAAAGAGCAAATTTGGCAGCGATTGAAATGGTAAATAAAAAGCCCCGCTTTTCAGCAGGGCTTCCTAATTCATGACACATTTTTCTACTAAGCTTCTGCTTCCATATAGCTTTCGATTGGCTCGCAAGTGCATACCAAGTTTCTATCGCCATAGGTGTTGTTAATACGTGCAACAGAAGGCCAGAATTTATTTAAGGTAACATAGTACAGAGGAAATGCTGCTTCTTTACGGCTATAAGGCAAATCCCAAGTATCGGCACAAACCACCGCTTGTGTATGTGGCGCATTTTTTAGCGGGTTATTTGTTTTGTCGAATTTACCTGCTTCAATGGCTTTAATCTCATCATAAATACCAATCATCGCATCGCAGAAGCGGTCTAGTTCTGCTTTGTCTTCACTTTCTGTGGGTTCTATCATAATCGTTCCTGCCACAGGGAAACTCATGGTTGGCGCATGAAAACCATAGTCTATTAAACGCTTCGCCACATCTTCGGCTTCTACACCTGCTGTTGCTTTAAACGGACGCAAATCGATGATAAACTCATGTGCTGCCGTACCGTTTGTGCCAGTATATAAAATTGGATAGTATTTCTCCAATCTTGCTTTCATGTAGTTAGCGTTTAAAATAGCGTATTCTGTAGCCATGGTTACACCATCAAAGCCTAGCATTTTAATATAAGCATAGCTAATAAGCAAAATAGATGCAGAACCATAAGGCGCAGCGGAGACAGAGCCGTTACCAGTTGCTAGTTGTTGGTTGCCAGTATAATGACCTGGCAAGTGCGGCGCTAAATGTTCACGCACACATATTGGGCCCATGCCAGGACCACCACCACCATGCGGTATAGCAAATGTTTTATGCAAGTTTAAGTGGCACACATCAGCACCAATTTCAGCAGGTGAGGTTAAACCTACTTGTGCATTCATATTCGCACCATCCATATATACTTGACCACCAAGCTCGTGTATAATACCGCAAATTTCTTTAATGGTTTCTTCAAATACACCGTGTGTAGATGGATAAGTTACCATCAAACCTCCCAAAGTGTCTTTGTATTGTTCAGCTTTTAATTTTAAGTCAGCCACATCAATATGGCCTTCTTCCGTACCTTTTACTACCACTACTTTCATGCCCGCCATTACCGCACTTGCAGGATTAGTGCCATGTGCAGAAATAGGAATTAATACTACATTTCTGTGTGCATTACCATTGGCTTTATGATAAGCCATAATGGTTAATAAGCCTGCATATTCGCCTTGTGCCCCACTATTTGGCTGCAAGCTACAAGCATCAAAACCAGTAATGGTACACAAGTATTCAGATAATTCATCTATGATTTGCTGATAACCTTCTGTTTGGCTAGCTGGTACAAATGGATGAATACCACCAAATTCTGGCCAGCTTACTGGTATCATTTCTGTAGCAGCATTCAATTTCATGGTACAGCTTCCAAGCGAAATCATGCTTGTATTTAACGATAAATCTTTGTTTTCTAGTTGTTTAATGTAACGCATCATTTGGCTTTCGCTATGATGTATGTTAAATACAGGATGTGTTAAATAAGCAGAAGTACGTGTTGCAAAAGCAGGTAATGAAGTCAATGTATCATCGCTATCAAACTCAATTTCTGCTTCGTTTAAGCCTTTCAATTGCGCAAATACATACACAATATCAAGTATGTCTTTTTGTGAAGTGGTTTCATCTAAAGAAATGCCTACATGGTTCGCATCAATATACCTGAAATTCACTTTGTTTTGTAGCGCAATTGGGCGCAATTGTTCAGCATCTACTTTTATAACTACCGTATCAAAATAAGCCGAATTAATATTTTCAAAGCCTAATGCTGCCAAGCCTTTGCTTAATACCAAAGCCAATGTAGCCACGCGTTCTGCAATATTTTTTAAACCTTTTGGCCCATGATATACGGCATACATCACAGCCATATTGGCTAATAATGCTTGTGCAGTACAAATATTAGAGGTTGCTTTTTCACGTTTTATGTGCTGCTCTCTTGTTTGCAAAGCCATACGCAACGCTCTGTTGCCTTGCGCATCAATACTTACACCAATCAAACGACCAGGCATACCACGTTTAAATTCATCTTGCGTAGCAAAAAATGCCGCATGAGGACCGCCGTAACCCAATGGCACGCCAAAACGTTGCGCCGAACCCACAGCCACATCTGCACCTAATTCACCTGGGCTAGTTAATAAAGTTAAAGCCAATAAATCGGTCGCCATCACCACATAACCTTTCGCGGCATGTACTTCAGTTATAAAGGTTTTATAATCTTCTATGCTACCGTTACTGTTGGGATATTGTACCAATGCACCAAAATAAGTATCATCAATTTGTGCGGTTTTATAGTCGCCAAAAACTAATTCCACACCTATCGGGAAAGCTCTAGTAATTAATACATCTTTGGTTTGTGTAAAGGTTAACTCGTCAACAAAAAACTTGGGCTTTTCGGCTTTGTCGGTTTTGTTGACATGGTGAAACAACATAGCCATTGCTTCAGCGGCTGCAGTGGCTTCATCTAGCAGGCTGGCATTAGCAATAGCTAGACCTGTTAAGTCGCATATCATCGTTTGAAAGTTCAATAAACTCTCCAATCTGCCTTGACTAATTTCGGCTTGGTAAGGCGTGTATTGTGTATACCAACCTGGATTTTCGAAAATATTGCGTAGAATGACGCTTGGTGTAATCGTGTTGTAATAACCTTGGCCGATATATGTTTTATACAATTTGTTCTTAGCAGCAATTTCTTTTAACGACTGTAAATACTCGTACTCACTTATTGCCTCAGGCAAGTTAAGCGGTTCCTTCAAGCGAATAGAGGCGGGTACTGTTTTACTAATTAAGGCTTCTATACTTGGCACGCCAATGGTTTGCAACATGGCTTCGGTGTCGGTACTGTTTGGTCCGTTGTGTCTTCTTTGAAATTCTGTGTTTTGCTGTTGAAACAAATTCATAGCGTGTGTTTTATGTATGTTACTAGCTGTCGCCCCGATAGCTATCAGGATTCAATTTAACTTCGTTTCGCCGCAGGCGGACTCTTGTACAATTTAGATACTAGTGAGCTTTTGTCGAAGTGAGCCAATTTGAGGCTGCAAATGTAATATTCTATAACGTGCTATCGGGTAGTTTGTTAAAACGAGCGAGCTTTAATGTGCGAAACTTGGTACAAATCGTATTTGCTTTTAAAATTTCATTAATTAGTAAGCAAATACTTGTAAAAATTGCAAGCGTATAGGGTTTAAAATTTGAGGAAATATCGCAAAAGCATAGAAATTTTTAGAAATTATCTATTAACTACAAATGCCTCCAACAAGTTAGAGGCATTTGTAATTTAAGCAGCAAGCAAGTAAATCGTTAGAGGCCAAAGTTTTCATAATATCCAATGTATTTTGCAAACCGTTTCGGGTTGTGTGATACAGTCGATATTAAATCGTTGAAGCAAATTTGGATAAAAAATTAACAATTAGTTTACACCAACTTTAAATTGTGGGAAACTAGCTTATTATAAAAAAAATAATTCGATGTTAAAAGTGGCCTAGACCTCAAAAAATAAAGTTTCGCTAAAGAAAATCACACTAATAGTACTTTATACTGCTTAGAAACGCCGAAAAAGAGTTAATAACACAATATTTATTTACAGACGATTTTTTTAAATTTTATCCACATTTCTAAAAAAGCGATTTTTCACCTCGAAAAATCTAATTCTGAAGCATTTTGAGGAGGCAAATGATAGGTATGTTCTCGCTCAGCCGCTCTCATTTCTTCGCTCGTTTGTCGACTCCCGTCGTGGCTATAACCTGGCGGCCCAAACACATAATGCAGCTTTTGAATCCATGTAATATCTTGTTGCGAAATGTCTTTAATTATCTGCTGCCATTCGTGAAAAACAATAGTTGCAGCATTGGGGTTGTCTATATTTTTCGTAAGTCCATATTGTATTGGTTGGTACTCTGCTACAGGCAATTCTGCTTGAAACGTACCAAATAATTTATCCCAAATGATTAAAAACATACCCATGTTTTTGTCTAAATATTTAGGATTACTGGCATGGTGCACCCTATGATGCGATGGTGTCACCATCACATATTCCAACCAGCCCATTTTGTTGATCAATTCTGTATGTACAAAAATGCCCCAAATTTGCGTAGCACTATAAACAAACGCTATATCTAGTGGCTTAAATCCTAGCAAGGGCAAGGGAATAAAGTAAATAAAGCGGTATAAAGGTTGGAACACAGAAGAGCGAAAACCGACTGTAAAATTCATTACTTGACTGCTGTGGTGTGTTACATGCGTTGCCCAAAAAAAGCGTATTTCATGATCGAAACGGTGTAGCCAATAATATAAGAAATCTTCTGCAAGCACCAATAGTACCCAATACAGTAAGCCTTGCTGCCAATTAATAAGTTTATGATTAAAGCAATAAGCAAATACTCCTAAATACATCACACGAAACAGCAAATCGATACTCCCATTTAGCAGCATCAAGTATATGTTTACAATTGTATCCTTTAGTGTGTAGTTTTTGCGATGTTGCCAATGCGATAATAATAATTCGGTAGCAATTAATACCAAATAAATTGGTGTAGATATTAAAATCAGCCATTGCTCGCTTATTGCTTCCATGTAGTTTTGTATGTGTTACAAAGTAAGGATTACAAAAGCACATAAATTTCTATTAAATTGTTAAGTATGGCTGAGGACGTAAGTTTGGACAATTGGGAGCAAAAAAGTAAAGACCACACCAAACAATACAAAAACTTCTTGCAAAGAGCCGATAAAAACAAAGTTTTAAAAGCTTTGCCCGATTTACACGAACAAGCTTTTAAAAAAATAGATTGCCTCAACTGTGCTGCTTGCTGCAAAAACTACAGCCCACGTTTTAAAACCACCGATATTAAACGCATCAGCAAGCATTTAAAACTGCGTGAAAGTGTATTTATTGATACCTACTTAAACTTAGACAGCGATGGTGATTATGTCGTAAAATCTTCCCCTTGCCCATTTTTAGGCAGCGATAATTATTGCAGCATTTACGAACAAAGACCAAGCGACTGTCACCGTTTTCCTTACACCGATGAAGATGTATTACTAAAAAGACCCGCCATTACACTTAAAAATGCCACCTTCTGCCCGGCCGTATATTTTGTATTGGAAAAATTGATGCCTTAGTGTTCAGTTTTAATAAACAAATTGCTTAGGGTTTTTGTGACAAAATAAAATGTCACAGCTAGTGCGGGTGGTGGAAAAAGATGTTTTAGAAATTGATGCTGAAACAGCGAAAATTATTTTACTCAATTACACCTTATAAAATTTTAGTATTATATTGTAAGTAGCAGTAATGCTAAACCTTGGTTTATATGCTCACTATTTACTTTTTTTCTAGTATAATTTACGTGAGGATGGATGCCAAAGCTTACAAGTTCATTAGCTTTACTATAATGTTTAAAATTATGGGAAGGATTCACTATTACTTCTTCTGTTTGTATAATCTATTTTATAAGGACGGGTTTGCTTTTCAGGAAAAAACATCTTCGAGAGCGCTGCCAATCGAACAAAGGGCTATTGCAGTACTTTGCTTCAGTACATGGCTTTGGACAATATTAGCAAGATTTATTTTTGTTGCCTCGTTTCACCCTGCTTACAATGCATTGCTTATGAAATATGAATTTTTGATACCAGTAATTGCATTTTCTATCTATTACTTCTATTTTATTGACAACAATAGATACATAGAAATCTACAATCGATTTAAGTCAACAGACAAATTAATTCAAAAGCAGAATTCGAAAAAAGTAATCATATTTTTAAGCATGCCAATTCCTTTATTAATTATTACGGGGCTAACAATAAAATATATTTTTCATATGAGCTTATTCGATTTAATATACTAAGTTATTATCCTGTAATAGTACCATCTTTATGTTAGAATAAATAATGGTACAAGAATTATTTTAAAGCGCTAGTAATCAATTTGTCAATAAAAAACATTATGAAATCTGAAACCATTATTGGGCTTGTAGCAGGTGTTATTATTACTTACATCACAACAACGCTAGTTTATGATTTTCTAAAAGAAAATGACAAGTCAGAAAAATATTTAAAAAGAAAGTTTGAATATACTTTCTTAGACTTAATTAGTCTAGGATTTTACAACGCGATGCAGCTTGCACTTGGTAGTTTTTTTGTGTATCTAGGTTTTGTACTAGTACCACAAACTACTTATTTCTCATTACTATTATGCGTTTTAGGCTCCTTAATAACAATAAACTTTTTTTTGTTCTTCAATCATTTGTTTTACGAGCTAGTACAGAAAATTACCATTGATAAAAATACAATGCTTATAAGTTGTAAACGCTTTAGCCAAGTAACGTCTTTTTATTTGAACGATGCTGCTACATTATTAACCGTCTACGAACCACCCTATCAAAAAAGATATGGCGGTAGAGGTATTAGATGTTTTGGTGCAGACTTTGGCATTTGTAAAATTTCAAATGGTGAAGCTACAGTAATAATTACAAATTTAAACCGTATCAAAACTAAAGAGCTAACTGGTTGCATAGCATCTAATAATACAGAGACAGTGTCAAAGCAAGTAAATTTTATTTTGTAAAACTTGTTAGCATTACTCTAATGGAACTATTAATGAGGCAATGCAACTACTTAATTGATTTTAAAACTAAGGAACTCTACTTAGTCGTCAACTCTTCATAAGCCGCTTGCAAGTTTCTATCAATACCTGTGCCTTGCATTTCTGTAACGCCAGGTATGGCTTTGGCTTTTACAATCTCGTCTTTGCTTTTGCCAGCTTTTATTTCGTCATCTACAAAGGCTAACAGTTTTTCTATGTAGTCTTTAAATACTTTAATATCTTCTTTATTGCCAGTTACTTTCTCAGGGTCAAAAGCATGACCAAAAACAAATATTGTTTCATTATCATAAGTAACTAACGCTTTATCAAGTACTTGAATCCAATTCTTGAGGCTCGCACCAGCAGTTCTATCAATCACAGGATAACGTCTATTAAACATTAAATCGCCCATATGTGCAATATTGGCATGCTCAAAATGTATAATAACATCGCCATTTGTGTGGGCAGCCCCAAAATACTGTGCTTTTATATGTTCGTTACCTATTTTTTGTTTCCAAGTATCGGTAAATGTGATGTCTTGAAACAATTGCTTGTCTTCATTTTTTTGCGCAGCGGCTACACGTTTGTAATTAATTAAGCAATTCTCATGCCCTACCACATGACCAACCATATCTTTAAAACTAATATTACCACCTGTATGGTCACCATGATGGTGTGTATTGATAAGGTAGGTAAACGGCTGCTCGTGTTGCTTTTTTAATTCGTCAATTAAGTGTTTTGATTGGTCAGGGAATTGAGAATCAACCACTACGATACCTTTTTTGGAGACATGAAAAGCGATAGTACCGCCACGTTCGGTAAAGATGCCTATATCGTTACGCAACATGGTTATTTTAAAAGTTGGCTGCTGTAGCAAGTTGGCTAGCAATTCCTTAGGCGTTAACGCTAATAAACCAACTGATAAACTAGAAGTGCGTAAAAATGAGCGGCGTTGCATAATAGATGTTTTTGACAAGTTGAAAATAGCAACATTTTTGAAACCTACGCTACCGTTCAACAAAACCTTTTATAGCCAAAACTTCAATACAATACATACGATCGCATAGATACAAGTAGCAGCAAAAATGCCTATTGCCGTTTTATCTTTCCCCAAGTTGATGTAAAGCGTAAAAATACCTGCATTTACAATTAATGATACACTAATCACCGCAGTAAAAAGCGTTTTGTAAATGACTAAAAATTGTAAGAAATCTGTAAAACTAAGCGCACTAAATTTACCAAAATAAAAACCGAGCAACCCTAGAAATGGTGCTAGCATACCCAACACAACACCTAAAATTAAATTATCTTTTGTGAGAAACATAGCTAGTATTTTACAACGATTGTGATAGGTGATTTATAACTTCCAAGACTTTTCCATCTTCGCTTTTAGCTCGTAGTTAGTAAGGTCAAACTGAACAGGCACAACACTTACATAATTATTAGCCAAAGCCCAAACATCGGTATCTTTACCCTTATCAAAATTGATAAATTCACCTGTTAGCCAGTAATAGTTTTTACCATGAGGGTCTTTGCGCTCATCAAATTCTTCCTGGTATTTGGCGTAAGCTTGTCGGCAAATTTTAATCCCCTTAATCATATCGGGTGTAGCCATTGGGATATTTACATTTAGCAATAGATGTTTGTCTTTCTTTTTTAATAGTAATAACTCAGCGATTTGTCGCACATAAATTTTTGCTGCTGTAAAATCTGCTTCCATAGAATAATCGAGCAAAGAAAAACCCGCCGAAGGAATCCCTTCAATAGAAGCTTCCATAGCTGCACTCATTGTACCGCTATAAATTACATTAATACTGTGATTTGCGCCATGGTTGACACCGCTTAAGCATATATTCGGCTTGCGATGCAAGATTTTATCAACAGCTAATTTTACACAATCAACTGGCGTACCGCTACAAGTATAAGCCTCTACACCTTCTATAAAATTTACTTTTTGCATACGCAATGGGTGACCAATGGTAATCGCATGCCCCATACCACTTTGGGGTTTATCTGGTGCTACTACCACAATGCGTCCTAAACCTACCACTGCTTCGACCATTGCCCTAATGCCTGGCGCTCCAATGCTATCATCATTTGTAATAAGAATAATTGGTTCTTCTATTTGCTTCTTAACTTTTGCCATGCCCGCAATATAAAACTATTGGTTTTATGATAATGATTGGGCTGGCTTAATTAATACTTTTTTATCATTTGCGATGCGATAAAACATAAAAAACAACTGATAACAACCTTATAATAAGGTAGCAATAGGCTTTTATCAAGATTTTCCTATTTTGCACCCGATGAGCAGTAGATTGTTTGCAAGACAGTAGCATTTAAAACAACGCTATATCACTTCTTACACCAACTTATAACTGGCAGTTAGTAGTTACTTGTTCATCAGAAAAATACCCCAAAATGAAAGCAATCATACCCGTGGCAGGTGCAGGTGCAAAACTTAGGCCACACACATATACCCAGCCAAAGGCTTTGATACCGATAGCTGGTAAAACGATTTTAAGTTTTATTGTAGATCAGTTACATGAAGCTGGCATTACAGAATTCGTTTTTATAGTAGGCTATTTAGGTGAGAAAATTCAAGAATATGTTATGCAAACTTATCCTGAATTAAGAACGCATTTTGTGTATCAAAATGAGCGTCAAGGTACTGGCCATGCGATAGAACTTACTAAAAATATTGTTGGAGACGATGAGGTGTTTGTGGTACTTGGCGATACTATTTGCGATTACGATATTAAAGAAGTATTAGATAGTCCTTTTAGTATGCTAGGTATAAAAAAAGTAGACGATCCGCGCAATTTTGGCGTTGCAAGTGTTAATGAAGAAGGTTTTATAGAACAAGTAGTTGAAAAGCCTGCCATACCCAAAAGTAATATGGCTTTGGTAGGTTTGTATAAAATTAAAGAAAGTCATTTTTTATACGAATGTCTTCACCAACTGTTGAGTCAAAATATCAAAACCTATGGGGAGTATAACCTCACAGATGCTCTAGACTGCATGATAAAACGTGGTGCTAAGTTTAAATCATTTAAGGTAAAAAGCTGGTTTGACTGTGGTAAAAAGGAAACGCTGCTTGAAAGCAATGCCATTCTTTTAAAAAAATTTGGAGCCAATATCATCAGCGAACATAGTTTTAAAGACACTATTATTGTACCGCCAGTAAGCATAGCACCTGGTTGTAATATAGAAAATTCAATAATAGGCCCTAACGTAGCTATTGGTGCCAATACAACCATTAACCACTCCATTATAAGAGATAGTATCATCGGTTCTTATACCAATTTATTTGAAGTGGTATTAGATAATTCATTAATTGGTAGCGATGCTTCGGTAAAAGGCTTAAGCCGTAGCTTAAATATTGGCGACAACACAGAGATTGATTTTGGATAATAAACGACTATTTTGATATATCATTATACAAGCTTATTTTTAGTTTGTAAATAATGACTATGCAAATCATTCAATCCATTCAAAATCGCATACATACGATCCGTGGCGAAAGAGTAATGCTAGATAAAGACTTGGCATTACTATATGAGATAGAGACAAAACGCCTTACAGAAGCTGTAAAACGTAATATTAAACGGTTTCCCGAAGATTTCATGTTTCAACTTACAAAGCAAGAATTCGATTCTTTAAGGTCGCAAATTGCGACCTTAAACGACACAGAGGCTTATTTATCATCACAAATTGTGATGATAAATAAAGGCAGGGGGCAACATGCCAAATACCTACCCTACGCTTTTACAGAACAGGGTATTGCCATGCTTAGCGGCATTTTAAACAGCGATAAAGCCATCAATATGAACATCAATATTATGCGGGCTTTTGTAGCAATAAGAAAAATAGTTTTGCAGCAGCAAGACATAAAAGAACAGTTGCAAGCAATAAAAGAGCGGTTAAGCGAACACGATGTTCAACTAAGCCAAATATATGATGCCATGGAAAACATACTTGACGAAAAAGCATCACAACGCAAATGGGAAGAAAGAGACCGAATAGGTTTTAAAGCTATTAAATAATTATACCAAGTACGCTTCAAACACAAACTCAAAATTTCGTTTTACACGCTGTTTAACATCGCTCATAGGTATAGTGGTGGCAAGCTCTTTTTGTAGTGACGTTACTTGCTTATTAGCAATGCCGCAAGGCACGATATTATTAAAATAACTCAAGTCTGTGTTTACATTAAATGCAAAGCCATGCATGGTTATCCAACGGCTACATTTAATGCCCATAGCACATATTTTACGCTCTTTACCTGGCACATTTGGCTCTATCCATACACCAGTTTCGCCAGCACTTCGCTCACCTTTAAGTCCATATTCAGCCATCGTCATAATAATCACTTCTTCAAGGCTGCGCAAATACCAGCTTAAATCGGTTTTAAATTTATCTAAATCTAAAATTGGATAGCCTACCAACTGCTCTGGCCCATGAAAAGTAATATCACCACCTCTATTAATATGAAAGAATTCGATACCTTGTTTGACCCTTTCTTCTTCACCTATCAACACATTTTCTTGATGTCCACTTTTACCCAATGTATAAACGGGCGGATGTTCTACAAATAATAAATGATGGATGGTTGTAGCAGAACCAACCGCACTTGGTGGTAAATTATTTAATAACGCTTTAGTATCTACATTCTGCTTTAGTAACACTTCTTGCAAATCCCACGCTTCTTTAAACGAACGCTTGCCTAAATCTTTAAAAAATACTTCCTGCTTCATGCAACAAAATTAGCTAACCTTTACTGTATTTGCCGGCTAGTTATAAACATGAAAATCACATTAGCAAAGCATCTGTCTATATTTGCGCAGTATGAATGTTGATGTTGAAATAATACAAGAAGATAATAGCGAGGAACTTTATGAGCGTAAATCTTTTACGGTAGATAAAGGTCAAGAAGCGACACGCATAGACAAATGGGTGCAAAGCCATGTTGAAGGCGTTACACGCAACAAGGTGCAAAATGCTATTGATGCTGGTTTTTTAACCGTAAACGGCAAAACGGTTAAGTGCAATTACCGTATAAGGCCAGGCGACGATATTGTATTAATGAGTTTAATAAACCCAGAATACACTACTGTTAAATCAGAAAATATTCCACTAAATATAGTGTATGAAGATGATGATGTTATGGTAATTAATAAGCCGCCAAATATGGTAGTACATCCTGGTGTGGGCAACTTTAGTGGCACGTTATTAAATGGTGTAGTATATCATTTGCAACAACAAAACCCAAATATTGACGAAGAAAAGCTACCACGCTTCGGTATGGTACATCGTATAGATAAAAATACAACTGGCTTAATTGTCATTGCGAAAAATGGTGCTGCTGTGGCTCATTTATCAAAGCAATTTTTTAACCATACGGTAAAGCGCCAATATGTGGCCGTAGTTTGGGGTAATGTAGAAGCAGATAATGGTACGATAGTAGCGCATATCGCTCGCCACCAACAAAATAGAAAAATGTTTGCCGCCTACCCTGATGGTGAAACAGGTAAGCATGCCATTACGCATTATCAGGTACTTGAACGTTTTAACTATGTAACCTTAGTACAATGCGTGCTGGAAACTGGCCGTACACACCAAATTCGTGTACACATGAAACACATTGGTCATACATTATTTAACGATTGGGAATACGGTGGTGATAGAATACTAAAAGGCACTATATATACCAAGTACAAGCAATTTGTAGATAACTGTTTTGATGCTTGCCCACGATGCGCGTTGCATGCACAAACACTTGGCTTTGTACATCCTCGTACCAACGAGGAGATATTTTTTACGGCAGAATTACCAAACGATATGCAGCAAATGATTACCAAATGGCGTACTTATATCAGTCATAGAAAAATTGAGGAATAAAAAAATCCCACCACTTGGCGGGATTTTTTATTAAACGTATATAATTCTAGTTTATAGTATTACCTGGCAATTTCTTCTCGTTAATATTATTTTTATCTAAAAAACTTTTTTTCACTGCCAATTTTACATCGGCTACACTTATACAACCACCACCGCAACTTGCTCTATATCGAGTGCCATTATAATCTACATCACATTGACCATCTTTCCAATTAGCACCAGAAAATATAAAATTATCAGGACTGTAAGTTTTGCTATTTAAAAATTTAAATGTGCTACTACCAGCTTGAAAACTGATTCGTAAACCATCACCTTCAACCAACTCACATTTACCCGGAGTATATTTAGCAATTACAATTTTATCTACATTAGTACCAGCAGCTTCTACAATTTTACCTTTATCAAGAGAAATGGCATTCACATCGGTGCCTCTTGCTAAATAAATATCTTGATCATTATAATATTGAACAGCTTTTAAATCAATCTTGTTAGCTACCAATTTATCATAGATGTCTTTAGTAAAAGGAACAAATTCATCTTTTACAGGGGCTACATCTGTTTTAGTTGGTGCAGTCGTTTTCGCAGGCGGTGGTGTTACCTTTTTTACGCCACCACAACTGTGCAGCAGTAGAGCAGTAACAACTATTACAATTGTCAATATTCGTTTCATCGGGTAAAGATAATTTGTGCTAAAATAAACGATATTTCAATAGGATAATTGTGTGCCAACCTTATTACCATTTGCTTTAAGCAAATTTTACAACAGTATCTGCTTTCGAAACTTGCATTACTGTAAGTATGACATACAAATATAGTGCTTAATATCAGGGTATTATCCTGTATTCATTATAAAATCTTGTTTTCGTACTTTTGCAATAACATGTATGTAGAAAAAACAATCAAAATTGCAATCTTAGATTTATACGAAGGGCATGCTAATCAAGGCATGCGTTGTATTCGTGAAATTATTAACCAATGGGGCGAAGCCAACAATATAGATATTGTATTTGATGAATTTGACGTTCGCTTAAAATTAGAAATGCCCGATTTAAGCTACGATGCTTATATCTCTAGTGGTGGCCCTGGCTCGCCGCTAGACACTGCCGAAACAGTTTGGGAGCAACGATATTTTAATTGGGTACAAGCGCTTGAAGCTTATAATAACCACCCTCTGAACGAATTGAAAAAGCAGGCATTTTTTATTTGTCACAGCTTCCAGTTATTATGCCGCTATTACAAAATTGCTACTGTATGTAAGCGTAAAAGCACCTCTTTTGGTGTTTTTCCAGTACACATGCTACAAGACGGCTTTAACGAAACTGTTTTTGAAGGCTTAAAAGACCCATTCTATGCCGTAGATAGTAGAGATTACCAAGTCATTACACCAAATTACGAGCGGTTGGAGAAAATGGGCGGTAAAATATTAACCATAGAAAAAGAACGCCCGCACGTGCCTTATGATAGAGCCATTATGGCTGTGCGTTTTAACGCATATTTTATGGGCACACAGTTTCATCCTGAGGCTGATGCAATAGGTATGTTGATGCATTTGCAAAGTGAAGAAAAGAAACAAGTGGTCATTGCAGAACATGGACTTGCAAAGTGGCAAAGCATGGTAGAACAGTTACAAGATCCTGATAAAATTCGCTATACGTATGCACATATTTTACCAAATTTCTTAAATCAAGCTGTTGGTAATTTTGTCGTATAACTAAAACCATATTCTTTAAAATAAATAAAAACGGTTTGTACAATTGTACAAACCGTTTTTATTTATTTAATATTTAATACAGTATTAGAAAGTATATCTAACACCTGCATTCACTTGGTAACGTGAACCAAAATAATCAACCACATAAGGTAGACCAGGATTAGACCATGTATATTTTGGATATAATGTTGGTGAACCAGCACTTGCTAATTTTAAACCAATAGCAGACATCGAGTTAAAGGTGTTTGGTGAGAAATACACTTTACCCCAATTTGGATTTAATAAGTTAGTAAGGTTTACTACATCTACATTAAATGAGAAAGTATTGGTTTTGCCAGCTTTGTTTTTAAAATTAATGTCTTGTGTAAATCTAAAATCTAACTGGTTGTTCCAAGGTGTACGTGCACCATTACGTTGCGTAAAGTCACCTCTACGGCTACTTAAATATTTATTACCATCAATAAATGCATCAAAAGCAGCAGCTTGTGTTTGATCGTTAAAGAAATTAGACAACTCGGCTTTTGTTGGAATATATACTAAGCTTTGAGATTGACCAGTACCATCATAAGTTGTATTTACTAAACCGAAAGAGTAAGGCGCGCCAGACGCTGCACTGTAAAACAATGAAAAGTTAGATACATACTTGCCACTTTTTGATGCAATACGATAGTTAGCAGTAGATACAATACGGTTACGTACATCAAAATTTGAATAAGCCAATTGTGGATTATTAGGACTTAATGCTTGGTTTAACTGCCAGTTAGATTCCATTGAGTTACGAATACCATTGGTAATATCTTTAGACTGACCATAAGTATAAGCAACCATAACATTTAAACCAAAATCGAAAGTCTTACTTACCTGACCAGTAATACTGTAACGGCTACCATCATTTGTATTGCTTAACAAATAAGCGTTGGTAAATAATGGATTGATTTTAGCACCAGAATAGATAGGCTGCTGCTTTTTGGTATCATAAATCAAATAAGTTGGATTGTCAACATAGTTAATTTGTTGGAATTTCAAATCGTAGATAACTTTTGTATAGATACCCTCTACTGAAAATTTCCATTTGTTTTGAGTTGTATAATCAATAGCCAAGTTTGTTCTTAATGCTTGTGGCATTTTAAAGTTATTGTCTACTAAGTCAACCTGTGTTGCACCAGATGCATCGTTCACATTTACACCTTGCTTAGTGGCAAAGTTTGCGCCACCATTAGTACCACTAATGGCATCTTTAATTGGGTCGCTACCAGCAGCAATAGGGGCAGCACTTGTATAACGTTTATCAAAGGCACCATATGTAACACCATTGTTATAATATGCATAGCCTAACCATGCAAAAGGAATACGACCAGTGAATATACCAGCACCACCTCTTATAATGAACGTTTGGTTACCTTTTACATCATAATTGAAACCTAAACGAGGTGAAACCTGTACTGTACCCAAGAAATTATTAGTAATATTTTTTGGTAAAGTATAAGTATAAGTGGTACCATAGTTAGGATCTACTGGCGCGCCTGTAGTTTTAGAACTTAATGGTTGCTTATTAGGTAAATCTGAATAATCAAAACGAACACCTGGCGTAATTTTTAATTTACCAAAGCGAATTTCATCTTGCGCATAGAAACTTAACAAATTAACTTTAAACTGCGCTGGCGGGTTTGCCATGATAAAATCTCTTGTATTATTGGTATAATTATAGTTTGCACGTACACGGTTAGGATTATTGTTCAATAAATCATTCACGCTACTGTAAGCTACACGACCATTCCATGAGTTAACAAATCCATAAGTGATATCATAAAACTCATTGTGCGTACCCAATGTAAAAGTGTTATTACCTTTATTGATGGTTAGATTATCTGTAAACTCATAAGTTTTTTGCTTCATGTTGAAAATGGCACCTTCACGGTCAGTACCTAAAAACAAAGTACCACCATTAGAAGATACTTCTATTTGCGGTAAAGCAGGATTAGAAGTTGGCTCTCTATAATCGTGAATATTTGAATAACCTAAAATTAAACTGTTAGATACAGCATTAGTGAACTTCGTTTTCAACTCCAAAACAGTAGATGTTTGGTTATTAATTTGTGTAAAATCAATACTACCAAAACGGAAATTCGCACCGTCACGCTCTAAGTTTGTAGCTTGAGATGTAATGGTATTGTTGCGAATTGATAAACGGTTTTTAGAATTAATAACCCAATCTAAACGGTTGAAGAATTTGTTAGATCTAGAATATATAGAAGTATTACCAAATGCACCAGCACCGTTAGCTAAACCGTATTTGTTTCTAAACAAAGAGTCGATGCTATAAGCTTGAGCAGCTGTGATGATCGTATTATCAGGCGAGCCTGCACCAAGAATAACAGGATCTTGACGGCGAGTAATTTCTTCGTTTGTAAAGAAGAATAATTTATCTTTTATTAAAGGGAAACCAAAACGAACACCAGTTTGATAATCGTAAAAATCAGAAGGTTCTTTTGATTTATCACCAGCATTGTTTGGACCAACTAAAAAAGCGCCACGACCAAAACCATACACCGAGCCATTAAATTCATTGGTACCACTACGTGTAACAGCATTAATACTACCACCCAAGAAATTACCAATTTTAACGTCAAATGGCGCTAAATATACCTGCACATCTTGTATGGCATCTAAAGATACTGGGTTTGTTCTTGTACTGCTACCAGCCATACCAGAAGAATTGGTTTGACCACCCAAAGATGGACTAAAACCAATGGCATCATTATTAATAGCACCATCGATAGTTACGTTATTATATCTAAAGTTTGTACCAGCGAAAGAGTTGTTATTGCTTTGAGGCGTAATACGTGTTACATCTTGCAAGCTTCTGTTAATAGTAGGCATTGTTCTAATCTGTGATTGACCAATTTGAACGCCTGCGCCAGTTTTTAAACCACCAGCTCTTCTAGAAGTTACTGTAACATCAGCCAAAGTTGCTGTTTGATCGCTTAATCTTACATTAAGTGAATTAGTACCTAAAGCTAAATTATAGTCATTTTTTGTCTCTGCTTTTTTACCTACATATGTAAAAATAATGGTGTATGGTCCAC
The DNA here is from genome assembly GCF_042651445.1 of Parasediminibacterium paludis. Lineage (NCBI taxonomy): Bacteria > Pseudomonadati > Bacteroidota > Chitinophagia > Chitinophagales > Chitinophagaceae > Parasediminibacterium > Parasediminibacterium paludis. The sequence continues at coordinate 318,459 of NZ_JBHSDC010000012.1, forward strand.
CAACTGGTAAGTTAGGAACATAAAAATAGCCTTTATTATTACTTTGTGATTTTGTTTCGAAGCCTGTAGGTATGTGTTTGATAGAAATAACCGTACCAGGAAGTGCAACACCTTTACTATCAGTAACCTGACCTGAAAAATTGGCGTTGCTCTCTTGCGCAAACGAAGCTGTTGAACATAAAGTCGTGATAACAATTAGTATCGCAGCGACTAGTTTCTTAAACATAATTATATAGTTTTTTAATTTGGCTGCAAATATTGAAGCCCATTGTTACCGAATTGTTAACCAATTGTTACCTGAATGTTAACATGTTAAAACGCATTAACAAAAATTGCTTATAAACAAACACAGATATGAGCTTACACATTCAAAACATATCAATCGTTTTAAAGAATCTATAGCTAACTAAACTGCTTTTTAACTAAATTGCCTCACTTTTAAAAAGGAACGGATTATAAAAAACAATATAAAATAACATTTATGAAAGCAAAAGATATTGTAGTACAAAATGAGAAAGAATTACGTGCTGGTTTCGGTGAGGGCATTTACGAAATTGCCAAAGAAAACCCTGACGTAGTGGTTTTAACTGCCGATTTAGCTGGTTCTTTCAAGCTTGGACCATTTATCAAAGATATTCCCGAGCGTTTTGTACAGGTAGGTATTGCTGAGGCCAATATGATAGGCATTGCTGCAGGTTTAGCGATTGGCGGCAAAATACCTTATACAACCACATTTGCTAATTTCAGTACAGGTCGTGTGTACGATCAAATTCGCCAAAGTGTCGCTTATAGCAATAAAAATGTAAAAATTTGTGCTTCTCATGCTGGTTTAACATTGGGTGAAGATGGTGCTACCCACCAAATTTTAGAAGATATAGGTCTCATGAGAATGTTACCAGGTATGACGGTAATTGTAGGTTGCGATTTTAACCTAACCAAAGCGGCTACCAAAGCCATCGCATCGTACGAAGGCCCCGTATATTTACGTTTTAGCCGTCCAAAATGGCCCAACTTTACAGCGATAGATGGTAGTGATTTTGTAATTGGTAAAGCACAACAACTAACAGAAGGTAGCGATGTCACCATTTTTGCTACAGGCTTAATGGTTTGGAAAGCCATAGAAGCTGCAAAAACATTAGAAGATAGAGGTGTAAGCGTTGAGGTAATCAATATCCATACCATTAAACCTTTAGATACTGAAGCTATTTTAAAATCTATCAGCAAAACCAAATGCGCGGTTACGGTAGAAGAACACAATATTTTGGGCGGCCTTGGTGATAGCATTGCGCAAGTAGCAGCGTCTCATTTACCAATACCTATCGAATATGTAGGTACAAAAGATACATTTGGTGAAAGCGGTACACCTGCACAATTATTGGCTAAATACGGATTAGATACTCCAGATGTAATTGCTGCAGCAGAAAGGGTGTTGGCTAGAAAATAGACAACTGACTTAATAATTTAAATCTCAATAAATGTGATAACGGGGCTAACTAATTTTCGCAAATCAATTTGTTTTGAAATAAATTATAAATAACAATCTTTTATTGAAAGGTAATGGTAGTAGTACTATTACCTTTTTTTATGAGCAACAATATAGAGATAACAAACAAAATCCACTTTTATAGCGCCTTATATTTTATAATTATTTGGCATGCGGCATAGCATTTGACTATTACTACTTATAAAAATAAATAGTATCACCATGTTAGTACGCACAAAAGTAACACAACTGTTTTTAGGCAGCATAGTAATGGCATCAACCTTAATTGCCTGCAAAAGTGGGGAGCAAAAAACAGAAGAAGTTGTAACCAACGTTACAAAAGACACTACCGTAATAGCTAGTAGTAATGGCAAAATGGGTAGCGCCATCGTAAAAATTGATAGTTCGGTATTAACCAAAACCATTACTACCAAAAAATTAGGTATTGCGAAACCAAACCCTGCAAAAAAGGGCGGTAAAGGCAAGGTAATTATTGAAAGCAATGCGGCTGTTGTAAAACCTTTGAGTAATGCAACTAAAGTAATGGATAATGAAGGTTATTACGATAGAGTGGATGTTTTGCCCTCTTATCCCGGTGGCGATAAAGCATTAGCAAAATTTGTAGAAAAAAATATTACCTACCCACAAGAAGCCATTAATGATGGCGTTGAAGGCACCGTCAATGTAATGTTTGCGGTAGATGAAAATGGTACGGTTTATACACCTAGCACAAAGGGCGAAGCACTTGGTTATGGTCTTGATGAAGCAGCGGCAAATGTTGTAAGAAAAATGCCAAGATGGAATCCAGGAAGTATTAAAGGCAAAAATGTAAAAACACGTTTTACGCTTCCTATTACTTTTCAAATAAATTAATTATTGAAGATTGGGTGTTTTTTTAGCCTTGTAACGATATGTTGCGAGGCTTTTTTACGCTTTTACTCTCTCAGATTCTATAGATGCTCGTAAATTGATAATATCTAAACCTTTCATAACTTACCCATATAAAGGGTTTATTTTAAACATTTACAACTATCTTAGCAATATTAAAATGCCATTTTATGAAAAAATACTTCTTACTATTAGTGGTTATTGCAGTGTCAGCTACAGGATTTACAATACTTACATCACCCGAAAAAGATATTTTGGGTAAATGGGTAATTGATATCAATTCGGTTGAAGCAATGACAAAAGCAACCATTGAGGTGACTAAAAAAACCAACCCAGAACAAGCCGCTAAAATGGAAGCCAATATTGGAGAGGTTAATGCGATTACCGCCAAAACAAATTATGTATTTAACGATGATAATACCTTTACAGTACAATCAAATGGCGCACCACAACCAGGTACTTGGGCTTTTAGCGACGATAAAAAATTTTTACTACTTACACGTAATGGCAAAACAAGAAAAGACAGTATTATTGAGTTGTCTTCAAAACGCTTGCAACTGTTTCATGGCGATAGAAAAGTAGCCACATTATTTATTAGACCATAATAAACCAACCAAATAAATCTGCCTTGTAGCTTTCTTGCAACACCTACATTTGCCACCTCAATTATTATATATGGTTAAGAATACACCTTTTACAGATAAACACATTGCGCTTGGTGCTAAGATGGCGCCATTTGCTGGTTATAATATGCCAATAAGTTATACAGGTATTAACGACGAACATGCCGCCGTAAGAACCAATGTTGGCGTTTTTGATGTAAGCCACATGGGCGAATTTATTTTAAAAGGTGATAAAGCACTAGATCTTATTCAGCGAGTAACAAGCAATGACGCTAGCAAGCTTACCGACGGTAAAGCGCAATACAGTTGCCTACCAAACACTGAAGGCGGTATTGTGGATGACTTAATAGTGTACTGCCTTGAAGAAAATAAAAGCTATATGCTGGTAGTAAATGCTAGTAATATTGAAAAAGATTGGAACTGGATTGCATCTTTTAATACAGAAGGTGTAGAAATGCTTAATATTAGCGATAAAACTTGCTTGCTGGCTATTCAAGGACCAAATGCATGCAAAGTACTACAGCCACTAACTGATGTCGATATTATGAATCTTAAATATTACACATTTGTACGTGGTAACATTGCAGGTATTGGCAATGTGATTATCAGTGCTACTGGATACACAGGCTCGGGTGGTGTAGAAATTTACTTTGAAGATTCAAACAATGCAGCCAATATTATTTGGGATAAGTTGATGGAACTTAACGTTAAACCTATTGGCTTAGGCGCTAGAGATACCCTACGCTTAGAAATGGGCTATTGCTTATACGGCAATGATATTGATGATACCACTTCACCACTTGAGGGTGGCTTAGGATGGATTACAAAATTTACTAAAGACTTTACTGCAAAAGCTATACTAGAACAACAAAAAGCGGCTGGCATTACACGCAAGCTAGTAGGTTTTGAAATGATAGAAAGAGGCATACCACGTCATGATTATTTACTAAAAGATGCTGCTGGTAACACCATAGGTAAAGTAACAAGTGGTACACAATCACCTAGCCTAAATAAAGCTGTAGGCCTTGGTTATGTGAGCACACAATTCTCTGCTATTGACAGCGACATATTTGTAGAAATACGCAATAATCTCGTGAAAGCAAAAGTGGTTAAGCTACCTTTTGCATAAATAATTTGTTGATTGTTAAATGATATAAAAAAGGCTGACAATTTTGACAGCCTTTTTTATATCATTTAACAATCATATTAAACACATAACAGTTGCCCGTCCATTAGCGCAAATTCCTTTTCAACATTTGCAATAACAATAGTGGCTACACCATTGCCTATAATATTTGTAATGGCTCTCGCTTCGCTCATAAATTTATCTATCCCAATTAAAAAAGCAAGGCCTTCGATAGGAATTTTATGTAGCGTTGCTAATGTAGATGCAAGCACTAAAAAACCACTACCTGTAACTCCTGCCGCACCTTTTGAGGTAATCATTAAAATACCTATAATACTTAACATTTCACCAAAAGCTAAGTGTATATTGTATAGCTGCGCAATAAATATTACAGCCATAGATAAGTAAATAGACGTACCATCTAAATTAAAAGAATAACCTGTGGGCACTACCAAGCCCACAACAGATTTAGTGCAACCAAGCTGTTCTAGTTTATTCATAATTGACGGCAATGCAGGTTCTGACGAAGAAGTACCTAGCACTAGCAACAACTCTTCTTTTATGTATACCAAAAACTTAACAATACTTAGTTTAAAATATCGCAAAATGCTACCCAATACCACAAATACAAACAGCGCCATGGTTAGATAAAGCGTACCCATCAATTTTGCTAATGGCAATAATGTATGCAGACCAAATTTTCCAATAGCAAAAGCCATACCGCCAAAAGCCCCTAAAGGCGCTAAGTACATAACATATTTTAACCCTAGAAAAACATATTTAGAAACGAAACTTAACGCCTTTACAACACTGCTTCTATGTTTTGAATAATTAAGCAAAATACCCACTACAATAGCCACTAATAATACTTGTAGCGTAACATTGGTTTCAAAAAATTGCAACCAGTCAAAGCCTTTATTAGCAGCTTTTGTAAACTTTGATGGATCTTGCAGTTGCACTTGTGTTTTATCTATTTTACCTGGCTGCAACACATAGGCTACAGCTATACCAATTGCCAAAGCAAATGTGGTTACTATCTCAAAATATACCAATGACTTTACCCCTATTCTACCTACTTTTTTGAGGTCGCCCATGCCACTTATACCAAGAACTATGGTGAGGAAAATAATGGGATTAATAAATAGTTTTATTAAGTCAATAAATCGCTTGCCTAACACTTCCATTTTTACTGCCAATGGCGCATTTACAGTGCCTAAAACAATAGCACATACAATGGCAATAAATACCCAAAAAGTGAGATTCTGAAAAATATTGAACGACGCTTTAGCTGTAGTTGTTTCTTGCATGGAAAGTGTGTAAACGTTTATCAAAATAAAATAAGTAGCCAAAATAAGCAAAGCAAAATGCACCACCTAGTACTAACACAAAAAAGGGCGAAACTTTTCAGTTCGCCCTATTCATTTATAAAGTTTTCCATTAGAAGCGTGGTGCATTTGCGCCACTCATACCGCGCATCATGCTTCTAAACATGCCTGGCATCTTTTGGCCTTGCCCTGCAAATTTGCTAAGGTTATATGTAAAAGTTAGCATAAAATAGCGTGTAAGCACATTGGTTTTTGTATTCGTGATAGAACCATTTGCAACTGATTGATTAACACTTACATTTTGGTTCAATAAATCAAAACAAGACAAGCGCAATTCGCCCTGCTTATTTTTAAAAATTTGCATGGCAATGCTTGGGTTGATTAAGGGTACACTTGCATTGTAACCTGCTGGCCTATTTGCACTATATGTATAATCAAAATCTGTTGCCAAAATAAAACCACTTTTTGTATAATAAGTAGCTTCCGTAGAGAAAGTATTGGTGGTATAACTGGTATTTTGTCCAATACTTTGATTTGCAATATAATAAGTGATACCTGCGCTAAAGTTCACATCAAAATTCTCTTTTAAATTGGTAGTCCAAGACAGTGTTTCACCTAAATTTGAATTGTACGTAAAATTACTGCGGGTATTCCCTGCTACATCACTCAATAAATTTTGGCTTTGGTTATAGCCTAAATTAGTAATAAAATTCAAATTACTCTTAGGCTTTTTTATTGCAAACCCATAATCAAAAAAACCAGATATTTTAAAGGTTCCGCTTAAATTGGCGTAGGTAGTAGTTCGGCCACCATTACGATTAGTAGTTATACTATTTTGAATATCATTAGTAATTGCACTTGCATTAACTGTTGCAATCACAATTTGTTGAGTAAACGGATTAAATGCATGATATAAAACTCTAATAGCGTTGGTAAACTGAGGTTTTAGGTCTGGATTACCAATTTGAAAGTTAATAGAATCAGACGTTGTTTTAATCGGCTGCAATTGTGAAATGCTAGGCTGTCCTGCATTGCCATTGTAAAAAAAACGAATACTATTAGTAGTTGAGAAATTATATTGAAAATTTACAGAAGGTATCCAAAACAAATAGTTTTTATCAATATTCACATTTTTAACAACATTATTGCTCGTCATGTTTTGAGATTGAATACCTGAACTAACGCTAACATTATATTTGGTTTTTTGCAAACGATAGCTCAATGTAAATCGGTTGCTGATAGTTGAGTTATTAAAAGAATTACTAAATAAACTATCGAGTTGAGAATAACTTTTAGTAGCAATACTTCTTTGATACGTATTATTGATAGAATTACTATTATAGTTTGAGTAACTATATTTAAATTCCAATATTTGATTTTTGCTCAGTGGCTCGGTGTAAGAAAGGGTTGGGCTAATTGTAGAAGAGCGCAATGATGATATATTATATTGGTCTAACGTATCCGTTTGACTATTACTGCCTGTATAAAATTTATTAATGGAATAGGTATAGCCGGTACCGTCGTTTGAATTAGCAGAAACATTTACATCTAAAGACATCGTTCTGAAAGGCTTCGCAAATTTATGTCTGAATTGAAAATTAGCACCGCTAATGCTATAGCCAGTATTTTTGCTGTAGCCATTGGATATAGAGCTATAAGTTGGCAATCCTGTTTTATTAATATTCGTAATGGTAGATGATGAATAGCTTGGTGTAGATTGCTGAAAAGAAATATTGGGTCTTACTACCAATGAATTGGTATTTAAAGAATCTAATTTAGATTCTAGGTTAAAATTAATTCGATGACTTTGATTATGCGTGGTTGATAATTGGCTTTGATTGCTGATAAGCGACGAATCAGTTAAAGTTGCATTTTCTACTAAACTAGATTGTTCAACAGGTGTTTTCTGATCATTATAAAAATAACTACCATATGCATCTGTTCTTTTTCCCCAACTATCTTTATAATTCACACCACCTGCCCAAGTGGTAGTAATTCCAGAACTGCTAGATCCATTACCTACCGTTGCGTTGCGTATGCCACCTCTTCCACCACCAGATGTACCTAAAATGTCTTGGGTTGTAAAATTCTGTTTGTTGATATCATTTGCTTGGCCTAAAAGTGATACTTGTTGCGAACCATCAAACCTGTGAATATTCGCACTTTCATCAAATGCACCATCCGTGCCGCCACCAGCTACTACTTTACCAAAATAGCCTTTATTTTTATTTTTTTTGGTAGTGATATTAATCGTTTTAACACGGTTACCATCGTCAAAACCAGTAAATTTACTTTGGTCGCTTAAGTCATCAAATACTTGAATTTTATCCACCATATCGGGCGGCAAATTTTTTGTAGCCATTTTAGGGTCATCACCAAAGAAGCGTTTTCCATTTACCAAAACTCGCTGTACGCTCTCGCCTTGTGCTGTAATACTACCAGATTTATCTACTTGAACACCAGGCAATTTCTTTAAAAGATCTTCTACCACTGCATTTGGCTTGGTTTTAAAACTACCCGCGTTGTACTCAATTGTATCTTTTTTGATGATAATAGGACTACTCTGTACAACCACTTCTTGCAAATCTTTAGATTGAATAATCATTGCAATTTCACCTAAATCTACCATCGAGTTCTCTTTACTAAGTGTGACGGTTTTATTCACAGGTCTATAACCTTCGAACGTTATTTGTACAATCATTTTGCCTAGGGCAATATTTTTCAACTCAAATGTGCCATCAGTTTTGGCAAGACCAAATACTTCAAGTGTAGAATCTTTACTATCTAATACTGTAATTGACGCATCTTTTAACGACTGCTTACCCACGCTATCAATCAGTTTACCTTTAATTGTACCACTAGTTTGCGAAAGAGAGATTGTAGTGATTAGTAAAAACGAGAGAAAAAAATATAGTTGCTTCATAAATAAGTTTGATTGGTATAGAATTGCAAAAACACACTCAATTCATTAAACAAAGGTTAATGTTTTAACAAAGTTGCGTGAAGCTGTGTAGCGATATGATAGAAATCGGTGAGGTATTGGTTTTAATCGCCAATTCAGGCGATATAAAAAAGTATAAGGCCTTTCGTAAATTAATTTATCGAAAGGCCTTGCAATATTTTAATACATTATATTTAATCCAACTAACGTTCAAGTTTAAAGTTGGCATCAGTTGCTGGTCTTTTGGTTGCATTAGCCACTTTCCATCCTGTACGATACATCCAATCTGCCATTTTTTTCAATTTATCATAATCTATATTGGCTGCATTATCCATGGGTGTATGATAATCTGGATGCAGTAAAGTAGTGTACATTAATGATGGAATCCCCAATCTCGCATAAGGCAAATGGTCGCTTCTAAAAAACCAGCCTTCTGGATGTGTTACTTTATCCCACAAAGTATCTAGTTTAAACTTTGGTCCTTCATTATTGGCTGCCAAAGCCATATTGACCAAATCTAGCGATGTTCTATGAGGCGGTTGCACACCCAATAAAGCGGCACTATCAGGATTATTTCTCCCAATCATATCGCCATTTAATACAGCTACTATGCTTGTGATTGGCACCGTTGGGTGTGATGAAAAATATCTTGAACCTAGCAAGCCTCTCTCTTCTGCACCTTGAATTACAAATAATACTGAACGCTTACTTGGGTTTTGTTTAAAAGCCCTAGCTGCTGCAAAAATGGCAACATCTACACTGGCATTATCATCTGCACCATAATAAATACTATCGTTATTGATAGCATTGCGTACCCCATGCGCATCTTGGTGACCGCTATATAATAAATATTCTTTCGATAATACAGGGTCAGTACCTTTTAATTTGGCTACAATATTTACCGAAGGATACTCTACATGTTCAATGATTAGGTTGGCTTTTATATTTGCGCCACTTACTTGCAAGTCATTTTTTGCAGACGCATGTACCCAAAATACAGGTACCGTACTAGTTACAGTCATAGCAGGACCGCCATCAATATCATAGGAGCCTCTTTTAAAGTTTTCGTTGGCATCTTCCCAGGCATTTTCAGCCACCTTATCCGCTATAAAAATAATGGCCGTAGCCCCATGTCTTATTAGTGGTAATCCATATTTAACATATACACTTCTACTATATCGCCATGTAGGCAATGATACATTGAGATTGATGCCTGCCGCATTTGCTTCTAATGCAACTACTTTTCCTTTTACATCAAGGGCATTAGTATCTATGCTTGCGGCATTACCCAGATACATAATCGGTGCATCTAATTGTTTATTGGCCATTTGTGCTACCGATACCTCTTTCCATAATGCAAGTGGCTTATTATTAATAGCAATAGGCGATTGGTCGGCAATTCTATTGCGCCACATGGTAAAAAACTGCAAATATGTGCCGTCATCGCCAGCAGGTTGCAAGCCTATACTTCTAAACTTTTCAGCAACCCATATAGACGCTTTAAGTTCATCTATTGTACCTGCTGAACGACCTCTAAAGTGCGCATCGGCCATTGCATATAGGTCGCTTTTTAAGTCTTCTTTTTTGATTGCAGATAAAGCAGGTGGGGTTTGTGCAAATGCATGCAAAGCTGCAAAGCCCAAGCAGCAGGTAAGCCATAACTGTTTCATAAGTGTTGCTGTTTTGTTGTACTAATGCCGTAAGATACTAGCTTTTATGATTTACTCATACTTTGTAAAGACAGTATGTGATAAATGGTTGTATTAACTGCAATTATTAGTTATAAGTTGTCTAATTGTCTTAAATAATCATATTGCAAATCTTCATGCAAGGCTGCATTTAATTTCTGTACTTTCTTTACTTGCATCAAGTATAGTTTGTGTATCACTGCATTCTTTTCTTTGGCAAGGCCACTTAATTTAAGCCGTTGGCAAAAGTGTAGCAAAACTTCTACTTCCGTTTGTTTGTGGCCACTGTATTTGGTATGCTTGCTGACTATTCGTAATATCTTACGCAAGCTTTTTTTGGCAAAATATACATGGCTGGTATTTATTTCGGTAAATAATTCGTCGATCTGATCTTTAATAGCCTGAACATAGCTTTCTTCATCGTGGGCTTGAAACAGCAAATAGCCCAGCAATTCCTTATTATCTTTTTTATATTTGGCAAGGCGCAAGCACAAGTCTTGCACTTCCTTAAGGTTAAGGTGCTGTAGTTCTTGCTTTATTTCTTGTATGCTTGCTGCTTTCATTATTCACTAAAATCTGTTAGACCTGCCAGGTCTAAAACGTTACTCTGCTACTATTCTTCTACTACCACTGTATAGTTCGTATTCTAATAATCTACAATCGATAGTACTATTAAAAAACTCAATTCGTCGCTTAGCTTTTAAGCCAATCTTTTTGGCGAGTTCTAAATTTCCAGTAAATATATAGCCCCAATAACCACCGCATTGTTGTTTCATAAAGTCGCCAATACGTTTGTAGGTTAATTCTAGTTCGTCTATATCACCTAGACGCTCACCATATTCTGGGTTTACCATCATAATACCACCAGCATTTTCTGGTACTTTGGTAAGGGCAAAATCGCAGACAGTAAACTGAATCAGGTTTTGTACACCAGCAGCGACTGCGTTTTTCTGTGCATTTTCTATAGCTTTTACGCTGTAATCAGTGGCTATTATTTGCAAGCCTTCTATGGTTATTATTTGTTTGCTTAATACAGCTCGCTCTTGTTGATACACTGTATCGTCGTAACCTTGTAAATGCATAAAGGCATAATTGGTTCTATACAACCCCGGCTTTCTATTGGTTGCTATCAAAGCGGCTTCAATAGCTAGCGTACCCGAACCACACATTGGGTTGATGAAAGGCGATTTTTTATCCCACTTGGTGGCATAAATAGTGGCTGCTGCCAAAGCCTCTAACATGGGTGCTTGGCCCGGTATTTTTCTGTAGCCATGCCTTGCGAGTGAATCGCCTGAAGTATCTATAAACACTTCAGCATAGTCTTCTTTCCAAAACAAATTAATCACCGCACCAGTTAATTCTGCGCCAGTTGAAGGTCTTGTACCCCGCTTCTCCCTCAGTCTATCCACAATAGCATCTTTTACCCTTAAATTAGCAAACATGCTATTATTGATGGTAGGATTATTAACATTACTAGTAATAGAAAAATAGCCGTCTGCTGGCAAAATATCTTCCCACGCATAATTTAATAATTGACGATAAATAGCATCCGTATGCTCTGCCTGAAACTGTTTAATGCTATATAATACCTGGCTGGCACAACGTAGATTGAGGTTCAGTTTAATACAATCATTAATACTTGCAAATAATCGCACACCTGTTACAAAAGTTTCTTCGATAGAAAAGCCTAGGTCGGTTACCTCTTGTGCTAAATAGTTAGATACCCTTTTATGGCAAGTAATAATTACGGTAGATTTCTTAGTAAATACGCTCATATAGGCGCTAAAGGTAAAAGCTTAGCGCCTATATAGCTATAAAGTTTTAAATCCACAGCCTGTTTTAATGCTGCAAATTGATGTAAAAATGATGATGACAAACCGATTTAAGGATTCATTCTACTAAATGTATCTCGCAAAATTTCTGGGTTTGCAGTAGCCATCATTTCGCTAAAACCAAATGTGAGTTCTGTTTTTCCTGCTTCCATTTGCTGAAATACTGCTTCTACAAAAGCACTCACTGGCGGCTGACCATCATGCAAGCCTTTACCTCCTAAATCTGTATTTAATGCTGGCGGAATCATTTCAATCACTTCTATGTTTTTAGCCTTTAACATATGGCGCAGCGATAATGTAAACGAATGAAAAAACGCCTTGGTAGCAGAATACACTGGCACTTTGGCTAGCGGCACAAACGATAAGCCAGACGTAACATTGATAATGGTTGTAAGCGCAGGTAAGTTTATAAACAATGAAGCCAAATGAATAGGTGCCAATATATTGGTGGTAATTTCTGCGGTGGCTTTTTCATAGAAAGCAGGGTCGTCTATTTGCATCCAATTTTGAATACCAGCATTATTCACCAAAACGTTAACATCACTATGCTGTTCGGCAATCCAATGGAATAGTTCCATGCGGTCTGCTTCGCTAGACAAATCGCATACTTTGGTAATGACTGAAGGGAATTGATCAGCCGCAGCTTGTAATACATCTGCTCTTCGCCCACAAATAATCACGGTGTTATTGTTTTGAAGAAAGCGCTCGGTAAGCCCCAAGCCGATACCGCTACCACCGCCTGTAATTAAAATTTTGTTATTGGTTAATTGCATACTGTTATTGGTTTACATTGACAAAGTTGGGTGAAATAATGGATGTACGTTAATAATATTATATTATCAAAAGCAAGTTCTAATCACAATCTGAGCAATACCACGTAGGAAACTAGATTTCAGTGGATTTACTTTTTCGACGGTCCGGTCCAATGAGGTTAATACTTTTTATCAGCGTTATTTAGTAATTCAAATTGGTATAAATCTCTAAAACTGCTATTTTTATTTGTATAGCAACTAACCCAAAAATTATGTCAACCTCTTCTAGTTTAAAAAAAGTACTAAACACTTGGCATTTGTGGGCTATGGCCGTTGGCTTGGTTATTTCAGGCGAATATTTTGGCTGGAATTATGGTTGGGGTGTGGCAGGTACTGTAGGCTTTTTACTATCTACCGTAGTGGTAACCATTATGTATATCGCTTTTGTATTTAGCTTCACTGAACTTACCACATCAATCCCTCATGCTGGCGGACCTTTTGCTTATGCCTATCAAGCTTTTGGTGCCTTTGGTGGTTTAATAGCTGGCTATGCAACTTTGGTAGAATTTTTACTATCAACACCACCTATTGCCATAGCTTTAGGTAGTTACCTACACTTTTTATATCCCACAATAGCGGTAACCCCAGCAGCTATTGCTTGCTTTATCATTTTTACAGCCATTAATTGTATCGGTATTAAAGAGTCAGCCGTTTTTACATTAGTGATGACCCTCTTAGCTGTAGTAGAACTATTAATTTTTATTGGTATTGTGTCGCCGCATTTTTCTTTTGGTAATTTTATGCAGCACAATATGCCTTTTGGTATTAAGGGCATTTTCGCAGGGCTGCCTTTTGCCATTTGGTTTTTTCTTGGTATTGAAGGTGTAGCCATGGTGGCTGAAGAAGTAAAAGCACCTAATACCACCATCCCTCGTGGCTACCTTACTGGCATTTTTACTTTATTATTACTAGCTGTGGGTGTAATGCTTGCTACAGGTGGTGTAGGCAACTGGCAGTTACTAAGCAATATCGACTATCCATTGCCTGAAGCCATTGGTATGGTAGTGGGGAAAGGTAATAGTCTAACCAAGCTGTTTGCAGGCATTGGTGTATTTGGTTTGATGGCATCTTTTCATAGTTTAATTACGAGTTCTTCCAGACAATTATTTGCCTTGTCGCGTAGTAATTACTTACCAAAATTTCTATCACATATTCACCCAAAATTTCAAACACCGATTCATGCATTAGTAATAGGCGCTATTATTGGTATTGTAGCAATAATGAGTGGAACCACCAGCCAATTAATCATTTTATCGGTGCTTGGTGCAGTAGTTATGTACATCATTAGCATGGTATCGGTATTTGCGCTGCGCAAAAATCAGCCACAACTAGTACGGCCATTTAAAATACCATTTTACCCAATCATGCCTTTTATTGCGTTACTATTATCTGTTGTTTGTTTAATAGCTATCGTATATTATAATTGGCAAGTGAGTTTACTCTTTTTTATTATATTATTAATTATTTTATTGCTTTATAAGGGATTAGACAAGTATAGAAGCATTATGCATGATTAGCTCGCTTAATACGCTGAAATCGCTGAAATAATTCTTTGCATTCCTGCGCTTTTAACAAGAAAACAAAAAATCTGCGCAATTCTGCGTTATCTGCGAGAGAATTGATTTACTGCTTTTCAGCTGATGTTTTTTGCTCGCTGAATACGCTGAAATCACTGAAATAATTCTTTTCACGCCTGCGCTTTTAGCAAGAAAACCCAAAATCTGCCTACTTCTGTGCAATCTGCGAGAGATTTGAAACAAAAAATCTGCGTTATCTGCAAGAAAACTAAATATTCTGCAAAAAAATCTAGCATCTTTATACTATGGCATATCGTACTACCATCAGGCAGCACAACTATGTGTTTAACGATTTAAAAACACTTTTGGCAAAAGCTTCGCCTCATCGCTCAGGTGATGTATTAGCAGGCGTTTCGGCCGAGAGCTACCAAGAACGTATTGCTGCGCAAATTATTTTGGCAGATCTACCCTTAAAAACTTTCTTGAGCGAAACTATTATCCCTTACGAATCAGATGATGTTACAAGACTAATTATAGACACGCACAATGCCACAGCTTTTGGGGCAGTTAGTCATTTTACCGTAGGTGATTTGCGTAATTGGTTATTAAGTGAAGGCGCAGATACCCATACCCTAGCAGCAATAGCAGCTGGCCTAACACCCGAAATGGTAGCGGCTGTAAGTAAGCTTATGCGTAACCAAGATTTAATTGCATTAGCACAAAAATGCGAAATAATAACAAAATTTCGTAATACCATTGGCTTGCATGGCAGATTTTCTACAAGGCTACAGCCAAACCACCCCACTGACGACCCAAAAGGCATTGCAGCTAGTATGATTGATGGTTTGTTATATGGCAGTGGTGACGCTGTTATTGGCATTAATCCTGCTACTGATAGCCCTGCAGCTACTAGTACGCTGCTTCACATGCTAGATCATGTTATTAGCACTTACAATATTCCTACACAAAGCTGTGTATTGTGCCATATTACTACGGCTATTCAATGTATCAACCAGCAGGCACCTGTTGATTTGGTATTTCAATCTATTGGTGGTACACAAAAAACCAACGAGAGTTTCGGTATTAGTTTAGCCCTCTTACAAGAAGGTTACGAAGCAGCACTATCGCTAAACAGAGGTAGCATTGGTAATAATGTAATGTATTTTGAAACAGGACAAGGCTCGTCTTTATCTGCTAATGCCAACGAAGGTGTAGACCAACAAACTTGCGAGGTAAGAGCTTATGCGGTAGCAAAACATTTTAACCCACATTTAGTAAACACAGTAGTGGGTTTTATAGGCCCTGAATATTTGTATGATGGTAAGCAAATAATAAGAGCAGCTTTAGAAGATCATTGTTGTGGTAAATTATTAGGCCTACCAATGGGTGTAGATATTTGCTATACCAATCATGCAGAAGCCGATCAAGATGACATGGATAATTTACTAACATTGCTAGGTGTAGCTGGCTGTAATTTTATAATGGGCGTGCCAGGCGCTGATGATATTATGCTTAACTATCAATCTACTTCTTTCCATGATGCATTGTATTTACGTAAAGTATTAAACAAGCGCCCTGCACCTGAATTTGAAGCTTGGTTACTAAAGCAAGGTTTAATGGATGAAAAAGGGGAGCTGCTTCCTGTGGCGGCAAATCATTTATTATTAAATGCCTTATAGTATGCCAAAAGAGAATAACGCTATTGCTACCACTATTATTCCGCAAGATGCCTGGCAAGCTTTACAGCAATTTACGAATGCTAGAATTGCACTTGGCAGAACAGGTCATGCAGTGCCAATACAACAAGTACTTGACTTTAAAATGGCCCATGCTTTTGCTAGAGATGCAGTATATTCTGAATTAGATAAACCTAATATATCAGAGCGCTTAGAGAAGCTTTGTCTCAAATATTATTGGCTACACAGCAAAGCAGAAGATAGAACCATGTATTTGCAAAGACCAGATTTTGGTAGGCGCTTACAAACAAAAAGTATTCAGCAAATAGCTGTTGTAGCAACTAACCCGGTAGATATTAGTATTGTTATCGTAGATGGGTTATCCGCCACTGCTATTAACCAACATGCCACACCTTTTTTACAAATTATTTTACCACAATTACAGGCTAAGCAATTAACAATTGCCCCAATTATAGTCGTACAGCAAGGCAGGGTAGCCATAGGCGACGAAGTAGGTATGTTACAGAACGCCAAACTTAGTATTGTTCTTATTGGGGAGCGGCCTGGATTATCGAGCCCAGATAGTATGGGTGCTTATATTACCTACCAACCTACTATTGGCAACACCGATGAACGTCGTAATTGTATTTCTAATATACGGCCAGAAGGCTTGCCTTTAGAAAATGCAGCGAACACCTTATTATATTTAGTAAGCGAAGCATTGCGCTTGCAACTAAGCGGCGTGGCATTAAAAGATGAAAACAAGCTATTGCAATGATGTACCCTAAGCTAAGCAGAACAAAAGTTTTATTATAAGCATATCTTGTAAATTAATATATTTTAACGATCATTCTAATCAGCGTTACCAGCATTCCTATTGCCTCTTTTCGTTAATTTTTTATGCCACTGTTTCTTATAACAATTATTTCCGTACCTATACGCCCTAAACCAACCTAACAACTTGCCATTATGAAAACATTTACTATACAACAAATTAATGATGTCATTAAAGGTGAATTATTGAGTAATACTACCCAACTCATTACCGGCCCCGAACAGCTAGAACAAGCTGGCGAATCGCAGATTACATTCATTGGTCATAAAAAATACGCTAAAAGCTGGGATACTTGCAAAGCCTGTGCGGTCATTATTAATGCTGATATTGAACTGACACCAATTGACAATAAAGCCATTATCAAAGTA
The DNA here is from genome assembly GCF_042651445.1 of Parasediminibacterium paludis. NCBI lineage: Bacteria > Pseudomonadati > Bacteroidota > Chitinophagia > Chitinophagales > Chitinophagaceae > Parasediminibacterium > Parasediminibacterium paludis. The sequence goes on from NZ_JBHSDC010000012.1 coordinate 335,573, forward strand.
AAAAATGCAGATGTAGCAATGGCCATGGTACTAGAAATGTTTGTAGAAGAAGGCCCGGTATTTGATACCGCTATTCATCCAACGGCGACTATTCATGCAACCGCAACCATTGGCGAGGGGTGCCAAATAGGAGCTGGCTGTTATATTGGTAAAAATGTGGTACTTGGCAAGGGCGTAACTTTGTACCCAAATGTTACCATTCTAGACGAAACCTCTATTGGCGCAGCTACCACTATTTGGAGCGGCTCAGTAATAAGAGAAAAATGTGTGATAGGAGCTTATTGTATCATTCACCCAAATGCTACTATTGGTGCAGACGGCTTTGGCTTTAGACCAAGCCCAGATGGGCGTGGCTTGATAAAAATACCACATATAGGTAATGTAGTAATAGGCAACGGTGTAGAAATTGGGGCAAATTCTTGCGTTGATAGAGGCAAATTTAGTGCCACCACCATTGGTGATGGCTGTAAAATAGACAACCTTGTACAAATAGGGCACAATAGTAAAATGGGTCGCTGCTGTATTATGGCTGGTAGTAGTGGACTTGCAGGTTCTGTAACGCTTGGTGACGGTGTAATTGTAGGTGGTGGCGCTTGTATATCAGACCATGTAACCCTTGGTAATGGTGTGCAAGTAGGTGGACAGTCGGGTGTTATTAATAATTTTAGTGATGGTGCCAAAGTATTAGGCTATCCTGCAATTGATTCTCGTGATGCCCTAAAACAATGGGTTATTTTAAGAAAATTGGTAAAAGAGAGTAAAAGTCATAATTATTCATAAAATATATCAAATGCGCAGCTAACTGCGCATTTTTTGTGTCATAAAACAAGAAATAGTGTTTTGAAGGGCAAATAAGACGTATTTAACACCTATTTATTAAGCACAAAGCTTTGCTAACGGTTACTTTTTGCTAAAAAAAGTATTAATTAAGGATAAACTATATTTCCTAACCAAAACGTAATGGTCTCATTACCGAATAAGCAACAATAATTATGGCACAAAAAATTACTTTTACAGTTTCGGCAGAAATAGCAGACAATGCTACATCGGGTATTTTACTAGGCGACTTTAACAATTGGGAATTTGAAAAGGGTATCGCCTTAAAAAAACAAAAAGATGGCTCTCTAAAAACCACTGTAGCGCTAGAAAGCGGCACTTATCAATACCGTTATTTTTTAAGTGATGGTAGATGGGTAAACGATGGTAACGCAGATGCGTATGTATATAGCGAAGAGTTTTTTGTAGACAACTGTGTAATAAATGTACCAGAGGAAGCTCCAAAACCTTCCAAGAAAGCAAGTGTAAAACCTGCACCATTGGTTGCAGAAGCTTCAACAGTTGCACCAAAAAAAGCAGCTACTAAAAAGGCGGTTGCAAAACCGATAGAACCAGTTATTGTAGCGCCAGTAGTTACAGAAAAGAAAGCAACCGAAGCTAAAAAAGAAGTAGTAGCGCCAGCAGTGGAAGCTGCGCCTGCACCTAAAAAAGCTGCTACAAAAACAGCGGCTGCAAAGCCTACTAAAGCAGCAAAAGCGAAAAAATAAATCCTACGCATACTTTTAGCAAGTCCTAAGGCAGCATTTGCGTAGGACTTGCTTTGTATATCCTAACGGAAAAATCGATAGTAATAGCTATTACAATATGCAACCATTAAGTTGGTAGTATATCTTCGCTTCCTAAACATAATAATTTGAGTGCTTCGGTTTTTTTAATTACGCCACCATTTACACAGCTTAATACGCCCTATCCTGCAACGGCTTATTTAAAAGGCTTTTTAAATACCAAGAGCATTCGTGCTTTTCAAGCAGATTTAGGTATTGAAGTAACCTTGGCTTTGTTTAGTAGTAATGGCTTGCGCCAATTATTTGCCCAAATTATCCCTAACCAAAGCACATCAGATAATGCGTGTAGAATGCTTGCCTTACAAGCAGATTATATTAGCACTATAGACGATGTGATTTTATTTTTACAAGGTAAAAACCCCACCCTATCACACTTAATTTGTAAACGTGATTTTTTACCCGAAGCAAGTAGGTTTAAGCAACTAGACGATTTAAACTGGGCTTTTGGTAGTATGGGGCATCAAGATAGAGCGAAACATTTGGCCACCATGTATTTAGAAGACCTAAGCGACTTAATTACCGAATGTGTAGACAGTCATTTTGGTTTTAGTCGCTACGCAGAAAGGCTTGGAAGAAGTGCCAATAGTTTTGATGAATTGTACGAATCGTTACAACAACAATACACCTATATTGATAGCATTTTAATAACCATTCTTGCCGAAAGAATGCAAATGGTTAACCCCAAAATAGTCTGTATATCTGTACCATTTCCTGGTAACTTGTATACCAGCTTACGTTGCGGTCAATGGATTAAACAACATTACCCAACCGTGAAAGTGGCTATGGGTGGCGGCTTTGCCAATACAGAATTACGCTCACTGAAAGACAAACGTGTATTTGAATTTTACGACTTTATTACGCTAGATGATGGTGAAGCGCCGATAGAAAACCTAATAGCTTTTATTGAAGGTAATACCACTATAGACCAATTAAAACGCACGTTTACATTGGTTGATGGCGAAGTAACTTATATAAATAATAAAGCCACAAAAGACTACAAACAAGGCGAAGTAGGTACACCCGATTACAGTGATTTTTGGTTGGATAAATATATATCTGCCATAGAAGTGGTAAATCCGATGCATAGCTTATGGAGCGATGGCAGATGGAATAAGCTCACGATGGCACATGGCTGTTATTGGGGTAAATGTACTTTCTGCGATATTAGCCTTGATTACATAAAACTCTACGAGCCAGTAGCAGCAAGCCTTTTGTGTGATAGAATGGAAACATTGATTGCTCAAACAGGGCAAAATGGTTTTCACTTTGTAGATGAAGCGGCACCACCTGCACTGATGCGTGCATTAGCCCTAGAAATTATTAAACGTAAACTTACCGTAAGTTGGTGGACCAATGTACGCTTTGAGAAAAGCTTTACAAGAGACTTATGTATCTTACTAAAAGCCTCAGGTTGTATCGCCGTTTCTGGTGGCTTAGAAGTAGCAAGCGATAGACTTTTAGCCCTTATACAAAAAGGCATTACAGTAGCGCAAGTAGCTAAAGTAAATCGCAATTTTACAGAAGCTGGCATTATGGTGCACGCTTATTTGATGTATGGCTTTCCTACACAAACGGCTCAAGAAACTATAGATAGCCTAGAAATGGTAAGACAACTATTTAAAGCCGGCATTTTACAATCCGCTTTTTGGCACCAGTTTGCCATGACAGCACATAGCCCCGTGGGCTTAAACCCGGAGAAATTTGGGGTAAAAAAAGCCAAAGAAGTGGCTATTACATTTGCTGATAACGATGTTGAACATATAGATGAAACAGGCACAGAACATGATAAGTTTAGCTACGGCTTAAAGAAATCATTGCTCAATTATATGCATGGGCTTTGTTTTGATGAACCACTGTCCATATGGTTTGATGCAGAAGACATGGGCTTTAAAGTACCTAAAACAAAAGTAGCCGCAGACTTTATTGTAAATGCCTTACTAGAAGACGATACCACTACCTATAAACCTACAAATAAAATTGTATTTATAGGTACGCAGCCACAGCTTGAGATTATTACAAAAACAAAAAAAGGCAATAGCTGGCAAGTAGCATCACTTACATTTTATACCAAAAAAGAAACCATAAACATACGGGTAGATGAAGCACAAGGTAAATGGCTAGCGCAAATACTACAAGAACTATCTGTACAAAACCCAAAGCCTTATAACCTGCAAGATGTAACCAACAGTTACGAAGCGGCAGGTCTAGAAGATTTTGAATTATTTTGGGATAATAAACCTTTGAACACTTTACACAAAGTAGGGTTATTACGCCTATAGTTACCCATTTTCTTGTTTTTGAATTGCTTCTTTCTCTACCAATTTTGATTCAATTCTTGGGTCGGGAATAAACCACATAGTAGCTACTGCAAAATACATAGCTAGCCCGAGCCATGGGTGAACAAAACTTAACAAAATTCCGCTCGCATAAATAATAACAGAAATCTTGCCTTTTTTATCTCTTCCTAATGCGGCTACCAAAGTAGATCGTTTCCCATGAAGCTTAATTAAACATTTTGCAAGTATATAATAAGCAACGCCTGCCATAAAGGAAACCACACCATATAGCACAACTGGCCAAGTGGCAAAATGATTTTCACCCATCCACCCAGTAACAAACGGGAAAAGCGATATCCAAAATAGCAAGTGAATATTTGCCCACATTACAGGCGCATTGATTGTTTCGGCGGCTTGAATGATGTGGTGGTGATTATTCCAATAAATAGCCACATTTACAAAGCTTAAAACATAGCTAATAAAAACTGGCAATATTGGCAGTAACGATACCAATGAATCACTGTGAGGCACTTTCATTTCTAGTACCATAATGGTAATGATAATGGCAATTACACCATCACTAAAAGCTTCTAGCCTACCCGTACCCATATATTATATTTTAAAAAAGCAAGTTACCCTAAATATAATACCGCCAAAATGATTTTTTAGCGATATTACTATAAAAAATTAGCATGTGTTAGCAGGAGGCTTTTATGAGAAACTATAAACAAGACCCAATAATAAACAAGCCAATACAATAAATGGTGCACGTATTTTAGTAAACTGTAACAACGAAAATGTGGTAATTACAACAGCAACATCTAGCCAGCCAATACGACTATTATGCCAAATTTCGTTTACCAAAGTAGCATTTATTAAAAAAATAGTTGCACCAATCATAATGCCTACAACGGCTGCATTAATACCTTCGAGTGAGCGGTAGATAACCGCATACTTTTTAAGATTATGCCATACTGGAAAAAAGAATAATACCAATAAGGCACTTGGTAAAAAAATACCAATACCACCTAAAAAGCAGCCCAACGCTTGCGAGAAAAAGGTATTATCGCCTCGCAATACCATACCGCCTGTAAACGCACCTATAGAAAATACAGGACCTGGAATAGCTCGCACAATACCAGATCCTGTTAAAAAATCTTGCTGCTCCATTTTTAACACATCACGCTTACTGTCAATAATGCGTTGCGTAGTAGGGCGTACCACATATTGCTCGTACATAAGTGGCATTAACACATCGCCACCACCAAATACCAAGCTACCAAAACGATAATGGCTCTCAAATACGTTAAAGGCTTTGTGATTAGGCCAATTATTTTTAGTAGATGTTTCACTGAAATAACCAGCAATACCAAACAGTGCCAGAAATATCAGCAAGTTGCCCCACTTAATTTGCTTGGGTGGTACTTCTTTTTGTGGTATACGTTTATCACTAAAATTAGTGGCAATACCTGCCATTACTAGCAAAGCAGGAAATACCCAAGGCGTTTTAAAATATAAAAAAGTAGCTATTGCGGCTACTACCATTACTACCCTTGTAATGGTATTATTTACAGCAATTTTAAAAATTCTAAACGCAGAAAAAGCAATAAACGCTATCGCCATCGGCTGTATAAAATGGAATATTTTGGTGTTGATAGACTGATCGCTAAAATAATCTAATAAAAAAGATAACCCACCCATGAGCAAACAAGCAGGTGTTATCCAAATGATTAGGGTTAAAATGGCTAAGGGAATTCCACCGCGTTTATACCCAATTAAAGTGAGCGTTTGTGTTGAAGAAGCCCCAGGCAACATATTGCAAAAACTTACAAAATCTACCAACTCATTTTCTGTAATGTCTTTACGTTGATGTACAAAAGTTTTTAACATCATCCCATAATGCCCATTAGGCCCACCAAAGGCCGTTATACTGTGCCATAGCACTGCTTTTAAAAATGGAGTATGACGAACAAGATGCATGTATCTATTTTAACGCAAGCTGTTTGGATTTTCAATCTCACAAACATAAGTATAATTTAAAAAACAGTATAAAGAACCCATCAAGGTTTCAGTGGTCTGTTTTTGTGCTGTAACATCCATTTTTTCTTGATCCATTATTTTGCTAGTTATAAACATCATACTCGTACGCCCATATTCGTGCCACAAATGGTTTTATAATAATTAACCCAACATTGACGCACCTTACGTATCTAATATCATTACCATCATTTTCACCAGTAGTATATCTTTACCCCATGAGCAAAATAAAAACCGCTTTTTTCTGTAGCAATTGTGGATACGAAAGCATGAAGTGGGTAGGTAAATGCCCTAGCTGTAGCCAATGGAACACATTTGTAGAAGAAGTACTAGATAAAGGCAACGCAAAAGAACACAACTGGAAAGACTTTAAAGGCGAGAAAAGAGCTACCAAAGCGGTGGCACTGCAAGATGTAACGGTTACTGAAGAAAGACGCATAGTAACCAAAGATGGCGAACTAAACCGTGTACTTGGAGGTGGCGTAGTACCTGGCAGTATTATATTGGTAGGTGGCGAACCGGGCATCGGTAAAAGCACGTTGTTTCTACAGCATGGCCTAATGATGAACGAGATTGTGGTGCTATACATTAGCGGGGAAGAAAGTGAGTCGCAAATAAAAATGCGTGCGGATAGGCTAAAAATAAAAAACGATAATTTCTATTTATTGACTGAAACTAGCGTACAGTCCATCTTTCAAGAGATAAAAAAACTACAGCCACAATTGGTCATTGTAGATTCAATACAAACCATACAATCTAGTTTAATTGATTCTTCTGCTGGTAGTGTTAGCCAAATACGTGAGTGCGCTGCCGAGTTTCAGCGCTTTGCAAAAGAGACCAATACACCAGTATTTTTGATTGGTCATATTACCAAAGATGGTAGCATTGCTGGCCCAAAAATTCTAGAACACATGGTGGATACCGTACTACAATTTGAAGGAGATAGACACTATGCCTACCGCATTTTGCGTACACTTAAAAACCGCTTTGGTAGTACCTCAGAATTGGGCATTTATGAAATGACAGGCGATGGTATGCGGGAAGTAAGCAACCCATCTGAAATATTAATTACCCAAAGAGAAGAGCAATTAAGTGGTAGTGCAATTGCCGCTTCGCTTGAAGGGATGCGACCATTGCTGATAGAAGTACAAGCCTTGGTAACACAATCAGTTTATGGCACACCACAGCGTACCGTAAGTGGGTTCGATTTAAGGCGCTTACAACTTTTATTGGCAGTACTCGAAAAACGTGGTGGCTTTTTGTTTGGCACCAAAGATGTGTTTGTAAATATTGCCGGCGGCCTAAAAGTAGAAGACCCCTCTATAGACCTTGCTGTCATCTGTGCTTTGCTAAGTAGCTATGAAGATGTGCCTTTACCACCGCATGTATGTTTTGCAGGCGAGGTGGGTTTAAATGGTGAAATACGTGCTGTAAACCGCATAGAACAGCGTATTGCAGAAGCAGAAAAACTGGGCTTTGAAAAAATAATTGTGAGTAAATACAACAAAAAAAGCTTTGACCCGAAGGCTTATAAAATACAAGTAGTACCTGCAGGGCAAGTGCATGAAGTGTATCAGTTCTTGTTCTAGTACATAAGCTGCCACTCAAAACCATATCGATTTATCTGAATCAAGTAGTCGACTATTTTACATGCTTCTAAGCGGTACACGCAAGAGGCAATTTCATTTAATGGCTTACCTGAAGCTAAGGATTGGATGCTTCATTACTAATTCTTCCAATTTTTCGATACGATTGGATGTATCGATAGCAATGCATCCAATCGCATTATTACGATTGGATGGATTACAACCAATTCTTCCAATCTCATGTTGTCAATTGGATGCATTACTACTAATTCATCCAATTTTATTGCTACGATTGGATGGATTGCAATCGATTCATCCAATTAACACCTAAAAGCAATCAACAATCACCATACTTCGTAGCGCAGTTTGGCCCAAAATTTTTGCAATGGATTGGTTTCGGGTAAATGATAATTAAACCCAAACCCTAGCTTGCCTACGGTTGCCGCTAATAATTGGTAATGGCTTGCAGAAAGATTATTGGGTTGTTTCGCTACGTTATTGGCTACTATTTTGCCTGTTACTTGCGGCTGTAAAAAGGAGCTATTAGCCTGTGTCGGCTTACCTGCAACGGTGGGTATGGTAAGGCTAGTTAAGTTTTCTATCTCTAAAAATGATACTATTTGTGCGATGGTAACATCAACATGACTACACAAATCTTCGTAGCGCACACAGAGGTATCTTGGGTTTTGTAAAGCCGTTTGTTCGGTTGCAATGCGAAAGCTGTGTTGCATATCTTTTACAAAAACACGTAAAGGCGTATTTGGCTCCATTTGCTTGCGAGAAGCTAAAATAGCCGCAGGATGCCTAAGAACATGTAACACTTTTGCATTTGGGAAAAACTGCCAAAGTCTTGTAAGGTGCTGCTCTTGGGTGGGTGTTTTATCTACCCAACACACTGGCTTACTATTAGGCAATATTTGCTGCAATACATGTGCGTAAGCTAACTGCAATACTAAGTGCGGCCACATGGTATTAGTGGCTTGCAAATATTGTTGTACCAAAGGCCACCAACTAATAAACGCATTGGTAAAATCAACATATGGCGACTTTTCTAAACTAGTGTTACCAAGTATCCAATAAGGTGGCTGATTAATAGGATTAGCCAAGCGTTTTAACCATTCTATACACATAAAAGCCATCGCATCTTGGTCTTTCAGATGCTGTATTTTTCGCTCAATATTGGTAATATAAGTGCCTTCTGAAGGTAATACCGATAAGGCAGGGTGTGCATCTAATAAATCACGCATTAAGGTAGTACCACTGCGATGAACACCACAAATAAAAATAGGGCACTGGCAAAACTGCAGAGCTTGGACTATTTGCAATTCTGTAAATTCAATTGGTGATAATTGTTTTGCAGCATTGTACACCGTAGTAGCCCAAGTGTTAGTAGCGTTCTGCAAGGCTTTACTAGGGCTATTATTGGTGCGATAGCTGGGGAGTAAAGCGCTTAAATCTTGTTCTTGCTGAATAATGGTTGCTAACACGTCAGTAATAGTTGAGTCATGTACAAGGCGCCGCGGTATGTAACGCAACGAATATTATTTAGTACTACGATGCTGGTAACATAAAAAAATCCCAGCACTTTAATTAGTACTGGGATAAATATCGAAGTAAGTTAGCAAAAGGTTTACTTCATAGTAAAACCTTCTAAAAACTTGGTTGTGAAATTACCTGAACGGAAATCTTCGTTTTTCATTAATTGTAAATGAAAAGGAATGGTGGTTTTAACACCTTCAATAACGTACTCGCTGAGTGCACGGTACATTTTATCGATGGCTTCTTCACGCGTTTGTGCCACGGTAATTAGTTTACCAATCATACTATCGTAAAATGGCGGGATGGTGTAGCCTGCATATACGTGGCTATCTACCCTTACACCATGACCACCTGGCGTGTTAAGGTTGGTAATTTTACCTGGTGATGGACGAAAATCATTGTACGGATCTTCGGCATTAATACGGCATTCAATGGCGTGTAATTGCGGTTCATAGTTAGCACCAGATATTTTTTCGCCCATGGCTATTTTAATCTGTTCTTTAATTAAGTCGTAATTAACAACTTCTTCGGTAACGCAGTGTTCTACCTGAATACGGGTATTCATTTCCATGAAGTAGAAATTGCGGTGTTTATCTACCAAGAACTCAATAGTACCAACACTTTCGTAATTAATAGCGCTTGCAGCTTTAATAGCAGCTTCGCCCATTGCTTTACGCAATTCTGGCGTCATAAAAGGTGAAGGACTTTCTTCCACCAACTTCTGGTGACGACGTTGGATAGAGCAATCTCTTTCGCTAAGATGACATACGGTACCGTATTGGTCGCCCGCTACTTGAATTTCTATATGACGCGGTTCTTCTACAAACTTCTCCATGTAGATACCATCGTTTTTAAACGACGCAGCCGCTTCAATTTTAGCAGTTGTAAATGCTTTTTCTATTTCCTCTTCTTTCCATACCACACGCATCCCTTTACCGCCGCCACCTGCAGTCGCTTTTAAGATGACAGGATAACCAACTACGTTTTTAGCCAAGTCTTTCGCTTGCTCAACACTTTCAAGTAAACCGCCACTACCTGGTACTACAGGTACACCCGCTTTAATCATGGTTTCTTTAGCCGTGATTTTATCGCCCATAGCGTTAATCATTTCGGGTGTAGGACCAATGAATTTAATACCATGATCGGCACAGATTTGAGAGAATTTGCTGTTTTCCGCCAAAAAGCCATAACCTGGGTGAATAGCATCGGCATTGGTAATTTCTGCCGCCGCCATAATGTGGGGAATATTGAGGTAAGAATCGGTACTTGCTGGCTTACCGATACAAACAGCTTCGTCAGCAAAGCGAACATGTAAGCTGTCTTTATCGGCAGTACTGTACACTGCAACAGTTTTGATGCCCATTTCTCTACAAGTTCTGATAACACGTAAGGCAATTTCGCCACGATTGGCTATTAATATTTTTTTGAACATTTGGTTAATTTGATAATGTGATAATGCACTAAAACATTAACGACGTTAGAAAATAAAACAAAGCAACAAAATGCAATAAATAGAATTTCTACTTAGTTCATCAAGTTGCTTTGCATTAACTATTATTAATTAGGTTCAACCAAGAATAACGGCTGATCGTACTCTACTGGGCTATTATCTTCTACAAGTATTTTAACAACTGTACCGCTGATTTCGGCTTCAATTTCATTGAATAATTTCATGGCTTCGATGATACAGATGGTTTTACCTGGTGTAATTTCTGTACCTATTTCTGCGAAGTTGGGTTTGTCTGGCGAAGGTTTACGATAGAAAGTACCAATCATCGGACTTTTAATCGTTATTAGGTTATCAGCTTTAGGGGCTGCTGGTGCAGGTGCTGCGGCTGGCTGAGGCGCTGGAACTACGACAGGTGTTGGTGCGGCAGCTGGAGCTACGTTATATACTTGTTGCGGTGGCGTTGCAACGGTTACCACTGGCTCTTCTTTTTGCTTAATGGTAACCTTACCATCTTTATCTTCTATACTAATCTCTCCAATATTACTCTTGTTAATGATCTTTATCAGATCGTGAATTTGCTTTAAGTCCATAAGAAGAATTTTTTGTTAAGGAAGTAATCGATTTTTGCGATTGGTTTTTATTCTAGCTTAATTTATAAGAGGCGGCAAAATAGCCATATTTTGATAGAAACACCCATTTTTTTTATAAAAAGGCTATTTTTCGAACATTTTTGAATGAAAAAAAGGGCATTTTACATAAAACAGAACATCCATAAAATACAAATGGAGCAATTGTAATTGCTCCATTTGTGTATCGATAATTTAGAAAATTACTCTTTTACTCTTTCTACGTAATCACCAGTTTTGGTGTTAATACGGATTAATTCTCCCTCATCTACAAAAAGAGGTACGTTTACAGTTGCACCAGTATCTATGGTTGCAGGTTTCGTAGCACGAGTAGCAGTATCACCACGTAAACCAGGCTCACAATAAGTAATTCTCACCACAATTTTCTCTGGTAATTCAGCACCAATTGGTTGTTCAGTTTCTGTATTTATAAATACGGATACTTCGGCACCATCTTTTAAAAATTGTGGAGAATCAATCATTTCTTCAGCCAATACAATTTGCTCAAAGGTTTCGTTGTTCATTAAATTATAACCACTCTCATCTTTATACAAAAACTGATACGTCTTCTTTTCTACACGAATAGGGTAAACGGTTTCACCGCTATTCCAAGTTTTTTCTATACTGCGTTTGTTATCAACGCCTTTTAATTTAGCCCAAACTTTTGCAGCTGCACGCGCTGTTTTGTTTTCGCCAAATTCTACTACACTATATAAGCTGCCATCTAGTTTTAAAATCATGCCGCGGCTTATGTCTGAAGTTGATGCCATTTTATGTTTATTTTAGGTTGGCAAAAGTAGGGATTGCTTAGAGAAAAAAATCATTCAGCTTTTTTTAACAACTAGGCAGCAAAGAAAATTAAATAGGCATCTTCTGTAACAAAAGTGTGTTTACCTCGTTAATTATGGTATCCGCCGAAAAAAATTGGAGAATATTTAAGAAATAATAGTACTTTTGCATAAGTGAAACAAAAAAGACACATAAAAAAACTAATTGTTGCTGCATCACTCGCTTTGAGTGTCCAGGTGGCAATTGCGTCTATTAGTTTCTCTGGTATGACTGACGAAAAAAGTAAAGGCAGTAAATATTCTTTAAAGAATCTCAGCCTTTTATCACATAGAACATTGTCGCTTTCTACTGTTAAACTACATCTCCTATTTAAGGGTAGTGATGTACTTACACAAAAATCTACTTCTACAGGATTAGAAATAAACTCTTTATTGTACTACAATAGTGGTAATACTACTTATATCATGCCTTATAAGTTTAAAGTAAAAGTGCCTAAGTTTAAAACGCCTACTGCGCCTATTAATTAATCTTATTTGTTAAGTATCCTGTAACCACTTGAAGGCACGTCAAATCTTGAAGCTGGCACTGGGTTTAGATTAAATTTTGTAGCTGAATATCTAACTTTTTTACCGTCTACAGCAACTACTTCATATTCAAGCACTAGACCAGGGATATCTTTAAACTCATAATCTACTTCTCTTACAGAAGACAATAAGTTTGGTGTAAAATAAAGCGTATACACTTTACCATTTTTGAGTTCTAACTGCGCTTTTTTACAATCGTAACCTAATATTTTTTTGGTGTCCTTGGTAATGGTAGTAACCATATCAATAAATTCTTCTTTCTCTTTCAACCATTGGGCGCTATCTAATTTTGTAATAAATTTATTTGTGCCTATTTCTCGTAAAATAGTAGCGCTACCTTTCGTTTTATCGTAAAAAATGGATTGTGAAAAAGCCGAACTAATCAAGTCTATGCGAGAATTGTTGCCTTTAATATAAATAATTTTTGAAGCAGATTTTAGATTATCTGCTAAGTTTTTATCTGCAGCACTTGAGTCGACAGCAATAGCATACACAATAGTGCATTCCGCTACTACTCGCTGCTGAGCAATCGCCTTCACATTTATCAATAATGTTGATATGATTATAAACATTAACCGCATGCTTCCAAATATTACAACAAGATTAACGAATTAATTTCAAGCTATTTAACTTATCGCTAATACATAACAAAATCTTATGACTTTGCAAATTGCCTATGCCTTGGCGCATACCATAAATAATAATAAGCCAATATCAATATGCCTATTGAAAATGGTATAATGGCTAAATGCTTATAAGTATAAGCACCAAATAATGGTTTTGTATCTATACCCGCAAACTCGCTTAGCATCCAAAATGAGTTGGCAGAAATCCAAATAGTAATGGCCAAATTATGACACAATTCGGCTACAATATGCCTTGTACGCCAAGCAATGACAATAGATATTAGTAGAGTTGGTGCAATCATTACAATACCTAACGGCTTCCATACCATGCACCAAGCAACATCTTTAAACAACCAAAAAACGATATGTAGGTTTTCCATTTCTCTATATCGCTTTGGTATATGGTACATATTTTCTTGCTGAGTAGCCGTTTTACCCATGTTGTAGTTAGTTTTGATTACAAAAATGGAAGATAATAAACTGATCATTATCTACTCAAGATTTTTGTAAAACGCTTTACATCTGCCAATGGGTTGATAGGTACTTGACACACCAAAGCATCTACAAATTGCTTTGCAAAATAGGGTGCTAAAGAACAGCCTTTTGTTCCCATACCATTAAATATTCCAATATTCGTATGTATTGGATGCATCCCTACAAATGGTCTGCGCTCTAGATTAGCTGGCCTTTCAGATGCGATATGGTCTACCACTTTGTAAGGCAATTTTAACCAATGCTGCAATTGCGATCCAACTTTATTTCTAAAATCCGCCGAAGGTTTAAGGTCTTTAAAATCCCATTCATAGGTAGAGCCAATCCACCATAAATCATCTTGCCACGGCACCAACGTAATGCCTTGTTTGTAAATATTCGTACGTGGCAAATCGGGTATTTCAGCAATGATTGCTTGCCCTTTGTTTTTGGCATAAGGCAACAACGAGAAATAAGGATTATCTGCGCCCGCTGCACCATCCGCAAAGATGATAGCAGTAGCGGTAACTTCTTTATAGTGAATAGTGAATGGTGAATGGTGAATGAGTTGCGTAATATCAAATCGCTCCGCCAACAAGGCATTTTGTGCTTGCAAATAATTACGCCAAGCTACAATCATGGTTCTAAGATCTACTAAATAACAGGGGTTAATTTCGCCAATACCAAAACTGACATTAAAATATTGCTGGTATTCCGATTCGTTTGTGGGTACGCGCAAATAATCGCTTTCTTCTGGCAATCGCTCTTTAAAAGCCAGCATCATTTGGGGTGTTGGATGAAAGTCTAGAATATTTGTTTGTTGTATTAATTTAACCCCAAGCTGATTACCCAAATTGGTATATGCATCCAATGCAAATGGTAATAAGGTTTCAATCATCCAAGTACGCACAATGCGCCTACCCGTAACGGGATTAATCACGCCACTAGCTATTTTAGAAGCGGTAAAAGGTTTGGCTTCATCTATTACCAATACGGTTTTGCCAGCTTGTAATAATTGCCAACTTAAAAAAGTACCTGCAACACCTTGGCCAACAATAATATAATCGTAAGTCATTCTCAAATTTGGCACAAAGAAACAAAGGATACAAAGAACAAGAAGTAATAATTACACAATATCTTGGACAACGCACGAGATAGACAAGGTAGGCACATAGACTTATAGCAATATGCAAACAACCATTGGATTGGCAATCTCTAGACATCTTTTTCAGCTTTAAACCTGTACCCTAGCAACAGGGTGTTTCACAATGCTGCAAAGCGAACTGAATGTACAAGGGTGTGACACAACAGAAGCCCAATAGTAGTAATGCCGTTGGTTAACAAAAACATAGGCTTATTTGCGGCTAGTCATTTTTCGAAGACTATATTAGATAGATGAACACCAGATTTTGTCCATTACATTGCACCGAATGGATGTATCGGCTTGGATGCATCCATTCCGATGAACCCGAATGGATGTATCGACTTGAATACATCCTTTCCGATGAACCCGAATGGATGTATCGGCTTGGATACATCCATTCCGATGAGTCCGAAAGGATGTATCGGCTTAAATGCATCCATTCGGGTAGATCTAAAGGGAAATAGCTGATGTTATCTTGTTAATTACCTTGGATATAATTAGGTATTTAGCGCTGCCGCCAAATACCTTTTATTGCTAAAACGCTATGGTTCTGATGTTACCACAATTTTAAAACCATTACTGTGACTTGTAAATTCTGGTGCATACATGCATTGCAGGTTAGCAATACCAATGCTAAACGTACCCACATGCGTGATAAATACAGGATACTCAAACACATAAGTGCCTTTGCGAATGCTGCTAAAAAAGAAATTGGTACTGGCATCTTTGGTGGCTTCGTAATAGCCTAAACCGTCTTGGTATTTGTATTCGCTTAATACATTTACTGGCTCCATGGTAGCTGCACGTGTATCTTTAAGCTGCACATAATCCATGTCTCTATCGGTTTTTAGTACCAATTGCACCACTACTTTATCGCCTACTTTTAATGCATCATTGTCATTAACAGGGGTTAATACTTTACCTGCGGCGCTATTTTTTTCTACAAATAATTTTTTGGTAATAGACAATGGAGAGGCCGACGCAGTGATATTATCGAAGTCTTCAAAGTATTGCCAATATAAGCTGCCGTAAGCAATACTCCCAACCTTCTTAAATTCATCTGATGTAGAAGATTGCGTAGAAGTAGTAATCGTTACATTACCCATTTGTGGGGTTATTTTACTGCCTTCAATGGTAGCTTTTACATAACCAGTACCAGCTTGTGAATTACTAATTTTTATAGGTGTACTGCCTAATTGTATCCGCACTTGTTGATTATTTACCAATGCATTACTGTTGTTTAATAAAGCATAGCAAGCATCGGCGGTTGCAATGGTTGTAGGCCAATGATTGGTTTGTTTGTTAAGTAACAACCAGTTTTTAGCCCCTTGAATGGTGGTTGATACATTGGCAATAGTGTCTTGCTTGGCTACTTCTTCAAGGAATTGTAGCATCATACATTGGTGTTCAATAGGCGAGGCATACCAAAAGCCAATGCTTCTATCTTTCCAATACACACTAGCGTTAGCTGTATCTTCAACTGCATTTTGTGTAATGGCTGGCACAATATGTTTGCTTACAAATGCTTGCTCATTATTGCGAAACAAAGCCAAACCAATCATCGCTGTGTTGTAAGTATTCTGAACATGCCAAAACTGCTTCGCTTGATTGTAATAATAGTTATAAGCGTCTTTAGGTGTAATGGCATTAGAAAAGAAGCTTCGCATGTATAAATACTGGATTTGCGTAGTGGTAATTTGTTGCTTTTGCAAATTGACTTTATTGCGCTGTAAGTTGTCGTAATCGTTTTTTATTTCATTGTCTAAATACGCCAAAGCCTTACCAATCATGGTTTCCAGCTTCGCAGTATTGGCTGTATTGATAGCTGCTATTTTTTTCAATTTACCAATACCAGCTAAAATATAATTGGTGATATATCTATCTTCTCTACCACCTTTAAACCAAGCGAAACCACCACTTGGTAATTGTAGCTGTTGCAGTTTATCGATAGCTGCTGTACCGCTATTACTCATTTTTACAACATCAAATAACAAAGCAATATTTTTTTGTTGCTGCGTTTCATTTTCTGATTGTAATACCCAAGGTGTTTCTTGCAATAGTATTTGCTTTAATTCCTCATTCTTTGCAAGGTTCGATGTAAAGGCTGTGGTATCTTTTTGCCATTGCTCAAATACTGATTTAATGCGGGGTTGCTTAGCTATGATTTTAGCTGCCAAGGCATTGGCAAAATATCTGTTGAAGGTTTGTTCCGCACATTCGTACGGATATTCAATTAAGTATGGCAAAGACTGCACGGCCGTCCACACAGGGTTAGGGGTGTACTCAACGGTTAGTGATTGATTGGTAAGCGTTTCGCTTTGGTTATTCACTAGTTTATCTAATACAAAACGCTGCGTCGTATCACCTTTTATCAACATTGGCAAACTTTCGGTTACTAGCATTCGGTTACTTAATACAGGCAATGTGTTTTCCTCGCCATCGCTAAAATTGCCAGCCGTAGCAATCACACGCCATGTCAAAGGTTTATTGAATGTAAACGGTATTTGAATAGGAAATTTTACAGCACTACTTTGTCCTGCACCTACTGTAAAATATTGTGTAGGAAACATATTTTGAAACCAACCATCAACCGATACGTTGGTACTTGCATCTACAAGCTCTAACCTTACCTGACCAGTTAATTCCTTATCGCTTAGGTTAGATAGTTTGGCTACAAATTCTAGATTATCACCTTCACGTACAAAGCGTGGTGCATTGGCTTGCACCATCAATGTTTTTTGTGTGGTAATTGTAGCAGAATTATTGCCAAAAGCGAGGTCTTTGGTATGGGCAAATGTTTGCCATTTCCATTGCGTTAAGACTTCAGGCATGGTAAAACTAAAGCTGTAATTACCACTTGTATCTGCATATAACTGCGGGAAAAAGAAAGCCGTTTCGTTGAAGTTTTTGCGAGGTTGGGTAATGCCGCCAGTTTTTATTTTACTGCCTTTTATTAATCTTCCATTTAAAATTCTATCGCCAGTAATAGTATCTATTATGTCAACATTAGTAAATACTTTATCGTAATCTTCTGCTATCCCAGCAACAGCACCAGTAATATCCTTCTTTTTAGTTGTTGCATAACCTACAGCAACCACAACCACATCATCAAAACTATTACTTGCCTCTATACCAGCTACTCTTCCTGATAGCATTGAATTAAATTGAGTTCTTGTTGAACGTATTAGATTATTAGGTTTAACTAACTTATCATAGCTTGTTACAAGTACTTTATCCCTAAAATATGTATTGTTTTCACTTGAGCTTTTAACTTTAAATCCATTATTACTTGTAAATGATTGTTGAGAGTAATTAATATTCCAAATATTCGGCTTGACCCATTCATGTTTTTCAAATTGGTCAAGGCTTGCATCGTACATACTTGTTAGTAATTCTGCCGCAACTTTTTCACCTTTATTACCAGCAATATTTACCGTCCAAGTTTCTTTACTTCCTGGCTCGGTTTTGTTTCTAAAGCTTGCGTAGCTTATGTCTAAAGTCTTATTACTAAATGGCACAATAATATTGTAGTGATTGGTGTACACACGGTTATTATATACAAAGGCTTCGCTAATGGCAACATCGCCTCTATCGGTTTCATCGGCTTTGTAGGTAATATTGTGCAAGCCTTTTTGGTAATTGTTATATTGGTAAATAGCTCGCTCTTTACCAGCCAATTTTGGTCTAGTTATTTTACTTACAACAAACGTGTTCTCTGCCATGCTACCGCTTATAAATGCAGCCGATTCGTTTGGCTGTGTGTAGTTATTAAGCGTATAATTAAAATTGTATTGAGGATAAGGTGTGGCGTTTCTATTAAACAATTGAACATAGCGCTCATCCTTGATAGTATTGCCATCTTTATCTGTTGTGGTAGCTTCTATTTTGTAAAAACCAGCAGTTAATTTGCTATTTGGAATTTGAAATTTGGTGTTAGTTGAAGTATTGATGTCGCCTTCAAAAACAAGACTATTTACAGGCCATAGTTTCTCGTTTAATTCATCCTCATAGTCATCATTAGGAAAGCTTTGTAGGTAGCTAGTTTTATCCATTACAAACATATCAGCACGCTGCCATAAACGCTTACGTATTAAACGTTGTGGCGTTTGTATCGCGTAAATTTTTACGCTCACAGTAGCAGGTTCATTTTCACCATTCATGTTTTTAGTGCTAATGGTTATTTGTTGAAGGCTATCTGCTTCGGCCAATTTGGGTGCTGCAATGTTTACCTGTAATCGTTTATAGCCAACCGATACTTGCTTATTAGCACTTCTTGTTTCGCCATTAATATCAGTCACGTCAGCTGAAACCGTAAAATCAAAAATTGGTTCTGTTGCTGCCGCTATCGCTTCATCTGGCTCTGCTTTAAACGTAACGGTGAATTTACCTTCAGCGTTGGTTATAATCTCGCCATCTGCTATTTGCTTATTGCGGCTATATGGTTTGCTACCATTGCGCCACAGCCAATCGTACACAAATCTCGCATTACGTTCTACATTAAATTTCACTTTAGCACCATCTACCACATTGCCTGCATAGGCTTTGGCGAAGCCAGTAATTGTGATAGAATCATTAACACGATACATGCCCTTTTGAGATTCAAATTCTACATAAAATTTAGGACGTTTATATTCTTCTACAGAAAAAGAAATGTTACTTCTTTTAAAATCATCAGCATCTATGCTAAACTCGCCAGTTAATACATTTTGCGGCAGTATAAACTTACCAGCAAATGAACCGTAAGCATTGGTTTTTAGATACAGCGAATCGATGTTTTTATAATTGGCATCTTCTAAATAGATTAATACAGAATCTTTATTAGCTAATAATTTAGCCTGCTTTGTTTTAAAATCTTTGGTTATGGCAATGCCTTTAAAATAGACCGTTTGCCCAGGGCGATAAATGCTTCTATCGGTAAAAAAATACACTTTAGCGTTGTCTTCTTCGTAGTCTGCTATGTCATCTTCGTCGTCATCGTCACTACTGTTTCTTGATTGATATAGATATTCGCTAGACGCAAGTTGCAAGCGGTCGCCTTTGGTAACAAATGCAAAGTCGTAACTACCATAATTATCATCTTTAGGCACAAACCTGAAATAGCCATTTTTATTGGTGATTTTAGTAGCTACAGTCTTGGTTTCATTTTTTTTAATAATGTTGTTCCAATCACTTTTGGTGATGGTGACTTTTACATTTGCCAAAGGCTTACCATTATCTCTGTCTAGCACAAAATAGTCATTACCATTTCTAATATAGCTGATATTAGAAACACGCAGCAATTGCTTACTCATTTTATGTAGCGTATCTATAAAACCTGCGCTACTACTTGTAAGTAGCACATAATCACCTACAGACAAGGCGTCTATTTTAATTTCTACACTGTGCTGTTGGTAGTCATTAGTAGTAGATAATGGCTGTGCAAATGTTGTAACAACAGGCATTGCAGCGAGTGCATCATAGTCTTGTGTATGCAAATTATCTATGAGATTAGATTTCTTGGGCAACTTGATGACACGTACAAAAAGTGTGTCTACATTTTTAAAGCTTACCAAAGCTCTAAAAGGCTTGTTGGGTGTGTTTACCTCTTCAGTTTGAATACTCATAAATGGTTGTACAATACTTCGCTGGAGATTTTTTAAATTATTAACGCCTTCATCATCCTGCTGGTACTTTGCCAATCCTGCCTTGATAATTTGTAAGGCCTTTACTTTATCAAAACGATGTGTAGTATCGCCAAAAGGTTGGTAATTATTGGCCAACTGAGCATAATAATTAGCCAATAAATAATAAGCCTGTGCAGTTCTTTCACAAGAAATTTCTATAATATTAGTTAAAGCTTGCAAATAGACAGTTGCTTTATCACCAATTAAGTTTTGATATACCCATTCTATTCTTTCTAAATCCACGTCTACGAAAGCATTTTTATCCACACCCTTACTGTGAAATTCTAATAACTGCTGAAACAATTGCAAACTTTTCAGCAAGTGAGAAGTACTATCGCTTGATGTAAACGTAGTTGTAATAAATGTATTTGCATTACTTAAAGCACGTAAGTCCTTTAATTCAAAAGCATAGCTAGGTTTGGTTAGATAATAATCACCAGTTTTAAAATATTCTAATGCTTCATGAGCTAATAGGTCATACAACGTAGACCTAAGCTTTGTCGCATTACCTTCTAAAATAATGGTACGATAATCAGCAATAGACACTTTTTGCAATAATGTAGCGTTGGCTACACTTTTAGAAAAATTATCACTAATTGCTGCACCAAAATCATCAGCATTCCAGGTTTCAATGTCTTGCTTATTAGCTACAGCAGTTTTACTTCTATTATAAATTTGCCATCTATGGGCATTATAATATTGCCAATAGCTACTAGCCAATAAAGAATGTAAAATACTTTTAGCGGTTTCATTATTACTTGTCGCAATTTCTGATACCAATAATTGGATGGCGTTGTTTGGCTTGTTATCAAATACGGCATCTTCTAGGCCGATGCGATATATCAAACACTTAATTAATTGAATATCATCTTTACGTTCCTTAGCAGCTATATACAGTTGGTTTACTTTTTCCAAGGCCGCTTTGGGCTGATTTTTAGCAAGTATGAGTGTATCTATCTCTATCCAATTATTGGTTAGGTTAAGTGGTTTTTGCTGTGCAAAAAGATTTGTAAAAACTAGAATCGATACTAATAAGCCAATTAGAGTATGAAGCCGCATGAAATCACCAATTTGAGAGTAAAATAAAGAGTTTGTACGAAAGAAGATGCTAACGCGTAAAGAATTACATATTCTTTTACGTAGATAATAATGATGGGGGAAATCTATAAAACAAAAAAGGGCCAGGATAAAAATCCAGCCCCGTTTTAAAATCCAATATCCTATGAAAAACCGATGCGAATATCGTGTTTATTTAATAATAAAAAAATATTCCGGTAATTATTTTTTAATTATTTCTAGAAAAATCTAGATTCTACAAATTTTCAGCAAGCGTTTGCAAAATGAAAAAAAGAAAAAAGAAAAGGTGATGCGAAATGCACCACCTTTTCAAAGAATATATTAAAAATTAGACCACTAATAAGCCCATAAATCTTGTTCGTAGTTAAATATTTTCTCTTTTATTGCTTCGCCTTCTAATAGCATAAACAGCTTGTTTTTGCCATATTTATCTGCTAAAGACTGATTATAAGGATTGTCCATAGTAGTTTTAACAATATAGCTACTGTAAAATCTTTGTTCGAACAAATCTTCCCAAGTCATTCTGTTGCCGAAATTTTTAGGATTGTATACTTCAAACTTTGCCAATGTTGCTCTAATATCTGGATAGTAAATCCAGAAATACGTGATTGGTGGCCCTTCTAACACTTTACCGTTTGGCAAAATTTGTGGTCCCATTGGGGCTATTCCTAATATTCTTGTTACTAGTCTTGAGGCTTCTTTATCAAATAAGACTTCTTCCTTAATCTGAAAACGATATACAGAATCTACAGGAAATTCTCTTGTACGCACTTCGCGAGAAGTAATTAATTCTGGATTATTTAAATCTCCATAAACTGGCACAGTGTCTGTACCACCAGAAAAACGCTCTTTGAATTTATCTTTAGTAAATGGTGTTGTAAAACGCTCATCTTCAAATGCAACGATCCCGCCTTCTGCTACTGATTTATACAAAATAGCAAAAAACAACTGACTACCATTATCCGTTTCCATTGTGTTTTTAAATGGTAAGTTCATTTTCTCACGAGCATCAATAATACGCCAGATTCTTTGTTTGAAAATAGCATCGTCTTCACGAATATAATCGTAAATCAAAGGTGTTCTATCTTTAATCAAGTTGGCTTCTACCGCATTATCGTTACGCAAAGACACTTTATTAGAATCCGTCAAAGGATTACCAGTAGCAGTTTTAACAACCACTAAAGGTGCATCTTTTCCAGATGTTTGGGATTTTCTGGTAGTATCACCATTTCCATTATTGCCTTTAGAAGCACTTGCGCCAAATGGATCAACAGAGCTATTATTCGGTGCAGCAAATGGATTCTTAGGCGTTTTAGTAGACGCAGGTGTTTGCTTAGAAGCACCACCAAATGGATCTTTCGCAGTGGTGGTAGTCGTTTTGGCGGTAGACTTTTTCTTCTTAACCTGCGCATCTACGCTTAAAACTGCTATCGCAAGAACACCACAAGCTATACCTCTTAAAAAAAGATGATTAGACATAAAAATAATTTTAAGGTGTAAGATTAAAGGCAACAACGCCATCTAATTTTCTTGAACCATCAGGGCCAGATACTACAATATCTTGTAATACAACTGTAGAACCTGCTTTACATTTTTCAATAATTGCTTTGGCT
This sequence comes from Parasediminibacterium paludis, assembly GCF_042651445.1. NCBI lineage: Bacteria > Pseudomonadati > Bacteroidota > Chitinophagia > Chitinophagales > Chitinophagaceae > Parasediminibacterium > Parasediminibacterium paludis. The sequence continues at coordinate 358,676 of NZ_JBHSDC010000012.1, forward strand.
TCAGAACTAAAATAAGCGCCTTTGTTTGGAGTAAATCCAGCACCATTTTCAAAACCTTTACCTTGAGCGACTAATAAGAAACTAGTAACATCGTATTTAATACCTTCAAATACAAAGTCTTTTAATTCAGCTCTTACACCAACTTGGGCTTTGAATGTATTTACCGAAATAGAACCACCAGCACTTTGGCCCACCATTGGTTGTGGCGGTGGGATTCTTTTTACTTTAAAATCAAACGGTGTGGTTTTGCCATCAACAGTTACACTAATAGTTGCTTTACCAGGTGTTTCTACATTGGCTTCAAATTTACCACCACCCTTATTATTTAAAGAACCATTATTAATAGTAGCACTAATCGCTTCAGCTCCTTTAGACCCGCCAGAAATAGATATTGGATTTGGTACGCCAATATATAATACCTTAACTGCGTCTGCACTGACAGTAATACCTGTAGGTGAACCCACTGTGTATTTAATTTCTTTATCCAAAGTTCCAATTGTACCGTCTGGTTTCTTAAATGAAATGGTCACTTTTTTTGAATATGTGCCTGGACTTCCAACAGTAGTTTTATATTCAGCGACACCGTCAGCGTTTAAAGGCACAGATGAACCGTCGATCGTTACAGTAGGTTTCGCAGCACTGCTAAATGCACCAACACCACCTGTAATTCTTAATTCTTGACCTGGCATTAAATACTCAGAACTTTGACTAGCAATAGCTTGGAACGCATCGTATCTTACTTGAACTTCACCTACTTTTTTATGGCAAAATTCAACAATTTGAGCTTCACTATTCTTTACGTCGTTTTGGAATTTACTCAAAATGGTAATAGCCGCGATTGTTGGCGTCATGTGGAAATAAGAAAAAGCCCAATCATTTTTACCAACTTGGCTATTAGAAGATTGAGGTATAGATAAGTCTAACGGCAAGGTAGTACCAAACTCTTTGCCTATTTCAGGATCGATTGCTAGAATTTTAGTTTTGAAATCCTCAAGCTTTTGTCTCAATTCCTCGCCTTTTGCTTTACCAGGTTCTACAAATAATCTGGTAGCAGCATCTAAATTGTCTTCATTATATTTTTCTTTTCCATCAACGATTTCCAGTTTAGACTCTTTCTTCAATTCAAGTTGCAAACCAGTTAAATATTGCGTTACATCATCAGCTAATTTCTGGGCTTGTTCGGCTTTAGGTAACCAAAGAGAAGCTAACTCTTTTTTCTCTGCTTGATTTAGTTCTTGTTTAAATGAATTGAAAATAGTTTGATTTTTCTCATCAATCGATTTATTTGAATTCATCAAACTTCCATTAACCGTTTTGAAAGCATTCAAGATTTCTGCTGATACATTTAGTGCTAACAGGGCTGTTAGTACCAAATACATCACATTAATCATCTTCTGCCTCGGTTCTTTAGGTAATGACATAATTTTTTAATTACTTTTATTTTACAAATTAGTTAAGTTCACAGATACAACAATTATCTACCCTGCATTGCGGTAAGCATATTGCCATACACTTGATTCAACTTACTCAAATTACTTGCTAATGCCGCAATTTGTTCTTTTGCTTTTATCGCATCCTCAGCACTTGTTTGCATGGCAGAAGAAGCTTGTGCCAATTTACCATAGAACTGGTTTAATGCTTTTAGGTGATTATTGCTTTCTTGCAATTCTAATTCGTAAACAGTATTGATAGAAGCCAAGTTTTTAGTTAAAACTTGTATTTGACCATGAAATTGTTTTGCTGAATCAGAAGCACCACTAAATGCATTTAAAGAATCAGTCGCTTTTGTAACAGCCATAGAAACATTACCAAATGCAGCGGCAGCATCTTTAGATTTTGTTGCAAAATCTGCTGTAGACTTAACAACATCACCAATTTCACCCATTTTATCTACGGTACTGCCCAGTTTTTGGAAACCTGAACTCAATTTGCTCAAGTTTGCAGGTGTAATATCTGCTTCAGCCAACATTTTTTCCATACTTTTCAACGCTGGGTTGCCAGTTGCAACTTCTACAGTAGGCGCATGACCATCAACTGGTGGTGGTAAAAAAGCATATACTAAGAAGATACCAGCCTCTGTAATTAGACCAATTGGTAACAAATATTCAGAACCTGGATAGTGCATGATTTTAAATAAAGCACCCACAATTACAATAGCTGCACCAACACAAACCACAAAATTTAATAATTTATTTTGACCTTTGCTTAATCCTGCTGACATGATTTTATTTTTTATTTTTTTAATTTAAAATTAGGTTATTAGAATTGCACGTCCATAAACATAAAAGTTATGGATATACAATTAAAAATTATCAGTAAAAATGGTTAGAAATGATTTAAATAGGCTTAATATTCTATTTATTTTCGCATTCTTGGCGCTAAATCTATGACACAACGGAAACCAATGTATGATTTTGCTGTATCTTGGTATTCAAAAGCACGAGTACTAGTTTGTAAGAAGTATCCTACATCTTTCCAGCTACCACCACGAATTACTTTACGTTTCATTCTTGGAGGATCTGAGTCTTTAGCATCATAGCGTACATCAGGACTCATTTCGGACATGAAATTGTAAGAACTTTCATTGAAATAGGATTCTGTCCACTCGGCTACATTACCTGCCATATTATATAAACCATAGTCATTTGGCCAATATGCGTCAGCACGAACTGTATAAAAACCACCATCTTCCGCATAATTACCACGACCTGGTTTAAAGTTTGCCAACAAACAACCTTTTTTGTTTCTTAAATAGTAGTTACCCCAAGGAAACATTGAGTTAGTTCTACCACCTCTAGCGGCGTATTCCCATTCAGCTTCACTAGGTAAGCGATAATCACTTTCTACAGCCATTTTCTTTCTTTCCAAATAATCATTTTGAATATGCGTTCTCCAATGACAGAATGCTACCGCTTGTTTCCAAGTAACACCAACTACAGGATAATTACCAAAAGAAGGATGTGCAAAATATCTTTTTGTCATTGGCTCGTTGTAAGAGTATGAGAAATCTCTCATCCAAACCAAGGTGTCAGGATAAATTTTAGTATCTTTTCTTGTAATGAAGTTTTTACGCGCCACACCCGCATTTTCTCTTTTGGCAGCTTCGGCAAGTTCAAATGTTTCAGAGTGGTAAATCAGCTTATCAGGATCGATATCAGCTTTGCCGTTTAATCTATTATCTGGAGCAAGTATTAGCTTATTACCTAATTTTTCAAGGTTAGAAGCGTCGTATTTAATCGTTTTAGCTTTCACCCAATCAATAGCAATAGATGAATCACCATTACCACCTGGCGCAGACTTATAATAACCTAGTTCTTTGGCGGCAAGAGAATCTCTCACCCAAACAACAAATTGACGGTATTTATTATTGGTAAGTTCGGTCGCGTCCATCCAAAAACCTGGAATTGAAACTTGACGGTTTCTTGCTGTAAATGTGTAGTTAATATCCTCGTCGCTTGGACCCATATGAAATGTACCTGGTGGCACATACACCATACCAAATGGTGGATTCATACTTTGTTTAGCAGACGGTGCTACACCTCTTACTTGGCCATCATCGGGACCACCTTTGGATTTGCTGTTCTTAGACTTAGAACAACTTGCAAATACAAGCAGTAAAACAGCGACTGATAAAAGATTGCTTCGGTTTATCATCATAAAAAACTATTAACAGGTAATGACAAATATATAGGTAAAAACCGTTTAAAAAATCCAGTTTACTTTTTGTTCTCAATATTTTTACACTACAATGTAGAAATCTGTCAGTACGCTTGTTTTAAGGTTATTTACCAGTAAAGTTTTTTATGGTAATTGTAAAAAATACCTTTTGGAACTGCCAAAGTAATAAATATTTCCTTAGCGACTTTATTTCTATGTTATAATTTTGATAAAAAATTGATAAAATTATCAACTGGTTCTTTACATGTATAGTTTTCACATACGTAAAATACTGTTTCTCTTGAAAATTCTTTACCTTCTAGTAGCGGAAATCCCGTCTCGAAAAAAACAGCAGTTTGTAAAATTTTATTAGGTAAAAATACTTGTAACAATGGCTTTACATATTTTTCAACATTTGAACCTGTTGCTACAATTTCCTTTAAGCCATTTGTTTCCATCTGCACCAAACTTGCCCACACACCAAACGATGTAGGATATCTAATTATTGCTGTGCCAAGGTTTTGTACTACATCTATCGCATGTTCACGCCAGTTTGGCTTATTGAACATAATGCCTAAATACAATAAATTATTCGCCATTATAGCATTGCCAGATGGCACAGCACCATCGTATACTTCTTTTTTTCGCACTATCACATCTTGTTGATGCTGATGCGTGTAATAAAAGAAACCTGTGTCTGCTTCTACAAAATTTTCAACCACGTATTCAGCAATATCTTTTGCCTTTGTTAAATATATCGATTCGCTAGTTACTTCTTGCAAATGAATACATGCTTGAATGAAATAGGCGTAGTCGTCTAAAAAAGCAGGAATTTTAGCTTGGCCATTTTTGAAAGTATGGTAGAGTGAACCATCATTTGCAGTAAAGGCTTGAACCAAAAACTGATAATTATTCATGGCTAACCGCTTATAGTGTTCTACACCTGTTGCAGCATAAGCCTTGCACAAAGCAGTTATGGTTAATGCATTCCAACCTAGCAATATTTTATCATCAAGCTGCGGACGAATTCTTTTGCTACGCTGCGCAAATAATATGGCATTGCAACGCTCTATGATGGCTTTTAAATCTTGCGCCTCTATCGCCTTATTTTCTGCAAAATCTTGCAACGGCTCTTGTACCCACAAAATATTTGTATGCTCCCAATTCCCCTCTGCCGTTATATTATAATATTCGCAATATAAAGCACTATTATTGCCTAATAAAGCGTCCACTTCCTCTTTAGACCATGTGTAAAACTTACCTTCAACACCTTCGCTGTCTGCATCTAAAGCGCTATAAAAGCCACCACTGATATCCAACATCTCTCTTTCAATAAACCCAATGGTTTGTTCAATAACTTCTGCGTAAAGTTTATTATTCGTTAGCTGAAATGCTTCAGCCATAACACCAACCAAAAGCGCATTATCGTATAGCATCTTCTCAAAATGTGGCGCTAGCCATCTGTTATCGGTACTATATCTTGCAAAACCACCGCCAAGCTGGTCGTAAATACCGCCATTAATCATTTTATCTAAACTTAACAAAGCTTGCTGTAAAGCCGCTTCGTCTTTTGTAAAATGATAATGCCTCAGTAGATATTGGATAGAGAATGTTTGTGGGAATTTGGGCGCATTACCAAAGCCTCCCCATTCTGTATCTGCTTGCTTCAAAATATTATCAGCAATCAAAGCCAAGTTTTCTTGTGTAAAAATGGAAGGCTTTTCCGCCTCACCAACTTTACCAATGCCAAAAGTATTGGCATTAAGTAAATGGTTCATTAAATTATCTGCTTGCGCTTCTATTTCATGTTTCTTCTCTTGGAAAGATTGATTAATGGCATGCAAGGTTTCTTTCCAGCTCATTCTGTTGTAAGCCCTCACAGGCGGAAAATAGGTGCCGCCATAAAAAGGCTTGCAATCTGGCATTAAAAACACATTTAGCGGCCAGCCACCACTACCAGTCAAAGCCTGAACAGCATCCATGTAAATGTGGTCTAAATCTGGTCGCTCTTCTCTGTCTATCTTAATATTGATAAAGTAATCGTTCATAATTTGCGCCGTGCCTTCATCTTCAAAACTTTCTCTTTCCATAACATGACACCAATGACAAGCTGCATAACCGATACTTACTAGAATAGGCTTATTTTCATCTTTGGCTTTTTGCAAAGCAATGTCGCCCCAAGGCATCCAATTAACAGGATTATGGGCATGTTGCAACAAGTATGGGCTTGTTTCGTGTATCAGTTGGTTGGTATGTTGGTGCGCCATTATGCAGGTGTGATGTGTATTACGTTAGTCGTAAAAATGAAACGTAACACTTTAACAAGATACAGAGGTATTTGTTATTGTGTATTGATGTTAAAATAATTTATTGTTAACATATTGTAAAAGCCAAAAACTAGCTTTTATAACGTATTACTCACCTTTTTAGTTGCTTCAATATTTTTCAATAAACAGCGCAGGTTGGTATAAAAAAAGGTTCCAACCAGATAGATTGGAACCTTTTTAAACGGCGAAAGATTTTATGCTTCTTCACTAGACTGTGGTACTTCTGTAGCTACTGGAGCAGCTTCTACTTTACGTACTACAGGAACATTTCTGCGGTCTTTTTGCGATTTTTTGTGAGCATCGCTACGACGCAAAATGTTGGCCTCGTGCTCGTCATGCCAAGCTTGGAATTTAATCATTGCTTGTGCATCATCAAACAAACCAAGTTTTACACCACGTAGTAAGTGCTTCAAGAACAATACGCCTTTGAAAGACAAGATACGACGAACAGTATCAGTAGGTTGTGCACCCTTGTGCAACCATTCTAATGCTTTTTGACGATCTAATTGAATTGTAGCAGGTACTGTAAGTGGGTTGTAAGTACCAATTTTTTGGATGAATTTACCATCTCTCGGTGCGCGACCATCAGCAACTACTATAAAGTAGAATGGGCGTTTTTTGCTACCGTGTCTTTGTAGTCTCATTTTTACTGCCATGTTAAATAGAAATTTAGTGGCGTTAACAAATATTGTTTATCCGATTATAAAATCGAGCAGCAAAAATAAATACGAAAACATTATCTACCAAGTTTAAAAACTCATTTTTTGTTAAATATTAACCCATCATACCTCAAAAAATACCTGTAATGAAGGCTGCCATTGCGTTACGCACAGATAGCAACATTTTTCTGCTATCAAATAATAATGTGCAAGTAATTTTTAGTTTGCATTAATAAAAAATCATATAACCAACTTTCACAAGTAAATTATTTACCAAATACTTTTTTGCCGCCCACTACCGTAAGCAAAGGTTTTATTGCTAAAATATTAGATGCATTCGCCTGCATAATATCATTATCAAGAAGTATAAAATCTGCTTTTTTACCCACTTCTAAACTGCCAATTTCTTGTTCTAAAAAACCTGCTTTTGCAGCCCAAATAGTCATACCTCTTAAGGTTTCTTCTTTTGTCAATCCATTATTCATTTGAAAACCACCATCTGGAAATTGTTTAGCGTCTTGCCTAAAAACTGCTGCTAAAAATGTTTTAAATGGACTAATATCTTCTACAGGAAAATCAGTACCTAAAGGCAGCCAACCATTTTGTTGCAGCAATTGCTTATAAGCATAAGCAGCTTTTATGCGCACGTTGCCCAAGCGCTCTGAGGCCCAATACATATCGCTAGTAGCATGGGTAGGCTGGACAGAGGGCACTACACTTGCGCTACCAAATAAATTAAAGTCAGCCTCATTAAGCACTTGTGCATGTTCAATACGCCAACGTTTATCGTTCTTGCCTTTTAAATACTTGTTATAAATAGTCAATATTTCTCTATTAGCACTATCCCCAATTGCGTGAGTACACATTTGAAATTTGGTATTTATCAGCAAAGCCGCCACACTATCATAATGCGCTTTTGTATTTAGCAAAAAGCCCGTCCAATTTGGCTTATCGCTATATGGCTGTAGCAAACAGGCACCACGGCTACCCAAAGCCCCATCGGCGTAAACTTTAAAGCCATTTACAAATAACTTGTCTGTTTTGTAAGGCCCTTTTTGTAAATAGTGATTGTAATTTTCTGTCGCATCGCTTAGCATTACAAACATGCGCATGTTTAATTTGCCTTCTTTTTGTAGCGCATCAATTTTTTCCACATCATCGTACATTAACCCACAGTCAGTAACCGTGGTAAGCCCTTGTGCAAAGCAATTATCTTGCGCTGCCAACAACCATTTTTCATAATCGGCTTTCGTAGCAATTGGCATTTTGGAAGCTACTAATCCTTTTGCATTATCTATTAAAATACCTGTCAATTTTCCGCTCTTTACTTCTACCTCACCACCAGTTAATGTTGCGCCAGCATTTACACCCGCCATGTCTAATGCCTTTTGATTAGCAATGGCAGCATGACCATCTACACGGGTTAAAAAAACAGGCTTATTAGGAAAGAGTTCATTCAACTTATCATTAGTTGGATATTGCTTATCTGGAAATTTATTTTGATCCCAACCACGGCCTTTTATCCAAGGTTCATCAGGATGTTTTGCTGCAAATTCTTGCACACGACTTTCGACTTCGTCCCAAGTGTTGCAACCAAATAAATTTACCTGAAACAAACTTTGCCCATACCCTAAAAAATGCGCGTGAGCATCTATAAATCCGGGATATACCGGCTTTCCTTGAGCGTTAATGGTTTCTTTTGCGCCAAAGCGATTAAGAATGTCTTCATTTTTACCAGTAGCTACAATTTTCCCATCTTTTACTGCCATTGCTTCAGTAATAGTAAAGGCGCTATCTACCGTGTAAATAACTGCATTGTGAACAATGGTATCTACTTCTGTTTTCGATTCACAAGCTACAAAAGCCATCAATAGGCTATAAATAAAAAACTTTCTCATGCATTAAAGTTGCAGAGAAAGTTTTAATTATTGGCAAAATAGTAAGCTTCTTATGATGGATGACCTACAAAATGATTATTTTAATAAATCGCAAGGCTTTAAACCTGTATGCTTTTTAAAGGCCGCAGAAAAATGCGAAATAGATGAATAGCCCAAAAGCGCCGAAACATCTGTAACGCTTAAGGCTTTTTCGTACAACAAATATTTTGCATGTTCCATGCGTTGTTGTTGATAAAAATCAAAAATAGTTGTTCCAAATATTTCTTTAAAACCCTTTTTTACATAGCACTCATTCATAGCTACTTTACGGCTCAATTCTTTAATCGTAATTGGATCGCCAATGTGTTGCAGTAAAATTTCTCTTGCTTTGTAAATGCCTTCGCGACTGCGCTCGTCTTCTAAAAACTTGCAGCTAAAACCTTCTTCTTTTTCGTCTACCAAACAGTCTAAACTGTACAATAACAGTTCATGTACTTTAGCATTAATAAAAATATTTTCTAATGCGCCTGTATAACTGTGGTTAAGTAATGCGTCGAGCGTATTGCGCTTTTTACTACATAAAGGAAACATTTTGGTAAAAGCATTAGGATGCTTAAAAGCCAATACTTCATCTTTACGATTACTCACTTTTACATTGTGTGTAAACTGGTATAAAAAAGCAGATGAAAAATGAAATGTAAACACATCCACGGTTATCTGTTCCCCTTTACAATTGGTAGGTTGGTCTTTACAAAAAGAACAACTTTTCTCATAGCAATATTTATTACCCGTAGTGCAGTAACGAAGTTCTAAATAATTGTTTTCTGGCTTACCAGCGTCATAATGATACACCATCATTCCTGTATCTTCTGCAACCCAGGGATGTTGTGCATAATAGCGATTAATATTATAACTAATAGATCCCGGAATATGTTGCTCTTTATGATACAACAAATCCATACTTGGCTCAATACCACCTCTATGAGCCAATTTTAAGATATCGTGTACTTGTGGCATAGGCGATGTTTGTATATGCAAATATATGTAGCTACATGGAAATTGCCAACTAGTGTTCCTTTAACATAGAATAAATAGCATATTTATACACTAAAATGACGGCTGCATGACAAAAGAAATGTTAATCACGATAGTTTAAAGCTGGTTTTCTATCGCCCAAAAGCGCCTTATATTGATAATTGCCCAATTGCTGTTTAAATTCTTGTGTTGCTTTATCTATCAACAGCGGGCTAGAGTATAAATCAATAGCTGTTAACGCCATTGTTTTAGCTGCCACCATCATTCCTTTAATACCAATATCGGTACCACCACAAGCCACAGCTTGCCAGCTATGGGCAGGTACACCTGGTACCCAAGTAGCAGCACTCATACCTACAGTAGGTACTACATAACTTACATCGCCTACATCTGTACTACCACCACCAGCATCAGGACTTATGCTTAAAGGTTTTATTGCCGTTGCTACACTTAAATCTGGAGCTGGAAACGTAAAAGAAGCTTGTATTTTTTTGGCAAAAGCAATTTCATCTGGCGTATAATTCACGCCACCTACTTTTTCTAAATCTTTTTGCATCACCTCACCAAGGGTTTTGTTTAAAAGTAGGTCGTGCGTACCGCCAATAATTTCATAATCAACCGTTGTACCCGTACCCAAAGCAGCACCTTTGGCAGCATTAACCACCCGCTCAAAAATATCTTTTACTTGGTCTCTTTTAGGATGACGGACATAGTAATATACTTCAGCAAAGTCTGGCACCACATTAGGCGCTTTACCACCATTGGTAATTACATAATGAATGCGTGTTTCTTGAGGAATATGTTCACGCATCATGTTTACCATATAATCCATACTTTCTACACCATCTAATGCGCTTCTACCTCTCTCTGGTGCTGCTGCTGCATGGGCAGATAAGCCATGAAAGCGAAACTTGGCAGATGAATTGGCTAAAGCACTTGTCATAGTTACTTCATTAGCGTTACCTGGATGCCAATGAATAACCACATCAACGTTGTTAAACAAGCCTGCACGAACCATATACACTTTGCCACTACCACCTTCTTCTGCTGGGCAGCCATACAATTTAATAGTGCCTTTCAATTTACCCTCTACCATTAATTTTTTTAGTTCGATTGCAGCAGCAACACTAGCTGTACCAAATAAATGGTGACCGCAAGCGTGACCTGCATTTTGGCCTTCGATAGTAGATTTTTCCGGAATAGCGGCTTGTGCCAAACCTGGCAATGCATCAAATTCTGCCAATATGCCAATAACAGGCTTACCACTACCATAAGTGGCCACAAAAGCTGTGGGGATTTCTGCTACTCCCGATTCTACTGTAAAGCCATTATCGCTTAATGTTTTTTGATGTAAAGCCGAACTTTTTACTTCCTTGTAACCAACTTCTGCATAATTCCAAATTTGAAGGGCAACTTTCTTGTAATCGTCGTATTTAGCTTGAATATCATTCACAGCTTGATCTTTTATAATCTCAGTATTTTTTGTCTGCGCATTGATTATACCAACCATCAATAAAGCAGAGAAAAAAAAGTACATTTTTTGCATAGTAGGAAAGGTTTTAATTATTAATCAATTTTTTCTTTTAATAAAGCTCTTAAGTCATGTCTAAAATCATCGCTCATATTATCTTTTGGCACAAGAAAAAAAGATTTAGCATCAAAATATAAATGGAAGAAATGAGGGCTCTCAAAAAACATTATGATTTTGCTCCAAGGCCAATCTACATAACCTACATCACTAATAAGCTTTATTTGATGTTCAGAGAAATAAATGGTAAAACTTTCCTTAAAAGTGGTGGCTTTATTGTAAATACTATATGGTAAAAGGTACCACACACTTAGCATCATAACTAACCAAATAATGGTGCCCAACAAAAAAGGCTCAGGCCTTACTTTATGAAAATAAAAAAGCGCAGCAGCTACCACAGCAAATACATTTACCACAATCATCATCCACTTGATTTCGGGTCTCGCGATAAAGTGGTAGCGCAAAGCTTGAAGCGTTTTCTTTTTATCGTATGAAAATGATACCTGCATGATGTAATGAATATTGCTTGTAAATGTAAAGGGTAAAATAATGCTGATACGTATAAAGCTAATAAAGTGTACAAAAAAGCCCTGTAATACTAGGATAACGCTGCTATAATTTTAGCAAATGACAAATGCGTTGAACCTTGTAATAATGGGCAAAAAAGAAATTGAATTACTTTTTTTCTAATACTAAAACCACCTTATTAAAGTCAGCAGCAGCATTAATTACTTTTTTAAAATCTTCAAATTGTTCAAGCGGATAGTTTACTTCATGGTAGGTTTCATTAATAATTACATCAAGCACATTACCATTTAAAGTGTATTTACTTATAAAACCCATTGTAACAATACCATCTTTTTTAAACGAGATATCCATGTTTAAGTCGTTAAGATTTTTTACACTATAGCCTTCAGGTATAGTAATTTTTATGGTTCTATCTAGCACATGCGGAAACTCTAAATCAGCAGGAATTACCCTAGGTTTTTCTTGGTACATCTGCACTTGATTACCCAACATCTCGCCTACTTTTAATAGCACTTTGTTACCTGCATTTTCCAGTAAATCTGTTGTTGTTATATCGCCATAAATGGTTAACGGCTTATTTGAATTAAAACTTGCAAAGTCACTATTTTCTACTTTTATATTTGTAATATCAGTGCTCTTTCCAGCATTCTTTATAATCTCTTTGTTTACTTCATCTTGCTTATCCTTTGGCAAAAAATTATAAATTGGTCTATACCCATAAGCACCATAACCTAATAGAATCTGCTTATTTTTAATAAATAATGTATCCAGCGACGAATTAAACCTTACTTCCTCTTCCATATTCACAGCATGCTTATCAAATGGTTCCATTTCAATATCACCAAAAGTGCCAACTGCAGTTTTAAGGTTACCAATAGTAATTTCCTTCAAAAACAAACCTCTTGTTGCTGCCTCGAAAGGTGGTACAAATGGATAACGACATATTTTAGAAGCTGGACTAATATACTTACCCGTTTGTGGAAAATAAAGTAATGTTTTTTCTATGCGATTCCAGTTGGCAAGTTCTTCATCTAAGGGTAATTCATCCCTTACAGATGGAAAGACTATTTGAAACTTGATACCTATTTTTTGAAATAAATTAGTCATCAAACGGGTGATACCATCATTACTCGCATTGTGAGACTCAAGGATGGTTTTTATGTCCATGCTATTACCTCTAGCTAATTCGTCATCGATGTTAAAGCCTTGTTTGATAAAGTTTTCGATGTACATTATTTTAGCTTCGTCTGTACCATAAACAGCTAGGTTAAGTGTGCCAATAAACTTATCAAGGGCTTTATTTTCTTTATCGTCCAGTGTTGTAAAATTGTTATATGCACGCTTTGAAAACTCTTTCCAAGTATTAATTTCAACATCTTTACCTAGGTTAGCGTTATAGCTTAATTTATAGTCTACCCGTTGCATATAAGGCCTAGGATTTGCATACTTTGTGTCTGATATCTCCTTGATTAAACTAGACGTACCAGTTATATATCTTGTTTTATCAATTAAGGTATCTTTTGTAACCGTAAAACCATTGAAGCCTTTCGCATCAAATACCACGGTAGAAGGATACGCTAAAAGAAAATTAGCTTTTTCACATGGTACAGCTGTAGATTGAAAAATTTCTGTACCAAAAAAATCGGGTGATTTTTTTACTGTATATGCATACTCAATTTCTGCACCTTTTTCTACACCTTCAAGCGCAAATAGTTTGTAGCGCACACCTTCCTCCTCAACTTCTTTTATTTTATCCTCGGGCAAGACTTGCACATTACCGTTCGGTAAAATAGTTCGAGCCTTTACATCTTCTAAAACGGTATTTTTATAAATAGGTACATAAATTTTATTAAACATTTCAATACCTTTATCATTAACAACTTTTACTAACTTGTAGTTCCTTTGAAACTCAAACACATCTTTCTCTACAAACTTATATTCGATAATACGTGTATCATTTAAATAAACAGCATCTGCTTGCTTAAGCGCTTCGCTATTGTAAGTATGTATTACTGGCTTTGCTTGCCAAGGTAACTCAACATTATAAGGACTATTTTGTGCAGAAACTCTGATAGCGAACAACGCTATTGTTAATGTAAATAATGGCTTTGGCAAAAAAGAAATTAGCTGCATAGTTTATTGTTTCTTCAGAACAACTTGTTCTTTGTATTGGGTTAATAATTTTTGAATAATGCTATTCCATTGATTAAATTGTTGTGGCTGCACCATATCCACTTTATATACAATTTCTTGCATGGCAGTAATCGTATTATTTGAATTTGTATATTGAATTTTGATATCAAAAATATCGTTTGACTGCGAAAAATTTTTTGGTTGGTAGCTTACCGTATAACCTGGAGGTAGCGTTAAAATAGTAAATTGCCTAATGGTATTTTTATAGTCATTTTCGATACCCACTTTTCGCTTCGCTGTATCGATAATGGAGTTTACAAAAAGCTTTTCAAGATTTAAGTTGATATACATTTCATCGGCTATTTTTTTACCATAATCAGGCACTTCAAAGTCTGCTTTTATATTCACCGCTTTGTCACGAGGATTTGGTTTTGAAATACTATAGTTTCCCATGATAAACTTATTACTTGCTTTACCCATTCTATATTTTACATACTCTCTTTCATCATCACCTTGTTTGTACAATAATGTATTCATAGCATCTACACCAAAATAGCCATTATAATGCACTGACATATTTCCTTTGATACCTTTATCGGTAAAAGTGATAAAAGTGCTATCGATTATAGTATTTTTAGACGCATCAATAACAGGCACTTCAAGAACTTTATATTCGGTCTCGTTAATAGCCACTAATGCCTGTTTGCCTTGTGTGAATCCGCTTGGAAATCCAAAAATACAATTAGGATCTGTACCATCTAAGAAGTACCACTGACCATCAATTTTTGCAGTACTAATCATGTGATTGTCTACACATGGCAAATACACTTCTGTATGCTTGTAAGGAATATCCCTAGTGCCAATCCATGTATAGTAAGCCTCTATACCTGCTATACGCAGCAATGTGGTAATCAAGCTACTCATATCTTTACAATCACCATATTTTTTAGTACACACATCAACAGCTTGTCTTGGCGTAAAACCTTCTAACCCCTGCTCAAAAGCAATATATTTAATATTGCTTTGTACCCACTCATACAAGCGCATCGCTTTTTCCTTTTGTGATGTAGCCCCTTTTATAACACTATCTACCAAAGCCTGCAAAGTATCAGACCTTGTAATGTTTACATTTTTTAAAAAACTGTAATTCCATTTGTATAAATCATCCAAAGAAGATAACACATTTTGATCTTTATCGTCCACCTTATAAGAGGCAATATACATTAACACATGCGGCTGATAGTAAGCAGAAGCAGGGGCGTTACTATATCTATCTGTAGTAGTAACATGTTGCGCAGAAAATTCCCAATAATTCGTTTTCCCTTTGCGGTATTGCGTCATTTTAATGGTACTGTCATTATTGTTATTGATGATAAATTTTACTTCGACATCAACTGGTGCTGAAACTGTATAATTAAATTTATCTACTGGCATATAGTTGTAAAAGTGAAAGGATGGCAGAAGATGAATATCCTGTAATACTTGCTTTTCTTGCACCACACAGATAGCGCCTTTACTTACCTGAGGAAAATCAAAACTTGTTTCTTTAACATCATCGTAAAATACACCACTTGAGCGAGAGTCTTGTGTTTTAAAATCTACCACTTTTACTTTTTTAAACCTATTACCATCGGGTACTTTGGTAAACGCTTCTAGTGATTTAAGTTCGTTAAAATGGCTATGATATATTTTGTACTTATTATATAAACCTTGAGCTTTTTCATCTAAAATTACGAACTCATTTTCTTCTTCACTTTCGGCACTTAGGTTACCACTGTTTAGCTTAATATTTACCGTTTTACTACAATTGGTAAATACTGCAAGCTGGCCAGGATATTGTTGCAGCAAGGCTTCTACATTTTGAGCATACAAAGTATTGGCAGCAACAAGCAGAGATACTGCCATTATTAATTTTATCATATTAAACATTCTAATCTAATTTTAACGCACATTATTTCACAGTTAATAAACTTCCAAAGAAATATTGTTTGGTTTCTTTCAAAGTACCATTTGCGTCATATACTTTATAAGTACCATTTAGGGCGCCATTATACCAGTTTTCTTCAGTTTTTAAACTACCATTTGCATTATACGTTTTTCTTATGCCATGTAAATTATCGTAAAGATAATTTTCTTCTTTCTCTAGCTGACCATTTGAATAGTACACTTTTTTTACGCCGTTATCGCTATTATAAGTTCTTGTACCAATAACAAATGGTTTACCACTTGTGTAGTAAAAATTGCGAGTGCCATTTACATAACCAATTTCTACATCAATTTCTGCACTAGGTATACCATTTTTGAAGAAGGCTTTTATTTTACCAGTACCATTTGTTAAAGTTATTTTAGGCAATAAGGTACCATCTTTACCCATGTATGTGTAAGACTCTATAATGTTCTCTTTATAGTTGAGTACGAGGGCAATTTCATTATTATCTGCATAAAAAGTATAACTGCCATTAAGGTTACCGCCCTGATAGGTAATGACCTTATCTAAACTGCCATCTTGCTTGTAGTTTGTTTCTATACCAGTCTCTTCACCATTTAAATAAGTTTCAGAAAAGTTAAGGTTACCGTTGTCAAAATAATATTTCCATACACCAACTGGTTCATTAAATGCATACCCACCTTCGATGTAAACTTTCCCATTTTCATAAAAGGTTTTATAAGCCCCTTGACGATAGCCATAATTAAAGTTTTCTATTTTACTTATAGTGCCGTTTGTTCTATAAGTTTTATATTCGCCATGCTTAAAATTGTGTTCATAACTAGCATCTAATAAAGGTGTACCGTCAATATTTTTCCATTTTAAAATACCATTACCTTTTGTTAAATCTACATTCGCAATAACCCTACCTAAAGTATCAAACTGTTGTGTTTTCTTAAACCAATCATAGCTAAATTCAGACTCATAATCCATTTTGCCATTAGCGTAATAATATTGGCTATAACCATATTGCTTATCGTTTAAGTAATAGATTTTATTTTCTATTACGCCTAACTGGTTGTATGAAATATGCGTGCCTTGTCGCTGGCCATTTACAAACCAACCTTCACTTTTTAGTATCCCATTTTTATGATAAAACTTAAAATAACCATCTGCTTCATCATCTTTATAGGTGCCTTCTTCTTGCTTATTGCCATTTAAAAAGTAGGTGGTACGACTGCCATTTAACAAACCATTTTTATAATTAGCTTCTGCGCTTATTTTCCCATTTTTATAATAATAGGTTGCCTTACCCTCTCTATCACCATCTTTGGCAAAAAAACCTTCGTTTGTTTTATTACCATCAGCATCATAAAACACAATATTAGCATCGCCCTTCCGACTTGTCGTATTAGCAATGGTTTCACCTTTTTTATTAAAAAATTTGATATCTCTCAATCGGCCTTTTTCAAATACTATCTCACAGTATTTTTTACCGTCATCGTCAAACTCTTCTTCAAGGCCTTCCAGCTTACCTTTTTTATATACTTCTATTCTTTCCACTTTACCATTTTGATAATAGGTAGTTTGCTCGCCTTCAAGACTACCAGCCACATAGCTATTCTTAGCTTTTATTTTTCCATCATTATAAAATTCTTTCCATTCGCCATCACGTTTTCCTTTTACTATGTTGCCTTGAAGTTTTAATGTACCATCTTCAAAAAACTCTTTATAACTACCCTCTTGGAAACCATCGGTATAGTTGATAGAAGTAGATACTTTACTATTCAAATGATAATTGAAATTTTCTCCATCGTACTTATCATTCAAATATTTACCAGCCGATGTTAGATAACCACTTGTATTATAGTACTTATAATCACCATTTTTAACGCCAGCTTTAAAGTTTTCTTCGCTGCGTTTGATACCATTAAAGTACCAACTTTCTACTTTGCCTTCTTCTTTGTCATCGATATAGTTACTGATGCTATACAATAAGCCGTTAGTATGCCATACAGTTGATTGGCCCTCTGCCTTCCCATTTTTGAACATACTATTTTCTTTCAAAACCCCATCATTATAGTAAAAGTTCCATTCACCTTCTCTATTACCATCATCGTTGTATTTGCCTTTGGCAGAAACCTTACCATTATCATTATAAAATTCCCAATACCCTTTTAATATTTTTTTGCCTTTAGCGTCAAGTTCATATTGCCCTTTCCCATAAACATTGCCATCATCAAAAATATAACGCTCTTTTACAGCTTCTCTCGCTGTTTGCTGTAAGGTGCGTGTGCAGCGTATTTCATCCAAATAATTCGTTGCAACGTCAAATAATTTTTGTAGTTCTTTTTTATTACGCTTATTGTAATCTTGTACCGATTTTATGTTTAAATTGCTAAACATATAAAAAACCATTGGTTCTAATAGTTGCTCTTTATACATGTTTTGATATAATGGCACATAGTATTGCATCCAAAAACCTTTATCACTTGCATTATATTCTAACTTTTCCATTAGTACTTGCAATTGTCTTACAATGCCATCTTCTAAGTCTACATTCAATTTATATTTCTTGTCTAAAGCGAGCTTACTTGTAATAATTTCTTGCGCTACCTCAAAGTCGTCTTGATTAGAAGCTTTATGAAGTTTTATATATCCTGCAATGTCTTTGTTTATGGCACTTATGGCCGATAAATAACCCACAATATTGTTTGCATATTTATTGCTAGGATTAATTAGTAAATTAGTTGTAAAACTTAGCATTGCTTGCGGCAAATTACCTTGCTCCATGGCAATTTTACCTAAAAAATAATGCGCGGAAGCATGATATGAATTAATTAAAATTGTATTCTGAAAGCAAGCAGTTGCGTCTTTATACTTTTTCTGTTTATAATATACAACACCTTTATTAAACCAAGCGCTATATTGATTAGGATACTTAGACAATATGGTATCGTACACAGCAATAGCTTCATCTTGCCTTCCTAGTTCATCTAATGTATTAGCCAAAACAGCATAAAATTTAGCGTCTTGAAAGGGAAATAATCTTAGGCCTTCTAAGGCGTAGTTTTTGGCTGCTTCAAAACTACTATCGGCATACGCAGATAAAGCCATTTCATAAAGTACCGTATTGTAGTTAGTGTCGCTTTTAGGCACTTGTGTATATAATGCTAATGCGTCTTTGTATTTATTGTCATCATGAAGCTTTATACCCTTCTTTAAAATATCACCACTATTAACGAGTTCGATATTTTCTTGTGCCATTACTATAGCGCAAAAAAGAAAAAAACAAAATGTAACAAGTAATTTTTGCATGTTACATATACGACGAGTGTAGGTCATAGATTGAGCATTTGGATATACTTGAAAATAAATATAGGAAAAGCACTCATACATCGAACATTATTTTTAGAATTATTTAAAAAAAAGATAATTGCTCGAACAATTGCGTTAATTGCTTCTAAAATCTAAACTACTATGAGAAATATTTCAGCGAAAAAAGTATGGGGGCAAATTAAATTCGATCTAATAGGTAAAGATTCTTACCGTGGCGTTACGCTCACCTATAGCTGGCTTGCCAATCAATTTGGGCATTTTTCATTAGCATTTGTTAGTACTTTTATACTATATCATATTTTACTACATTACAATTCTGTTACAAATCCTGCATTTTGGGCTGGTATAAGTATTGCCGCAGCTTGGTTTATTTTCGAATGCTTTAATTTTTTAGGCCCATTGTTGCTCAACAAATCTGAGCATGCTACTAAAAATAAAAGTGGCAGCTACACCTTTCAGCCCGATTGGAAAAACATTAGCTACGATACCATTACAGATATTATGTTCTTCACAATTGGTGCTTTTACTATGAGCGTAAGTTTGGCTTTTAACAACCTATTTTACGCATTGCTCGCTATCATTGCAGTTGTTATTTACCCTGCAAGAGACTGGTATTTAACTAAAATGTATCAGCAAGCCGCAGTTTATCCTTTTCAATTTAGACTAAGCCAATGGAATAATACGATAAGTGATGCCCAAAAGAAAATTATTATTGATTTTACAAATACTACTGAAACGGGGAAACACCTACTCATTTTTGGTGCAAACAAAGCTGGTAAAACAAGCTTAAGTGTAGCTATAGGCAATGAACGCTCTATTAAACATCATAGTTGTAGTTACACAACTGCTATGAAACTCATTAGCCTTTTTTATGAAGCCAATATTAATATAAATACGCCTGAAAATTTAGACTTGTGGGCCTGGCGTAATGCATCGTTATTAATAATTGATGATGTGAATCCTGGTGTTGCTCTTAGTAAAGCGCTTATTCATCCAAGTTCATTTTTTAGTTTTTTAAATAATGATTCTTTTGGAAAAGACAACTTGTCCACAATGAAAAAAAATAATATTATCTGGGTGCTTGGTAGCGGCAATTGCGATGATGATATCAAAGAAACTTGGATTCATATGCTCACGGATATCGGCATTGATATTAACAATATATCTTGTATATATCTTTAAGGCAGAATGTGATTTTCGTAAGCAAAGCTTACTAAATGCGGCATGCTTTTTACATCAAAACGCTTGTACAATGGGATAATACGCTTTTCTACAGCAGATTGCGAAATATTTAGCATGTCGGCAACTTCTTTGAGCGAATAGCCCTTTGCGATTAGGGCAAGTGCGTCTTTTTCTTTATTAGAAATAGCATTTTTATAAAAAAGGGTTTTATTTAATTCCTCTTCAAATTCATTTTTTTCAGGTCCAAATGCCGCATAGCGCATTACTTTACCAAAACGTATATTATAGTTTACCTGAAAACGTCCAATAATAGAAACCACCGTATCATTCTCACATTCGTGAACACCCACTCTTGCTACAATGGGAATTTCTGTGCCATTTTTATGTACTTTTTTCTGTTCTATTAAAAAGCTGTATTTATTAAGTTCAGGTCTTTTCTTATGGATAAACATTAAGGCTTTATCATTCAATTCGTTTACAAAAGGCGCGTAATCTGGGGCTGTCATCACCACAATTTTTAGCATAGAAATATCACTATCCTTAACGCCCAATACTTCTTCCCAGCCATCAGCATAAATCATTTTTCCTTCCTTAAACGAATAAATATAAATAGCTTCAAGTGGAAACCTTGGTATGGTTTGTTTTAAAAACAGAGCCGTTTCTGTGGTTAAGTCTGCTGGTACATCTGTAATAAATGATTTTGAATAATTGCCAAAATTTGGTTGTAAGCTCATACTATTCATATCAGTTTTAATAAAAGATGCCTTAATCAATTTTTTTCACATTAACAACTGCGAATTTTCGCAGTTGTTTGGCTTTAGTTGTGGCTTTACTTTTACATCGTTTACAAGTCGTTAAAGATTAATGGTATCTAAAGTACTAATAATCAACAGAAAGCACCGTCTTAAAATCCAATTAATAAAATTATAGCCATTTACTTATGTAGCCAAATTGCGTACAAAATACATTCAGTTTACACGATAAAAAATAAATATTTTAACGTATAAACAACATCTTATATCATCAAGGCTTGTTTTCCATAGGGGGTTAAACAATGCGCCCAGAATACACATTCTGGGTTTTTTATTTAAAATACGGATGTATACCCTTTTAATATTATTTATAATACTAAAGCCTCGCTAATCGAGGCTTTAGTATTATTATTTGATTAATTAATTAAATTAGCTACAACCCATGCTATTACCACAGTTTAAGCATTTATAACAAGTACCACTTCGAACAGTAATATGACCGCAGGTATTGCAACTTGGCGCATCACTCTGCATACTTTTAGCAGCAGCATTTACTGCATCCATTCCATAATCAGCCTTAGTACTTGTTGCAGCGGCAAATTTTTGAGGCTGCAATGCTGGCGACGGTGCTATGCGCACACTACTCAACTCTGGCTGACCAATAAATGTTACATCATCGTCATCACCAAGATTTTCTACCTCAGGCTTGTTTAGTACATGCACTAAATCTGTTCTACCCAAATAATCAAAAGCCAAGGCCCGGAAAACAAAATCTACCAAAGATGTGGTTGTTTTAATATTTGGATGATCAACCATACCTGCTGGCTCAAATTTGGTAAACACAAACTTTTCTACAAACTCTTCTAATGGTACCCCGTATTGTAAACCCACAGAAACGGAGATAGCAAAACAGTTCATTAAGCTTCGTAAAGTGGAACCCTCTTTTGCTAGGTCGATAAATATTTCGCCCAAAGTGCCATCGTTATATTCTCCTGTACGTAAGAACAATACTTGGCCATTAATTTTAGCTTTTTGGGTATAACCACGGCGTTTTGCAGGCAATGATTTGCGCTCAACTATCCTTGACAATTGACGTTTCAACTTGGTATCTGTTGAAGCTGTCATACGTTTATTTACTTCTTCTAGTAATTCATCAACCGTTAATTTTGTAAGATCTACAATATTAGAAGTACTAGTTATAGATTGCAGGTTATTAGTTTCTTGCAATTTGGAACTTGTATTTTGTTCTTCCTCCTTTACATCTTCCGTTTTTTTCTTTTTATCAGACTTATTGCTTAATGGCTGAGATAATTTAGAGCCATCGCGATACAATGCATTGGCTTTAAGGCCTAATTCCCAACTCATTTTATAGCAATCAGCAATTTCTTCTACTGTTGCCTCGTGTGGCAAATTGATGGTTTTAGAAATGGCACCACTTAAAAATGGTTGACAAGCACCCATCATACGAATATGACCGTGCGCATGAATGTATCGCTCGCCTTTTTTGCCACATTTATTGGCACAATCAAATACAGGCAAGTGTTCTGGCTTTAGGTATGGTGCACCTTCAACGGTCATAGCGCCGCATATGTAATCATTAGCTGCATCAATCTCATCGTCGGTAAAGCCAAGTGCTTCAAGCATATTAAAACTAAAGTCGCCATATTGAGCTTCAGTAAAACCTAAACGTTGCAAACAAGCATCACCAAGTGCATATCTATTAAAAATAAAACCAATTTCAAATGCAGATTTTGCAGCAGTGTTAAGCTTGCTGATTTCTTCTTTCAAAAAGCCTTTAGCCAAAAGTGTTTGTGTATTAATAAAAGGCGCACCATCAAAACTTGCAGCACCTACCGCATACTTCTCGATAGCATCAATTTCTTTTTGACTATAGCCTAATGTTTTTAAAGCATTTGGCACTGCGCCATTAATTATTTTAAAGTAACCACCGCCACTTAGTTTTTTAAATTTCACTAAAGCAAAATCTGGCTCTACACCTGTAGTATCACAATCCATTACCAATCCAATAGTACCTGTAGGCGCTATTACGGTAGTTTGTGCATTTCTATAGCCATATTTTTCGCCTAATTGTACTGCTTCATCCCACGCTTTAGTAGCCGCTTTCAGTAAAAAGTCTGGGCAGTATTTAGCATTAATGCCCTGTGGTTTTATTTCCAAACCCTCATATGCTTCAGATGCATCATAAGCCGCAGCGCGGTGGTTACGCATCACACGTAGCATGTCTGCTTTATTTTCTTCGTACTTAGCAAATGTGCCTAAGAAGGCCGCCATTTCAGCTGATGTTTTATATGCAACACCGGTCATTACAGCGGTAACAGCACCAGCAATACCTCTAGCCTCTTCACTATCATAGGGTATACCACTAATCATTAATATGGTACCGAGATTGGCAAAACCTAAGCCAAGGGTTCTATAGTCGTAACTTAATTGTGCTACTTCTTTACTTGGAAATTGTGCCATTAAAACAGATATTTCTAGCACAACTGTCCACAAGCGACTAATATATTCAATGCCCTCAACATCAAGTTTGTTGGTACTTTCATCAAAAAATTTACGCAAATTGATGGATGCCAAGTTACAAGCGGTATTGTCTAAAAACATGTATTCGCTGCATGGGTTAGATGCATTGATGCGACCACCTTTAGGGCAAGTATGCCATTCATTTATAGTAGTATCGTATTGTGTACCAGGATCGGCGCAAGCCCAAGCAGCGTATGCAATTTGATTCCAAACTTCACGAGCAGGAATTTTTTTCATTACTCTGCCATCGGTTCTAGCTTTTAATTCCCAATCACCATCTTCTTCAAGCACTTTAAAAAACTCATTAGGAATACGGATTGAGTTGTTAGAGTTTTGCCCTGCCACTGTCATATAGGCCTCGCCTTCATAGCTATTATCGTAACCAGCAGCGACTAAAGCAGCGACTTTCTTTTCTTCGCCAACTTTCCAGTTGATAAATTCCATAATTTCAGGATGGTCTAAGTCTAGACAAACCATTTTTGCAGCACGTCTTGTAGTTCCACCGCTTTTAATAGCCCCAGCGGCTCTATCACCAATTTTTAAAAAACTCATTAAGCCGCTAGAAGTACCGCCACCACTTAGTTTCTCGTTTGCGCCACGTATCTGAGAAAAGTTTGTACCAACACCACTGCCATACTTAAAAATTCTTGCTTCACGCACCCACAAATCCATAATACCGCCTTCGTTTACCAAATCGTCATTAACACTTAAAATGAAGCATGCATGTGGCTGAGGACGCTCGTAAGCGTTTGAAGATTTTTTTAATTCACCATCCTTTGGATCTACAAAATAATGGCCTTGCGGCTTACCTGTAATGCCATAGCTTTCATGTAAGCCTGTATTAAACCATTGGGGGCTATTTGGTACACAAGATTGATTTAAAATGCTATAAACCAACTCATCATAAAATATTTGTGCATCTTTTACTGAAGCGAAATAACCATAGCGCTCGCCCCAAACTCGCCAACAATTGGCCATACGATGCGCTACTTGTTTTACTGAAGTTTCTCTACCAACAGTTCCATCCACTTGTGGCACACCTGCCTTTCGGAAATATTTTTGTGCAAGAATATCTGTAGCTATTTGGCTCCATTGTTTTGGCACCTCTACATTATTCATTTCAAACACCTTTTCCCCAGTTGGATTTTTTATGACGCTGTCTCTGTAATCGTACGCAAACATGTCATAAGGACTTACATCCTCTTTTGTGAAACGACGGCTAAATTGCAAGCCTTTGTTGGTAGTTTTTGCCATAACAAGCGATGCTTATTTACTGATTTGAAAGTAGATTAAATGATGGTTAAAAAATTGTTAACCACCTCTACGAAAATATCTCTATGAAATTGAAATACAATTGAACAAATGTCAACAGATGTGGATAATGCTTTAAAATGATTTTGGATAGCTTTAACGGTATTTTACCATCAAGATAAAATAATTGCAAAGCTTGCCAGTCAAAATATCGAATTACATAAAGTCACAATTTACTATAATCAAAGAAAGTGGTAAAATTTGCGATGTATATGCTTAACATTGTCTATATTGCAGAGAGAAATTGATTCGTTTTGTGGTTTTTTACACTAAATAACACACAAATAATCGACCATTAGTACGTCAATGATAATCTTTTTGCATTTTTGCAACAAACGCATTTTATTTTAATTGCATGAAGCAAGCTTTATACCATCAATTTGTAGAAAAAAAACGCACAGGCAAAAAGTCGTTTTCGGTATTAATTGACCCCGATAAAGTTGACGTATCTACAATTGACCAATTGATTAATATTGCATTAGAAGCTTCTGTAGACTATTTTTTTGTTGGTGGCAGTTTGGTTATTTCAAACCACTTAGACGATTGTATTAAGCAAATAAAAGCCAATTGCGATATTCCTGTTATACTATTTCCTGGCTCGCCTTCGCAAGTAAGCCGATATGCCGATGCCTTACTCTATCTGTCTTTAATATCTGGCCGCAATCCAGAATTATTAATTGGTCAGCATGTTATTTCTGCACCTTTTGTAAAAAAGAGTGGTTTAGAAATTATACCTACAGGCTATATGGTGGTTGACGGTGGCGCACCTACAACGGTGTCATACATTTCAAACGCAAGCCCAATTCCAGCAGACAAAAATGAAATAGCTATGTGTACAGCAATGGCCGGTGAAATGCTTGGCATGAAGCTAATATACATGGATGCAGGTAGTGGTGCACAACGACCTATCACAGAAAAAATGATACAGTTTGTATCGCAGCATATTGAAGTTCCTTTAATCATTGGTGGCGGAATTACCACGCCAGAAAAAGCCTATTTAAATTGTAAAGCTGGGGCAGACGTAATCGTAGTAGGTAATGCTATTGAAAAAGATATATCACTAATAAAAGAAATGAGTGCAGCTATTAAAAGTGTAAAAGAAACTGTTTAAAAATTCAATAGCTTAATAAAGACGCCAACCAAACAAGATGGTTGGCGTCTTTATTTTAGAGAAATATTTTTAATGATAATAAGGACTTATCATTAAATAAACAATAGGTCCAGTTACAGCCACATAAAACCATAAAGGCCAGGTTATTCGTGCTAACTTTTTATGTAGAGAAAATTCTCCGATAAGCGCACGATATGCCGTAAAAAGTATGAAAGGCAATATGACTGCTGCTAGGAAAATATGAGTGGCTAAAATAAGATAGTAGACCACTCTAATATTACCCACAGCTAACTTTTCATCATCGCTTACGATACCATCATGGTTACTATCACCAAATTTAGCTTCGCCTGCCAATAAATGGTGAGCAATATAAGACACCAAAAAAACAATAGACATTACTAAAGCAGCCATCATAAACTTTTTATGCAGCAAATAATTACCTTTTTTTACTGCAACCAATGCCAAGACCAATAGCACAGCAATTAAAGCATTTACAATCGCATTAATAGTTGCAAAAATATGTACGTTAAACCCTAAATCAATTTCTAGTTTAAACTTCCCTAACAATACTACAACTGCAAACACAATTATTGAAAATATACCGATTAATACATATGCTTTCTTATCATTCTTTTTAAGTGATGCTTCTAACATGATTGAACTATATTTTAGTTTCTAACAAAATTTTTGCTCTAAGAGTTTAACTACCCATTTATTTTCCTACGATTAGACATGAATAGCACAAAAACGATAACCAATACCAAAATGATTAACCACAACCATTTTAAATCTATAATAGCTGTTAAAACTTCGCTTTTCTTTGTTTTATCTTTTTCAAGCATTAAAAGTCCGATATCTCTAGCTAGTTTAGACATAGCAACCGAATCTAAACCATTGTAATAACCTCTTACAACGTAGTCTTTATCAAGTACCACAAAACGATTGGTGTGCACAAAATCTGAATCAACTGGTTCGCCACTAAACTTATCTACCTTGAGTTCCGCAAAAGCAAAATTAGCTATGCTATCATGATTACCTGTAAGCATCCACCAATTATCATGGTTTACATTAAACCTATCTGCATAATCTTTTAATACACTGACACTATCTCTTTCAGCATCAATTGTAAAAGAAATAAACTGTACAATAGAGGTATCAATTTTATTTCTTGTATCGCCACCCAATATAAAACTATGCTGTAGCTTAGCCATATTTCTAGTAAGCTTAGGGCAAATGCTTCTACAATGTGTAAAAAAGAAATCGGCTACAATTATTTTGCCTGGCTTATCATATAAACTTACTGTATCCCCAAGCTGATTTACTAATGTAATATTGGCTGTTTTATGCCAGATACTATCAGAAAATTGCTTGCCATTTTGTACTCGCTCTATCACCGTATCTAGTAAGTATTTACGAGGCATATCAACGGCACTTTCGCTTGTACTTTTTAAAATTAAATAGCTACAAACGGGCAACAATATTGCTATACACAATGCCAACAATGCTTTTTTATTCATATTCTTTTTTTAATTTTCTTAAAATAACCACAATTAGCAATGACTATCATAAAAAAACCATCGCCACAAGCGATGGTTCGAAATATTTGAATGTATACAACAATAGTTTAGAAAATTATTCAACAGCCTTGTGAGCATCATGACCTTCTTCCTTTTTCTCAACTTTTATGGTTGTCTGCGCTTTCTTATAAGGATCGTAGGTATTACGTAAGTTTTTGTAAGAATTACCTTCATATAAAAAAGCTGTAATAAACCAAACAAATAAGGCCAACGGCACTACAATTGTCATAATTAAATTCTTCAATTCATGTTTGAGGTGCATGAAGTAACCAACGATGTAAAATGCTTTTGCCATCATCAAGATAACAATCGCACCTTTTATTGCCAATCTTAAATGTTCAGCGTCTATTTTCATCATCACAAAACCCAAAATTAACTCTACAATCGTTAGAACAGATAAGATTATCGTTACTTTCCATATCTCTCTTACTGCGCCATTATTACTGTGTTCTGCATGTCCTGCCTGTGCCATAGCTATTTTATAATATAAGTTAATTAATATTTTATTAGATTAAGTAGAAACAAGTAAATACGAATACCCACACTAAATCTACAAAGTGCCAATACAAACCAGCTTTTTCAATCATTAAATAATGGCCACGTTTCTCAAATTGGTCTGTTAATGTCATAATTAACATGACAATATTAATAATAACACCACTGAACACGTGAAAACCATGAAACCCAGTAATTGTAAAGAAATAATTTGTAAAATTGGTGGAAGATTGTGTACCGTCCGCATTTAAAAAAGGATTTAAACCCCACCAAGCACCTTCCGCATGTAAATGCGTCCATTCCCAAGCTTGACAACTTAAAAATGCAGCACCGCCGATGATGGTTAATATAAGATTGGTAACCACCCCTTTCTTGTCCATATTGTGACCGGCATGAACTGCCAAAACCATTGTTACAGAACTAATAATTAGGATAAAAGTCATTAAACTCACAAACATTAATGGTAAGCCTGAACCTAAACCTGGAAAAGATTGAAATACTTCATTGGGATTTGGCCAACCGTTTGATGAAAAACGTATAGTACCATAAGAGATAAGGAAAGCGCCAAAAGTAAAGGCATCACTCATCAAAAAATACCACATCATCAATTTACCATACTCTACATTAAAAGGGCTTTTTCCACCATTCCACAATTTTGTGGGTAACACTGCAGTTGTTGTACTCATGAGATTGTTCTAAGATTCGGTTACAAAAATATTAGCTGTTGTTGAATAAACGTGAATAAACTTCAACTTTTTCTTAATTATCTCAACCAATTGAAAAAGATGAAAAGATAAATCCATAAAATATCTACGAAATGCCAGTAAGTACTAATAACTTCTATTGGTACACTACTATAGCTTTTAGATTTAGTATTAAAAGCTCTTAAAAATGTTACCAATATAGCAATTACGCCACCCAATACGTGTAACATGTGTAATAAGGTAATTACCAATAAAAAAGAAGAAGCCGCATTGCTATTTGGTCCAGTAAGATGAATATTTCTAGCTTCAAGACTAAAGAAGCCAATTGTTTGCAAGGTCATAAACAATACGCCTAATGCTGCAGTTATGGTTATCAATAATCTATACCGGCTCATCTCACGTGCCTTAAAACTTTTTAATGCTAAGTGAATAGAAATACTGCTTGCAATAATTACAAAAGTACTGTACCAAAAAACGCCAGGCAGAGAAAACTCTAGCCAATTTGCCTGATTCTTTTTTACAATATAAGCACTGGTTAAACCAGCAAACATCATTACGATGCTGCCCATCGCTACCCACAAAGTAAATTTATGTGGGTGTATTCTCTTTATTTCATTTGAACTCGCCGTTGCCATCTTCACTTTATTTTTGTTAATACTTATTGTTTTTTAATGCTACTTAATTGCGCGTCCTGCACCTCAGCTATTCTATTTCATCTCATCATCTGAAACAAGTGTAGTCAAGCTTACAAGACTTTATCTGCCAATAAAGCTAATAATACAATTGGTAAATAAATATAACTACTAAACATCACTCTTCTTGCCGCCTTGATATCCATTTCCTTGTATAGGCGTGCACTTTGCACCACCATAAATAGATTGCATGCCAACACAATCCACAAACTTATATTTCCCGTCATTCCAAATACTTTTGGTAAGATGCCAACAGGAATCATTAGAACACTGTACATGACCGCTTGTAATGCTGTAAATTTTGTAGGCCCTTTATCGGCCGGTAATAATTTGAAACCAGCTTTACTATAATCTTGGTGCGCTACCCATGCAATTGCCCAAAAATGTGGGAATTGCCATAAAAACTGAATACCAAATAAAATTATCCCCCCAGTCCAAGCAACAGGCTGGTTATAGAATCCTGCCACCCATCCTATCAAACAAGGCAAAGCCCCAGGAAAAGCTCCTATTAACACAGCTATTGAATTAATCTTTTTTAAAGGCGTATAAATAAACGCATACAAAAACAAACTAAATGCTGATAGCAAAGCGGAGGATATGTTAAAGAAATACCACATCATCATAACACCTAAGCCACCTGATATTAAGGCGAAAGTGTAAGCCTCGTTTTGTGACATTCGTCCACTAGCTACAGGTCTTGTACCAGTTCTCTTCATCATAGCATCCGTATCTTTTTCAACAGCTTGGTTTATAGCATTTGCACTACCAGTTACCAACATACCTGCAACAAATATTACAATAATCATCCCCCAATCATAGCCATTTTTTGGTGCTAACAAAAAGCATATAACACAAGAAAACACCACAGTAAAGCTGAGTGTAAACTTTATCAGCAAAAAATAATCTTTCACTTTTGATGCTAAAGTAAAAGAAGTAGATGGTGTATGCGATTCGGGATTATCCATTATAAACTCTGTTGAAAGACCACCAAAAGTAGTTTAGTTTTTATTACCAATGATGGTTTATCAATTCTTAATTGATGGTTAAAAAGAATGCCCTGACATTTTCAGGGCATTACCGTAATCAACTTATGTAAATGCTCTATTGAGCTTTTTAATTATTAGTGGTGGCTTTCATCAGCACCAACTGCCACAGTTTGAGGAATAAACTCCTTACCATCTTTGCCATAATCATAGGCCCAACGGTGAACTTCAGGGATTTCACCAGGCCAGTTACCATGACCAGGATTAATAGGTGCAGTCCATTCCAAACTGTTAGATCCCCATGGATTTTGAACAGTTACTTTTCTACCCTTAAAAATTGAATAGAAGAAATTCAACAAAAACAGCAGTTGCGTAGCAAACACAATCATCGCTACAGTACTAATGAATCTGTTTAAATCAGCAAATTGCTTGAAACTTTCCCAGATACTGTAGTCATAATATCTACGCGGCATACCAGCTAGCCCCTCGTAGTGCATAGGCCAGAAAATTAGATATGCACCAGCAATAGTAATCCAAAAGTGTATATAGCCTAAGGAATTATTCATGAAACGGCCATACATCTTAGGATACCAATGATAAATACCAGCAAACATACCGAACATACTAGCAACACCCATAACGATATGGAAGTGCGCAATAACGAAGTATGTGTCATGCAAATGAATATCTAATGCAGAATTACCGAGCCAAATACCTGTTAAACCACCAGATATAAATAAACTCACAAAACCTATTGCAAATAGCATCGCAGGAGTAAAACGAATATTACCGCGCCAAAGAGTAGTAAGCCAGTTAAATACCTTGATTGCAGAAGGCACAGCTATCAATAAAGTAAGCAATACAAATATAGAACCTAAGAATGGGTTTAAACCCGTTACAAACATGTGATGTGCCCAAACTAAGAAAGCCAAAATTGCAATTGCAAACATAGAACCAATCATGGCCATATAACCAAATATAGGCTTGCGAGAGTTCACAGATAATATTTCTGAAACCATACCCATAGCTGGTAACAAAATGATATATACCTCTGGGTGTCCTAAGAACCAAAATAAGTGCTGATATAAAATAGCACTACCACCCTCATTAGGTAATGCACCAACACCGTTTACGTAAATGTCACTTAAATAGAAACTTGTACCGAAATTTCTGTCAAAAATTAATAGGATAAAGCCGGAGAACAATACTGGGAATGATAAGACACCCAATACAGCTGTAAAGAATAAAGCCCATATAGTAAGCGGTAAGCGTGTCATGCTCATACCTTTGGTTCTCATATTAAGTACTGTCGCTATGTAGTTAAGGCCACCTAACAAAGATGAAACTACAAATAATGCCATACTTACCAACCATAAGTCCATACCTGTTTTAGAACCTGGGGAAGCTGAGCCCAAAGCAGACAATGGCGGGTATGCGGTCCAACCGCCACTAAATGGTCCTGTTTCAATAAATAATGAAGATAACATTACAATACTTGCTGAAAAGAAAAACCAATAGCTCAACATATTCATAAAGGGTGAAGCCATATCTCTAGCACCTATCTGTAATGGAATTAGAAAGTTTGCAAAAGTTCCACTTAAACCTGCAGTCAACACAAAAAATACCAATACTGTACCATGTGTTGTAACTAAAGCATAATAAGCTTCTGGAGAAATTCTGCCGCCTTTAGCCCATTTACCCAAAATATCTTCTAGAATTGGGAAAGTACTATCTGGATATCCTAATTGTAAACGAAATAAAACACTCATCAAACCACCAAGTACAGCCCATACCATACCAGTGATTAAAAACTGTTTAGCAATCATTTTATGATCCATGCTAAACACATACTTAGAAATAAAAGTCTCGTGGTGGTGGTGATGCTCATGGTGCTCACCATGTGTTTCGTGGCTTATCGCAACGTCAGAATGTGAATGTAAAATCGCTTCAGTGCTCATATAACTATCTTTAGACATCAAAATTATTTGATTAAATTTTCGCTACTACCTTTTGTGCAATAGCCATAGGTGCTTTTGTAATTTCTGGTTTAACACTGTCAGCCAATGGCTTTACTGCACTCGGGTCTTTGTCAGGAAAAGCAGTATAGTACTGTGGTTTTTGCTTAGCTAACCAAGCGTCATATTCGGCTTGCGTTACTACCTCTATGATACCTCTCATTGAATAATGACCATTACCACACATTTGGTCACAACTTATTTCATATACGAAATTTGGATTACCTGAGATTTCTTTCATCTCTTTTGTTGTATATTTTGGTGTAAACCACATAGTTGTAGGAATACCTGGTACGGCATCCATTTTCATACGAAACTGTGTCAAACCTACATCATGGATAACATCTCTGCTTCCAATAACTAGTTTTACTGGTTTGCCCTTTACAACATATAAAGCTTGTGTACTAACAATGTCATCTTGTGCTAGCTTATCATCCCACACTAAACCTAACTCATTGGTAGAAGCATCAATATTTTTATAATATTTTTTTCCTAACTGTCCGTCTTTACCTGGATATCGAAAAACCCAGCCAAACTGCTTACCAGTAACTTCAACAACTTGTGCATCTTTGGGAGCTTCGCCAGTAAATGAGAACCAATTTCGTAGACCTATAACAACTAAAACGGTTAACACTATGGCGGGCACAACTGTCCATAATAACTCTAAATTCGTATTATGAGGAAAGTAAAATACTTTTCTATTTTCATTCCCCTGATATTTATAAGCGAACCAGAATAACAAAATTTGTGTTGCTATAAATACTGATCCAGTCACATAAATAGTAATCCATAGCATACTATCAACTTTTTCTCCTTGTACGCTGGCTGCATCGTATGCAAACAATGTTTTATGGAAAAACAAATGGTTGCAATACCATACACCAATTAAGCCGAGAATAAGAAAAGCAACCATCAAAAAACCGTTTATCTTATTATTCTGTTTGCGGCTGGTTTCTTCACCTTTTAAAACAGAAACATACTCACTAGCTTTTGAAATCTGAAAGATGATGACAAAAACTAAAACTATAACGGCGATTGTTAAATAAAGTGTCATAACGCTACCAATATTTTCTATAACTATTAAAACAATTTCAATTAAATAAAGTTGCTGAGCAACAAGATAAATTTATGTATGGTGTACAATACTTTCTTTTAAGAAAGGATGATATTTAGCTACAAGTGGTTTACTAGCCAATGCATTTGCTGTAAAGCGAATCATTACCCCAACAAAGAAAGTTAAAACACCAAAGTCAAACCAACTTAGGGCGGCATGCTCTTTGCGTAAACTACCCATTACCATTTGATAAAAATCAATCCAATGTCCGAAAATGATTAATACCGCCATGAAAGTAACCAACGTATAATTTCTTTTAGCAGATTTTTTCATTAAAATCAGCACAGGACATAAGAAATTAATTATAAGATTCAAGAAGAAAATAGGTTTATAAGCGCCTTGTACTCTGTGTTTAAAATAAATTGTTTCTTCTGGTTGATTTGAATACCAAATCAACATGTATTGAGAGAACCATAAATATGTCCAAAAAATAGAAAATGCAAACATAAATTTTCCCATGTCATGTAAGTGTTCCTGATTTACATACTCCATGTAACCCTTATTCTTCATGTAAATGATCCACAAAGTGATAAGACTTAGACCACTTACCCAAGAACTAGCAAATGTGTACCAACTGTACATCGTACTATACCAATGTGCATCAATGCTCATCATCCATAACCAAGGGATGGTAGAGCCGACAGTTAAAGCGAACCAAACTATGAACAAAGCGGCACGGACTGTATTCCTCCAAATGTAAGATGCAGCACTGTCAGCATCGAATTCGCCTTTATCAGCTTCATTACTTAATAAGCGCATTCTCCAACCTAACAAAGACCATAAACCAATGGCTAAAAATGACCATACTGTGAAAAACTTGATATTTAAAAAACCAACTTTACCCTTTAAAACAGCATCATCAGCTACCGCCTTAGTATCCAACCAATGATAAATATGATGATTTCCAGTAAAGCCAACGTACAACAAAACAATTAGAGTTATAGTGCCGAATATTGGAACTAATGTAGAGATTGCTTCTGGAATTCTTCTGAAAGCTTGATACCAACCACCCATTGCCAAAGTACATACACATATAAAGAACATTGATGCATTACAAATCAATGTCCAGAATATTGTATTGTACATAATAGTACCTATAAATTCTACTTGTTCTTCTTCAGTACCTCTTCCTTTAGTGATGAAACCTATTATCAATGCCACCAAACCAATGCCTATTAGAGCCATTGACCATGTTTTGAGTTTGGAAGGAATTTCAAATTGTTCTTTTATAGATGCCATTGTATTTATTTTGAATGTCCGCCGAATATATTCGATATCGATTTTGAAAATTATTTTGCAGCTGTTGCATCCGCTGCTAGAACTGCGGTTGCCTTAGCTGCAGCTTGTTTGCCCTTTATGTATTTTATAACCATCCAACGTTGCGTTCTACTTAATTGCGAAGCATAACTACCCATTAGATTCTTCCCATAAGCAACAGAATAAAACATTTGACCTTCAGGCATTGATTCGTATTTAACATCACCAACTAAAGTCGCAGGCTTAGCAGGATAAGGCCCCTCTCCACCTTTATATAATGGACCATTACCATCTAATTTTGGACCATGACAAATACCGCAGTTAATTAAGTATAATCGCTCAGCTTCTGCAAACTGCTTAGGACTAAGGCTATCAATTGGGTTTTTAACAGCCCTAGAAGCAAAATAATTGGTGGTATCACCTGCAACATCTTTTGCAATATGAAAAGGCATTTCTTCACCACGTGCAATAGTACCCTCTACAGGTTTATTATTGTAATTAATCCCTTTCTCAGCCAGATTACTGTGATCAGCATAAGTTTCGTAAGCACGACTGTAAGCCATATCAGGCATGTAAATACTGCCTGGCTTACGTTTGACGTCGCTACAGCTA
The DNA here is from genome assembly GCF_042651445.1 of Parasediminibacterium paludis. NCBI lineage: Bacteria > Pseudomonadati > Bacteroidota > Chitinophagia > Chitinophagales > Chitinophagaceae > Parasediminibacterium > Parasediminibacterium paludis. Next base: position 394,032 of record NZ_JBHSDC010000012.1, read on the forward strand.
ACAATAACTGCACCCGCACACAAAATAGCTATGATTGATAATTTCTTCATCTTGTATTATAATTAAGCAGCAACGATTTGAGTTGATTCAAAAGGCATTTCATCTTTATCATATCTACCAAGCCACCAGCCTTCTTCAGCAACTTGTATATTGGTCTCTAATGCACCAGCATTAGATAAAAAAGCTTGCAAATCATCGGTATTGGTTTTTTCTGTACATTCAATTACCATAACAAAAGTGTCATCTGTGGATCTAGCATGAAAATGATGTTTCTTAACACCGGGTGCCAATTGACATAAATAACAAAATGTCAATACCATACCCACAGCAGCAAACAGAACGGTTAATTCAAACATTATTGGAATCCAAGCTGGTAATGCAAAATGCGGTTTACCTCCAATATTTAAAGGCCAATCTTTTGTGAAAATCCAACTAATACAGCTGATAGCGGTAGTAGTACCTGTAACTCCATAAATAAAACCAGCTGTGTGCAGACTTGTTTCTCTCATCCCTAATGCATGATCTAAACCGTGCACTGGAAATGGTGTATAAACGTCTTGTATTTTATAACCTGCAGTACGTACTTTTTTTACTGCAGGAAATAATACATCCTCGTTATCAAAACAACCAATCACAAATTTCTTCTTTGCCATAGTCAATTTTTATATCTATAGACTATAGTTGCTAAACTATAGTAAAATATTATTATTATTTCTCAACAAAACATTAAGACCTAATGTGCATATTCATGCACAAATTCATCTAGCTTTTGACCTTCCACTTCGGCCATACCAGCCTTATAATTGTTACCAGTTGTTTTCAATACATATTTAATCTCAGCAACTGCAATTACAGGGAAGTATTTAGCAAACAGGAAGAAACATGTAAAGAATAAGCCAAATGTTCCTAGATAAAACCCAATTTCCCAAATTGAAGGGCTATAATAAACACTCCAAGATGATGGCAAATAGTCACGATATAATGAAGTTACAATGATAACGAAACGCTCAAACCACATACCCACATTTACAATAATACTCATAAAGAAAGTAACAAATAGGTTTCTCCTCATTTTTCTAAACCAGAAAATTTGTGGGCTTATTACGTTACAAGCCATCATACCCCAATAGCTCCATCCATAAGGGCTAAATAAATTTGCACGGCTGTACCAGAAAGTATAACCTTCATATTTGCTTTGGCTATACCAACCCATAAACAACTCAGTTAAGTAAGCAACACCTACAATTGAACCTGTGGTTACAATTACTTTATTCATTGCTTCTATGTGACCAAGTGTAATATAGTCTTGTAAACCAAATACTTTACGTACAATAATCATTAAGGATTGTACCATTGCAAAACCTGAGAATACCGCACCTGCTACGAAGTAAGGTGGAAAGATTGTTGTATGCCAACCAGGAATTACTGAAGTAGCGAAGTCAAAAGATACGATTGTGTGTACTGATAATACAAGCGGTGTAGACAAACCTGCTAATACTAAGTGCAAGCTTTCTATACGTTGCCAGTGTTTGGTAGAACCAGTCCAACCAAAAGCCGCTAACCCGTATAAGTGTTTACTTAATTTGGTTTTTGCTCTATCACGTACAGTAGCAAAGTCAGGAATTAAACCACTATACCAAAATAATAATGATACTGTGAAGTAAGTAGAAATAGCAAATACGTCCCAAAGTAATGGCGAGTTAAAGTTCACCCATAAAGGACCACGGCTATTAGGATAAGGCAATACAAAGAACGCCATCCATACACGACCCATGTGAAAAATAGGAAACTGACCAGCGCACATAACGGCAAAAATAGTCATGGCCTCCGCAGCACGGTTAACACCAGTTCTCCAACCTTGTCTAAATAATAACAAAATCGCAGAAATCAAAGTACCAGCGTGACCAATACCTACCCACCAAACGAAGTTGGTGATATCCCAACCCCAACCAATGGTTTTATTCAAATTCCACTGACCAATACCGTAAGTTACCTCTCTGTACACGCTATACACACCAAATAGCAACAATGCAACGGCGGTATAGAAACCTACGTACCAAAGTTTTGTTGGCTTGCCTTCAATAGGGGCTAAAATATCTTCAGTTACCTGATGGTAATTTTTGTCGCCCGTTACTAACGGTTCCCTTAATTGTGATTCGTACTTTAAATGCATCTGTCTCTTGTTATTATTAACCCTCGATATTACTCTTAGGAATATTTATGTAACCAGCTTTTTACTACTATGTATCTTCAGTTGCGTCGCACACTGCATCTGTAAGATACTTTACTGTGCTTTGGCAACGATATTATTTAACCTTCATGCTCTACTTTGGCGCCTTCTTTCTTCTCCTCGCCTTCTTCATCGATATGTCTAACTTTAGCCATGTATGTTACATTTGGCAAAACGTGTAACTGTTCAAGTGATAAAAATAAACGTTTCTCATTGGCTTTACGAACAGTTGTGATTTCACTTTTATCGCTATTTGCATTACCGAATACAATAGCATTTGTAGGGCAAGCCTGTTGACAAGCAACTTTGAAATCTTTATCTTCAGGTACGCGACTATCCTTTTTAGCTGATAGCTTACCAGCTTGTAAACGTTGAACACAAAAAGAACATTTTTCAATCACACCTCTAGCACGAACGGTAACATCTGGATTTAACACCATTCTTGTTAAGTCATCGTTCATATCTAATACCACTTCACTCAAGCCACCTTCTTCGACTAATGGTTTTTGGTTGTCAGCAAAACTATCAGCACCTGTATAATCTAACCAGTTGAAACGGCGTACTTTATATGGACAGTTGTTAGCACAGTACCTTGTACCAATACAACGGTTGTAAGTCATTTGATTTAAACCCTCACTACTGTGGTTCGTTGCAGCAACCGGACAAACGTTCTCACAAGGTGCGTTGTCACAGTGTTGGCACATTAACGGCTGGAACACAACATTTGGATTTTCAGGATCGCCAGTATAATATCTATCAATACGTAACCAATGCATTTCATGTGCTTTAGCTACTTGTATTTTACCTACAACAGGAATATTATTTTCAGCATTACAAGCTACCACACAAGCACCGCAACCATTACAAGTGTTCAAGTCAACACTCATACCCCACTTAAGACCCGGTCTGTCGTAAGTCGGATAAATGGTACCTTCTTTCTCAAAATTTGCGATACCACCGTAAGGTTTTAGCTCCTTATCACGATCTTCTAAAATCTCATTTGGATTGTGTTTAAACTCAGCCAAAGTCAATTCTTTCATTACCTCGGTACGATTACCTTGGCTAGTATTATAGATATTGTGTGTTTGTGTTAGGGCAACTTTGTATAAATCACCAGTATCTTTTAGAGTAATATCTGCTACGGTGTATGAAACAGTACCATTAACTAGACTAGCAAAAGGAAATGCATTTGCGCCCATACCCTTTCCTCCTTCATCTGCCAATACACCTTTACCTAATTTCTCCGTACGACCGTAACCTACAGCAATACCCACAGTGTTGGGGTGTGTTCCAGGAATAATTAATGCTGGTAAAGATACTTTAACACCATTCGCAGCAGTGATTTCTACTACGTGTTTTGGTGGTTGTACCTCGTAAGCATCTGCTTGACCTCCTATAGCTAAATCAATTTTCAATAAAGATTTGGCTAAAGCGGGGGAAATAACTAAATAATTATCCCAAGTCGCTTTAGAAACCGGATCTGGTAATTCTTGCAACCAAGGGTTTGAGGCACCTTGCCCTTCACCAATTGCTACTTTTTGGTATAGAACCAATTCAATTTTATCGCTTTTCTTGTAGCTTGAAATTGCTGCACTTGCACCAGCAACAGCAGCAGCATTAAAACTAGCAGTAGAAGCAGTGGCTGCAGTTGGATTAATTACACCGTCTTGCAACACTTTATCCCAACCAGTTTCGCCACCTACTTTAGCACTCCAATAAGATTTTAGGAAAGCTAAATAATCAGTAGTTGCGCCGCTCCATTTCAACAAGCTATCCTGCCACTGACGCGTTTTGAACAATGGATAGATAGTAGGTTGTACAAATGAGTAATAGCCTGTTTTAATTTCTGCATCGCCCCAACTTTCAAGGTAATTATGATCAGGTACTACATATTTACAAAGTTGTGTTGTTTCATCAGCTTTGGTATTGAAAGAAACAGTCACTTTTACTTTTTTCAAAGCCTCAACAAACTCTTTACTATTAAACCATGAGTAAACAGGGTTAGCACCATAAATGATTAAACCATCGATAGTACCAGCTTTCATATCGGCTACAAGTTTTACCATATCAGCGTCAATACCTTGACGTGTATTGTATGTAGCACTCCAATCAATTGTGTTACCATTTGATTGTAAAGCCTCATTGATAGCATTAACTAAAATCTGAACATTCAAATCGTTACTACCAGCAACAACCAATGATGCACCCTTAGTAGCAACTAGAGCTTTAGCAACTTTTTCTATACCTTTCTTTAGTTTGTCATCTAAACCATTGACAGCTTGACCGTTGATAGCAGCTAGTAAACCAGCTACAACAGCACCCGTTTCAGAAGGACGATGTAAGATTCTTTCATCCGCATTACTACCAGTTAAACTCGCAACAGTTTCAAAATGAAAATGCTTGCTCATTTCTGGTTTTTTCTCATCTATTCTTTTACCTACAGCATATTGCTTAGCAAATTCAATTGGGCTCAACCAAGTACCGAGGAAATCAGCACCAATGCTCACAATTGTTTTGGCTTTATCAAATCTGTATGAAGGAATGGTTCTTTTACCATAAGTAGCTTCACTAGCTTGTAAAATACCGCTATACGAAACAGCATCAAAAGTGACATGCTTACTACCAGGATGCTTAGCTAGAAACTGTGCAATCACTTCTTTTGAAGAAGGTGAAACCACAGTAGAAGTTAAAACAACAACATTATTCGCACTCGCTAAATCAGCAGATACAGCCTTATCAATATCTTCTAGTTTAACTTCTTTACCATCGATTAGAGGAAAGCGCAAACGCGCAGTATCATATAAATCTAATACTGATGCTTGTACCCTTGCAGAAGTACCGCCGTTTGTAATCGGGCTTAAATCATTACCTTCTATTTTAATAGGGCGACCATCACGTACTTTAGCAATAACGCTTACCGCGTCACCATCTTGTACAAATGTAGTAGCATAATAATTGGCAATGCCTGGTACAATATCTTCTGGTTTGTTAGCAAAAGGAATTGCCTTTTTTACTGGCATTTCACAACTTGCAGCAACAGCCGCAGCAGCAGTACTAAAACCCAAATATTTTAAGAAATCTCTACGTGGCGTTTTGCCCTCAAGGAAACCATTATCTGCGGTTTCTACAGGTAAATCTTCACGAAACTCGTCTTTTACTGATTGCTTGTAAGCATCAGAATTATTCAATTCCCCAAAACTTTGCCAATGCTTTTTACTCATAATCTTATAATGTGATAATTAGCTAATATGCTAATGTAAAACCCTTACAACCTGTTACATTAATCAGGTATTATTTTTATCGGAACTAGCAGTTAAATCTTGGTTAAATGCTAATTGACATTTATTAATAGTGACATTTTTGACACTCTGTACCACCAATTTTTTCAACAGTAATACCCTTTGTGCTATCAATTTTACCGCTCTTTAAATCAGCATGGTATTTTTCATAGATGCTGTAAAAGCCATTGTCTTTAAATTGAACTTTTGTCTCACGGTGGCAGTTAATACACCAGCCCATACTTAAATTAGAGTATTGTTTTACCTCACTCATTTTCTGAATTTCACCATGGCAAGTTTGGCAAGCAACTTTGCCCGCATTTACGTGCTGCGCATGGTTAAAATAAACGTGGTCAGGTAAATTGTGGATACGCACCCATTCAATTGGTTTAGCTTTATTGGCATCCCAAGGTTTGCCTTCTTCAAAACCAGCATATTTATATAGTTTCTTAATTTCGGCAGTGCCATTTACTTCAACGCCGTCTTCGTTTATAATCTTGTCACCCTTGTATTCATTAATGGCCATATGACAATTCATACAAACGTTCACAGAAGGTAAAGTAGCCTGCTTACCTTGGTAAACACCGATGTGACAATATTGACAATTGATTTGATTGATACCAGCATGTACTTTATGTGAATAGTAGATAGGCTGCTCCGGTTGGTAATCTTTGCTTCTTCCTAATCCTATAGCGCCCATTGTAGTATAATAACCACCTACAATAAATAGTAGTACAATTACTACGGCAATATAAGCTTTGTTCTTCCAAAAGGCAATTGGCTCAGCCGCAGGAACGCCCTCTTTATCGTCAGATAATTTTTTAAGATTACCATTTACTTGTAATAATATTAGTGCAACTACTGCCAGCACTAAAGTAAGTATACCAAATAAAATAGAGTTGTCACTTGATGAACCAGCAGGATCTGCAACGGTTGTTCCACCACCACCCTTGGCACCATCAGCAGGTACACTTTTAATATAAGCTAAAATAGCGTCAATTTCCTTATCTGTAAAATTTTGAAATATGCTCATTCCTACTTTGCCATACTCATTATACAAATCATTCGCATATTTGTCGCCAGTTTTTAAGAACGCTTGGTTATTTCTAATCCAAGCATGCAATTTCGCTTTGTCAGGCCATCTATCTTCTACACCAGCTAAAGCAGGACCAGTTAATCTTTTATTAACCGCATGGCATGATGCACAATTGGCTGAAAACAAGGCTTTACCATCCTGAGCAGATGCAGTATTTACACATGAAAAAGCCATTAAAACTGTCAGCGTAAGAAAAAATGTTTTGGCTATACTTCTAAGACGTATCATATTCACGTTCTAATTGTTCTTAGGTGAGGAGAAATATCCTTTTGCGGTGGCAAAAATATGACAGTAACATGAGAAATGCACATCTCACAAAAATTTTTTTTATCCTTTGCTGGCAAGGGTTTCAGCCGATTGTTGAAAGTTAGCCATTTGAATTGTCATAAAATTGTAAACGAAACTGTTAAACCCATGAATGTTAAAAACACAGTAAAAATTACTCAAAAAATAGTTGCACATTTGACATATGGTAAAAAAATGGAAAGAAAAATGGAAAGTAAGTTGGTTGCAATTCACACTAATTATTTGCACATTTGCTTTTGGTGGTAGCTTATGCGGCATTACAGGTAGAAAATTACTCAGTTATATATCAATAGAAAAAGGTTTTATTTATTTGATTATATATATTATTACAATATCTATTCTTTGGCCATTTTGTGTATTATTCGTAAGTATTCCTTTGGGACAATTTACATTTTTTAGAAATTATTTACATAGAATGAGCAAAAGAATGACAGGAAAAGTAACCTCAACCAAGCAAATTGCCATATTTGCTTCTGGAGCTGGTAGCAATGCGGCAAAAATTATCGAACATCTGCAACATAATCAATATATAAAAGTAAAGCTAGTAGTCTGCAACAAGCCCGAAGCGGGCGTTTTAGCAATTGCAGAATTAAATAATATTGAAACACTATTAATAGAAAAAGAACCTTTTTTTAGGGGCGACGCCTATGTCAACATTTTAAAGGCAAAGCAAATTGACTTTATCGTATTGGCAGGCTTTTTATGGAAAGTGCCGGCTGCTCTAATTAAAGCCTATCCTGATAAAATTATTAATATACATCCTGCATTGTTACCAAAATATGGTGGTAAAGGCATGTATGGTCATTTTGTACATGAAGCTGTTGTAGCCAACGGCGAAACTGAAAGCGGCATTACCATACATTATGTAAATGAAAACTTTGATGAAGGGAAACATATTTTTCAGGCAAGTTGTGCTGTAACTAAAGCTGATACCCCTGATACGGTGGCTGCTAAAATTCACCAACTAGAACACCTACATTTTCCAAGAATAGTAGAAGAAGTGGTTTTATCCGCTAACAAATAGTTTATTTGATTTTGTAGTGATAATATTAACTAGACAATCAAATAAACAATTCCTGTAATGCAGCTTTTAGGAAAACTGTGATAGGTACGCTATTCATTATTTGTATGTCTTCAAGCAAATTGCTATTGTTATCTAAAAAACGGAAAATCGTATTTGGGCTATTTTTTTGAAATATATCCGCAAAAACAGCATCACCATTTAATTTTTTATGATGTAATACATTTAGCAAAACGCTATCGTAGAACTTAAACTTCTTATCTGAAAAAGTAGTTTTTGTAAATGGATGCTGGTTTTTCACTAAAGAGTGTACAATTTGTTCAGTTCTCTTTTGTATAAACTGAAACGCATAGCCACTGCTACCTTTTGCTTGCCCGCCAGCAATACCTATATTTACAATGCGACCATCGTAATTTGGAAAATCGATATTCGTCATTGGTATAATGCCAAATTCCTCATGTTCGATGGTATATTCCGTAATGCCTAGTTGCTTTTTGATATAGTTTTTAAGTGCATCGTCGTAGTCCGTTTCTGCCAATAATGCTTCGGTAAACAACGTATACTCAACCAAAGCTTCGGTGGTACTTGTTGGCAACACATACATAAAAGTAGTGCCATGTTGCTGACTAACAGTAAAATCCATAAACGTAGCCATGTTGGGGTTAAAAGCTGGCTGTTGCGTATTAATAACCCAACCTTTAAAGTGCTGCAACAAATAATATTTACCCTTAGGTAGTTCGGGTTGCTGAAAGATGATACTGTTAAATACAAAGTCAGCAGTAAAAGATACATAGTTCAGCTTTACTTCTACACTTTTATGGTGATTTACAATACTTTTTACAGTATCATATTTAAAAGTAACATTTGGAAATTGCTGCGCAAATTGGATAACATAGTTGTAAAATTCCAAGCCATGTATCATTTTATATGTATATGGGGCGATAGCGATTGTATTTGAAAATTGCTGCGACAGAAATTGTATATCATGCCAGCGGTGGTGAACGATAGCCTCAAAAAGCCCAGCGCTTGTTTCCCAAAAACACCAAGTTCTGTCGTTTTTGTTTTTAGGTGTTTGATCAATGATTAAAATTTGCTTGCTGCTAAGCGAAGGCTCTTGCAACAGACGCATTAACAAACTTAAACCTGCACAACCAGCACCAGTGATGATAAAATCATAATGCGATATTGCTGATTGTTGGTTAATGATTGCTAATTTTAGGAAACAAATGGTATGTTTATAATAGATGGGTGAGGATAAGACTTAGAATTACGATTCAGACATAATTTCGATATACCTAAGAAACTGCATAGTGTGCTAAAATAGGGGTATCAACAATGATTGCATAGAAATAATATTATACAATACTATTCTTCAACGCTTCATCGCGCTTTACTTTGTCCCAATATTTTTTAGCAACGATTAGCATTCCGAAACTTTCACCATCTTCTTTATTAATGTGTTTATGGTGCATTTTATGTGCCCAGCGAATGGCTTTAATGTAGCGACTATTGGTACGAGTAAATAGTTTAAAGCGCTGATGGATAATGATTTCATGAAACAAAAAGTATGCAAAACCATACAAAGCAATACCTGCGCCAATACTCACAGATACATAATTTTGGTGCATACTGCCAAGCATAATACACAACCAACTTGGTACCGCAAATATGAGAAAGAAAGCGTCGTTTTTCTCGAAAAAACCATGTGTTTTTTGGTGATGATCTTCATGCAAATACCACAAAAACCCATGCATCACATACTTATGTGTTAGCCAAGTGATTCCTTCCATTAAACAAAAAACAGCAAGTGTAATAATGATATATAACAACATTATAGAAAAATTTGTAAAGCAATAAAAAACAACGACTGTATGATAAACAAATGTACAGCGAAATGGTTGTTTTTATTGAAGTTCAGCTTACGGAAAAGAATGAGCAAAAATGCACTGATAAAAAACCAACAAATATAATTATAAAATGGCACATAAGGCGTGTGCCATTGCCAAAACTTTAACTCGATGGCCACTGGTTCCATTATAAAATCGAAAAAAGTAGCTAGTAATGCACCGTCGATTATAAAACTAGCGGCTTTAAAACCTGGCCGCATTTGTTGACCTTCGGGTAAATATCTAGCCTCGAGCCAAATATTTATTTTACGCATAATAATACCTGCTGAAAACACCACCACAAACCAATTGATACCTATTAAAAATGGCACACCCAATAGTTTACGCCCCATAACGTCGCCATAATGGTAATGACCAAAAAGCTTTCCTGTATGTACACCAATCATTTCAGAGAACATACCTACTACAAAAGCTATCAACATGAATAAGTAAAACCGCCTGCTTCTGTAATGCTGGGTATAGATTAATAACCCAAACATTAATACTAAATTGAGTGGGGTATTTTCTATGAACCAATGGGCGTAAGGCGTGAATAAAATGCCAATGAAGCCACTAACATGAAAGAGAATAGCTATGCCAATGGCAATCTTGTATCGGGTTAAATATTGTTTCAATGGGGTATTTTAAAGGAGCGAAAATAACAAGTAAAACCTTCTTGTAACAAGGTTTAATGTGCCTTTTTCTTCTTTTTCATATCGTCAACTACTATATCACTCATAATTTTAGCGCTTTGCAAGCAAAGCGGTATGCCCCCACCTGGATGTACACTGCCACCAACAAAATATAAGCCTTTAATAGCATTGGTAAAATTTGGGTGGCGCAAAAAAGCTGCAAATTTGCTATTGCTGCTTGTACCATACAATGAGCCCATATACGAAGCCGTTTTACTTTCAATAGTAATTGGGTCTAGTACTTCTTCTACTTCAATTAAAGAAGCGATGTCTTTACCAAGCGCCGCAGATAATTTAGCAATAATAATTTCCCTGTAACGCTGTGTAAATGATTGCCAATTTTGCCCCACATTAGCAGGAACATTGATCATTACAAACCAGTTTTCTTTGCCTTCTGGTGCCTGAAAGCCTGGTTCACATTTACTAGTGATATTAATGTAAATCGTAGGATCGTAATAAAGATTTTTTAATTTGAATAAACTGTCAAATTCCGCTTTATAATCTTTCGTGAAAAAGATATTATGCAGTTCTAATGCTGGAAAACTGGCATTAATACCCCAATAAAATATTAGCGCACTGCTACTGCGTTCTTGCTTTAAAATCTTATTCGCCTTGCGATAATCTTTCAATAAATGATTGTAGGTGAAATAAGCATCCATATTACTCACTACAATTTCTGCATAATGGTTATCGTTATTAGCAACAACACCTCTTACTTTATCTTCATGATGGATAATACTTGTGACTGGTGTATTAAAATGAAAAACCACATTTTTCTTTAGTGCCAGTTGATACAAAGCATTGGTAATACTTATCATGCCACCTTTTGGATAAAATGTGCCTTCGTTATGCTCAAGATGCGGTATTAAACTCAACATACCTGGGGCTAGGTAAGGGCTACTACCGTTGTAAGTGGCATACCTATTAAATAATTGTACAGTATGTGTTTTAGTAAACGCGGCTTCGTTTATATGATGCAAGGTTTTAAACAAGTATTTAGACTTTGCAGTAGCCAATGCCTTACGAATAGGTGCTTTAAACAAGGTTTTACGTTTGTGCAGCGAATGGTTTAAAAAAATACTACCAATATTATTATAGACTTTTTCAGACTGTTTTAAATAGCTGGTCAGTTTTTTTCCATCTTCCCCTAACTTATTTTCTAATTCATTGGCAAAAGCGTTGGTATTGGTATAAGCGTTTACAACTGTACCATCACTGTAAAAATATTTGCAAGAAACTGGTAAAGATTGGTAATTAAAGTAGTCAGCAATGGGCTCGCCAGCTAACGCAAATAAGGCTTCTATATTTTGTGGTTGAGTAAATAAACTAGGTCCAGCATCAAACTTAAATCCATTTGCTTCAAAATGAGATAATTTGCCACCCGGGTAACTATTTTTCTCGTACACTTCAACGGCAAACCCTTGCACAGCAAGCCTGATAGCACTTGCTAAACCTGCAACACCAGCACCAATTATAATGGCTTTTTTATGAGACATGTACTTAATCTATTTTTATTGATTGGGAGTAAAAATACTAAAGCAATGCCTAATTATTTAGCTTTTGTTTTCGGCAAGCCAACTCACCACTTTAGGAAAAGCAATATGAAACCACTCCGTAAAAAAATCAGGATTATTTTTTAAAGCTGCTTCTATCAATGGCAGTGCACGGTATGCATAGTTTTCTACCTCATCAAAATTTGGTTGCACCAAATCATCATAAGTACCAATAAAAACGTGGTCAAACTCATGTTCGGTAAGCCCATTTGTAAATTCTGCTTTGTAGGTAAAATCAAACGCTTTCACTAGTTCAGTATCAAAACCCATTTCTTCACGCAACCTTCGGTGTGCAGCGGCTTTTATATCTTCATGTGGTCTAGGATGACTGCAACAAGTGTTGGTCCAAAGACCACCGCTATGGTATTTGCGAAGTGCTCTTTGTTGTAGTAATAATTCGCCCTTTCTGTTAAAAATAAATACACTGAAAGCCCTATGTAACATAGCTTTTTCATGCGCTTCCATTTTTTCCATTAAGCCTATCTCTACATCAGATTCATTTACTAATACAACTGTTTCCATGGCTTAAAAATAATCCGAATCAATGATTCACGCAAACGAATGCGTTGCCTTTCATCAATCTTAAGCTAGCTTTAATCGGTATGTGTCTAAAGGATATTCAATTGACTTCTAATGCCAGCTTTAGCCAGTATAAAAGCTTTGCTATAATCAGGAATACGAATACGTTCTTCCATGATTTTCTGGGGCTTTAGTTGTTTAATTTTCTTAAACAACGAGAGGTAATATTTATATGCAACATATACACCGAATCTTGCCTGAATAGGCAATTGTAAGATGGCAGCATAAGCATCATCAAAATCTTTTTGTATATCTGCTTCTATTAATAATTTATCTTCTTTAGTAAAGTTTCTAAAATCACAGCCAGGAAAATATACTCTATCTAATGCTTCGAAATCAGCTTTCAAGTCTCTTAAAAAATTTACTTTTTGAAACGCTGCACCCAAACTTCTAGCGCCTGGTTTCAAGCGTTCATACTCCGTTTGATTGCCATTGCAAAATACATACAAGCACATTAAACCTACCACTTCTGCACTACCATAAATATATTCTTCATAGCCCGCCTTATCATATTTGCGTTTATCCAAATCCATTTCCATGCTATACAAAAATGCATCAATCAGCTTTTTATCAATATTGTAAGCGTTTACTGTCAATTGAAAACTATGTAAAATGGGATTTAAACTAATACCTCTTTCAATTGCTTCGTAAGTAGCTGCTTTAAATTCTGCAAGTAAATTAGCTTTATCATAACCATGGAAAGTGTCTACAATTTCATCAGCAAAGCGCACAAAACCATAAATATTAAAAATGGGTTGTCTTAAGTCTTTATGCAACAGCTTAATGGCAGAAGAAAAACTAGTACTATATTGTACAGTGGTATTTCTACTGCATTCTTGACTTACGCTATGAAAAAGTTGCATGTTGGTCATGGCCCTAGGTATGTTTATTTGTTTGTCAGCTTTCGTTATCTTTTCAACTGTTGTTGGGTTGCACACTCCGACGCCCTGCGCATTTCTCAACCTCTGCGTCCGTTACACACCAAACGCCTTCACCACTTCTTTTGCAACTACTTCACCACTTATTAAGCTTGGCGGTACACCTGGCCCTGGTACAGTTAATTGACCTGTATAAAATAGGTTTTTCACCTTTTTGCTTTTACAACTTGGCTTTAAAATAGCAGTCTGTAATAGGGTATTTGCCAATCCATAAGCATTGCCTTTAAACGCATTGTAATCTTTTATAAAATTACTCTGAGCGTACGACTTTTTGTAGATAACATATGGCTTAATAGATTGTTGCAATTTTTGTTCCATTCGCTCAACAACAATATCAAAATATTTATCTCTCAATGCCTCATCATCACCAGTTAAACCAGTGGCTACAGGTATTAATATAAACAAATTTTCACAACCGTTTGGTGCAGAACTTGGGTCTGTTACCGATACGGCACTTACGTAAAACAATGGATTGGTAGGCCATTGTTTGGTAGTATAAATCTCTGCACCATGCACATCAAATGAGGTATCAAAAAATAAAGTATGGTGCTGAATATTGTCTATCTTTTTACTTAAGCCAACGTAATATAATAAGCAACTTGGTGCCATTACTCTTTTGTTCCAGTATTCATCGCTATAACTTCTACAAGAACTAGACAACAATTTGGTTTCTACATGGTGATAATCAGCGCCAGCAATCACTACATCAGCAGAAAATAAGTTTTGAGTTTCAGTCAATGGTCGACTATCGACGATTGATGGTAGGCTTTCTACTGTGGTTTTCACACCAACAGCTACCCCATTCTCAACCACAATTTGTTCTACATTTTGGTTAAAATGAAAATCTACGCCCAATTCTTTGGCTAAAAGGTACATGCCTTGTACTATTTGGTACATCCCTTTTTCAGGATACCAAGTACCGCCTTTAATGTCTGCATAGTTCATCAAGCTGTACAATGCAGGCGTTTTTTCGGGCAAAGCCCCAAGAAATAATACAGGAAACTCTAATAATTCACGAAGTTGTGGATGTTTAAAGTGCTTTGCAACGTGCGCTTTTATCGAGTTAAACACATCTAGCTTAAATACGCCAGTCATTAAATCCCAATCTATAAATTCAGATAACTTTCTACCAGGCTTGTGTACCAATTTATTTATACCAACCTCGTATTTATATTCAGCTTCAGCTAAAAATTTATCTAACTGTTCACCACTATCAGGTTCAATACTATTAAACAGTGCTTTTAGTGTTTCATAATTGGCTGGCACATCCATTTTACCATCTTGCCAGTAAACACTATAGGAGGGATCTAATCTTTTAAGCTGGTAATAGTCAGCAACTTTTTTACCAAATTGAGCGAAGAATCTTTCAAAAACATCTGGCATCCAATACCAACTTGGCCCCATATCAAACGTAAAACCTTGCGCTTGGTATTGCCTAGCCCTACCGCCCGGAATACCGTGTTTTTCAAGTACTGTTACTTTATAACCTGCTTTTGCCATAAAACTGGCGGCAGACAGCCCCGCAAAACCCGCCCCTATTATTATTACCGACTTTTGTTGCATGAATGAGGAAAGTTAGGGGATTTTGTTGAGATTAATGACGATCTAACTGTGCTTTTAATAATTTGCGAGCAAAGTGGATACGACTTTTAATGGTTCCTAAAGGTTCACCAAGCATATCAGCTATTTCGTGATATTTAAATCCATCGAAATATAATAGAAATGGATTTTTAAAAATTTCTGGGAGACCATGTATAGCCGCTTGCACTTCTTTAATATTAATGGTTGCAACAGCATCGTTTGCCACGGCGCCTTGGTAATTACTGATCAAAAACTCATTAGGCGTAGTATCGAATATGGTATTTTGTTTTGCCTTTCTGCGATAATTATTAATAAAAATATTACGCATGATGGTATACAACCAAGCTTTAATATTTGTACCCGTATTGTACTTTTCTCTATTGGCCAAAGCACGATACAGGGTTTCTTGAAACAAGTCTTTCGCTTGTTCATTGTCACGTGTAAGTGTAATGGCAAAAGGCTTTAAAAATTCAGTGTTGTTGGTCAACATTTGGTTGAATTCTACTGCTGTCATAAGAACTTGTTTAAGTATTAAGAGTGTAAAGTTAAACACAATTAGTTGAAGCGAACAAATAAAATGTTTAAACTTTGATAATAAAAGGTGAAACAAAATAAATTGCCTGAGAATCACCCATTAACATACGTGAAAATGCTTGCTTAAGCTTGCTAAAGGGTACGATAAATGTTTAAATATTGTATAGCCGCTTGCTGCCAACTAAATTGACTAGCCCAATTTTTTATAGCTACTTGCGGATTTTGTTGGTGGTAATGCGCTAAACTGTTAAACAAAGTTTGCTGCATTGTTGTGGGCTCAAAATCAGGAAAATAATACGCATGTGGCCCTCCCACTTCTGGCAAAGAAGTATGCGTAGAAAGAATAGTAAGCTTTCCAAAATGCATCGCTTCTATTACGGGCAAGCCAAAACCCTCGGCTATGGAAGGAAACACAAACGCCTCACAATGTTGATAATACCAATATTTCTCTGCTTCGCTGATAGCACCTGTAAAAACTAATCTATCTGCTACACCCAATTGCTTGGCGTTATCTACTATTTGCTGCTTGTAAGCGTCACTTTGTGTAATACCACTAATTATTAACTGGTAGTTATTATTGACCAATAAAGCAGGTAATACATGAAAATTCTTTTTTTGGGCGATAGTACCAATAGTATACAAAAAAGGCTGAGCAGGCATACTTGCCGGTTTCTCAGCAATAATTTCGTCCGAAATATTGCAGCCATTGTAGATGACAGAAACAGACTTGTTGTCAATATTACAATGCTTAGAAATATCTGTTAATACAAAATTTGAAATCGCTATGATGTGTGAAGCACTATCAATTTTTTGCTGTAGTGCTTTTAAATACTTACGTTTTTTGAATAAAGGCTTATCATCATACATAAAATTAATGTCATGAATGGTAAGTATAGATTTAATCCTTTTAAACCGAGGATTATACATGGTACCTTGATAGGTTTTGCTCCAAATATCGAAATTGCAACTAAGTGGCATGATAAACTTATGAAAGCTATGTTGATGAATATACTTTACTTGGTTTCCAAAAATTCCGTGCGCATTTTTTTGAACATAAAAAAATAATTCTTCCTTACTAGGGTCAGCCAACTCTATTAATGCTTTTCCAAGTTGCAAACAAAAATGATACAATCCTGTGTTTGGATATTTCATTCTTTCGCAATCAATAATAATTTTTTTAGGGCTGTTGGTCATCTAGGGTTGCTTGTAAGGCGTAACAGAAATCATTTATTGGTGTAAAGTACGTACGATAACCCAGTTTTAAAAGAAAAGAATTGAAATAAGTAATGTTATTTTTATCATCATTTACGTCATGCACTTCAATTTCCATATGCCTAATTCTGCGTATATAATCGGAGCTAGTATTGTACATGATATCATATTCACTACCCTCGCAATCCATTTTTAATAAATCGATGGTAGGTTGATTGATGTCATCAATTATTTCTTGTAGTGTCACTGAAGGAATATGAATTTTTTTTGTATTACTCTTATTAAAGCCATCAAAAATTGAGGCCACTACTTGATTATCATCTGTGTCCTCCATAAATAAATCTAACCCATCCATTGGCAATCCAGTAACGGCCTTTTGAAAAATAATAACATTTTCTTCTAAGTGATTATCTGTAACAATTTTACGAAATCTATTGACGTTGGTACTAATGGGCTCATAGGCATATATCTTGGCCTCTTTATTTTTAGAGAGTATCAGTACATCAAAAAAACCCGCATTGGCGCCAATGTCAATAATAACAGGCTTAGCGGGAATTGTTGTTATTAGTTTTTTTATGGTATACACATCGACCATAAAAATTTCTTTAAATACCTGATAGAGGCTTCTTGGCACTTCAAATTGAATGGCATTTGGCTTTGTTGTAAATACCAACGAACGTTTACGTCTAACTATTTTATCGATGAGATATTCATTATAGTTTTTTATATTAGAGATAAGAAATGAATATCTAGCAAGTCCTTTTTCTGGCATACAATAGTTTTTATTAATAATTCTGTTAGGTGCAAATATAAATTAGCCGAGGTTATGTATAAATGTATATAAATTGAAGTTATCAGCTTGATGTGCCGCAATAATAGCATTTTTTAATTGCTGCTTATTAATGTTTTTCATGCGCTGCTGCTGAATAAGTTGATAAGCTCTCTCAGCCAATAGCCAGTATTTTTTGTCTGACACGGTTAATTGTTGCAGATGCTGTTGTATACAATTTACCAACTCGCTTATCCCTTGTTTTTGCGAAGCAATGGTTTTTACTATGGGTGCTTGCCAGCTTGCATTATGATATGTAGGGGCTAATAGCTGTCGCAGATTATGTACAAAACTATCTGCATCGGGCCGGTCGCTTTTATTTACTACAAATATGTCGGCTATTTCCATCAAGCCAGCTTTCATGGTTTGCACTTCATCACCACTTTCTGGCACCACCACTACCACAGTCGTATCGGCAAGGCCAGCAATTTCAATTTCACTTTGCCCCACACCTACAGTTTCAACAATAATATAGTCAAAACCCGCTGCTTGCATCACACTCATAATCTCAATAATGTGTGGGTGCAACCCACCCAACGAGCCACGTGTAGCCAACGAGCGAATAAATACATAGGGATGATTGTACCAATTACTCATGCGTATTCTATCGCCAAGCAAAGCACCTAGGTTAAAGGGCGAAGAAGGATCTACACATAAAACCCCAACACGTTTGTTATTGGCCACTAAAGCATCAATCAAAGCATCGGTTAAGGTACTTTTACCTGCACCCGGCGCACCTGTAAGACCAATAATTGCCGTACTTTTTGTACTCGGTAGCTGCGCTAAAAAATCATGGTAACCTGTTACTTCATTTTCTACTAACGAAATACAACGTGCCAATGCTTTAAAATGGTGTTGTCGTAATTGTAGTAGTAATTGAGGCCACATGGTAAAAGCGTGAATGGTGTGTTATAAATGTATTTGTAGACTTTAATAATTGGCTATATATTTATACTCGTCACTATGTATTCGTTACATATTGGTTAGATATTTTTGCAAATCACTATGTATTTATTACAAATTAGTCAGATATTTTTACTTATCGCTATGTATTTCATAGAAATTGTACCGTAACTGTTACTAATCCCTTCGTAACTATTGCAAATTGACCAGATATTTTTACAAATTACTATGTATTTGTTAAAAATTGCTTGTTATTTAATCAAAACCATTTTGCAGATCGTCGCAATTGCTTTGTAGTTCCTATTTAGCTATCGTATCACTTTGTAATTCCTAAAGTCAAATGGCCGAATACCTGTTAGTTTTTCAAAGTAATACAAGAATTTATCTTTAAACGAAAATTGCTTTTTAGTTATGTCCAATTCTACCTGCCAATTTTTTTGAGCCAATCTATTTGCCATTACAGATGGATGTGTGCCAGTAAATTTCTCTAACGAATCGTACTCGTTAAAATCGTAATAGTCTGGCCGTGCATGATTTTTCTTTAGCGATTCATCGTCGTGCCAAAAGCGGCTGACATCTTTTTG
Organism: Parasediminibacterium paludis; assembly: GCF_042651445.1. NCBI lineage: Bacteria > Pseudomonadati > Bacteroidota > Chitinophagia > Chitinophagales > Chitinophagaceae > Parasediminibacterium > Parasediminibacterium paludis. The sequence continues at coordinate 413,254 of NZ_JBHSDC010000012.1, forward strand.
TTTTTTCATCATTTGTTCGGGGCTTTTTACCCAGCCATAATGATAGATATAAGCGTCGATGGCCTTTACTTTAATTTTGGTATCGCCTATTCTAAAACCTTGGGCATCTTTATACGATTGTATCTTTTTATCGTTACGAATAATCCGCACTTCGTGGCTGTACCATGTTCTGCTATCGCCTACATAATCGTAAGTACCATAAAAGTGTAAATACTTAAATAGCAAGCCTTCTACACGCTGATCATCCTTATACAACTGGCAAGCATCAAGTATCGTTTGATGGTATTTTTCATGTACCGCTTCATCGCCTTGAATGTAAAAAGCCCATGTACTTTCTGGGTCTATCAAGTCGAAAGCTTTGTTGGTTTCTACTGCTAAAACAGTACCACCGCTCCGCAAATTTTTGTCCCAAACAGAGTGGAAGATTTTTATTTTACCACTATCTATCGATTGAATCAATGCTTCTGTAGCATCGTTACAATCGCCTATTAACACCACCATTTCATCAACCACGGGCAATATAGAAGTGATGGCTTCCACGATAGGATAATCGTTTTGCACTGCGTTTTTTATAATGGTAAATCCAGAAATTTTCATCCAAAATTGTATTACTTGGGCGTAAAGAACCGAAAACTTTTCCATAGCCAAACGGAATGCTTTTTGAAACGCTGAAATCATTAATTTGCCCCATTATCTATGACCAATTTTATCCCCATATTTCCATTAGGTATTGTTGTGTACCCAGGCGAACAATTGAACCTACATATTTTTGAACCTCGTTACAGGCAATTGATTACCGATTGCTTTGCCGAAGCCAAACCATTTGGTATACCTACCGTGCTAGACAATGGCATTAACGAACTAGGTACGCTTTTAGAAATTACAGAAATCGTGGAAGTGCATGCAGATGGCAAAATGGACATTCGTACCAAAGGCACACGCATTTTTAAAATATTAGAAACCATCAAAAGCCTGCCCGATAAGCTTTACAGCGGCGCTATCGTTACTTACCCTGTAAATGACGAACGATTAAAAAGTGTTATGATGACGAACATCATCGCAGATATTAGGCAATTGCACAAATTGCTTAACGTGAGTAAAGATTTTAAAAAGCCAGACGATATCTTAACGAGTTATGACGTAGCGCACCATGCAGGGCTTACTGTAAAAGAGGAATATGAATTGTTGGGTTTATGGCGAGAGGACCAACGTTTAGAATACTTAAAGCGACATTTAGCGAAAGTATTGCCTATGGTTGCGGGTATGGAAAACTTAAAGGACAAAATAAAACTCAACGGGCATTTTAGAGAATTGAAGGGCTTTAACTTATAGTGCAAGTTCCCATTGCTATTGGGATTAGAGAAATTATACGAATAATTTATCAGTATTCTTAACTCGCCTTTATGGCTTGGAGGCACAACAATTTTTACAAACGCCACTTACGACAACATCCGTTTGTTTTTGGGTAAAGCCTTCTGGCAAGTTTACTGAAGGTATGGTTACGTGGTCTAAACAATAAGTGATATCACAATTGTCACAAATAAAGTGTACATGATTGTCGTGATGATGACCCTCAGTGCAATCATCTTTACACAAAGCATACAATACACTATTATCAGCCGTGGGTATAGTATGAATAATGCCTTTATCTACAAAGGTTTGCAAGGTTCTATAAATGGTAACTCTATCAAATTGTGCAGACGATTTCTTCTCAATATCGGCATGCGCCAAAGCACCTTTACTCAACTTGAACAGCGCTAAAATGCTTTTTCTACTGTCTGTAATGCTCAAATTATTGGCCTTTAAAATATCTGCAACCGTAGTAGCCATTGTTAATTATGGATTGTTGTTAAAAATACCATTTACAAAATTACCTTTTCCTGCTTTTTCTTTCAATAAGGCGGTAATATCTTCTTTCAATCGCTCTATTTCGTTAGGTTTTAAGCCATCATATACCTGTCCACGCACCTGACCATTTTTATCTACCAATGCAAAAAATTGTGTATGAATAAATTGATCTTGAATTCTATCAAGCGAGTTTTTAGGATCATCTAACAAATAACTACTGCGTGCTTGCAAGTATAGACTATCTTTTCTACCAGTTAAAAACGTCCATTTTTTAGTGTCAACTTTTAAACTATCCGCATACCATTTCATGCGTGGCACGCTATCTGTTTCGGGGTCGCAGGTGTGCGATACAATTAAAAAATCGGGTTCATTTTTAAACTGCTCGTAAATACCTTTCATATTGTTGTTCATCTTTGGGCAAATACCTTTGCAAGACGTAAAAAAGTAGTTTACAACGGTTACTTTACCAAGCATATCACGCTCAGTAAAATCTAAGTTATCTTGATTTTTAAAACTAAATGGCTTTACATAGCTAATAATATTCAACTTTGTTTTCCATGCATCGGTGCCATTGAAGAGAAAAAACCAAAAACCGACTACCAACACGACAAAGAAACCGAGATAAATCAATGCCTTTTTACTCATTGTTATTTTTTTACGTTGCAAACTTACTAATGTGCTGTGGCAATTGCCTTAGCATTTTTAAATAGCAACAAATAATTTGCAACTTTGTTGCACTTTATTACTTTTGCACTAATGAATCTAAAAATTAATTGGGACGCTTTTGGTATTTCTGCATCCATTGCTTGTGCTATTCATTGTGCGTTGCTGCCGCTAGTATTTACGAGTTTGCCACTATTTGGCGTAGATATTATAGAAAACATCGCTTTTGAATACGGCATGATTATCCTTGCCCTAATAGTGGGTATTTATGCACTTTATCATGGCTACAAAAAACACCACCACAATATTTTACCCATCGCATTGTTCATTTTTGGTATTGGTTGCTTATTTGCTAAGCAAGCGTGGCACGAATGGCAGTATTATTTTCTAGTGCCAGCGTTACTTTTGGTGGTATTGGCGCATTACATAAATTACCGTTTTTGCAGAGTTCATGATCACGCCCACAAAGAAGATTGTGACCATTAGAGATTTCACACGAAGGGCGCTTTGAAGACAACGATGAAAAAAATGTGGTTTAAATTTTCAAAAAATTACTTCGTATCCTTTGTTTCTTTGTGCGAAATTTTAACATGTTATCTATAAAAGCCATTACAGGACAAGGCCCTGAATTAACTACCGCAATACAATTGTTTAAAGACTATGCTTTAGAGCTAAATGCTGACTTATGTTTTCAAAGTTTTGATGCCGAACTAGCAGACCCATTAAAAAAATATGGCACACCAAAAGGCGCATTATTCATTGCTTATTATAACAATGAGATTGCTGGCTGCATTGCCTTACAACCCTTACCAGATGGCAGTTGCGAAATGAAACGCCTTTACGTAAAACCAGAATTTCGTAAGCATAAAATTGGTGATGCTTTGGTGCAGCGATTGTTAGCTACCGCTAAAATATTGGGCTACCAAACCATGAAACTAGATACTTTAGAACGCCTGCAAGCGGCTATCAATTTGTATAAAAAACATGGGTTTGTAATTACGAACGCTTATTATCAAAACCCATTACCAGAAGTTGTGTACATGGAAAAAGAGTTGTAATAGTTATAAACTAACTTCTCAAAGAAACACCTTGCTCACTTGCTTTACGCGCAGGCAAATAAGCCGCCAACACAGCAATAACAAATACCGTAGCAATAACTATAATATAGTCTGTAACCAGCAACTGTACAGGATAATAATCAATTAAAAAACTACCACCTTGCAATGGTACTAGATGAAATTGTATTTGTAACAAGCAAATAAGTGTCGCTAAAACTACACCAATGGCAGTACCTATAATGGCTAATAAAACGCCTTCACTTAAAAAAATGTTCCGTACCACGCTATCAAATGCGCCCATTGCCTTTAATACAGCAATATCTTTTTGCTTTTCTAAAACCAACATGGTTAAAGCACCAATAATATTAAAAGCTGCGATGGCTAATATTAAACAAGTGACGCCATAAATTACCCATTTTTCTACCTGCATGGCACTGTACAAACTTTGGTTTTGCTGATAGCGAGAAGCCACTACAAAATCTTTACCTAGCAAAGCTTTTAGCTTGTCTATTACTTTATCTGTATTAACTTTTGGTGCCAATTTTATTTCTACTTCGCTGTAGTCGTTTGCACCCATGTACAGCATATATTTTAAAAAATCTAAGTTGGTAAATACATATTTATCGTCAAATTCTTGTTGTACCGCATAGCTACCTACTGCATACAAACTATAAGAATTAAAGCCTTCTTCAGCATTAAATTTTGCCGCTTGCTTGTTGGGTAAGTTGAGTACCAAAGGTGTTAAACTGCTCTCAACATTTGCATTAATCGCGTAAGCAACACCTGCACCTAATACCAAGCGTGGTGAAGCCGTAGTACCAGTATTAAATTTACCATTAATAATATGATGACTAATATTATTAACCAATCTATTGGCTTCATCAACACCTTTTACCACCACAATACTTTGGTTATCGCCATTCATTAGTAATGCCTTTTCTTGCACCACTAAACTTGTAGCTGCAACGCCTTCTATGGCTTTGATATTGGCGATTTGTGTTGGTGAAAGATGGATTATTTTACCACTAGCTGCACTGATATTAACATCCGCATAAAAATCGGTATAAAGTCCTTTTACCAATTCTTCAAAGCCATTAAACACACTAAACACTACAATTAGCGAAGCTGTAACCACAGCTATAGCAGTAACACTAATCCATGCAATAATATTGATGGCATTCGTTGTTTTTTTAGACTTAAAATATCGCCATGCAAATAGAAGATTCAACAGATTTTGAATTTTTGATTGGTGATGTGAGATGTGTGATGTATGCTGCTAACTTTATCAATTTAATGTATACTGATCACTGACTATTGACTATTTTCTTCTCTTGCTTTCTTTTCTTCTTCAATTTTCTTAAATAATGCTTCCATTTTAAATACATGTTCCAATGTATCATCAAGAAAATAATGAATCACAGGCATGCGTCGTACTTGGCTTTTAATTTTCTCGCCTAATAATTTTTTTATTTCCCAAGCCCTGTCTTCTACGTGCTTCATGGCAAGTGTTGGGTTTTCAACTTGAAACAAACTCAAGTAAATTCTAGCCTCTAATAGATCTGGAGTAACTTTTACATCGGCTATAGAAACCATACCACCTTCAAACATATTTAGACCCAATTTCATGAATATATCGTTCAACTCTGCTTGAAATACTGATGCAACTTGCTTTTGACGCTTTCCTTCCTTCATTTCTTTAACTGTTTTATTGGCTGCAAAATTAGTTACTTTGCCCCTCATATTTTATTAAGCTCGAAAATGAAAAGTTTTAGTCGCATTCTCTTCTACCTACGATCACAAACAAGCAATATTGTATTATACTTTCTATTCAACTTACTAGCGGTGCTATTTTCTTTAACATCACTTACCATGCTAGCACCATTTTTACAATTATTGTTTGGCAAAGAAGAATTGTTACGTGTAGAACCTGCTTGGACTTTTTCTGGCGCAAGTGTTACCAATCATATTAAATATGTGATTAGCCAAGTTATTATTCACTATGATAATAATAAGGTATATGCACTGGCATTTATCTGCATCGTTATTTTGGTATCCATTTTCTTTAAAAACTTATTTACGTATTTGGGTTTTAGAGTGCTATCGCCGATGCGCAATTATGTAATGACCAAGTTACGCTCCGACTTATTTGACAAAATTTTAGAACTACCCATTGGCTATTTTACAGAGCAACGAAAAGGCGATATTATTAGCCGTATGAGCAATGATGCGAATGAGATTGAGTTTAGCGTAATGAGCACTTTAGAAGGTTTGATTCGTGAGCCACTAACGGTTTTAATTGTGCTTGTAAGCTTAGTATTACTAAGTCCGCAATTATCATTTTTTTTATTGGTACTACTACCAGCAACAGGTTTCATTATTGGTAGATTAAGTAAATCATTAAAAAAACAATCAACCGATGCACAAGAACGATATGGCTTGCTTATGTCGATACTTGACGAAACTTTGACTGGCTTACGCATTATTAAAGCTTTTAACGCAGAAGGCTTAATAGGTAAGCGATTTTTTGCTGTCAACGATGGTTTAGGCAATTTGCGCAACAAAATGAATTTTAGAAGAGATATGGCCTCGCCAGTTTCCGAGTTTTTAGGTGTGTTTGTGTTGTGCTGCATTTTATGGTTTGGCGGCAAATTGGTACTAAGCAATCAGGCAGATTTAAATGCAGAAGGATTTATTACTTATATTTTATTATTCACACAAATAATTCAACCCGCAAAAAACCTCGCAGGCTCTTTTTCTAGTGCTAGAAAAGGCGGTGCAGCAGTTGCCAGAATCGAAGAAATACTGCAAGCAGCGATTGTAGTTAAAGAGCCCGAAGCACCAAAAGTACTAGCGCAATTTAGCCATAGCATTGAGTTTAAAAATGTATCGTTTGCTTACAACGATGTCACCATTTTGAAAAACATTAATTTGACTATTGAAAAAGGTAAAACAGTAGCCCTTGTAGGTAGCAGTGGTGCTGGTAAAAGTACTTTGGCAGATTTAGTACCACGCTTTCATGATGTAACCGAAGGCGAACTATTGATAGATGGTGTAAACATTAAAGATTTGAGTCTGCAAAGCTTGCGCAACCAAATAAGCATTGTAACACAAGAGCCTATTTTATTTAACGATACCATTGCCAGCAATATTTGCCTAGGCAAGCAAGATGCCACACAAGCACAAATAGAAGATGCCGCCAAAGTGGCCAATGCCTACCAATTTATACTAAAAAAAGAAGAAGGCTTTGCCACCAATATTGGCGATAGAGGTAGCAAGCTAAGTGGTGGTGAAAGACAACGCTTAACCATAGCTAGAGCAGTACTTAAAAATCCGCCCATATTAATATTAGATGAAGCAACATCATCGCTTGATACCGAAAGCGAACGCCTAGTACAAGATGCTATCAACAATATGATGCAAAATAGAACAAGCATTGTAATAGCCCATAGATTGAGCACTATCCGCCACGCAGATGAAATAATAGTACTGAGCAAAGGCGAAATTGCTGAACGTGGTACACACGATAGTTTAATAACCAAAGGTGGTATTTATCAACGCTTGGTAGAAATGCAAGAGGTGAGGTAGCAATACAAAAAATGTCTAATGCGACCTTATCAATGTTATACAAAAAATTTATAGTAAATTCATATTATTATAAATAGGTAGTTTTATATTCGCTTTTAATTAATATTATAAAGTGCCAAAACTACGCTATCCATGAAATTATTCAGAATACTACTCATATTCGTTAGTATTATTAGTTATCGTGTTTGCCATTCACAACAAACACTTCCTAAGTCACTATTGTGGCGCATCTCAGGTAAAAATTTACAGCAACCATCTTATCTATTTGGTACTATTCATTTGCAAGATAAAAAGGTGTTTAACTTTCCTGATTCCTTGTATACAGCCATTGAAAAATGCTCAGTTTTTGCGCTTGAAGTAAATCCAGATAGTATTAATAATAACATGGCAGACTATCTCAGTACTAAGTACGAAAAATTTACCCCGAATAAAAAGAAGAGTAAAAAACTAAAAGAACTTTTAACAAAAGAAGAATTGGATTTGCTTCAAAAAAAGCTGAAAAAAACAGACAATGTGCAAGTAGGTGATATTACGTTAAAGCAAGCATATTTATTGAAGGATAAGCTATTAGCGTCCAATGAAAATACAGATAATATGAGTACTTTTATGGATGCTTTTTTATATAAAATTGCGCTAGATAAAAGTAAAAATATTGCTGGTCTTGAACCACTTAGCAATCAAATGGATTTGTTGGACGACCTTGATTACACAGAAAAAGATGCTAAGTTATTACTCGCAAATTTACAAAAGCAAGATCAAGCCTTAAATAAGCTTTCAGAAATTTATTTAGACAAAAATATCGAGGGTATTCAAAATTGGGTTAATCTTTTGCCTAAAGATTATGAAGACAAACTACTTAGTAAACGCAATAGAGTAATGCTAAAGAGTATGGATAGTATCATGCAACAGCAAAGCTTATTTGCGGCTGTAGGAGCCGCACATTTACCGAGTAGCAATGGCTTAATAAATTTACTAAAACAAAGCGGCTATACAGTTGAGCCAGTCATTTGTAATACATATACACATGCAAACAACTATGTATTTACCAAAAAAGCAAATGATTGGGTAAATGTAGTGGATACTGCAGCGGGATTTATAGTAAAAATGCCGGCTAAGCCTAGCGATGCAGATATGGGTGGCGGTTTAATAAAAATGCGCACTTACATAGACATTACAAATAACCAAGGTTTTTATACCATGCACTTTGGTACACCCGCAGTTAATAATAAGCGACAAAAAGATAGTATCATTAATATAATGGCAAAAAAAATGATCGAAAGTGCTGATGGTATCGATGTTACTTCAAAAGACATAGTCAATAGCGGTGTGAGTGGCAGAGAATTCTTTTTTGTTGGTAAAAACAAGATTTATTTCAAATTACAATTGCTCACAAACGACAATGACTTGTTTTTATTAATGACTAATTGCACAGAAAAGTCAAATAAAGCGATTGACTCCTTTCACAATTCGTTCAAACTAATTCCCAAGCAAAAAGTATCTTGGGACGAAAAGGTGTTTCCTAGTGATTTTTTAACGCTAAAAATGCCAGGTAATAAACCAAAAGCAGTCACTAGTTACAATGAAGACAGTACAACACAGCAAGACTTATACAGTGTAGTAGATGAAAGTACTTCTACTTATTACTTCGTCTCTATTAGCAAAACGATTAATGGCAGATATTTTAAAAGCGACTCCATTCATTTACAATCCATTCACCAAAGATTGGGTTCGGATAGTACCAATGAATTTAAAAGCACCAAAATAAACAGCCCTTACAATGGCGATGAATATGAAGTTAAACAAGCAAATAATACCCTAGTAAAAGGTAGGTTTGTATATCTCGGCAATAGAGTCATTAATGTCTTTGCTGTATATTCAGATAAAACCAAGTCTCTTGAACAAGTCAATGCATTTTTACAATCAATTAGACTACTACCAATACCCTTAAGTATTTATAGCAGTTATACAGCCCCCGACAGCAGCTTTAAAACCTATGCCACAGCGCCATTTAAATTAATGCCAAAGGCAAAAGAGACTTATAATTACGATAATACTGAAGACAGTACAGCAGCCATTCATTATCTTAGTATGGATGCTAACAAGCTTACTTGCTTTGATATATTCAAAAAACAACTTAATAAATATTATTGGCGCAGCAACGATACAGCGATGCTAAAAAAATGGATTGATAATAACAAAACTTACAACGATTCTATTTCGGATATCGCCTACAGTATTAATAGTAATTGCATTAGCGCAGAAGCAATAATCTATAACAGAAATAATAGCTATCCAATTCGCGTTAAAGTGATAAGTCAGGGTCGTACAAGATATACCATTAAAGCAACGATATCGTCATTTATAAAAAATGATGCAGGTATTGATTCAGTTTTCAACCAATTCACAATTTTAAATGTAGATACTGCCCATCTTCAAACAAGCCCACTTGCATTTTTTACTGCCCTACATAGCGTCGATTCCGCAACACATGAAGAAGCTTTTAAAGCTACAAAAGAAGCTTATTTTGATAAAAATGATTTACCACTTTTACTAAAAGAAGTTAACGCCATATTTAAGTGGGACTCTGCTAACTACTTTAGAGTTCATAGTTTTATTATAGATGAATTAGAAGGCCTAGCAACAGATTTAACCCCCTCAGTCATTAAGAATACATATCTTACAATGCCATTGCAGCACGCTTCTGAACAGTTTAAACTATTAAAATTATTAACGCAAGTAAACGATACTACTGAAGGCTTTGCAACCTTAAAGCAACTAATGCTTAATCATTTGCCTACTTCATCGCAACCATATTTACTAGAATATAATTTAAGACAACATCCAGCACTTACTAAAACATTTTTTCCTGATTGGCTACCCTTGATTAAAGACAGTACCTGTAGCAATATAGTATGCCAAACATTAATAGATTTAATAGATAGTAATTATCTCTCAAAAGATTTTCTAGTCACGAATGCCGCTGCAATTATTGAACATATAAAAACTTTACGGAACATCATTGGTAAAAATGCATACTATTCTGGACAGTTGGATCTCTTAAAACGGATTAATACTATTGAAGCGTGGAAAGAAATCAATGCTTATCAGTATGTAAAAAATTTAGGAGCACAGTACAAAGCTGTATCACTTTTATTAGAAACCAAAAAGCAATTAGCAATTAATATTTTAGATACTATTGCTAATGACAATGATTATCGATTATCGCTTTATAATTTATTAAAGGAGAATAAACAAACAGCTTTATTTCCCAAGCGATTTGCTACACAACGTTATTTTGCAGAAAGCCTACTTATCAGTAACGATGAAGATAATGACTATGAAAGCATAAAGTTCTTAGGAGAAAGGATCATCAATTTTAAAGGTAAGTCACGTAAATTTTTCTTATTTGAAGTAAAGTATAATATAGACGATAAAGAAAGTTATTTAGGCGTTTCTGGTGCTTACAGCCTCAATCCATTATCGCTTGAAGTAATTGATGAACATAATATTACTGGCATTTACACAACTGAAAAACTAGACAAGAAATTGATAGACACACAATTGAAAGCTTACATAAAAGAGCTTGAAGAAGGGAAAGAAGAAATTGAATAAAATTGAGGTGATGTAAATTGCTTACAAACACAGATCCTACGCAAAATAGCAAGATTTGTGTTTGTAGCGATTTATAGTCCAATCCAAATACGAACATACTGATTTAATGTTCTAAAATATTTCCTCACATCACCTATATTCTATTGAGCGGATGAAATGCAGGTCTTTGTTTCCAATATTAATATCTATCACATATTATACTTTAATACTAATTCACCAGTTTAAATGCTGCAGTTGTTACATCCTTACTATTACTACCAATATATACCTCAAAGTCGCCAGATTCTGCAACATATTTAATATCACTATTATAAAATTTTAAATCATTTATACTAATTGTAAAATTAATTTTTCTTGACTCGCCTGGGTTGAGCGCAATTTTTTGAAACCCTTTTAATTCTTTTACTGGTCTTGTAATTGACCCAACAAGTTGCCTAGTATATAACTGTACTACTTCTTTTCCTGACACAATACCAGTATTGGTAACTGTTACGCTGATGGTGATAGGCTGGCCTTCTTTTAAAGTGTTACTACTTAGGTGCATATCACTATACTTAAAATTAGTATAGCTCAATCCATATCCGAAAGGGTAAACAGGCTCGTTAGAAACATCTAAATAATTAGATCGAAATTTTTGGAACCATTCCCCTTCGCCCAAAGGTCGACCAGTATTTTTATGGTTATAATAAAGTGGTATTTGCCCAACGTTTTGCGGAAAAGTGGTACTTAATTTGCCTGATGGGTTTACATCGCCAAATAGCACATCTGCAATCGCATCGCCAGCTTCTGTTCCACCGAACCATACATTTAAAATAGCTGGTACATATTCATTTTCCCATTTCAAAGTCAATGGTCTTCCTGCAAATAATACCAATATTACTGGCTTGCCAGTTGCGAGTAAGGCTTTTAACAGTTCCTGCTGAATTTTAGGAATACCAATTTCTGAGCGGCTAGACGATTCGCCACTCATCTCTGCAGATTCGCCTAAGGCAGCGACAATCACATCCGATTTTTCAGCCACATCCAACGCCTCTTTTAATATGGCTTCTTTGGTGCGGGTATCGCGATGTAGGGTTTTACCAAACATTGTTGCACGCTCCTCAAAAATACTATCCGCATCAAGGTTTGAGCCCTTTGCATATAAAATGTTAGCATTAGATCCTACTGCATTTTTTAACCCTTGTAATACTGACACAGCAGCAGAGAAATCTGTAGCCACACTCCAAGTGCCGGGCATATTTTCTTTAGCATCCGCCAATGGACCAATGAGCGCGATGTTACCAGTTTTCTTAATAGGTAGGAGGTTATTTTGGTTTTTTAATAATACAAAACTCTCACTGGCAATAGCTCTGGCTATTTTGCGATTGGCAGGTGTAAAAATCTCTGTTTTAGCCCTTTCTTCGTCGCAATATTTGTATGGATTTGCAAATAGACCTAGTTTATATTTTGCCTCCAGTACCAAACGGCAGGCATTATTAATTTCTAAAAGTGATATTTTCTTTTCTTGTAATGATTTCTTTAATGTAAGTAGAAACCCTTCGCCAACCATATCCATATCCACACCAGCTTTTAAAGCTAAGGCCGACACTTGCTGAAGGTTGCCCATACCATGTGCTACCATTTCGTTAATACCAGTATAGTCTGTTACCACAAAACCTTTAAAGCCCCATTGTTTGCGCAATACCTCTGTAAGTAAAAATTTATTACCAGTTGCAGGGATACCGTCTACTTCATTAAAAGACGCCATGATACTGCCTGCGCCTGCTTCTATGGCTGCTTTATATGGAGGCAAGTATTCGTTAAACATTCTCACACGGCTCATATCGGTTGTGTTATAATCTCGCCCCGATTCTATTGCACCATACATTGCATAATGTTTCACACAAGACATAATGCTATTATTTTTCGACAAATCACCTTGATAACCCTTTACCATGGCTTTAGCTATCTGCGAACCGAGATAAGCATCCTCGCCATTACCCTCAGATATCCTGCCCCATCGTGGGTCGCGACTAATATCTACCATTGGGCTAAAGGTCCAACAAATGCCATCAGCACTGGCTTCTTGGGCTGCAATTCGTGCGGATTGTTCTATAAGGTTCATATCCCAAATACAAGACATACCCAATGGTATGGGGAAAGTAGTTTGATAGCCATGTATCACATCCATACCAAAAATCATGGGTATCTTTAAACGACTTTCTTCAACTGCTACTTTTTGAACAGCTTTGATTTTAGCTACGGATTTTATATTAAAAAGACCGCCGACTTTTCCTTGACGTATTTGTTTGGCAATATCAGAATTGGAAGCTTGCCCAGTTACTATATCACCAGCACCTGGTAAATTGAGTTGCCCAATTTTTTCTTCCAATGTCATTTTCTTCATTAATACATCAATGAAAGATTTCATATCGTTACCCACTGGTTTTGGGGAGGCTTTTAGCTGAGCGGTTACCATTTGTCTAGAAATGAAGACAAAAATTAATAACAAGATAGTTCGCAAATTCATATAGCTATATTTATTTAATTTTATGTAAAATAATGACATTACCACCGCCAGATGCAACGGTAATTTTTATAATAGAATTATTTTTAAGAGAAATTACTCTTTTTGTAAGGTGATTGGGGTTGATAGCAACATCTTCAGCATCACTATAAATGGTTGCTGAATATTCGCCTTCGGGTAAAAAATTGGTAGTAATGGCTAATTCCCTACTTCTATTATTCGAAATAGTTCCAATATACCAATTATCTTGTTTACGGCGTGCGATAGTTATATATTCGTCAATTTGCGCATTTGTGACTTTTGTTTCATCCCAAGTAGTAGGTATGTGTTGCAATACTTCAAAACCTGGTTGTCCGATGTAGGCATCTGGATAATCGCATACCATACCTTGATAATTCTCTAATACCACGTACATAGCCAACATATGGCAGCGTGTTCCCATTACTAAAGGTCTGGTATACTGCACTTTAAATTGATTAGGAGCTGCTGCCCTAAAACCACCAAGGTGATAATCGGTTGAGCCTGCTAACATACGTGTGAATGGGATATTAATATCTACATCTGGTGTAATAAGATTATTCCATTTGTCGCATTCGTAATTGAGGGTACCTTCTCTTGTAAATTCGTTGGGATAAGTACGACTTAATCCCGTTGGTTTGTATGCACCATGAAATTGAATATGTAAATGATGCGCTGCTGCTTTTTGTAAAATTTCAGTTTGGATATTCACCATTTCCTGATCGTCTCTATCCATAAAATCAACCATCATACCGCTCAATCCCCATTTTTCAAACAGAGCAAATGCTGTATCTATTTTTGGGTATAGGGCTTTCCAATGTACCCAAACCCGCACACCTACATTTTTTGATTTAGCATAATCGCATAATTGCTTCATGTCGAGTCCATACACAGGCTTTGTAACATCAGCATGTGGACCAGGCTCGTAACCATTACCGTCATTGGTATACCATTCATGGCCACCATATTCAACCACAGAATGGTAAAGAATATTATTTTCAGCGCAGAAATCTATATAATATTTATTGGTCTCAAAATTATTACCTGGTGTAAAACTAGTGTCTGGAACAATTGTTCCATTCCACCATGGAAATGTGGTTGTTCCAGTTTTGATCCAATCAGTTTCCTTAAAGGCACAAGGCATATTAAGGCTAGTAATGATATTTGATTCAATTAACGCACCTATTCTATCGCTAATCAGCATTACACGCCAAGGCGTTTGATGGGGAAGTTGCGCTTTTACTTTTATGTCTTTTTGCCCTGGTAAAGGTGATAGTTGACTTGTTAATATGCCACTGTGTTTTGTTAAATACATTCCAGCATAGTTTAATAATGCAGCTTCGGTAATACCTACAAACACATTTTTGTTACATTGAAACAAAGCAGGCATATCCATTAAAGTATCTTCTTTAATTTGACTTAGTAAAGCTGTGGTATACAATCCTTCATGTGATGAGGTAAAATTTGGTAAAATCAATGCTTTTGTAATTGGGTCACCATTAAAATGGAATTGTGTGTTTTCTTCCAAAAGCGTATAGCTAATTTTATTTACTTGCGATGGCAGTAAATACCTAAAAGCAAGTCCATCGTCAAATATTTTTACTTCAAGATTTACATGATATTTTGCACCATCAAGGCTTTCAAAAAAAATAATAGCTTGCTTATAGGGCTGTTTTACTACAGATGTTTTACCCACTATCAATTGGTAATCATCAATACCCTCAGAAAAAGTTGGTGGCTGCCGCATTTTACAGTTTTCTAATGCGGCACCGTCGTCAAATACTAAGTTGAGCGAGGATGGCTGAACAAGCGTTTCATTCTTAAATGTTACTGTATAAAATGGTCTATTTTTTTGGATAAATAAGTTAAAAGCAATTTGACCATTAGGAGATTGAAGCTTAATATTTTTTTGTGCTATGATATTTCCAAAAGAAAATAGACAACAAAAAATTGTAATTATTTTTATTTGCATCTTATTTAATCTACTTTTTTAACTGGTGATTTTTGCGATATACCGTTCTCATTAATAGCTTCAATTGTAAAATAGTATGGCTTTTCCTTATCCATAGTTTTAAGCCAATATTCATTAAAATCATGCACCATAATACAGGTATATAATTTTTCTGGATTAGTGCCATAGTAGATATTGTAAGCGTAAGCGTCTTCTTTTGGCTGCCATTTGATATAAGCGCTTCGCTTATCTTTTTCTGTTCTAAGAATAATAAAATTAGTAACCATAGATGGCACTGCACCATGTCCATTTCCAAAAACGCGTAAGCCACTAATCGCGAATTTGCCTGTTGGCATGTGTATATTTTCTAGTTTTATAAATTTTGCTTCAATAGGTTTTTCTAACTCAATGTAATCATGCGGTACATCGGAGGTATTATTACTTTTATCTATTAATAAATCCCATTTTTTCCCATCTAAAGAAGCATATAATTTGTATTGGTGGTATTGGTCAACCCATTTACCCAAACGGTTGCTATCTACATCTTGATCGGCATAGTTTATTTGTATGGCATTTACAGTTGATATATTCCCAAGATCGGATTGAATAAATTCACCTTTCTTACTACTTACCGCACTCCAATATGTTTTGATATCTTCATCTACTGCATTATTAGCAGCATTGGTGCCAAGAGTTGATGATACTACAACTGGCTTTTTATAATTCAAAAGCATCCAATTAGGGGCTAATTTTCCTTTTTGGTTAGAAATAGATGGTAGGTAAAGCGGATAATCGCCAAAAGCTGTATTACACCACATAACATCGTCCGTATCAAAGCCGGCGGGCCAAATACCTATTCTTCTTTCAAAGGTATTTTTCACACAAATAATAGACGTGGATACATGCCAATATTGGTTATCATTGTCTTTAAAAGTTGACCCGTGACCCGCACCTTTTGAGAAGCCGCCAGGTTTAAAACTCAAAGGATCTGATTGGGGTATAAAAGGACCTAAAGGATTATCGCCAACTACCACCCCGTCTGCATAGCCGCTGAATTCAGTGCCAGGTGCGCCATATTGTAAATAATATTTGTTGTGATGTTTAGTCATCCAAGCACCCTCGATGAAGGGGTCTAAAAATGTATTATCCATATGCTCGCCAAATCGTTGCCAGCCATATCGGTCTTGTTCTAAAAAATACATTTCTTTGCGGTATCCTTTTGGTACCAAATTCTTTCTATTTAATTCAATGCCGTAAATAGGATACCGATTGCTACTGCCATTGTACATATAAAATTTACCATCATCATCTGTAAAAAAAGCAGGATCCCAGCCACCCATATCGAAAGAATCTACCAGTGGTTTCCAATCATTGGCTTTTGGATTAGTACTCATCCAAATAGAAAAGTTATTGGTGTAGGTTGAGCCAAATACCAGCATAGTATCACCAATAATACCCACCGCAGGCGCACATAATTCGTCATAACCTGCATTCCATGAACGCAAAAATTTTTTAGAAATAAATGTCCAATGCAACATGTCACTACTCCACCAATAGCCCCATTGGTTGGTACTAAACAAATAATAATCGCCCTTATAATTAACAATCACTGGATCGGCTGTGGCTCGGTGGCGGCCCCATTCGCTAAAATTAGGGATAGGTGTATAGCCATAATCGATATTAATAGGATTACAATAGGTTTGTTGTTGATATTGCGCTTTTGAAATAGATACAAATAATACCAAGCCAAAGCCCAATAGCGATTTTACCAATATGTTACGAGTTATATTTTGCAGTACCAAATCATTATTCATAATTAAAATATATTATATTTTCGACTTTGAAAGCCTAATTTTAGCAATCCTTTTTTTATTTCTGGACAACTCATAAAAAGTCGCCATAATAAGCCAGTTCGATAATTTTCGATCATTATAATAATTGGTCCTTGATCTATGGCTAAATGTGAAGTAGCGTACCAGTTTTTAGATTCATTAAAGGCATCTACAAAGCCGTATTGGCTCCAAATTTTATCGCCCAAATCATCGTAGAAATGCCGCAACGCTCTCATAGAATATTCTGGTGTGTAAGGAAACGCACTTAATGCCGCAGTAGGAGTAATTGTACCTTCATCGTTTGTTGGCGAATATGCGTTGTATCCATTATAGGTATCAGATGCAGTAAGCCCCCAGCAATTTTCGCCATAGCCTTTAAACGTTTTTGGATTCTCAACACAGTAGGCATGGTTAATAAGCGTATGGTTTTTATTTTGTTCCCAATAATCTGCATATTGATCCGTTAAATCGTGAGGATCTAGTCCTAAAAATGAATATTGAGAAAAAAATAATGGGCCACCATAATCAAAACCTAATGGTAATTTGTAACCATAGAATGATTTTCCATTTTTAAAAAAGTTACTTTGTGCCCAACCACGGTGGTAAACGGCATTGCTTACTGGATAGCGCTCACCGCTGGCCGCCAATATGTACATAATTAAACATTCATTATAGCCACGAACAGGAAAATTCATCGCCCAGCCATTATTTGGACTCCAATGCCAATACAATACTTCTTCGCCACCTTTTGTAAACCAATTCCATTCTATATCATTCCACAACCAGCCAATTCTGTTTCTTAATTCTGTTTCTGTAGCATTTGAACCAGTAAAATATTGCCTAGCACAAAGCAAGCCTTGAAATAGATACGCTGTTTCTACTAGATCGGCGCCATCATCTTTACGGCTAAATGGTATTGTTTGGCCAGTTGCACCGTTTAACCAATGAGGAAAAGCCCCATGATAACTATTAGCTTTCGTTAAAAAATTAACCAGTTTTAATAAGTGTTTAGCAGCGGTATCTTTACTAATCCATTTTCTCTCAGTCGCTACAATCGTAGCCATTACACCAAAACCAGTGCCACCTGTTGTAACAACTTCTTCGCCATAATTGAATGCCACATTACTTCGTTCTCTCGCCATGCCACTTATGGGGTGCGCAAAGTCCCAGAAATAGTTAAAGGTTTGCCTTTGTACAATATCAAGCAAAGCACTATCAGATAAATTACTGGGCTTATATACTTTTTTTATTTGTGCATTCGGCCCATAGCAAGTACCTAATAATACTATAAATAGTATAAAACGATGTAATCGCTTTTCCATATGGCAAGTTATTAATTAAAGCAATAATTATATTATAAAATTAACGTCTGTATTGCATGTGGCAAGATGGTTACCTGCGCTGCTTTTGAACCAATACAAACATTGTAATCTGTTTTCATGTTACTTTGATTCATCACAACGATAATTACCTTTCCATCTTCGTTCTTAAATGACGTAGTTAGCAATTGACTTCTGCTAGCCACACTACTAATGCGCTTGGCTCCTGGGCGTATAAATTTAGAAAAATGCCCGATATAATAGTACGCATTAGTGTAGATGAGTGCACCTGTTTTGGTATCGGCATGCACTGGTGCAAAACAAAAATTTTGTACATGGTTAGGACCACCTGTTTCATCTAGCAAAATGTTCCAGTCGCTCCAACCAACTGTTCCATTATTAAAATCATTAATCATTGATCGGCCATATCTTTCGCCTAAAGACCAGTTATAGTAGGCACCAGCTTTAAAGCTTTCGGCACAGCCTTCTGTAAAAACAATGTTTTTATCAGGCCATGTTTCATGCACCCTAGCCACATTATCATACATTTCTGTACCGCCGCTCCAGCTTTCGTACCAATGAAAGCCCATACCCCATGCATATTTAGCTGCTTCAGGATCATCAAAAATAGTTTTTGCTCTTTGAAACATTAAATCACGGTTATGATCCCATACAATGATTTTTTTATCACCCAAACCTTCTTTTTGCATGGTAGGACCTAAATAGTTTTTAAGAAAATCCCGCTCTTGTTCAGCAGTGTAAACACAAGATTCCCAGCGTTGGGTAGCCATAGGCTCATTTTGTACTGTGATACCCCAAATTGGAATCCCTTCTTTTTCATATGCCTTAATAAATTTGGTATAGTAGTTGGCCCATGGTTGATAAGCCTCAGGTTTTAATGTGCCGCCGTGCAATAAGTCGTTATTAGTTTTCATAAACGCCGGTGGACTCCAAGGGCTTGCAAACAAGGTTAGTTTACCACCTGCAGCGGCTATGGCTTGCTTAATAAAAGGTATTCGAAATTGTTTATCATGATCAATATTAAATGATTTTAATTCTTTATCGCCTTCGGTGATATAGGTATAGCTACTACTTGAAAAGTCGCTACTATGAATACTTGTTCTACCAAATGTGTAGCCGATGCCCTTCTCCACGTCATAATATGCTTGCATAAACTCCTGTTGCTTTTCTTTCGATAGTTTGGCAAAGGTTTCAGCAGAGGCGTCTGTTAACGCAGCACCAATGCCCAAAAAAGTTTGAAATGTTTTCGAAGGATCCACAAATACACAAATCTGTGTTTCTTTTGGCTGGGCAAGGTCATTAAATGACAGCGTATCTGTAGCAGATAATTTGAAATTACTACTATCAGCCGTTGTAAACACAACTAATTTTTTGCCATCTGTAAAATTAGATTTGTTGCTAGTTGCTGATTGATTGGTAATAACTGGTTGGTTACAGGCTGCCAATGCTAATAAAGATAAAGTGATAATACTATTTTTCATATATGTGTGTTGGTTTAATAAATTACCAGATATAAGTGCCTACTGCGCCAGCAGCTAGTTGAGTAGTTACCCATTTGCCATTAAATCTAATATTAAATGAAACAGCTGTGGTACCATCATTTTCAGTAACAAGTACTTTTTTGTTGTCAGGCGTTAAAAATGCGACTGTTTGAATAGACCCATTAGTATTACTAGCAATCCGAACAGAACCAGCTGGTACGAATTTAGCAGCGTGGGCAATAATATAAAAAGCTACATTATGGGTCACAGATGAACCATTAATAGTCACAGCGCCTTTACAAGTGTTGCAACCGCCGTTGGTATGTGGTCCATAATTTGGATCGTTAGCAAGGTTCCATTCTAATGCATTTTTACTCCAATTACGCATAGAGCCAATCACCAAATTTTTTAAATGCCATTTTAAATCGCCACCAAAATCGCCAGTAGAGGCTGTATATTGTTCAGTAAAATAGACGTCTTTATCTGGATAAGCATTGTGAACAGTTGTTAAAGCGCTTATATCACCAGCATACAAGTGAAAAGCTGAGCCTGCAACAAATGGCTTTGCCTGAATATCGTTTAAAACAGTGATTGGATAATTCGGCTGATCGCAATTATGATCGTAGGCTATAATTTTAGTAGCGATATTGGCCGTTTGAAATGCCGGTCCTAGATTGTTTTTTATAAAATTCGCCTGCTGTAATGCTGTCATTACAAGGCTGGGATTGTTATTTGGATTTAATGGTTCATTTTGTGGTGTAATAGCATCTATTGTAATACCTTCTGCCTTCATTTGCTGAATATATTTTACAAAATACTTGGCGTACACGTCATAATAAGCAGTTTGCAAACTGCCACCCACAAAACTATTGTTGTCTTTCATCCAAATAGGAGGGGACCATGGTGTGGCCAAAATTTTAATTTTGGGATTGATCATTAAAATTTCCTTTAATAAAGGAATCAAATCTGTCTTATCTGCATTGAGACTAAAATTACTTAAATTAATATCCGTTTGCCCTGCAGGTAGATCATCATAACTAAAAGTGCTCGCATTTAAATCGGATGCACCAATACTGATTCGTAAATAATTAACCGCAACAGAAGTACTACTAGAACCAAATATTTCCTGCAACAAATTGGCCTTTGCTGTAGCACTCATCTGATTAATAAGATAAGCGCTACCACCAGTAAGTGTGTATCCAAAGCCATCAATAGTTTGGTAATGTTGTGTAGAATCCACATCTATATTAATATAACTATTACTACTTGTGCCAAAAGATAACACCGCAGATTGTTTTTGTAATAATACACTCTGGTCACCTTGGGTTAGCCAAAAGTCAACATCGTTAGTAGTCACCACAGGTGGTGGCGTTACAGGTGGAACTACAGGCGAGGTAGTAGACGTATCTCCTGGTTTGGAACAATTGGCTTGCAGTGCAACTACCATTATTAATAATAAAAAGTGCAACTTTATATTTTTCATATTATAATTATTATTATTTAATTTATAAGTAGGGTGCTTTAAAACCAAGGTTTAGCATTCCTGTTTTAACTTCAGGGCAACTGGTAAATAAATTCCACAACAACCCAGTGCGGTAATTTTCGATCATTACAATAATTGGTCCCTGATCTATTGCCAAAGTAGAATTTGCGAACCAGGTACTTTTTAAACTAAATGCATCATAAAAACCATAGTCTCCCCATAGTTTATCGCCTAGGGTATAATAGAAAAATTTTAGTGCCCTCATAGATTCTGTTGGCGTATAGGGTAAAGAGGAAATAGCTGCTGTTGGGGCTATTACACCAATATCATTGGTGGGTGAGCTAGCTGTATAGCCATTTTGAATATCACTGGCCGTCAACCCCCAACAAGCATTACTGTATCCATAATTATTTTGCGGGTTAGCCACACAGTAGCTATAATTAATAAGTGTATGATTTTTAGTTTGTGTGGTATAATTGGCATACGCATCCATCAAGCCATTTGGATTAATCCCTAAAAAAGAATAATGCGAAAAAAATAAAGGGCCTCCTTGTACCTGACCTAAAGGTAATGGATACCCATAATAGCTACTACCGTTTATAAAGCCAGACCCTCTTGCCCATCCACTATTGTAAACAGCAGCTGGTATTGCATGTGTGGTAGAAGATGCGGCTAATACATAGGTAATTAAGCATTCGTTCCAACCTTGTATTTTCACATTCATATCCCATGAATAATTATTGCTATAGTGCCAATACAATACATTTTGATTATTTTGCCTAAACCAATCCCATTCTACGCCATTCCATAAAAGGTTAATATCAGCCCGAAAGTTGGTTTCATCGGCACTACTATTAGTAAAATATTGCCTAGCCGTAAGTAAGCCTTGCAATAAGTAAGAGGTTTCTACCAAGTCTGCACCGTCGTCTTTTACACTAAAAGGGACAATAAGCCCAGTTGAGCCGTTTAACCAATGTGGAAACGCGCCATGCACTTTTTGCGCTGTATTTTTCAAGAAGCCTACAATTTTTTGCAACTGCATGAAGCCCTGCGATCTTGTAATAAAATGTCTATTAATGCCAGCTACTATTGCCATAATACCAAACCCAGAACCACCTGTAGTTACTATATCTCCCGAGGTATTGCGTTCTCTAGCCAAGCCACTTACAGGATGGCTAAAATCTACAAAGTATTTTAAAGTTTGCTGTTGTATTTTGTCTAATAATATACTATCATCTACAATAGGAAATTTATTGGAAGAGTCTATCTGAGTGAGGAAAACTTTATCTATTGGCGTTGTAAGGCCTCCCCCCGAAGCAGATTGTAGGTTACTAGTAATTGAAAAGAAATATTTAGAGAGGTATTGTAAAGCAGAACTTGGTTGAATGAGTAACGTAGAATCGTGATTTTGAAAATTTGTAATGGTGGATATCATTGTTCCATTTGCATCTTTTAACATAATAGCACGCGTTGAATTTCGATTAATAGGTTGGGAAAATTGTATCGAAATGCTTGGTACAATAGCGATACCATATAGCATATTATCAAAAGAGACATTGTTTAATGTAATATTAGTAATATTTACTGTTGATATCACAGGTGTTACAGGCATTGTGGTTGTGGTGCCGCTTTTGCCACAAGCCCCAAAAAATAAGCATATAATAATCAGATGATAAATTTTCATAAAGGCGCTTTTATTTCGTAGGCTTTAAAAAAACGATGGTTCCATTATTTCTAGCGATTAATAATAGCTTTTGCCCACCTTTAGTTGTTAACCATTTCGTATCTCTTATTTCCCCATCAATAGCTGGTAATATGCTTTTCATTTTAAAGGAGGCGGTTTGGTTTGCATATGAAAAAATAGATGGTACCAAACCGTCATATCGGCCTTCGTAAGGAATAACACCATAAAAATTACCACCAGCTAAAAAGTTGGTACTTCCAAGAGATGTAAACGAAAAAACGGGTGCAAATTGAACGGCGTCTGGGAGCTGGGAACTAATGAATCCGCCTTTTCCATCATTGATAAAACAGGTAGAGCTAAGTGTTTCTGCTTGTAATTCACTGTAATCTTTAAATAGATCAAAAAACATATACTGTACAGTTTTACCTGCCACTTCACCATAAGTAACATACGCTTTTTTTAGTACGGGTATAGCACGTTCCAACTCATCTTTTGCTAAAAAAGTATATTCTTTACCATCCACTGTATAAGCCATCACTTGATCTAGCGATCCATTTTTATCAAAATCTTTGACATACAATTTTAATGGACCATTTTTTCCAGCATACAATTTAGAATTATGCCCCCAATTGCCTGCCAATACATCTGGAAGTCCATCACCATTAATATCTGTTGCATAAAGGGTTTGCCAAAGTCCAGTAGATTTTGGCAAATTATTTTCAGTAAAAACGCCACGATTGTTCATAAATACCTTCACTGGCATCCATTCTCCTGCAACCACCAAATCCATCCAACCATCATTATTTATATCTAAAAACGTAGCACTTGTTACCATCCCTATGGCTTTTAAAGCAATCGTAGAATTTGATGCTAAGGTAAAATGCCCTTTTCCGTCATTAAGTAACAAATAAGAAGATTGTGACATACCATATCTTTTTGCATTGGCTAGTCCACCAACAAATAAATCCATATTACCATCATTATTGATATCGGCGACTGTAACACAAGATTTATTGATTAATAAACTAGGTAGATTACCCTCCGATATTGTAAAATGTCCATGTCCATCATTCATATATAATTTATCTGCTAATCTTGGATCGCCATCTTGATACTCATTTCCACCACTTACTACGTATAAATCTGGAAAACCATCATTATTAGCATCAAAAAATACTGCATCAACCTCATCCGTATTGGCATTTTTGTTAAAAACTGACGTATCAGATGGT
Organism: Parasediminibacterium paludis; assembly: GCF_042651445.1. Classification (NCBI taxonomy): domain Bacteria; kingdom Pseudomonadati; phylum Bacteroidota; class Chitinophagia; order Chitinophagales; family Chitinophagaceae; genus Parasediminibacterium; species Parasediminibacterium paludis. The sequence goes on from NZ_JBHSDC010000012.1 coordinate 437,547, forward strand.
ATAAATGTTCCATTCTTTGTTTGAAGCATCAAGCAACCTGGTTGACCATTAGCGCCACAGGCAAAAAAATCATCTAAACCATCCTTGTTTACATCACCAACTGCAATTTTTGGGCCACGCGTCGATTCCATATGTGGAATTAAATACTGCATATTAAAATCAATAAAATCATTCTCGCGATGTGTCCAACTGAGGTTTATTTGATTAGAAATATCCGTGAATTGAGGTGTTGGTGTTGGAAAGAACGAAGCGTAGTCAAAATGACTAGTTGCATTTTTTTGTTGAACAACAAGAGGCTTACCCGTATTTACATTTTTCAATAATTGGTATTGTTGATTAGGCCATATAATCAATAAACTATCAATATTAGTGGTGGTGTCTAAGCCAAAATGAAGCTTTGGTTCGCAAGAAGATTGGAATCCTCTTGTAAGCATCAGCTGTTGGTATTGCATTTTTTTATTAGCAAAAACATAGGCTTTAGCGCCGATACCCGAGGTATTTAAACCTTCGCTTTTAAAAGTGATAGAAATTGATTTTTTTGTAGGTGCATTATTTTTTAAAATTTTGGCCGGTGCATTAAGGCAATTGATGACCAAATCTAAATTTCCATCATTGTTAAGGTCTGCATAAGCCGCACCATTGAAATAACCATTTAACTGACCTGTACCCCAAACATCACTCATATCTGTAAAACCAATGTTCCCATCGCCTTTGTACAAATAAGGATGCGATGCACCATCAGGCATTTTAGTTAAGGCATCTTTATCAAACTCATCCGTTTGATTCATTGCTTGCCTTAGAGACATATTGGAAACAAATCGAATGTAATCTAAATCTACAGGTCGTTTTACTATTCCGCTAGAAATGAACAAATCTTTATTGCCATCATTATCAAAATCTGCAAATAAAGGCGCCCAACTCCAATCGCTGGCTGAAATACCACTTTGTAAGCTTGTTTCGCTAAAACTTACACCATTACCGTTATTACGCTGTAAACAATTTTTAGAGTACTGGTATTGAAAACCATTTTTAATGAGTTTAAACTTATAGGTATCCGCATTTTCGTCGCTGCCATAAGATTTTAACGTTTTTTCTTCTGATGGCAGCATGTCAACTGTTACTACATCTAGTTGACCATCATTATTATAATCGGCAATATCGTTGCCCATACTAAACCGACTATAGTGCTTAAAGTGTTTGGCACCACTTTCGGTGAATGTACCATTACCATTATTGATATAATAATAATCGTTTTCGTGAAAATCATTGCCAATATAAATATCATCCCAGCCATCATTATTCAAATCAGCAACTGCAATACCTAATCCATATCCAAGATTACTTTGAAAAATACCTGCCTCAGCCGATACATCTGTAAATTTTTTTACAGGTGTATTCATGTCATTGCGCATTAATTTATCGCCAGCTTCTGGATCAAATTTGCGCCTGTTAATGGTATCTACAATGTTTTCATTGGCTTTATGCGATTGATTAAGGATATAACAATCTAAATCACCATCATGGTCATAATCAAAAAAAACAACCTGCGTTGTAAAGCCTGAAAAGTCTAAGCCATAAGCTTTAGCACTTTCAGTAAAACTAATGTCACCTGGCTGCCCGGCGATAGAACTTTTTGACAATCCTTTATTAATAAATAATTCATTATGTCCTTGTATTTTACCATTAATATTTACGGCAGACACATAGATATCTAATAAACCATCGCCGTTTACATCTGCCATCGTTACACCCGTACACCAATCTGATGTACCAGCTACACCTGCTTTTTCTGTAATATCTTCAAACTGAAAATTACCCTTATTAAGATATAATTTATTCCCACCTTTTGTATTAGCTGTGAAATAAATATCTGGAAGCCCATCATTATTAATATCACCAATAGCTACGCCACCGCCATTATAATAATAAAGATAATACAAGATGCCAAATGCCTTTTGGTCTTTCAGAGTATTTTCAAAATGGATATTAGTAGAAGAAGGAGATAATACAGTAAAAAGCTGTTGGGATTTTTTACAAGTCATTCCAAAAACCGCCATAATAATGAAAATGAAAATAGATAATCTTACGATGGACATGGGTAGATATTTAGTAGATATAAATACAATATTTCATAGAATAAATAGCTGATAATTTAATTGAGCATAATGGTAAAGGGTATCAATTTAAATGTATAAATTGTTGTGCCATTAATGAATTTAAGGAATTGATTATGAAAAAAAATGCTCTTTATAAACGATCTGCAACGACCATATTTGTGATTAGTTTGTTGGTTTTATTTTTAAGTAAATGCATCGATAAAAGCAAAGAACAAGATGGTCTTCTTAAAAATGCTACAGGCAAGCAATTTGCTGGCTCTGCTACATGCGCCAACTGCCATAAAGAGATTTATACTAATTATATACATACAGCACATGCACTGACGTCACAACCTGCATCAGAACAATCAATTAAAGGTAGTTTTGCACCTAGCGAAAACAGCTTCAGCTATGGTAACAATACAATTGTAGCCATGGAGAAACGTAGTACCGGTTTTTATCAGGTTGAATACGATAACGGTATTGAAAAAGCTGCACATCGCTTTGATATTGTTGTTGGCTCTGGTGTAAAAGGACAGTCTTTTATTACCATTCACAACAACCAATTTTTTCAATTACCAATTACTTATTTCAGTGCTGCCAAAGAATGGTCAAATAGCCCTGGATATCCTAATAAAATCATATTTAATCGACCGATTACCTCTCGTTGTCTTGAATGTCATACCACATTCGCCAAAACATTACCAACGGATTACAATACACCTGAAAAATTTGATAACACAAAAATTATTTACAGTATCAGCTGTGAAAAATGTCATGGCCCTGGTGCAGAACATGTTGCGTTTCAAACCCAAAATCCTAATATTAAAACAGCTAAATACATTATTAATCCTGCGACATTAACACGACAACAAAACTTAGAATTTTGTGCATCTTGCCATGGCGGCAGGCTAAAAAAAACCAAGCCTTCCTTTGAATTTGCCATCGGAGATACGCTAGCTAATTATTTTGAAAGCGATACTACTGTGCCCAATCCGAATAACATCGATGTTCATGGCAACCAATATGGACTACTGAAAGCAAGCAAATGTTTTAAAATGAGTACCACCATGACCTGTAATACATGTCATAACGCACACGATAATGAAAGAGGCAATACTGTTGTATTTTCTCAGCGTTGCTTGAATTGTCATCAGAACCAGAACAGTGCTACTCATCAAACTGAATGTAAGCTTATTGCCTCTTATGGTGCTATAATAAAACGAGATTGTATTAGCTGTCACATGCCACTTAAATCTTCTAAAGCTATTGCCGTCTTTTTACCAGGCAATACTGCGCCCACTGCAGCTCGAATACGTTCACATCTGATTACTGTTTACCCTGAAGAAACCCAAAAAGTACTATTACTTTTGACAAAGAGTGTCAAATAGTAAAGAAGCTTCAGCATTCAAAAGACTACGATTATCAAAGATCAATAGATTAAAAAGGGCTGAAATACTAGATGCAGCCCTTTTTAATAACAGTTTTGCATGAAAATTAAACTTTACTTATTGTTTATTTGTATATAAAGCAGCCATATCTGTCGGTGATAATGCAACTCCATATAACCTTACCTGGTCAATAATGCCAGGAAAACCCGCCATCCAAGTATTGTTCGAGTAACTATCTACAACGCCTGCAGCTTCTTGAAAGCCACCAAGAATAACTTGAGAAGGGTTCTCGAAAACAATATGCTGGTTAGTTTTCATATCAAATTGTACACCGTCGCGATATACGATTCCGGTAAGAGTTGACGCATCGTAAGTAAACCCAATTTGATGCCATTTACCGTCATACATATGTGGCCATGCTTTAGTAAAATTATAGCCTGCAAAATTCCAGTTGTCACCATTATTAACATCACCGAAATGTATTTTTAAGTCCATACTGTCTGTATTACCTTTTGTATTATTATCTGCGTAAAACGTAATATTGCCCCAGAAATTCTTTGCATTTGCAAAAGATAACACACCTACTGCATGGTTATTGTCCTTCTGCGCCAACGTTATATTAATCCAATATGAAATACTGAAGCTTGAAGAATTGCCAAAATCGTTTGCAGAGGGAAAACTTACATACCCATTTTTAGAGCCATTTAGTTGAACAGCTAAACCATTAACACCTGGTACGTAAGATGTATTGTTGTCAATACCAAAATTAGCTCGAATGCTATCAACAGCCTTGCCATCTAAAGCAGCATAAAATTTCAAAGGACCGCCAGGTGCATTGGCATCTTTCGGATAATCGCCTAAAACTGGGTGATCAATTTTTTGACAACCTGTAATTATTAAGCCAAATGTTAGAATCAAACCAACATAATTAGCTATTAGATATTTTTTGTTCATGATTCAAATTTTAAGATGAATTTTAAAAAATGATGCTATCTATCATGGTTATTTAGATAGCATCAATATTTTACTACCATTCAGGATTTTGTTTTAATACACCACCAGATAAATCGATTGCTTTTTGTGGTATAGGATAAAAGCGACAACGATTAGTATAACCCAAGGAGCCTAATACACTTACGGCATCTCCCCATCTTACTAAGTCATAGAAGCGATATCCTTCCATGGCAAATTCGAACCTTCTTTCATTTTTGATAGCGGTACGCATCTGAGATTGGCTCGAAAAAGAAATATGTGGGAGTACAGCATTATTGCCACCTCTTGCTCTTGCTCTAATTTTCTCTACCATTGCTTCAGCTGTTGCACCATCGCCCAATTCATTAGAAGCTTCTGCCAACATTAAAATTACATCTGCATATCTTAGAATACGATGGTTTATCCAACGTGCAGCACCACTACCATTGATATAGCCCGTATAGGCGCGCATTGCGGGGTCGTTCCCTATATACAATTTCTTATTCCAATATTTTCTAGCAATACCTCCATTTGCCTCGTTAGCGTCATAATTTGGCAATGTGGCACCAAATCCTCCATTTGCAGGATCATCGCTTTGGCCAGAGTATAAAATTGTTGCTGCTTTTCTCGGATCAGTATCATCCCAAGCATTCACCAACACATCCGTTGGCGTGTTCCAACCCCAACCAAGGTTCCACACATTTGGTGCACCCCCTTGGCGTACCTGTTGACAAGTACCCCAATCTGTACCATTATCTTGTTTAGAATTACTTGCTGCATTAGCACCGTCAGTGGCCTGCATTTCAAAAATCGATTCTGGACCATTTTTGCCAGCACCATTTGTGCCATCTTTCCAAATATCAACAAATCTTGTTGCCAAAGAGTATTGACCTGAATTAATTACTTGATTACATAAAGTAACTACTTTAGCCCAATTACTTCTGAATAAATAGGTTTGTGCCCATAAGGTATTGGCTGCACCGCTTGTTAATCTACCATCATAACCAGCACCATATACCGAGCTATTTATTGGCAAATATTTAGAGGCAATTGCCAAATCTGAATCTATTAATGCATAAATGTCGGCTGCTGGCGATTTAGGTTTAATACCATCTGAGGCATTCACAATTTTTTGAGTCAGTTTAGGTACATCGCCATAGGTTTTTACCAATTCGAAGTAAGAGTAGGCTCTAAAAAATGCTGCTTCTCCAACATTACGAAGAGATGCAGCATCAGTTACTTTCAAAGAATCTGCATCGTGTAGTTCGTTATTGGCAAGATTTATCATAGTATAATGATCATTCCAATAAGTATTTGGAGCCCAGTCGTCTTTAGAATAATTAAAGTTCTCAAATTCCGCATTAATTTCTGCACCATCCGATTGGCTGCTACCTTTTTGGGCATCGTCGTCGCGGATACTGTGAAAATCGAGCCATGGTAATAAAGAAAAGCCTGCATAGGTTCTTAATGTGGTATAAAGATTTAAACTTTGGGCTTCTACTGCGCCTTGGTTTAAATCATTTAAAGTAGCAGTAAGCGGCTTTCTATCAAGAAATTTATTACAGCCTGAAACTAGGCCAGCGATAATGGTCATTGCAAGTAGCAAAAACCAAACTAACTGTTTATTTTTTTTCATATAGCTTATTTTAATTTATTTAAAAAGTAACATTTAAACCTACTGTACTAATCATTGGAATAGCACCACCTGCATTATCATAACCGAATGCTGTTGCATCGCCACCAAATTCAGGTGTATATCCTGAGTTATTTTTCCAAGTTTTTAAATTTTGAACATTTACAAATACTCGTAAACTTTTCAAATTTATTTTAGATAATAATTGTGGGTTTAAACTATAACCCAACTGTATATTACGAATCCTGAAATAACTACCGTCTTCTATACTATATGTAGAACCTAGATAATTAATTCTATCGGCTTGACTTAAAATAGGTACAAAATTTGAAGTGCCTGCGCCATGCCATCTGTTAATTTTATCCGCCCCATAGTTGGTTCTTTGGAACGGTGATTCTAAAGCGCCCCAAGTTCTGAATATTTGATTACCATAAACACCACCTACATCAACACCTAAGCTAAAGTGCTTGTAATTAACCGTGATAGAAGTACCATAGGTAAACTTTGGAGTTGGATTTCCAATTAATGTTCTATCATCTGGTGTAATAACACCATCACCATTTACATCTTTGTATTTAATATCACCTGGTCTATAAGCGCCGAGAGCAGATTGTACTGGTGATTTTAAGATATCAGCATAACTCTGAAAAATACCCGATTGCACATATCCGTAAAAATAGCCAATTGGCTTGCCTGGCTCTGTTCTACTTTCAGCAGTACCATTATTTTGGAAATTTCTAGATAATACACCTGTTGGTAAATCTGCACTTAAGCTAAGTACTTTATTTTTCAAGAACGTAATATTGCCAGCAATACTTAACGATAAATCTTTAGTAAAAGTTTGGTTCCAACTAGCCGAAAATTCTTCACCCCAGTTTCTAATGCTACCACCGTTAATTAATTCATCCTTTAAACCGATAGATGCTCTGCTTACATAGGTTAATAAATTATTAGTTGTTTTACTGAAATAGTTGGCCTCAAAATGTAAGCGATTCTTAAATGCATTCAGTTCTACGCCGATTTCTTGTGCAGAAACTGTTTCCCATTTTAAATTAGGGTTTTCTATATAAGCTTGGCTAGCTGATGAACGAACATTGGTTCCAAAAACTGCATTATTGCCAGTTAATAAATTAGGATAGGCTGGATAATCGATTGGGGTTCCGTCTAACTGAGATGCTGTTTGGTTGCCCAATACACCCACTGATCCTTTCAACTTCAAATAATTAAATATTTTCTGATTGGCCATAAAGCTCTCCTTGCTAATGTCCCAAGCTGCACCTACAGCCCAAAATTGTTGATTACGATTTGCCGCTGGTATTCTTGATGATGCATCGTTTCTAAAAGAGGCTGTTAAGAAATATTTAGATCTATAATTGTATAATATTCTAGCTAAATAAGATACCGTTGCATATTCGCTTTGACTAGAAGATGACTGGGTACTAGTTGGATCTTCAAAACCATTGGTAAGATACCAAAACCTAGGATCATTTGGAATCGGCGAACCAGTAAGGCTTTGGCTTGATTTACCGTATCTACCAAAAGATCCAAAATAATAGGTTGTAAAACCTCCAGTTGCAGTAAGGCTATGACTGCCAAAACTTTTCTTGTAGTTCAAGATATAATCTTGTTGAAATTTACGATAATCTGTGTTACTTTCAGAAACACTGGTTGATTGATTGTATAGATAAGGCGTATTATTAACAGGGTTATAGGCATAATATAAAGGAACATATTGCCTGCTACTTACATTGCTCATATCTGCATACCAAGTAGCCCTGAAGTTAAAATTTTTAAGGAAATTGATATCCGTATAGACACTTCCAATGGTCCTGTTTTCAAGTGTTATCGTTTTGTCCCATTCGTTTTCTACGTATAATAATGGGTTTACAACGCCTGATGATTGAAGACCAACATTAAGACCAGAATAGATATCTGTATTTATACTATCACTACCATATGGATTTTTCACTCGGAAGTTTTTTGTACCAGCAGACACCATTGGTACTACCTTTCTTGCATTGTCTAAAACTCCCGATGCATTATAAGGTGCATTGGTTCTAGAATAATTCAAATTAACACCAAGCTTAATCCCTTTAGTAACTTTCAATTCATCGTTTAGAGAAAATAATAATTTTTGTAACCGTTCATTTTTAATAATACCTTCATCAGAAGTATAGCCCAAACCAAAATGAAAGCTATTTTTATCAGTATTGGCCGAAACACTTAAATTATTGGTTGAAAATTGCGCGCGCCTAGTAACCGCATCTATCCAATCGGTATTGGCAGTTAAACCCGTATAGTCGTATGGTGTAGTAATACCATTATTGGCATTTTCTTCTGCAAATAAAGTTTTAAATTGATCAGCGTTTGCCAATTTAATCTTATCAACTAATTTTTTACTTCCATAACTAGCATTATAGGTCACTAATATTTGACCCGATTTAGCTTTTTTTGTAGTAATGGCAATAACACCTGTTGCACCTTTAACACCAAAAATAGCTAGCGATGAAGGATCTTTTAAAATTTCAATGGATTCTATATCACTTGGATTGATATAATCTATGTTGTCATTAAATATACCATCTACAACGTACAAGGGATGCACATTACCAATACTCACAGTTCCACGAATACGTATATCAGGTGCCGCACCTGGTGTACCATTATTTACCACGGATAATCCAGCTACTTTTCCTTGCAAAGACGCAACTGGATTGGTATTTGGTTTATCTTCAACTTCCTTACCACTTACTTTTGTAATGGACCCTGTAAGATCTCTTTTATTAGCAGTACCATAGCCAATTACTACTACTTCATCTAGTGCTTTTGTATCTGGTTTTAAGCTAACATTTATTTCTGTTCTTTTACCCACTTGTTCTTCAATTGGGTCGTATCCAACGTAAGAATAAATAAGCGTTGCACCTTCTGGTACAGATATAGAATAAGTACCAGATGCATTCGTGCTAGTACCTACTTTTGACCCTTTTATTTGAATAGACACACTTGCTAGTGCCTCGCCATTGGTACCTGTAACCTTTCCACTAACTTTTATATCCTGAGTTACTTGCTTGATTGGCGTGATAACAATCAAATTATTATCTAAAACACGATAACTCAATGGTGTAGCTTTAAAAATATCCGTTAGGATATCGGTCACCAACATATTGTTGGCATTAATACTTACTTTTTGATTGGAAGTAAGCAAATCATTGTTATATAAAAACCTAAACTCACTTTTTCGCTCAATTTGCTTTAATGCTGATTTTAGCTCGGTCGATTGAACTTTAAGCGTTATACGCTGCTGCGAATATGTTTTAGCAGATAATTGTAAACTTGTAATAAGTGTAATAGCGATAAAGAGTTTCATATGTACCAAAAATTTAATAAAATTTTGTGGCTTCATCACAGACAATCGTTGATTTTTTTTCATATTTTGCTTTTTTTGTAAACTTAAAGGCTTAAAAACCAATATGGCATTGGTTTAATTTGTCTTTTGAGGTGAGTTTCTGAAATGTTATACATTTCAGTTTATGTTTATGATGAATTTAACTGGATTGTTTTCATATTTATTTTATTTAGAGATTGTTATTATTCCTTTATCAACTTTGTAAGTAAATGGGGTAGTCAATTGCATTGCATTGAGAGCTTGGTAAATAGTTTCTTTTTCTAGTATCCCAGTTAGCAACACTTTCTTTAATTTTTCGTTGGTAATAACAATGGATACCCCATACCAACGCTCCATTTTTATGGCAATATCTTCTAAGCTTTCATTGTTAAAAACGAGTCTATTATCTACCCAAGCCGTTTCTACAACAGAATTATCGCTTGGAAATAAGGTCAAGTGGCTTAATTCGATAATTGGTTGAGACTTGATGGTTACCACTTTTTCGTGTTTGTCTATCGGCAGAACGGCTTTACCTATCTTGCTATCTTCCGAATTAACCACCAATTTTTCATTGGGCTTCATCATTATTTTTTCCTGCCTGTCTTTTAATGTTACTTCTATACTTCCTCGTATCAAACTTGTTTCGCTGTTTTTGTCTCCTGCATAGCATTTTACATTAAAAGCAGTTCCCAAAACTTTAATATCCATTTTATTAGTATGGATGATAAATGGTTTTAGTGGATTTTTTACGACGTCAAAAAAAGCTTCGCCAGATAAGGTAACTTCTCTAATTGCTTCGCCAAAATGGTCGTTGTTGTAAGTAAGTTTGCTACTACTATTTAGCCACACCAACGATCCGTCTGGTAATTGCACTTTGGAGCGAGAACCACTTTTTGTACTTACTTCACTTTGAATTATCTTGTTTTTAACAGCTAAATGGGGGGGATTATCTTTATAAAAAAAGACGAAAATACTAGTCGCAAAGATGAATAATACCATTGAAATACCTAATATGAGACTCCTTTTATATCTTTTTGGTTGTTGTAAATTCAAAAATCCTTTTTCAGTATCCATTAACTCCAAATCAAAACTTCTATCTTTTAATCTTTGTTTATGTAAATGATATGTAGCTTCTAAAAAATCGTCTTCATTTTCATTAGGAATATTCCAAAGTTGTTGTACGGTGTGGGTAATTATAGCAGCGTCAGGATGAGTTTTTATTAACTCATCCAATTCTATTAATTCGGCTGGAGTAGCTTCGTTTAATAATTTCCTAGACATTAAAGTCCAAATTCTTTCTACAGTCATAGTACAAGTACTATAATAGAGACAGAAATGAAATGAATCCCCTATAAAAAGTTAAAATTTATTTTAGATGCTGAGTATTCGGATTTTTTATATTAGTCGCTAAGACTGATGCAATTTTTTTTAATGCTGTAGATAATTGATTATCGATTGTTTTAACACTTATATTAAGCAACTCCGATATTTCTTTGTAACTTAGTTTATCTTCTTTTGCTAATTTATAAATTATTTTACATTGTGGAGGCAATTGCTCAATAGAAAATTCGATTTTTTCCTTTAATTCATTGGTAACTAAAAGGCTTGCAGCGTCCTGGTCTGGACTGGTAAATTCTACTTCTAAATCATCTAAAAAAATGATTCTAGTTTTCTTGGTTTTATGGAGTTTTCTTAAAGAAGCATATTTTACAGATTTATAAATATACATTTTTAAATCTTTTATTTCAAGCAATTGCTTTCGTTTTGCCCATATTTCAACAAAAACGTCTGAAACAATCTCTTCCGCAGTTTCTTTAGATTTAACAATTGAAAAAGAAAAACTTTTTAGTTTTAGAAATAAATTAAAAAATAATTTTTTATACGCTGTGATATCTTCATACTCAGCAATGCGGTGCTGTATGTCAAGAATACTTTGAAAATCCAAAGAAGAATTCTCCTTCATAGAAAAATACAATTAAAAATTAAAGTTAAAGTAATCTTAGTTCTAAAAAAAAATGTATTTATCTATGGTAGAATTTAGTACACAGAACCCCTAAATTGGGTGATATCATTGTACAGATACTTCAGAGTTAATAAATTTTGAAAAATAAAAATGGCGATTCTATCAAGAATCGTCATCAATCGAGCAAAGTGGTCTCGCCTACCTTGAGTACGAACTTTTTGATTAAAGATATGAACGCCATTTTGGAATTTTAGGAAATTAATGTTGAAAGTAAAAAAATAAAACGGATTAGATATTTATATATAGACAAAGCCCTATGCGAATAAAACTCCTATAGATAATATCCATATTTCCAAAGATGTCCAACTATATAAATTGATGTAGACTATCATTTAATTTATATGCAAGATTAATTAAGTCCCTATGGTGCAACGCTAGATTTTTTAACGATTTAAACGAAATGGCAAAAAGGCAAGGCTTGATAAATCTCTGTAATCTGCAACCTAAGAAAATATATAATTAAACCATTCTAATACATTGGATAAATATTAAAACATTAAATCAAATAAAAGTGAAATGAAGTTAATAACTTAATATAGTGTTATAGGTAAAGCTTATCAGGTAAAAGAAGATTAAGATATCTGATATTTACTCTCTAACCAATTATAAAATCTTAATTTAACCATAAATAATCACCTATAATGCTCTCCCACCTTTGTGATGTTTTAAACGACTATTATATTCATTTTAGCCAAGGTATCATTAAAAAGCCTATCAATATCCGACCAATAAAATGGGATGATCAATTACTTAATGACACCATTATTTTTCTAAATGAGCAGGATGAAAAGAAACACGTTAACCTGTTAATTACAGTAAAGCATTTAGAAACTGAAAGAAACTTGCTTTTGAAGAAATTAGAATTTCAAAATGCTAGCCTTATCAATGAACAAAAAAATGAATGCATCAATAGTATAGAAGCTTTAATGCACAAGGGTTCTTTCGTTTCTAAAAAAATGTTCACGCTCTCTCTTAATGGTGAAATAGTTTATGCTAACAAACACCTTATAAATGGCAACCTATTTAAGAAGTTTATCAAGGTCAGTTAATCTTTATCTAGATTAGCTTTATCACAGTTTTCGGTAAAAAATTAATCAAAGTAGTATTGAAAAGTTCAATTAATATTTTCAACCAGCCATTATTTTAAAGCCCCACTTTTAGATTGGGTAAAGTCAATATAGGTGTACTAATCGCTTTTATATAAAGTATTGAAATTTTTTCCGGAAGTATTTGTAAATTCAGACAACGTCATATTTTTAAGATTTAACCACAAAATTTAGAATTTATATGAATGGAAATTTTATCGCACAAGGCTACTTTTTTGGGGTTTTGTTTTTGTCTGTTCATACTATCTAATAAGTCTTGAATGTTTCTACCAAATTGAACTGTCTCGACCTAAAATAGGTTTACACAAAAGTGTAAAAATTTATGACAATGTGTATCACAAGCCATCTTGATAAAGGGGTGATTGTAGCAGAGTATTTATTAGGTAAATCTACCTACCGTCAATTAGGATTAAAATATGATGTTGATTTTCGTATCATACATTCGTGGGTTATGAAGTTTCAAGGCAAGGAAAAACCTAAGAAAAAGTCAGCTAACGATACGCCTCAAAAAGCGGTTGTAAATCTGGATGAAGCCCTAGTTGTTTTAACCGAAGCACTGCACAAAGAAAAGCTTCGCAATGAGCTGCTTAATACCATGATTGACATTGCAGAAAAAGACCTTCAAATCAGTATCAGAAAAAAGTTTGGCACCAATCAGTAGAAACAGTTGGGCAAAGGCGGCCTCTTTGTAATAACAACCATTGTTTACTACTTGGTAATTTCAGGCAAGGTTATTATCAGTACAAAAAATATTTGCAACAACAGGCTTATGAAGCCGATTTAATTATTACCGAAGTGTTGCGGTACAGGGTACATCAAAAACATTTGGGTACTAGGAAATTATTGGGCGAGCTGCAATTATTTTTAGGGCAACACCAATTTACAATTGGCCAGGATGGGCTATTTACTTTGTTGCGGGATAATGATTTCTTGGTAAGAAGACACAAACGAAAAGGCAGTATCACCACCTTTTCAAAACACCATTATAGAAAGTATCCCAACATTATAAAAGGCTTTGTTCCCGATGCACCCAATCTCCTGTGGGTAAGCGATATAAAGTATATACATTTATCTGTCGGCTTTGCTTACTTAAGCTTAATCACAGATTTGTACATCCATAAAATAGTAGGGTTTTGCTTACACAAAAGTTTGGAAGCCCAAGGACCATTGCAAGCTTTAAAAATGGCATTAGGTGCCACCAAAGATGTATCCAGACTCATTCATCATAGCGATAGAGGCGTGCAATATTGTTGCGATGCTTATGTAAAGGCATTAAAAGATAAGCACATAAAAATATCCATGACCGAGCATGGCGACCCATTAGAAAATGCCGTTGCAGAAAGGGTAAATAGTATTTTAAAAACCGAATTATTGGAAAAAAGCTATAGTGGTTTTCGTGTTGCACAACCAGCCATTGCAGTGGCAATAAGTACGTATAACTTTATTAGACCACACAATAGCATCAATAATTTAAAGCCAGCAGAAGCACATGCAATGAAAGGAGATATACCCAAAAAATGGACAAATTATTATCAAAAAAAACAGCAAAAAAATCAGGTAATAACAGTGGTTTAAATCCACCGTTTTACCACGATTATTGAATGGCAACAATTAGCCAAACTTATCCACAAAATGGCTTTATACGCTTTTAATGATGGGTAGTTAAAAGCTAAGCCATTTTATGGATAAGTTTAAAACGGTACGGTTGCTTCAATAATATGGAAAAACTACAGCCCTTAAAACCGTAAACCCTAAAAAGGATTAAATCATATTTGTAAACATGTATCAGTATTAATAACAAAAAGTGTAAAATTTTTGCAGGACGAGATGTAAGCTCCCCTAAAATCCGCTACATTCAAAAGTATAAAATTCTCTGTTTTCAGTTTTTATAGGATTTGGATTTTAAGGTATTCAGCTGGTGGTACATAGCCAAGCGAAGCATGAGGTCTTGAACAGTTGTAATCCATTCGCCATTCTTCTGCTTTTTCCCGAACCACTGTTAATGATTGGAAGACGTAAGCGTTTAGCAATTCTCTACGAATATTGCCATTACAGCGCTCAACGTAACCATTCTGCATAGGCTTACATGGTTGTATGAACACAAGTGTTATTTGATGATCCTTGCACCAAATATCTAACTGAGCAGAGATAAAC
>NZ_JBHSDC010000013.1:0-2247 GCF_042651445.1 Parasediminibacterium paludis
AAAGAATATGGAATGAAATATGGGTTGGTCAAAAACCACAGCTAACATTGATAATTATAGCCGAAAGCCCCCAAACGCATTTCAACTCGCTTTTAGGGATGCTTAGCATGTCATCCCGAAGTACAGATAAAAGGCATTTCAATGCCCCCTCCCTATTTACCAGCCTAATTATAATACACTTCCCCAGCCGCAGCACTTATCCCCGCGTACCACTTTAGCTGTCCCACATAACCCCATATTCGGTATTGCCTTCGGCAATCTCTCAGTTTTGTTTTTTTGTTAGCCAGCGAAAGGCAAGTTATGCCCTTTGCCAGTTGGCAAGGTCTGCACGCCACTGCGTTCTGTTTGCCTTCGGTGATGGCAAAAAAATCTTCCCCTGTTTGTTACTTGCCACAGCTTCGCAAATTTGGCAAGTAACAGGGCGTATTTTTTTGGCCATAAACCTTGCCGTCCTTACCCGCCCTGCATACTGGTTGCCTATCGCTGGCCAAAAATGTGGCGTTTTGCCATCAAAAGGATAATCACAGCGTAATATTTTATGCAACCGTTGTTTATCAAATCCACCACCAATGCATTGATTGTTCCAGAACAACCTACCCATTTTTTCATTCTTGCCAAAGGCAACAATGCAGGTAAGCCCAGTTTAACGCACTGGGCTAATGCCTTTACAGCTATTGCACCTACCCAAGAAATGAGAGATTTTTACTACTGGCTCACATTCGGGCTTTACAAAGCCAAAGCTTTTAAAATCCACCACCGTGGCTCCGTCATTCCTTTTATCAATATTGGCGAAGTCAAAAAACTAATAGAGCCAGCAGCAATAGCCATCTATCCGCAATGGCAAGACTATAAAAGCCTGCTTACGCATTTTGAGTTGCTCGAACAGCGCAAAAACAATTTAGCGCAGATACTTAAATCCACAGCCACCTTGCAAGAAATGCTTATCCGCAACTATTTTCTACAGCAAGGTCTCTAGCAATGATAGCATCTAAACAAGGCAGTCCCTGCGGGCTGCCTCGTTTTAAAAACCAAAAAACCAAAACCACCTTCGCTCAAGCGCAGCCTGTCATCCTGAGCGCAGCGAAGGACCTGCCAAACCCTCATCCTGAGCGCAGCGAAGGACCCCTGCTGCTGCCTGTCATCCTGAACGCAGTGAAGCACCTCTGCTGCAGTACCGGGTAGCGTAGCCGCTTTTGCATCCCCAATTTATATACGCAAGCTAGTGCCAGCAGGCTAACGCACAGTGGCTCATGTTCCTCCCCCAAAAGACTACGGCATAAACGCACAAGTCTGCGCTAAACCCCTCTTTTATTCCGTTTCCTTTTGGGGAAGAAGGCTGCCGTCACTGATAGATGCGCATAAAATTTTTAGTTATGCAAAAACAGCTTCGCATTGTTACCCGTTACCGCATGGCAGTTTGCCCCCTAAGTCAGTCCTTGTTTGCAGCCCCAGCTTTGCCTCGCTTGGCTTTCAGCAGGCATCTAGGCGGGCTGCCAGTACATTTTCGCCCCCTACAGGGCGTTACCGTTAGGGCTTTGCCACGTGGTTGGTTCGTATGGCGTTTCCCCTCTGGTCGCCGCCTCGTTAGCATCTTGCCCTTCTAAGGGGCATTTTGCCAACCCACAAAAAAAGCCCTGGCTCGGTAGCTAGGGCTTTTATTAATGCGCTATTGCGGCCTAATTGCTGCAGTGTTTTGTGTAAATGTCAAGAGAGGAATCAATTACTGAATCATCACCCATATGTTAATGGTAGTTCTTCTCACGCTATACTGACCCGTCCTGAATTTAGTTGACTGGTTAATAGATAAAATCCTGCATTTAGTTGACTAAAATAAATCATCCTAAATAATATTGACTAAAAGGTTTTTCGCCGTGCTTGGGCAAAAAACAGTTCTGTAGTCATTCACAGCTAAAGGAACTGTTTTTTGTGCCTTGGGCCAATCAAGTTTCTTGCACCATAACTTCCTTGCTTTGAGGTGTTTTATAATAGTTTTTCCAGCGTTTTATTTGCGGTCCTTTTTGCTTATGAACCTCAGCAGGTATCTGCCAGTTTAGGCTGCTATGTCGTCGCTTGTAATTGTAAATAATAATGCACCTGCTAATGTGTAACGCCGCCTCATCAATGTTATTATAAAAGCTACTAATCAGCTCTGTTTTTAGTATACCATTTACCCTTTCTGCTATGGCATTTTCCAGTGGGTCGCCACTCTGTGTCATACTAATTAATGCATGGTGTTGTTGTAGCAAA
>NZ_JBHSDC010000014.1:0-3269 GCF_042651445.1 Parasediminibacterium paludis
AAAGAATATGGAATGAAATATGGGTTGGTCAAAAACCACAGCTAACATTGATAATTATAGCCGAAAGTCCCCAAACGCGTTTCAACTCGCTTTTCAGGATGTTCCGCACGACATCCCAAAGTACATATAAAAGGCATTTTAACTGCTACTTGCAACCAGCAACAAGTAACCAGCCACTAGTAACCAGAAAACCCACTTTAGCCGTCCCACATAACCCCATATAAGGTATTGCCTTCGGCAATCATCTCAGTTTAGCTTTTTGTTAGCCAGCGAAAGGCAAGTTATGCGCTCTTTCAGTTGGCAAGGTCTGCACGTCACTTCGTTCTGTTTGCCTTTGGTTATTGCAAAAAAATCTTCCCCTGTTTAATGCTTGCCTAAGCTTCGCAAAATTGGCAAGCAACAGGTAGTATTTTTCTTGCACTAAACCTTGCCGTCCTTACCCACCCTGCATTTGGGTTGCCTATCGCTGGCCAAAAATGTGGCGTTTTGCCATCAAAAGGATAAAAACAGCGTAATATTTTATGCAACCGCTTTGTATCAAATCCACCACCAATGCGTTGATTGTATCACAACAACCAACCAATTTTTTCATTCTTGCCAAAGGCAACAATGCAGGAAAGCCCAGTTTAACGCCCTGGGCGAATGCCTTTACTGCTATCGCAACCTGTCAAGAAATGAGAGATTTCTACTAATGGCTCACATTCGGGCTTTACAAAGCCAAAGCTTTTAAAATCCACCACCGTGGCTCCGTCATTCCTTTTATCAATATTGGCGAAGTCAAAAAAATAATAGAGCCAGCAGCTATAGCCATCTATCCGCAATGGCAAGACTATAAAAACCTGCTTACGCATTTTGAGTTGCTCGAACAGCGCAAAAACAATTTAGCGCAGATACTTAAATCCACAGCCACCTTGCAAGAAATGCTTATCCGCAACTATTTTCTACAGCAAGGTCTCTAGCAATGATAGCATCTAAACAAGGCAGTCCCTGCGGGCTGCCTCGTTTTAAAAACCAAAAAACCAAAACCACCTTCGCTCAAGCGCAGCCTGTCATCCTGAGCGCAGCGAAGGACCTGCCAAACCCTCATCCTGAGCGCAGCGAAGGACCTCTGCACCAGCCTGTCATCCTAAGCGCAGCGAAGCACCCCTGCACCAGCCTGTCATCCTGAACGCAGTGAAGCACCTCTGCTGCAGTACCGGGTAGCGTAGCCGCTTTTGCATAACAAATTTATATACGCAAGCTAGTGCCGGCAGGCTCGGCTTGTCATTCTAAGCACCGCGAAGAATCTCTCCCCCAAAAGACTACGGCATAAACACAAAGCCATAGCCTTCGCAGCCTAGCTTGTCATCCTGAGCGCAGCGAAGGACCCCTCTTTTATTCCGTTTCCTTTTGGGGTAGAAGGCTGCCGTCACTGATAGATGCGCATAAAATTTTTAGTTATGCAAAAACAGCTTCGCATTGTTACCCGTTACCGCATGGCAGTTTGCCCCCTCAGTCAGTCCTTGTTTGCAGCCCCAGCTTTGCCTCGCTTGGCTTTCAGCAGGCATCTAGGCAGGCTGCCAGTACATTTTCGCCCCCTACAGGGCGTTACCGTTAGGGCTTTGCCCTGTGGTTGGTTCGTGTGGCGTTTCCCCTCTGGTCGCCGCCTCGTTAGCATCTTGCCCTTCTAAGGGGCATTTTGCCAACCCACAAAAAAAGCCCTGGCTCGGTAGCTAGGGCTTTTATTAATGCGCTATTGCGGCCTAATTGCTGCAGTGTTTTGTGTAAATGTCAAGAGAGGAATCAATTACTGAATCATCCCCATTTGTTAATGGTGATTCCGCTAACACCATACTTTTTGGCTAGCTGTCGGTAGCCTGTGCCTTGCGTTAAATACTCGGTAATACACTGTTGTTTAATGTCCATTTTGAGTTGATTTTTAGTCAAGTTATAGCAGGACTAGACAGTGCAAAATAGTATTACAAATGTTGAGGCAATATTCGTCAAGCCCCAATAATGCCAAACCTAATGTTGGTGGCTGTTTTTCTCTATGGTGTCCAGCTATAAAATGTTTCTCCTTTTGTTGTATTAAGTGTTACAAGTAAAGAGTCTGGGTAAGTAACTCCAAAACGTTTTACCAAACTTTTCAATTGTCCTGAATTACCTGAATAATTGAAAATATAGTAACGTGTAAAGTAATAACCTAAGTCTTGATTTTGTTTAATTTGTCCGTTAGATTCAATTTGAAAATTGCTGTAATCTCCTTGTGGATATAATGATATTGTTGCTCCATAAAATTGCAATGAATCAACAAATTTTTGAACTAAAGTTGTTGTCGAAGCTGTGTGATAATGAACAGTTCCATAGATTGTATTATTTGGAACTCTACCAAGATTGGGATTAATGAATTGCACCTTTGTCTGCACTGGAAGAGTTGCTATAAAGCTGTTTGTCGATACATTAAGCTGTCCAGTAATTGTAGATGTTCCAAAGTTTAATTCAACATCATAAACCTTGTTTGCAAGTCCATCGAGTTTAATTAATGTTGATGCAGGTCCTAACGAAGTCAAACACACATCTGGTGAAATTATTTGTATAAAATTGATTGTGATTTTGTCATTTGTCAAAACATAGGTTGATTGAATTGTATAGTTTGAACATTCATATATTTTTTCAGTAAAGCAATTGAGTGACAAAGTTCTTTTAGTGCTGTCAACACTTTCAGACATTTTTATTTTTAAGTTCTCATTAAAAATTAAAGTTGTTCCTGCCTTTTTACAAGAGGTTATTCCTAATAATACTGTTAGAAGAAAAGTAAAATATCGTTTCATAGTTTTTGTTTAAAGTATGACAAGTGTAATTATTAAATCATTGCAGAGTTGTCCAACAAAATAGCCACCAACGCGTGCATTTATGTTATTACACGCAGTTTAAAATATTTATTACTATTGATAATCAATTAATTATTATTAGCCTTTTTGTATTGTCGTAGCAACAATACACTCAATTTACCATTTGTATTGTTGCGTTTTACCAATCGTATTTATCAATTTTCTTCAAGCCGCTTCTATTTCACTCCAAGTTCTTTTATTAGATACTAACCACGCTTTGTAAGCTATTATGAAATTACAACTTCCTTCCACATATACTAAATTATCTTATCAACCGCTTATTAACAGATACTAAAAAAGCCCCTAGAAAGGAGCTTTGCCATTCTTGGCCCTGTAAGCTCCCCTAAAATCCGCTACATTCAAAAGTATAAAATTCTCCGTTTTCAGTTTTTATAGGAT
>NZ_JBHSDC010000015.1:0-43129 GCF_042651445.1 Parasediminibacterium paludis
ATCCTATAAAAACTGAAAACGGAGAATTTTATACTTTTGAATGTAGCGGATTTTAGGGGAGCTTACAAGTACTTATTGGGGTTTACGCTGCGCTCAACTATGGCTTATTGTGGCTTTACGGCGGCACCTATTAATGATACATCTACTAATTCTAGTGATAGCACCATGTTTTTAACAGCTTCTTTATAAGCTTTAAAATGTGGTGTGGTAATGTGGTGTTGATAGGCTGTGGTATCGGCATATATTTCTAGTATGGTAATGCTGCTTGGGTCTTTTTTATCGGCTACTGCATAGTAGGTAAGCACTCCTGCTTCTTTGGTAATAGCCGTTTGCATTTGCAGTTTCAAGGCAGCATTATAGGCGGCTAATTGTGCCGTATCTACTTTTATTTTAGCAAGCCTTACCATTTGTTGTGATTGTTGTGCCATAGCGGTTTGCTGCCACAAGCAGATGGTTATAAGTAGTATGGTAAAACGAAGAGGTTTCATTGGGCTTTTTGTTTGGGTTGATAAATATATTACCGCTTTGGTACGGCTTTAACTTGTAATACCAGTAATTGCTTTGTACTTTCTCAACACTGGCAATAGCCCCATTAAGAAAAGAGGAATACCAATAATTAAAAAAATAATAGGCAGGGTATAAAACAAAAAGACCGGAAAAGAATAAGGTTCTAAATTTTTAATGATGGTTTCACCTTTATACAACCTGATATTTAGGGTATCGCCTACTTTAAATGTAGGCTTATCAGGGTCTATCAATGTTTTGAATTTGTCTGTTTTTACTTGCCCATCATTATACGTGTAAGTAATTATTTGAGGATGATACGCTTCATTAATCGTCACATTGTATTGCGTTTGCAATTCAGTTACTGTTGCTTTTAAATCTTTACCCTTAGCAGCAATAGCAGTATGGTCGTACTTTTCGCAAGTATCTTTTATTGATTCTAAAAAATACCTAACAGGTATTAATGTAACAACAGGAATTATTATAAATACAAAACCAATTAATGGAAATGGAAACTTTGTTTTAAAAACTTCCAACAACAATTTCAATAAACCTAGTCTATTTTCTGTCATTTTATAAATTGGTTAACGGTTGATAATAGCAAGCTTTATTTTACCATGGTACGTGTCTTCAAGTACCATTAAGCTTGGTTTATTTGTGTTTCGTGAGGAAGCGAACAACGGCTAAGTCCTTTTTACTTTAGAATTTAAGAACAGTGAAATCTAATTGATAGCCCGCTGCATTTAAATCTTTTTTTGTTCTTTCTAGAAAGATACTGCCTTTTTCATTAGGCTCAAATTTCGCTTTGATATCAATAACGATATTTCTATTTTTAGCATCGGGATATTCTTCGTACAAGCTTCCATTCTCAATCCCTTCTAAATAAGCATTAATCTTATTTTGCAATATTAAGAGATGTTCATTTTGCTCATCCCATTCTAAATGGTCAGCAATAACAAGCATGGCTTCACCAGTTGTCACATTTATTGCAACAAAGTCTATAACTGATAAATCGTCTACAGGCATTTTTTTAAAAATTTTAATTAAAAATGAAGTATTCTCTTTGGATTTTTCAAAGGTCATTTCCTTTGCCTTGGTATATATCTTCATGTACCATTAAGCTTGGTTTAATTTTGTTTCTTGAGCAAACGAGCCACGGCTAAGGTATTGGTCAGATACTAACGTAAGTGATTAAAATTCTTTGTACCTATTATCAATTGCATAGAAGCTTTGACAAAAAGAATTATAGTTATCATTCATTAACAAAGCCTCTTTTAATTTATTATAATATCTTTTTCTTTTAAAGTAAACTTTTATAAAAGAGTAAGTGGAGATAATGACTTTCAAAAAACTGAGTAACCCAGCAAGAACTAAAACGAAACCAATCCATTGCATTACAGAATTCGAAGAAGGTTTCAAATTATCAAAGTACAAATAAACTAAGCCAAATATTATTAATGAATACTCCCACCAAAATTCTTTTAAGTAGCTAAACCTTGCATCAAAAATTTGCGGGTTTTGTTTGGCAATTTGATTCCAGTAATGATATTTATCTTCTAAGATTGCATCAGGTGGATTGAAACTATATTTCGTCCATTCAATTGTTAGTCGTGGCATAATTTAAGAATTTATAAACTTTTCATACATTTTTTTGACTTGATGGATAGGCGACTGTGTAATTTAAAATTAGAAAGTGGGCTTGGGTAAACCCATGATTTTAGAAATTAAAATCAATGTTGATTGCATTGTGTTTCGAAAAGATTCTAATTCAGTCCATAAGTCTGCAACCTTATAAATAGTTGATTTAACTTTAAAATTCTTTTTTAAATCATGAAAAGTTAACTCAGTTCTGTCTTTTGTACTAAACATATCATCAATTTTTTGATGCGCAAATTTGTTTCGAATTTTTCTAACTAAATCTATTATGTCTAGGGACTTCTCATATTTAATATATTCCTTAGGATAATACTTCAACAAGCCATTTCGACATACTTCGATTCTCTCAAACATGGACATTTCGCATAATTCTTTCCCTTTCCCATCATTTTTAAAATAGAATGTCTTGATTTCTTCTGGATTTTGCTTGAAACATTCTTTAATTAAAATTATTAAAATCCAATCGAAGTCGGTAGCTATTGACAAATAATTACCTCGAAGTTTTATTTCTTCTAGCGCTAGCCAAGCTTTATAAGGAAGATTTTCTGAATTCAAGTTAAGAAATTTTGTTTGAATCAAATCTAACTCTCGCATTTTAATTATACAAATTATCGCAATACATCCTTTTCCACATTTGCGTAAAAAAGCCACCACTAGCTTTCCCCACTAGCGGCGGCTTTCACTTTTTATCACTTCCTCCTAGCCCACTAATTCAAAATCTTTTTCTAGCAACTCACCATGTTCAATGCTAATGTTTTGGGTAAACCTTTGGTAGTTTTTGGCAGTAATGGCTACCAAATAGGGGCCTGCGGTTACGCCACCTATGTGGTATAGGCCGTCGGCTTTGGTACGGTGGGTGCGGCGGCGGCCTGCGCCTAGTGGTAGCAGTTCTACCAAGGCGCTTGCTATTGGTTTGCCCTTGCTTTGTACCTTACCTTTTAGGCCATTTAGCTGTAGCGTTTTGCGTACTTTTTGCTTGAGGCTTGTCATGGTATAGTCAGGCAGTTTTATAGGGTCGGTAGATTTAAATACACGCTTGGCTTTGTCGCAGATATCTTGTAGGCTAGCCCAGAAATCGTTAATGGCAATGTGGTTATTGTCTATCAAGCTTTGCTTCTCTCTTTCTAGCAATGCTCTTGCGGCTTTGGTGTTGACAATGGCATCTTGTATATTTTGCAGAGCGGTAATATCGGCAGTTGTTAACCCTTCAGCAGTAAGAGCAGCTTTGTTATCGTTCATTACTTGCAACAAGGTTTTCAATTTATCGGCTATGCCTTCTATGTCGCCATTGTTTTTAGCTTTTCTTATGGCCGAAACACCAAAATAACTAGGCGCTACACTTAGCCCTTTGGCAATACGTATATAACCTTCTACAATGTCTAGCAAGCCAAGCAAGGGATTAAGGGCAGTATATATATCATGGGTTTGTTTGGCTATTTTACCAGTTATTAACTGTGGGTTGATGAGTTGGTTGATGACCGCATAGTCTGTTTTTAACTTAGTCAGTAGCACCGCATCATACTTGGTGTATTTAGCGGTGATGGTGGCAAGGTCTCGCTCAAAAGCGTCGATAACATACTTGCCAATAGGGGTCACTTCTTCAATTTTCACTGTAATAATCAGTGGTGTTGTTGCCATAATAGTAAATTTTTTACTAAGATAACCACTCATTTACATTAAAATTAACCATATTGTATCTTTTTATCCACACATTATTAACTACCTATCTATGGGCTATTTTTTAGCCATTTATCTAGGCATACTTGTTTGCATATTTGCATTAGCGTGACAAGTTGGCGGCATTACAAGTCCCCATGTCACCATTTTTGGAAGCCTACCCGAGCCTTTAGGAGCGGTATCTGCATGTTTAGAAAGTGTACATGATTGTTGTGGCGCTTTATCCTTGCCTTTTGGGAGTAAACCTTAGGTTATTGGGAGCTATTTGGAATGTTCAGAAGGCTTACCCCAGTTTTTTGGATGCTTACCCGAGTATTTCAAGGTTAATACTTAATATGTTCGTAGGCGATTGTTAGATGTATAAGCTATTTTACCTTAATCATAAACACCGCAGGTACAGGTCTTTGCCCTTCTTTGTCGCTTACTTGTATAGTTGGCTTGCCATTTACCAATAGGCAGCTACTACCGCCCCCGTCAAGGTTTAGTGCTTCGGTACAGCCAAGGTCTTTTAGCAGTTGGGCTTCTTGGGTAAGGTTTACCCCTTCCGCTATATTGGGGAATCTGCCCTGCACACACATTACTATCAGCTCACCATCCTTAGTATAGCCCATACAAGTACGTGGATGCTTATCAGTAAGTCCAGCTTTACCCGCAAATTTTAGTTCTTCGTTATTACTAATGGCTATACGCCCCCGTTGCAGCAATACGGGGCCACCACCTACGGCTGTTTGCATATGCCATTTGGCTAACCCTACGGTTTGATACACAAAAGTGGCAGATGAATCTTTAATTGGGTTCAGTGGTATTTGCGAAGCATAAGGTAAAGGCTTTGTGCTATCAGTATAGAGCCATGCCACATCGGCTTTGCGCTTTTTGGTAATGCCAATAGCACTTGCAAAGGCGTGGCGGTAGGTAAATGTATCCTTACCATGGCCAGCAATAGCGGCATTATTATATGCCAAAAGCTTACCATCGTTCATCACAAGGTTTAAATTGCTATTATTTACAAATTCGAAGAAGGTACAGTTTACCACAAGCAAAGGCTTGCCTTCATTGAGGTAATATTGGCTAGGTGTAAAGCGCTTGCCATAGCCTATTTGTGCAGCAAAATCAAGAGATTTATCTTTCAGTTCAGCCGATACATAGTAGGCAATATTGGGCTTGCCATCAATGCTATCGTTGGTATAATACACATGCACCGATGGCGGCAAAGGCGCAAAAGCGCTGTCTACATTGTGCCAATGTACTTGTGCTTGGCTTGTAGTGGCAATAATTATCAAAGCAAAAGCAATGAATTTGTACATGGTGTTGTCTTATAAGGTAGCAAGCTAGTTACTATTGGTATTAGTTGTGTATTGGGCTCGCAGAAATACGTGAGTGGCTCGCAGAAATAACAGAAGTCGCAGAAAGGTTTTGGCTTAAAATAATGATTAAAGCAACGATACAGCATTTTTTATTCTGCGCTTTCAGCGAATGCTGCGAGCAACGCAACAAGAAAATGCATCAATCATTCAGTATCACACCATCAGCTTACAACAGATACCTTATATTTGTAAGCCCAACAACCACAAGATATGAGCGAAGAAAGAAGTTTGAATTTTATAGAAGAAATTGTTGAAGCGGATTTAGCAAGCGGCAAACACAAAAGCATTCTTACCCGATTTCCACCCGAACCCAATGGTTATTTACACATGGGGCATGCCAAAAGCATTTGTTTAAACTTTGGCTTAGCCAAAAAATACGGCGGTCAAACCAACCTACGTTTTGATGACACCAACCCTGTAACCGAAGACACCGAATATGTAGACAGTATAAAGGAAGACGTACAATGGCTTGGGTTTAATTGGGCCAACGAACTATACGCATCAGACTATTTTGAGCAATTATATGGCTTTGCAGTAGACCTTATTAAGAAGGGCTTGGCTTACGTAGATGATAGCACCAGCGAAGAGATTGCAGCCCAAAAAGGCACACCTACCCAACCTGGCGTAGCCAGTGTGTACCGCAGCAGAAGCATAGAAGAGAACCTAGAATTGTTTGCTGATATGCGTGCAGGCAAGTACAAAGACGGCGAGAAAGTGTTGCGAGCCAAGATAGATATGGCTAGTACCAATATGCTACTGCGTGACCCTATTATTTACCGCATTAAACATGCCCACCACCACCGCACAGGTGATGCTTGGTGCATATACCCAATGTACGACTTTGCCCATGGCCAAAGTGATAGCATAGAAAATATTACCCACTCCATTTGTACCCTAGAGTTTATACCACATAGACCGATGTACGATTGGTGTATAGAAAACTTAGGTATTTTTCCGTCTAAGCAATACGAATTTGCACGCTTGAACATGACTTACACCGTCATGAGTAAGCGTAAGTTGTTGCAACTAGTAAATGAAGGGCATGTAACGGCTTGGGACGACCCACGTATGCCTACCATTAGCGCTATGAGACGTAGAGGTTTTACGCCAGAAAGCATAAGAGAGTTTTGCGACAAAATAGGTGTAGCCAAAAGAGAGAATTTAATTGACTTTGGCTTGCTAGAATTTTGTGTACGTGAGCATTTAAACAAAATAGCACAGCGTAGAATGGTAGTGTTTGATCCATTAAAGGTTACCATTTCTAACTACCTTAATGAATCGGAAACATTAAGTAGCGAAAACAATCCAGAAGATGAGAATGGTGGTAATAGAGCCGTACCATTTACCAGAGAAATTTATATTGAGCGTGAAGACTTTATGGAAGTAGCGCCAAAAAAATATTTCCGCCTAGCACCGGGGCAAATGGTACGTTTAAAAAGTGCTTACATTATTAAATGTGACGATTTTGTAAAAGATGCAGAAGGCAATATAACCGAAGTTAGATGCAGCTATATACCAGAAAGCAAAAGCGGTAACGATACAAGCGGCATCAACGTAAAAGGTACGCTGCATTGGGTAAGTGCAGCACATGCTATACCTGTAGAAATACGCTTATACGACCGTTTGTTTACCGAAGAAAACGTTGGCAATGCCGAAGGTGATTTTAAAGATTATATCAATCCAAATTCGCTGCAAGTAATCGCTAAAGCTTACGCAGAACCAG
Source organism: Parasediminibacterium paludis (assembly GCF_042651445.1). Taxonomy (NCBI): domain Bacteria; kingdom Pseudomonadati; phylum Bacteroidota; class Chitinophagia; order Chitinophagales; family Chitinophagaceae; genus Parasediminibacterium; species Parasediminibacterium paludis. Next base: position 6,925 of record NZ_JBHSDC010000015.1, read on the forward strand.
CACTAGCCGAAGCCACCTTAGCAGACCGTTTTCAGTTTTTACGCAAAGGCTATTTCTGTTTAGATAAAGATAGCACTGCCAACAAACTTGTATTTAATAGAACGGTTACGCTAAAAGACACATGGGCAAAAGTGAACCGCTGATTTGTTTGCTAAGAATGATTGACTAGGATATTGGTTTAATCATAGCAACTTTATGGTTTTGATTTTTATTGATATATTTGGTGTAACAAATTTTTGAAGATGGCCTTAGTTATTTCTGAAATAAAATTATACGAACTATTAAAAGCTAAAATTGGCGAGAAAGAAGCCGAGGCTTTTATTGAGATTCTTGAACAAAAAGTTGAAAACAAATTACAAGAAAAAACAAATGTATTTGCTATAAAAGAAGATTTAGCAAAGATTGAAGGTAAATTATTATCAACAATTGGTGAAGCAAAGGTTGATATTATAAAATGGTTAATAGCAACAGCCATTACGATTGTCGCTGTAATTATTTCATTTGCAAGATTAAGCCATTAATAATCAAATCATATTTTTGTAACCCGTCTGAAAATTGAAAACAGACGGGTTTTTATTTTATAACCATGCTACTAGAGAAATTTAAAAAATACATTGATGATAACTTTCATCTATTGCCTACGCAGCATCATGTGTTGCTTGCCGTAAGTGGTGGTATAGATAGTGTGGTAATGGTAGATTTGTTTGAAAAAGCGGGTTTTAACTTCACTATTGCGCATTGCAATTTTCAACTACGTGGCGCGGAAAGCGATAGAGACGAAATATTTGTAAGACAACTTGGTGTTACCTACAATAAAGAAGTATTAGTAAAGCAATTTGATACAGCCACTTATGCAGCCAATAACAAACTATCCATTCAAGTAGCCGCAAGAGAACTACGATATGGGTGGTTTAAAGAGCTAGTTACAAGTTACAGGTTACAAGTTACTAGTAACCAGCAACCTGTGACCAGTAACTTCGTTGCCACCGCCCACCATGCAGATGATAATATAGAAACCTTGTTAATGCACTTTTTTAGAGGTTGTGGCATTAGTGGTTTGCATGGTATTTTACCAAAGCAAGGGCATATCATCAGGCCCTTACTATTTGCCAAAAGAGCAGAGCTAGTAGCCCATGCAAGCGAACAAGGTTTAACTTGGGTAGAAGATAGTAGTAATGCCACCGATAAATATTCACGTAATTATATTAGGCACCAAATAATGCCTTTAATGCAAACCATTTACCCAAAAGTAGCAGACAATTTACTAGGTAATATTGAGCGCTTTAAAGAAGTAGAAATGGTGTACATTCAATCTATCAATAACACAAAAAGCAAGTTGCTCGAAATAAAAGGCAATGAAATACATATACCTATTTTAAAGCTGAAAAAGCAACAACCACTGCGCAGTATTGTATATGAAATAGTAAAAGACTTTGGCTTTGAAGCCACACAAGTAGAGGAAGTAATAAAACTATTAGATGCTAGTAACGGTAGCTATATGGCTTCGGCAACACATCGCCTAATTATTAATAGAAACTGGCTGATTATTGCCCCAAAGCAAGCCGAAGAAGCCACGAACGTATTGATTGAAGTGGGTACTAAAGAAGTGGTATTTAGTGCAGGTAAGTTAGTATTCAATCAGTCCACAGTCGACGGTCAACAGTCCGCAGATAAAGCTATTGCCACCATAGATGCAGATGCAATTACCTATCCACTATTGCTGCGCCCCTACAAAACAGGTGATTACTTCTACCCTTTGGGCATGACAAAAAAGAAAAAGCTCAGTAAATTTTTTATTGACCTCAAATTATCTAAAACTGATAAGGAGCATATTTGGGTAATTGAGAGCGATAAACGCATCGTTTGGGTAATTGGCCATAGAATTGATAATCGTTTTAAGCTAAAACCGAGTACAAAACATCTGCTGACGATCAGTTTGGTATAATTAGCTAACCGCATAGTTATTCTTGTTACAAAATATTATAAATTAATACAGCAAATAAGGCTTTTAATTACGAATTAAGCAACACAAATTCTTAATTCTTTGCTCGTTCCCTATCTTCGCCACCTTATGAACAAAGAGGTAGTTTTAAGCGGTATTCGCCCTACAGGTTTCTTACACTTGGGCAATTATTTTGGTGCGATGCGTAATTATGTACGCATGCAAGATGAATATAATTGTTATTTTTTTGTGGCCAATTGGCATAGCCTTACCACACATCCTGATACCAAAGAATTACAGTCTGCCGTACATCGTGTAATTGCAGAAAATGTTGCTTGCGGTTTAGATCCCAACAAGGTATCATTATATGTTCAAAGCGATGTGCCAGAAATTGCAGAATTGTATTTGTATCTAAATATGCTAGCCTACAAAGGCGAGCTAGAAAAGACTGTTACGTTTAAAGAAAAAGTACGCTTAAATCCTGAAAATGTAAACGCTGGTTTGTTAACCTATCCTGTATTACAAGCAGCCGATATATTAATTCATAGAGCGGTAAAAGTGCCTGTAGGCAAAGACCAAGAACAGCACTTAGAAATGGCTAGAAATTTTGCGCAGCGCTTTAATCATCGCTATGGCGATGTGTTGCCAGAACCTTATGCCTTTAACTATGGTGGCGAACTGATAAAGATATTAAGCTTGGATGGCAATGGTAAAATGAGCAAAAGCGAAAACCAGATGAATACCCTTTATTTAGCGGATACAGACGACATGCTGCGCAAAAAAATAATGAAGGCAAAAACGGCTGAAGCACCCGCAGAACCTAATAGCGTAAAACCTGATTTTATTGAAAATTTGTTTACATTAATGAGTTTGGTAAGTACCCCTGATACATTAGAGAAATTCAATACCGATTTTAATAATTGTGTGATTCGTTACGGAGATATGAAAAAGCAATTAGCTGAAGATATGATTGCGTTTGTAGCACCTATTAGAGAAAAAGCAGCTGATATTCAAAATGATAAAGCATTGCTAAGTAGTATTATAAAACAAGGCGCAGAAAAGGCAAGAGAAAGTGCTGCTGCTACTTTAAAAGAAGTGAGGCAAGCCATAGGTATGAACTATTAACGGCATCTGTATATAATTTTTTTTACAATCGTTTTTATTTGGAAAATATCATTGTTATTTGATACTTTCAATTTCTTTTAAAGCATTTTTAACCTTAAAATAATTTCCCCTTTGGGGGACGGAGGGGTATGGCAAAGTCTAAAAAACCAAAACACGTAGCAATTGCAGGTAATATAGGTGCGGGTAAAACTACCTTAACCGAAATGCTTAGCAAGCATTATAGATGGATACCTCAATTTGAAGATGTAGACCATAACCCTTATTTAATGGACTTTTATGACGATATGCCACGTTGGAGCTTTAATCTACAAATCTTCTTTTTAAATAGCCGTTTAAACCAATTGTTAGAAATTCAGCGTGGTACAGAAACGGTAATTCAGGATAGAACGATTTATGAAGATGCGAACATTTTTGCACCAAATCTTCATGATATGGGCTTAATGAGTAAGCGTGATTTTGAAAATTACTACCAATTTTTTCAAACCTTAAAATCGATGGTAGAGCCGCCAGATTTATTAATTTATTTGAAAGCTTCGGTACCTACCTTAGTAGCACAAATCCAAAAGCGCGGTCGTGAATATGAGGAAAATATCCGTTTAGACTATTTGAAAAAACTTAATGAATATTATAACAAATTTATTACAGATTATCACGAAGGGCCGATTTTAATCATTGATTGTGATAAAAATAAATTTGCCGAAAACGAAGAACATTTCGGTGAAATCATCAGCAAAGTAGACAGCCAATTGTTTGGCTTATTCTAAATAACAATTACATTTTTTTAATACTGCCCTACCCTAAAAAGTAGGGCTTATTTTTCTAACTTAGGACTTTGATTTACTACGAAATATGATTACGCCACAAACCATAGAGCAAATTAAAAATCGCCTTGACATTATTGATGTGGTGGGCGAATTTGTAAAGCTTAAAAAGCGTGGTAGCAATTATTTAGGCAATTGTCCTTTTCACAACGAGAAAACACCTTCTTTCACCGTTTCGCCCGCTAAAGAATTGTATAAATGCTTTGGCTGTGGCAAAAGTGGCAACACCATTACTTTTGTAATGGAACACGAAAAACTAACATATGTAGAGGCGTTGCGATGGCTAGCAGCACGCTACAATATTGAAATTGAAGAAACACAGGTTAGTGAAGCGCAGAAACTACAATTTGCCGTTGCAGATAGTTTGTACGTGATTAACAGCTTTGCTTCTAAGTTTTTTGATGAGCAATTGTTTAACACTGAAGATGGTCAGGCGATAGCCATGAGCTACTTAAAAGAGCGTGGCTTTAGAGAAGAAATTATTAAGAAGTTTCAAATTGGTTACAACCCTCAAAGTAGAGATACACTTGCAAAGGCCCTAATTGCCAATCAATTTAATAAAGAATTACTACCAAAAACGGGTTTAGTGACGGTACGTAACGAAACCGAATTGGTAGATAATTATCGAGGCAGAATTATTTTCCCCATTCATGGCAATACAGGCAAAATAATTGGCTTTGGTGCGAGGGTAATTGGCAAAGCCGAAAAAGCACCTAAATATATTAACACGCCTGAGAATGATATTTATGTCAAAAGCAAAATTCTCTACGGCTCTTATTTTGCAAGGGTTGCCATAGATAAAGCCGATGAATGTTTGTTGGTAGAAGGTTATACCGATGTGGTGAGCTTGCACCAAGCTGGGATTGAAAACGTAGTAGCTAGTGGTGGTACATCGCTTACCATTGACCAATTGCGATTGGTCAAAAAATACACTAACAACCTTACCATTATCTACGACGGCGATAGTGCTGGTGTAAAAGCGGCTTTACGTGGTTTAGATATGGCGCTCGAAGAAGGCTTGAATGTAAAGCTAGTATTGATTCCTGATAATGAAGACCCTGATAGTTATGTCAACAAAGTCGGTGCTAGTGGCTTTAAAGACTTTATTGCTACCAATAAAAAAGACTTCATACTCTTTCAGCTAGAGGTAATGCTGAAAGAAGTAGGTACTGATGTAAACAAGAAAAGCGATTTGGTAAATCAAATTGCAGATACCATTAGTAAGATAAACAAGGTAGAAGATTTCACAAAGCAACAAGATTACATTAAACAATGTTCTGCTATTTTAAAAATAGACGAGGGCGGCTTAACCACACTTGTAAACAAATACAAGCGAGACAAGGTAGCTAAAGAAGAAAAAAAGCAACAGCTATCATCGTTTGATGATATTAATGCGCAACTAGTAGAACAGCCAGAAGATGTTTTAAATGATAATTCTGCGCTACTCAATGTTGATGAAAAGCACGAACGTAATGTGTTGCGTATTTTACTAGAATATGGGTTAAATGCATTTGACGAGAACCAACGTGTAGCCGATTATGTGTTTAAAGAAATGGAAGGTTTTCATTTTGATAATCCGCAGCTTGAGATAATGCTAGAAATGTACCGCTTGCAATACAGAGACGGCTTAGAACCAAGTACCAAAACCTTCCTGTACAGTGAAGACGAAACCATTCGCAATTTAACCATTGCTATCACCATTTTTCCGTATGAGTTAAATGCAGGTTGGGATAATTTAATTGATGGGAAAAAAATTACTGGGCAAGACAACAGCCACCAAGATGTAATTATGAGTCTTAACTATTACAAACTACGTAAGATTAAGAAAATGTTTGACCAAAATCAATACGATATGGAACATGCTGATATTGACGGGCAAATGCAATTGATAAAAATTCACAAGCACTTAAAAGATATGGAGCAACAAATAACCAGGCAATTAGGTACGGTGATTTTAAGATAACTTTTTTACAACATGGGCACTTAGACACAAAAAGATTACCGCTTAGACACAGTTAATTGAATACTACCCTGAATTAGTTATCACATTAGCTTAATTAAGTCTAACACTAACTTAATTACATGTTGCAATAGCTTAACGAGCTATTACATAAACTTAATTTTCCATAAGTATAACTGAATGACAGCTTGCAATCGCTAAATTACATGTTACACTGACTTAATAACATCATACAGCAACATAATAGATTTTTATGTACGCGGAATGTATCTATACAATAGCGATATTTTTTAACATAAAAAATCCGCAAGAGCAAAAAATGCTATTGCGGATTTAAAATGATGTTTAGAAATAAAACTAGCGTTGTACTACTTGTGTTCTTAAAGATTCTAATAAAGCCCCAACTCTAGGAATAAGGTAGCTTGGTAAGCTATTTTTATTAGCACCTACTACTACATCCGAAATAAATGCATCCATAGCTGCATTGTCTGCTTTCATCTTTATTCTCGGATTTTGTGCGGGGTCGTGTGCTGCAACCATATTATCACCTGTGTAGGTATAATTTTTAGCACCTGTAGATACAGCTAATAAATCAGTTAAATTCTTACTTAATTCTACAAAACCAGTGGTGTTTCCTGCACCAACTTCGGTAAGTAAGGTTTGGAAATAACCATTGATTCTGCTGTCTGCTGCAATCACAAAAATAGTACTGTCAACTACTGAGCGAATGCCTAAACGACCCTTTTCAATCATCACACCTGTTGCTGCTTTTGGGTCTTGCACCATGGCAGTACCGCCAAGAGAATCGTACAATGATAAAGTGGTAGTTGCAGGTGTGCTATCTTTTTTACAAGATGTTACAAGCGAAACAACAACTACAAACGCTGTGAAAGCGATAAATAAACTTGCTTTTTTCATGTGTTAAATTTTAATTGTTTTTAAATGGTTACCTAGTGCAAGGGCATAACATTGGCATTACTGTTACAGCAAGTAGCAGCATCATGCGAAACCCATACAATAAATATTTTATTGTTTAATTAAGACGAGATTTGAGATAGTTATATAATTTGGCGCCAGTAGTTGCTACTATTATTGGACAGCCGCTATTTAGTTCTTCAACAGTAGGTATATGCCTTTGCGCTTGATAATGTAAAGTTTTGGTTAAGCTTGTTACTACATCGTTCGCATTAATTTGTGCTGGATAAAAGCCAAACACTGTAATGCTAGAGGTAGGATTACATAAAACATATTGCACCCCTTTTTGCTGGTACAACCATTGTGTAATACTTAATGAGTCTTTTGGGCTAATGGACTGCTTAAAATCTATCCTTGCAATGGCTAATTGAGTTTTGTCTAAAGGCTTGGGCCTAGTAACTATATAAATATGAACTGCTAAGGCAACTACTAATAAAAGGAATACAATACCACTTGTTTTGAGAAAAAGTTTAAAATATTTGTTTTGCATAAATAAATGTTTTAGAACAGTTAATATATTTTATTGACAGTTCTATGACATATACGACAAGTGATGATGCATGGTTTTTAAAAGGGTGAATATTTTTTACAAGAGATTCAAACAGCAATTTTTAATTCATAGCCATTAAAGCAGGTACATGCATTAGTTTGATGCACATTTTGTCAGTAACAATACATGTTGTTGAAAAGCTTTCTGCCACAAATAATGGCGATTTTAGGTAAAACTGAAAATTTGGCTTAATGCAACTAGGTGGCACAATAAATGATTAACATTAGAAAAATTAATTCATTAACGCTAAAAATTAATAATTATGGCTTCTAAAAAGCTTAACATCACCCCACTACACGATAGAGTGATAGTAAAAGCAGCTGCTGCTGAAGAAAAAACTGCAGGTGGAATTATTATCCCTGACACTGCGAAAGAGAAACCACAACGTGGTGTTGTTGTTGCCGCTGGTTCTGGTAAAAAAGACGAGCCAATGACTGTTAAAGTTGGCGATACTGTATTGTACGGTAAATACGCTGGTACTGAAATCGCTGTTGAAGGTCAAGATTTATTGATCATGAGAGAGAGCGATATTCTGGCTATCGTATAATAAAGTACCGAACGCTTAAGTGTGCGACGCAACGAAGTTTAATTACTAATCGAAAGCTGGTCAAACAAAAAAATTCCAAATCAAAAATTTCAAATCTTAAAAAAGAATAGAAATGGCAAAGCAAATTTTCTTCGACATCGAAGCAAGAAATAAGATGAAAAAAGGCGTGGACACTTTGGCCAACGCTGTAAAAGTAACTTTAGGCCCTAAAGGCAGAAACGTAGTTATTGAGAAAAAATTTGGTGCACCACAAGTAACTAAAGATGGTGTATCGGTAGCGAAAGAAATTGAATTAGAAGATCCAATTGAGAACATGGGTGCTCAAATGGTGAAAGAAGTAGCTAGCAAAACTGCTGATATTGCTGGTGATGGTACAACTACTGCTACTGTATTGGCACAATCTATCATTAGCGAAGGCTTGAAAATGGTAGCTGCTGGTGCAAACCCAATGGATTTAAAACGTGGTATTGACAAAGCAGTTTCTATTGTAGTAGAAAACTTAAAAGGTCAAAGCCAAGCGGTAGGTAACGACGCTAAAAAAATTCAACAAGTAGCTACTATCTCTGCTAACAATGATGAAACTATTGGTAAATTAATTGCTGAAGCGTTCATTAAAGTAGGTAAAGAAGGTGTAATTACTGTAGAAGAAGCAAAAGGTACTGATACAACTGTTGATATTGTAGAAGGTATGCAATTTGACAGAGGTTATATTTCTCCATACTTTGTAACCAACAGCGAAAAAATGCAAGTTGAGTTACAAAACCCTTACATTTTAATCTACGATAAGAAGATTTCTGCAATGAAAGATATTCTTCATATTTTAGAGAAAGTGGCACAAAGCGGTCGTCCGCTATTAATCATCGCTGAAGATTTAGAAGGTGAAGCATTGGCAACATTGGTAGTAAACAAATTACGTGGTACTATTAAAGTAGCGGCTGTAAAAGCACCTGGTTTCGGCGATAGAAGAAAAGAAATGTTGACTGATATTGCTATTTTAACTGCTGGTACTGTTGTAAGTGAAGAGCAAGGTTACAAACTAGAAAATGCTGATTTAACTTATTTAGGTCAAGCTTCTTCAGTAACTATTGATAAAGACAACACAACTGTAGTAGGTGGTAAAGGCACTAAAAAAGATATCACTGCTCGTGTAAATCAAATTAAAGCGCAAGTTGAAAACACAACTAGCGATTACGATAAAGAAAAATTACAAGAGCGTTTAGCTAAATTAGCAGGTGGTGTTGCAGTATTGTATGTAGGTGCTGCTACAGAGGTAGAAATGAAAGAAAAGAAAGACAGAGTAGATGATGCATTACATGCAACACGTGCTGCTGTTGAGGAAGGCATTGTACCAGGTGGTGGTGTTGCTTATATTCGTGCTATTGATGCTTTAGAACCAAAAGTAAAAGGTCAAGTAGCTGATGAGCAAACTGGTATGGCTATTGTTCGTAGAGCATTAGAAGCGCCTATTAGAACATTAACTGAAAACGCTGGTATCGATGGTTCTATTGTCGTACAAAAAATTAGAGAAGGTAAAGACGACTTTGGTTTTAATGCAAGAACGGAAGTTTACGAAAACTTGTTTAAAGCTGGTGTTATTGACCCAACTAAAGTAAGCCGTGTAGCTTTAGAAAATGCAGCATCAATTGCTGGTATGCTATTAACTACAGAATGTGTAATTGCAGATAAACCTGTAAAAGAAGCAGCTGGTCACAGCCATGGCGCACCTGATATGGGCGGTATGGGTGGTTACTAAGATAACGTTTAACGCTTCGCAGCGTTTACATAAAAAATCCCTGTTAGCTGAAAGGTTAATGGGGATTTTTAATACCACTATTCATTAACTCTAATAAATTTTTGCTATGACAACAAACATCAAGCATTTATACAGTTATCTAAAAAGATGGATAGTTAATCGTTCTAGAAAAAGAAACAAGCATTTTGATAATCCCTTTATCATATACTAAAAAAATATGGCTACCAAAATTAGAAGCCATATTTTTTATATAACTACTTTTATTACAACATTCAAATACCAATAACATTTGTCTATTTTAATAGTTTTTTCTTACATCCTTTACTCTTTTACCCGTAAAAGCAAAACTTTTCTATTCATGTTTATAAAAACTATATCTTCAACCCCTACAAAAAATCTACTTACAAACTACTAGCTTATGGCACGTTTTCAAGGACTCTTTGGTATTATTCTCATTTTAGCGATTGCCTTTATATGTTCAAACAATAAAAAACGTATTAACTATCGTTTGGTTTTTAGCGGTATTTTATTACAAATTGTTATTGCGGTATTAGTATTAAAAGTGCCTGTAGTTACCAATTTCTTTAAATGGGTAGGTCGACAAATTGGTCATATTGAAGAGTTTGCAAAAGACGGTGCTGCGTTTGTTTGGGGTGGTGTTTTTGTGCAAAGTAATTCAGGCGCTTCGGTTACCTATCGTTCGCCACAAACCTTCATTTTTGCTTTTAGTGTAACCGCTACCATCATTTTGGTATGTGCTTTAGTGGCTATTTTTTATCATTTTGGCATCATGCAGCGCATTGTGGCTGTGATTGCTAAAGCTATGAATTTTATAATGAGAGTAAGTGGTGCAGAAGCTTTGAGTAATGTAGCTAGTGCTTTTGTAGGGCAAGTTGAAGCACAAGTAATGATTCGTCCTTATTTGAAAGGGATGACTATGAGTGAATTATTAGCAAGCATGAGTGGTAGTTTGGCTTGTATAGCTGGTGGTATTTTAATTGTGTATGTCAACTTTGGTGCTAAGGCTGAATATTTATTAACGGCTAGTTTGATGGCTGCACCTGCGGCTTTGGTGATTAGTAAAATTGTATGGCCAGAAACTGAAGAAAGCGAAACAATGGGCACTGTAAAACTAGAAGTAAAAACACCCTATAGAAACGTCATTGATGCTATTTCACATGGTGCAAGTGATGGTTTTAAAATTGCCATGAACGTTATTGCAATGCTAATTGGTTTTATCGCTTTAATTTCTCTAGTCAACTTTCTATTAGGTAAACTGGGCATTTTATTCCATTTAGATACCAAATTATCACTTGATTGGATTTTTAGTAAACTCTTCTATCCTATTGCTTGGGCTATGGGCGTACCTACTGCAGATGTTAATAATGTTGCGGCTTTATTGGGTCAAAAAATAACCATTAATGAGTTTGTAGCTTTCTCAAATTTAACGGCAAAAGACCCTGTAACCAACCAATTAGTAATGCATATGAGCGAAAAAGCAACCATGATTGCAAGTTTTGCTATTTGTGGCTTCGCCAACTTTAGTAGCGTAGGTATGCAGATTGGTGGTATTGGCGAAATTGCCCCTGAACGCCGTGGCGATTTGGCGCGTTTAGGTATGAGAGCTTTGTTGTGTGGCACATTGGCTTCTTATTTATCCGCAACAATTGCCGGAATTTTAATGGGTTAATACCGCACCAAATTATCGAAACAAAGAACTATTTTAATAAAGGCAACTTATTAGTTGCCTTTATTGTTTATAAAATGATATTTAGCACCATTTCTTTAAAAGCGAGTGCTAATTTTGAAGCTTAAAATTTGAAAGAATCATGCAGACTGTTTTTAATAACGCAGAACAAATAGTAGCTGCTGTAAAAGATGAAGATTTACAACGTATTGGCACCAAAATTTTAAATAAAGAGCGCATTAGTTTCGATGATGGTGTGGTGTTGTTTCAAAAAGGATCGCTATCCTATTTAGGTGCATTGGCTAATTATGTACGTGAATATAAACATGGTAATAAAACCTATTTCAACCGTAATTTCCATATTGAACCCACCAATGTGTGCGTGTTTAGCTGTAAATTCTGTTCTTATTCAAGATTGTATGCGCACCGTGATGAAGGTTGGGAACTAAGCATCGATCAAATGATGCACATTGTTAAAAGCTACGACAGCAAACCTGTAACTGAGGTGCATATTGTTGGTGGTGTACATCCTAAATTAAATCTGCCATTTTTTATTGAGCTTTTAAAAACTATTAAAGCACACAGACCAGAATTACACATTAAAGGTTTTACGCCAGTGGAGTTAGATTACATGTTTCGCAAGGCAAAAGTGAGTACTGAAGAAGGTATGCGATTAGCACACGAGGCAGGATTAGATTCTTTGCCAGGTGGTGGCGCTGAAATTTTCCATCCAGAAATACGTACCCAAATTTGTGATGATAAAGTAGATGCAGAAGGCTGGTTGAACATTCATAAAACGGCACACCAACTAGGTATGCACAGCAATGCTACTATGTTGTATGGCCATATTGAAGAATATTGGCATCGTATAGACCATATGGATAGATTACGGCAATTGCAGGACGAAACTGGTGGTTTTAACACCTTCATACCTTTAAAATTCCGTAATAAAAATAACGATATGAGTCACGTACCAGAGAGTACGGTGATTGAGGACATGAAAATGTACGCTGTTGCAAGACTATATCTTGATAACTTTCCGCATATAAAAGCCTACTGGCCAATGCTTGGCAGAAAAAATGCCCAGTTAACTTTAAGTTTTGGTGTAAATGATATAGACGGCACTATAGACGATAGTACCAAAATATATAGTATGGCTGGCAGTGAAGAACAAACGCCCAGTATGAGTACGGCTCAGCTTGTAACACTCATCAAACAAGTAAAACGCCAGCCTGTAGAACGTGACACTGTGTACAACGAAATTAGAGACTACAGCGATATTGATGTAGCAGAGATAGAAGTGAATCCGCTATTAAATTAAATAACACAAAAGATTAAAACGCCCTTTACTTGGTAAAGGGCGTTTTTTTATACAATTAATCGTATCTGTAATCACAGTTTTATCATTTAATTATCAATAATCCATTTTCAAAATTTTATTTTGTCAAATAACAAAAACATATATTTTTATTCTTTCTAAATATTTTCTAATACAAAATTCTAGCTGCAAAAAAATTGTGTATGAGACAGACTATTTTGGTGCTTATTGCACTATTTACAATTGCTAATACAGCATTGGCACAACTACAAACTAGCGATGCAGAAGGCATTACACTAGCTGCAAACCTAAAAAAGCTGAATAAAAAAGCAAAATATGGTGCTGGTTTAATAGAGCAACAGTTTGAGTTTTCTACTGGTAAAGGCATTATGGGTACACCAGTGGTTACATCTGTAGAACATGGAAAAATAGAAATGGTAGCGATAGATGATCACGTAACAATGGGGCATTTACTTGACTATAACCAATTTGTACAAATAAAAGATTACGACTTTGAGGTATTTTATAAAAGTGGTTTTAAAAGTCAAAAATATCCACCAGAAAAAATATCGCTTACAGGCGATGATATTTACCTTGATGATAGTTATGGTTTGTTTTACGGCTTTAAAGCAGATGCTAGCGGCCAACGATGCCGTTTTAAATACGAATATCAATACATAGATGCAAAATATTTAACCAGGTTGTTCTTTCATGAAGGCATGCCCATTAAAGAAAAGAAAATTAGCTTTAAAGTACCTAACTGGCTAGTGCTTGATATTGCTGAAAAAAACTTTGGAACTTATGCCATTAAAAAGGAAGTAAAAAAAGAGAAAGATTTTACCACTTATACTTATTCAGCAACTAATTTGATTGGTATAAAAAGAGAAAGTGCTTCACTTGCTAGACCTTATTACTTACCACATCTAGTAATCACAGTGCGTAGCTATACAATAGGGCAAAAAGAGTACAATGGTTTTAAAACAGTAGATGATTTGTATGCGTGGTATAACTATTTGTACAAAAAAGCAGAGAATAAAACAGATGATTTAAAGGCTATTGTAAACCAATTAACACAAGGTAAAGCAACAGATGAAGATAAAATAAAAACTATCTACTATTGGGTGCAAGATAATATTCGCTACATCGCTTTTGAAGAAGGTTATTCTGGTTTTGTACCGCAAACCACACAAGAAGTATTTAAAAACAAATTTGGCGATTGTAAAGGCATGGCTAATTTGGTAACAGAAATGCTAAAACTAGCGGGCTACGATGCCCATTTTGCATGGATAGGTACTAGAGAAATACCTTACGACCATGCAGAAGTACAATCGATGTGTGTAGATAACCACGCTATTTGTGTATTGTACTACAAAGGCAAAACTTATTTTATTGATGGTACAGAAAAATATGCATCACTGGGCAAAAATGCCTATAGAATACAAGGCAAAAGTGTACTAGTACAAAATGGCGATACATACAAGCTAGAAAAAGTACCTACACCAACAGCTAACGAAAATAAAATTACCACAAAAGCCAATCTCGAGCTTAACGGTGATAAAATTACAGGCCATGTCACGCTTACTTATGATGGCGAGGGTAAAAACTTCTTCCATAATATTTACAACAATATCCCTTCTAATAAACGTAAAGAGTTTATTACTAAAATGGTAGAACTAAACAATGCCAATTCAGAAGCAACTAACGTAAAAACATCTGATATAAAAAACCGTGATATTCCTATTGTAATAGAAGGTGATGTTGAAATAAGTAACCAAGTAACAATAGTAGATAATACTTGCTATACCGGTATTGATTTCTTTCCAGGATCTATTGTAGGCTTTATACCTGAAGAAGATAGACAAACACCTATTGATATAAATGCCGTTTTTGCCTTTGCGGATGAAGTAAGCCTAAAACTACCTGCCAAAGCAAAGCCTACTACACTACCTAAACCGTTACAACTTAGCTTTAGCAACAATAATATTTCGGCTGAGTATTCTTCTACTAACAATACCATTACGTTAAAGAAGAATTTACAAATCAACTCACCAGTAATTAACCCTACTGATTTTGTAGCTTGGAAAAACTTTTTAAATAAAATTAAAGAGTACAACCGCAACAACGTAAACATTCAACTATAAACCATATTATACTGCCTAATTACCATGAAAAAACTAGTATGTACCATTGCTATTATAGCACTATTTATTAGCCAAACGTTTAGCCAACAACGCATCACAAAAAAGGAACTTGAAACACTAAAAAAATACAACGAAGCGGCTGCTTTACTAAAAGATGATGCAGACTTTAGTGGCAACAATACCGCAAAATGGGAAAATGAAAGTGCCGTTATTCTTTGCCAAAAAACAAGCTTTGACTTTGATAAAAAAGGGTTAAGTATTGGTAAGCGCATTGGTAGAAATCTAATTGGTCTTTTGTGGTCTGGAGTAACTTTCGGGTATACTATTTATGCAGCCAACGCACGTAACGAAACAACAATTATAGTTGAAGAAACAGAAAGACGTAAAATTTTATTGAACGATAAGTACGCACTAGAACTTTACTCAATTCTATACTTTAGATTGGCAGCCGAAGGCGATGCTTTTGCAGCAAGAGTGATTAAAAAAGACGGTACTATTCAAAAAATTGACTTTACCGATGCCGTTAAGGTAGATGATGTAAAAAGTGTACCAAGCTTATTTAAAAGCTATACTGAAAGTGAATTTAAATCTAACTATCGCCCAGATTTTTTTAAAATTGCTATTTCAGATTTAGAAGAAGGCGATGCTATAGAGTACGAATACAAAAACTATAACAATACGCGCTACAACAATAACCCTAACTACAAAGAGTTTGAGCCAGTGTATTATTTATGTAACCGTTCATTACCTGTAAATAAGCAAATAATAGAAGTAACTACCGAAGACAGCAAATATTACATGGCATTTAAAAGCTTAAAAGGCGCACCAGATTTTGTAGTTACTAATAACGGAGATAAAAAAGTGTACAGATGGGAAGATAATAATCGACCAAGACTTACCGATAACCGCTTTGTAAATGAATATTTAGAGTTACCATCTATTAAGTTTCAGTTAACCTATGCCCGTAACAATCGTAAAGACTTTGTATGGTTTAAAGATGAAGAAGATACCAAAAAAGACATGACGCCAGAAGACCTTGGCAGTAAAGCAAAGCAATTTTGGTATGCCAATAGTGCCGTACAAAGTAGTGCTATTGCCATGGGTGAATCCTCTTACAATTCTATCATTAACTATTACTACAAAGACCTAAAAAAGAAAGGTATTACACAGCTTGCCGATGATGAATATGCCCGTAAAGCCTACTATTTATTGCGTTCTAAAACCATGTACAATAATTGTAGCGACTACGATTTTGCTAAGATATTCTCTGGATTGTTAAGAGAAAAAAACTTAGATCACGAAATAGTAGTAACCACACCAAACTATAAAACAAGTATTGACAAAGTAGCATTTACACAAGAAATAGCCTGGCTTGTAAAGTTTAAAAACAAATACTACGCTAATCCTGATGAGCACTTAAACCCCGAAGAACTGCCTATACATATAAATGGTAATACAGCAGTTAAATTTAACTATACCAATCAGGCAGATAAAGCAACTTCTATCGTATTGCCAATAAGCGATACCACCGAAAATGCTTGGGTAACACAAATTACTGCATCGTTAGATACCAATAAAGCCAACTTAGCCATTGCAAAAACAGTAGAAGCAAAAGGGCTAATGAAAAATGAAATAATAGACGATATATTAACCTATACACCCTACATGGAAACCGATTTTAAAAACTATGACGGTACAGGGATGTGGGATGGCATGAGCGATGCTGCAAGTGAAAAAGCAACTAGCGAATTTAAAACCCGCAAAAAAGACTGGAAAGAAGAAAAACCAAAACTAATGAAAGCTTATGCCGAAGCAGAATACAATTGTGTAGTTGAGAAATACGATGATTTTAAACTGCTACAAGATGGTAGAACCTACAAAAAGAAACCCTTAAAGTATTCTGAAACATTAACTCTACAAAACTTTACGGCAACCGCAAATGATGACATTGTATTGCCATTACCAAAACTAATAGGCACACAAACAAAAATTAAGAAAGACGAACGCACACGCACCTTACCTATTGATACACGTTTTCCTAGAATTTTATCTTGGAATATTACCCTAGCCATACCAGCAGGCTATACCGCAAAAGGTATAGATGGCTTAAATAAAACCATAGATAACGATGCAGCAAGCTTTACTTGCAAAGCCAAAGTAGAAAACAATACCATTGTGCTAGATGTAAAAAAAGTGTACAAAGGCAAAAACTTTGATGTAGCCAAATGGCCATCTTTAATGGCAGTGTTAGATGCTGCTTATAGCTTTTCGCAAGCAAAAATTATTTTAAAGAAAAACTAGTAATTACAAACTATTTTACTAAAGGTGCTATTACAAACGATAGCACCTTTTTTTATGACTACGTTTTGAAGCAAAAATAATTAGCCTACTTTCAAGCGTCATCTGCGTTATCTGCGAGCCAAAACCTTTAACCCCATTTTAATTTGGCAAAAAGCAAACAGTGTAATATATTAGAACTAGAAAAAGTGCTGATTTAACAGCATTATTGTTTCACTACAAATTGTCTTGTTATGAAAACATTATCACAAACCTGGTTTGCCGATGGCTACATTGATTTTGAGTTAAAAAAGTACACACTACTCGCCTATTTGCAAGAAATTGGTAAATATTTTGACGCTAATAAACTCTACCCGCAACTTGCAGATTTAATTTTTCATTACAACAATCTCATTGCGTTTAGAGAAAACAAAAAATACCTTCAAGAACAGTTTCCAAAGCGTTTAACAGGCATTCAAATTCAACAATTACAGGTATTGTACGAGAATATGATTGCCGATGATGAACTCATGGAAGAATTAGAAAGCATTATACACTATGCTGCTGGTACGATGCAGCGTGCTATAAAAAATGGTACTGAAATTTATGAATTCGTAGAGCAAAACTTAAGTATAGCGCCTGTAGGCATTATGCCATTAGACCATCAAGAGGGCTACTTTTTTTTATGTGAAGGCCAAGCCAAAAACACATGGGTCTATCAATACAGAATGAGCATTTTTGAAAAGCACGATGATAAATATCGTACTATGAAAACAGAATTTGTAGATGTATGGCAACGCAATTTTGTAAACACGTACCAAAGCATTAAAACAGAACTCATAAAAAAGCGTACAGAATTACCCAATCCTGCGGTGTATGCTGTAGAAACCAACCTTACCTTCCCCATGGAAGAAACCTTATTGCCAATAGCCAAACGTAGTTTGGTAAGGTATATTAGTACGATAAGTGGGTAATGGTTCATGGTTCATAGCGGATGATTGACAACTGAAAATAAGAAATGTCAAATCATTAATCCGCCATCCTACCCCAGCCCCATTGCAAAAAATGTGGTAAAGCTTCAGCCCATGTTGGCACATCGTGCTTACCATTGTCAAGTAATAAATATTCAATGTGCGCATCGGTATAGCCTTTGGCTTTTAGCTCTACAATAAGGTCTAAGGCATCGTCTATACTATCAATTACACCATTGTTATTTCTATCGGCTGTTTCGTCAAGCGCACCACATTGTACAAAAAACGTTAGCCAAGGGTAAAACATCCCTTTGCGTATTTGTAAGTGCATTAATCGGTCGTTTTCATCGTTATAGCCAGCATCGTAAGCCTTACGGCGCCACCACAAACTGCCGCTAAACACGCCTACTTTATTAAATTCTGTGGCATTATTCCACACAATATCTAAGGCACTTAAACCGCCAAGGCTAAAACCTGCAAAAGCTTTGTCTTTAAAATTAGGCATGTTAAAAGCCTTGCGAATAAAGGGCAACAATTCATCAAAAATAAACTTGCTATATAAGCCCGCTTTGCTGCCAAGCCCTTGATAGTCGGCACTATAAGCCGTACCATACTCGTTACGTCTATCGTCACCGCAATAAATACCTATACACAGCAAAGGTTCTATCGTATGGCTATCTATCAATTGTGATAGAATATCGATGAAAGGCATTTTAGGTAAATCTTGCCCATCATTCATTAATAGTAAACTCATTTGTTCGGGCAATACAATATTGGTGGGCAAATACGCATCAATCTGTACCTCTCGTTCAAGGTATTGTGAGTATATATGGTGTTGTTCAATTACAATGGTTGGTAAATACGCGCTGAGCTTTGTCATAGCTTTCAAAAATAAGGATTGTACTTTTTAAAATAATTCAGGAATTTAGTAGCAGCAACTAAGTTTTGTTTGTAAATGTTTATTTATATTGAACCCAAATAGTATAAACGTAATTCTTAAAACAGATAAATTTATTAGTATGAAAAAAATAGGCATTTTACACGGCAAAGAAAGAAGCTTTCCCGAAGCATTGGTAGAGCGTATTAATAGCAAGCAGGTTACAGGTGTAACGGCTGAATCGGTAAGCATTAATAAGGTCATTCAAGGTGAGGCATCAGGTTATGCAGTTATTATAGATAGAATTAGTCAAGATGTACCTTTTTATCGGGCATTTTTAAAGAATGCGGCCTTGTGTGGCACGGCTGTTATCAACAACCCATTTTGGTGGAGTGCCGATGAAAAGTTTTTCAACAATTGCTTGTCTACTAAAATAGGCGTACCTGTACCTAAAACAGTGATTTTACCATCGTATAAATTACCTGATGATACCACAGCAGCATCATTTAGTAACTTGGCGTATCCGCTCGATTGGAAAGGTATTTTTGATTATGTAGGTTTTCCTGCCTACATGAAACCATTTGCAGGTGGCGGTTGGAAAAACGTGTATAAACTAGACAGTATTCAAGACTTTTATACCAAACATGCCGAAACCGATCAGCTAGTGATGTTGTTACAAGAAGAGATCGTTTTTACAGAATATTATCGTTGTTATTGCATTGGTGGCAAACATGTGCGCATTATGCCTTACGAGCCAAGAAATCCACACCATTTACGCTATGTAGCAGACTTTACGCCAAGCCCAGAACGCCTGCAACAAATGGAGGAAATAGTATTGAAAATTAACCATTTTTTAGGGTACGATTTTAATACGGTAGAGCTTGCCATACGTGATGGTATTCCTTATGCTATTGACTTTTGTAATCCTGCGCCCGATGCGGAACGCACAAGTGTAGGCGAAGACAACTTTGCATGGGTAGTAGAAACTTCAGCTAACTATGCCATAGAAAAAGCATTGGCACAAGAAGAAGGCAAAGACAACCTCACTTGGGGCGAATACATTAAAAGAAGCAGTGCTAAAATACCCTTGATTTAATTCAATTCGATAATGTGGTGATGTGATAATTAGATAATTAGTAACCCATGAGACATCACAAATCATCACATTATCACATCATCTCATCGATACTATGAACTATAAACATTTTACCCTTGGTGTTGAAGAAGAATACATGGTGCTAGACCCTATAACAAAGGAGCTCAAAAGCCATGAACAACGCATCGTTATTGAAGGACAAAAAATACTTCGCGACAAAGTAAAGGCAGAAATGCACCAAGCGGTGGTAGAAGTAGGTACTGATATTTGCGCTGATGCACACGAAGCATTTAAAGATGTGGCTGGCTTGCGTGGCAATATTGCACAAATAGCTGGCGATATGGGCTTGTGGGTGGGTGCAAGCGGCACGCATCCTTTTAGTCATTGGGGTAGCCAATTAATTACCGACCACCACCGCTACCACCAAATTGTAGATGAACTGCAAGATGCTGCAAGAAGTAATCTCATTTTTGGCTTGCATGTGCATGTAGGTATGGCTGATAGAAAAATGGCGATTCACTTAGCCAATAGTGCGAGATATTTTCTGCCACACGTGTATGCACTAAGCACCAATTCACCATTTTGGGAAGGTCGCTTAACAGGTTATAAATCTTATCGTACCAAAGTATTTGATAAGTTTCCTCGAACAGGCATCCCAGAATATTTTGAAAGCATTGAAGCTTATGAAAGCTATGTGAACTTGCTTATTAAAACCAACTGTATAGATAATGCCAAGAAAATATGGTGGGATTTGCGGGTGCATCCGTTTTTTAACACGGTAGAGTTTCGTATTTGCGATATTCCAATGACTATCAACGAAACCATTGCTATTGCAGCCTTGTTTCAAGCTATTTGTGCTAAATTGTATAAACTGCGAAGTCAGAACATGAACTTTATGATTTACCAAAGAGCTTTGATAAATGAAAACAAATGGCGAGCGAGTCGCTATGGACTTGATGGTAGTTTAATTGATTTTGGTAAAGAAACGGAGATACCTACTAAGGCATTGATATTAGAATTATTAGACTTTATTGATGATGTGGTAGATGAATTAGGCAGCCGTCATTTTATCAACTTTATACATACGATGCTAGAACGTGGTACAGGTGCCGATAGACAGTTACAAATTTATGAAGCCACAGGTAGCATGACGAATGTGGTGGATTATATCAATAGTCAGTTTTTAACGGCAGATTAAAAAATATTAAAACCTTGAAGTTTTTGAAACCTTCAAAGTCTTGTAAAGCCTTGTACTTTACAGGGCTTTTTTATGCTATTTATCTTTGTAATTATACTTGAGTGGTATTGTAAACAAACCTCAATATTTAAAGTACACAATCTGTAAGCCAACTCCATGTTTAGCAGTCTCACTAATTATTATCATACTTTTAACCAGTGTCGCAGTAAAGTGATGGTCATTATCACCCATATAGCCTAATTGCGGCGGCGCCCAACTGCAACTTTGCTCCGCCCAACTGCAACTTTACGCCGCCAAGCATCCACTTTGCGCCGCTCAGGCTCAACTTTATGTCTACCAGGTTCAAATGCACGTCTCCAGACTGCAACTTTGCGCCGCATAACTTCCACTTTGCGCCGCTCAGGCTCAACTTTATGCCGACCAAGTTCAACTGCACGTCTCCAGACTACAACTTTGTATCGCCAAACTGCAAAATGATGGCTTACCAATACAACTTTGCCCAAAATCAACGTATCTACGAGCCATTTCGCTTATTTTGGTAAAGAAAGAAGTGCGCTTTTTAAACGACAATCATTTACACTATCAGGTTAAGCCCCAACCGCTTCATGACCTAACTTTTTAATGGTTATTAAATTAAGCACAAGCTTAATAATAATACCCCAAACCGCTACAATAATAGAAGAGGCAATAAGTAATAACCAAATAGGTGTTTTATCTCTTGTACCAAATAAGGTGCGTCTATCAAAAGTATCGTTGATGGTTACAAATTTGCCACCCCAAGGCACTATTTTTTCGGCACTTATATTACCATACTGTTCATTGTCTTCCATTTTTGCTACTAAAATAATATTGCCTTTGGTATCGCCAGGTATACTATCTCTTTTAAAATCTGCCGAGGTTTGCCCTGTAGAATCGGTGGTAAATGTTGCGGTTTCGTTTACAGATAAATCGCCATCTAAGCGCCTAATACCAATTTTTAGTTCAGCCCCAGCAACGGGCTGCCAAGTGCTGTCTTTCATGGCCAATACGGTGGCGGTTATTTTTCTATCGGCACTAGTATCTATTACAATTTTGGCTTTGCCCACCGTTACATCACCACTACCTGCATCGTATTGTTTATTACCATCAAACACAGCATAAAAACTATGCTTTTTCGATTGCTGCCATTTAGCTTTTAAACTTGGAGGTATTAAGGTAACAGCTTCGCCCTTGGTATTGGTAAGCACTTTGCCTATTAATGTAGCGGTAGAAGTGGTATCTAAATACACTGCTACTGCGATATTAGCCACAGGCTTAAACTTACCATCTATTTTAGATTTGGCACGTACCAACACATAAGGAATGGTATTATTAGCCGCAAAATAGTTAACCCCTAAGCTCACACTATTTTTGTCTACGGCTTGCGCAAATGCATGGAAGTTAGCAAGCAGAAATACGATGGCCAATACAGTATTGCGTTGTTTATTTTGCGGTTTCATGTGCTTGTTCGGTTATAGTTTCTTGAATAGGGATAATAGGAAAGATTCTTGTAAGAATGGTAATAATAAGCATAGCACCTGCTAGCGAGCCCAATGCAATAGCCCACTCTTCCCAACTAGGAAAATAATGTTTATAGTTTTCAGGTACATCATTCATGGGTAAAAATGGATGCAACAAAGTAGGTGTTACAATTAAGTAACGCTTAAACCAAGCACCTACCACCACCATAATACCTGCAATAAAAGCTGGCAGAGGTTTTCTACCTTTTCTAAATAGAAGGATAATGATGGGCAATATCATACCTACCGTAATGGCAAACCAAAATAATGGTGCAAACTCACCTGTAAACAAACCATTCAAATGCGCTTCTTCCGATTTTTTCATTTTAAAAGCAGGCACTAAATATTCGTTTACATTAAAGTATAGGTACAACAAGGCTAATAGCACGACAATTCTACCCATTTTCTCAAAATGTACTTCGGTAATGTATTTATCTAAATGATACGCTTTTCTAAACACATACATGGCTACCATCACAGCGCCCCCACCTACTAAAAACGCACCTGAAATAAAGTAGGCGCCAAAATTGGTGCTATCCCAACCTGGCCTATAAGTAGTAGCAAATAACCAAGAGGTAACGGTGTGAATAGAAAAGGCAACTGGGATAATAGTAATACAAAGTATATTAATGGCTTTGTCACTCAGCTTAGACTGCTCAGCACTACCCTTCCAAAAAGCCCCTAAAAAATGGTATAATTTGTACAAGCTTTTATTTGTTTTTTCCTTAAAACTCAAGAGAATTTTAATATCGGGCAATAAGGGAAAATACAATAATAAAAGACTGATAAAAAAGTAGGTGGTTATTACCACCACATCCCAAATAATGGGCGATTGCAACCTGCCATACAGAAATAAATTATAGAACCGTTCGGGGCTACCCATATCTACAATAATGATAAGCGAGGCAAAAATGATGGCTGCCACCGCAATAATTTCGGCAATTCTGGTTAAAGGCGTACTCCAATGTACATCTGCCAAGCGAAATACCGCCGTAATTAAAGAACCTACCAAGCTAATGGCTACAAAAAATACAAAGTTTGAAATATAAATACCCCAAGACACATAGTCTCGCATGGCGGTAACCTGCAAGCCATACCGCAATTGGCGGTAGTAAGCATAAGCGCCTACCAAGCAAAAAGCAAGTAAAATGCCCGTCCATATTTTACCAGCTTTGCCAAATTTTTGTGGCAGCAAATCTTGTATAATGGTATTATTGGCTATTAATTGTTCGTTTTCCACGTGTAAATAATTTAGGGTTAATGAGTGGTGGTATTATTATCTAGGCCAGATTCAAAAGGAAAATTTCGGGCTACAGGTGGTAAATAATAGACACTTGGCTTAGTACCTAAATCTTCCATCAACCGATAGCCTGCTTTATCTTTTAAGAGCTCGCTCAAACGAAACGTTTCAGCCCCATTGGTAACGGTATCTTCATTCATATCACCAAAAAAGAAAGTACCATTTGGGCAAGCGGACACGCAATGCGGCAACTCGCCTTTGCGAGCCATATCTGGACAAAAATCGCATTTACTCACCGTACCCATTTTTTGTGGTACACTTGTTTCGCAGGAATATGGTAGCGCTTTTACTTCGGCTGGCAGTTGCGGTTCGCCCCAGTTAAATACCCTTGTAGAATAAGGACAAGCCGCCATACAAAAACGACAACCAATACAACGATCACTATCTACCAGTACAATGCCATCTTGCCTTTTAAAAGTGGCATCTACTGGGCATACTTTTACGCAAGGCGGTTCATCGCAATGCATACATGTAGTGGGTTCCCAATAAGGTGCGGTATATTCGGCATCTTTCATAGGGTCAACTTTAATCCAGTTTTGCCCTGGATTTAATTGGTGGGCATGGTTGCAAGCACTTTGGCATTTTTTCAAGTTTTTACATCTTGATAAGTCAATCACCATCACAAACTTCTTACCAGCAATACCCAATCTTGCTTCTGCATTAGTAACAGTAGGCAATACGGGCACTGGCTTTAAAAAAGCTTCATCTACTTCAATAATGTCGCCATCAACCGATAATAGTTTTACCATTTTGCCAGAAGCTTTTACCGTTTCATCGGCTGCGGCTTCAAAGGCAGATTTTTTACTGCCGCAACCAATGGCCAAACCAGTAGCTGCTAAGCCGGTTAATAAAAAATCTCTTCTTGAGTTATTTGTATGATTGCTCATGGTTATGATTTGGTGGTTTGTCGTTTTTTAATCCAGTTCAATAATTCGTTATTACTCACTTTCTTTTTACTACTAGTGATGGCGGTTGCATCTATTTCTACCAACCTACCATCTTGTGTAAGCATGGTGACTGTTTTCTTTTTACTTTCTGGTGCGCAAGCAATAATGTTTTTTTTACTTACAAATGGCAAGCGAAAAATGGCTGTAATAGCCCCAATTGCAGATAAAATACCTACGCCAACTACAAAATGTCTTCGCGTTGATGGCGCTTTTTTGGGGATTAGGCTGTTATAATTTGTCATACTTTAAACCGCTTTATTTATGGGTAAAACTAAGTTGCCCTGCATCCTTAAATGCTGACATTGGGTATGTTATAAGATGATTTATGTCATAATTACTACCACATAGCAATGCTTAACATCTATCATCCCTAATAACAAAAAAGGCTTGTACCAGATACGATACAAACCTTTTATGATTAACAGGGGATTACTTTTTAAGTGTACGCATATACACTACCAAATTCCAAATGTCTTCGCTTTCAGGAATCTTCTTTTTAAAAGAAGGCATATCATCTCTACCTTCTGATACTTTGTAGAATAAACTACCATCAGATTGTGATTGAAAAGCCGCTTTTGTAAAATCATCTGGTTGCGTTTTTAGCTGTGCAGCTTTGCTGCCATCACCTAAACCAGATTTTCCATGACAAGACGAACAATGGGTTGTCCATAGTGTTTTACCTTCTGCAATAGCTGCTGGGCTAGACTTTACAGGATTAGCTGTTTTAGCAGCTTTGTCTGGTACTGGCCAAGGTTTAGCTTGTTGTACGTTGGTAAATGCAACGCTAACAAACCCAAGTGCTACTACTGAAGCTGCCAAGATTAGTTTTTTTGTCATTTGTTGTTGTTTTTAAGTAAAAAGAAAATTTTTGAACAATCACTACCTATTTATTGAAAAAGCTGTAAGGCCATATGTTAGAAGTTCCATAATCTAGTGATGTTAAACCCAATTAAAAATTGGCCTTTGGTATAATCATTTTGGTTAAATAGATTATTGTTTTGAGGCAATAAGGCACCGTAGTTTCCTGCAAATACTTCAAAATCGTGACCACTAGATTTCATCTCTAGCCCAAAGCTGATATTGGGGTGGGGATTATTAGTGGGATGTTGTGTTAAAGGCTGATCGTAATTGGCTATTAAGGCTGTTTTTGGCGATATTTTGTAACGCCCAGAGAATGAGATGGCAAAATGGTCATTCTTCCATTTTGGCATTACTTTACCCGTACCGTCATCATAGCCTTCAAGGTTATTAAAGTGCGATAAACTAGGGCTTACCTGAATAGATAATTTCTCCGAAATTTTTCTAGCAATAATAATCTGATTAAAAAAGCTAAATCGATCAGAAGTGCTTACAAATAAAGTGGTGTTGTCTCGCTTTCTGGTGTCCATTACAGCATTGCCAAAATAAGTAATACTGATGGGCATTTTACCATCTTTTGTTTGCTTAACCAAGGCGTATTTAAGGTTAAAATCCGTTTGCATACGCTCGTTAGTGGCACCAAAACCAACTTGTAAATCTTTAATAGGCACATAGCTAAAGCCTAAGCGCATGGTAGCCGATGCAAACAATCCAAATAAGTCTGTAAAACCCTTATCTGTAGTACCAAAGCGGTGTTGAATATCAAATTCAAACGTACCTTTTATGGGTACCATCACCGTTTGATTATCTATTAAATAATTGCCTTCAAATGTGTTTTTGGTATACGATTTCTTTTTCACTACTGGCGCTTCTGCTGTGGTAGAATCCTGCGCCAAAGCAGTACCAATATTGCTGCAGCAAAGCATAAGTAAACAAAGCTTTGCTATTTTACCTAACTGGTTATATGTAATGTTCATAAGTGTTGTTTTTAATTGTTTTTAGCACCTTGTTTTATCCAAGCCAGCATTAATGCATTTATATTGGATGGATTATTAGCCGAACCTAGTGGCATTGTTGCAGATTTTTTACCTGTAAGCCATAAATACACATCACTTTTTTCAGGTGAGGTTGTATTAATAAAACTGCCACTTTGTAAGGCGGTATAAGCGGTTGCTGCTGATAAATTTGGCGCAACAGAACCGCTATGACAACCACTTGTGGCACAGCTTTTCGTAAGAATGGGTTGTACATCTTTAGAAAAACTGACAGGCATTGTTATTGCTACTGAGTTATCTATCAACAATGTTGTATTTTTTGAACAACCAACTATTAATACCATACAAGTAACAATTAGCAGTGCGGTCATTCCGATTATTTTCTTTGACATGGTCTCTATTTTTAGTGATTAAAAGAACAGCCAAATACTATTTCTTAAACGTAAGTGTTAAGTTTGGTTGAATACCATGCTGGTTATTAGATTTATTCCAGAAAGCAACCCCAAAAACTTGGTCTTGCAAGCTAGAAAAATCAATATCTTGTTTCAATACATCTCCAGTTTTTAAAGCACGTTTGTATTCTATAATCCAACCGGTACCAGTATAAGTTGCTGCGCAAGTAATATCTGCTCTACCACCTATAAGAGGCACAGCAATATTTGCTGGAATAGAATTTTTGGCTGTTGGGCCGTTTACAGCATCACCTGTACGTTGGTAATCTGTACCTACTGTTGGATTAATCGTAGAACCATCGCTTAAGGTTAATACGCCAGCAGAACTTACAGCAGTTACTTTTTTGGCTTTACCACTCGTGGTATCAGATACCAGAATAAAATTGGCACTACCAGCATTTGGAATTACCCAAAGTGGTACAGCAACAGACGCACCAGTACCATCTAATTTTAAGTTTTGGGTATTACCCACTTCACCTTGTGTAGGCGAAACGGTATAGTTTGGTCTATATGGCCAAATGGTAGATTTTGTGCCATCTGGCACGATTCCATCTACGTGGCGACCATTCGCATTGCCACCAGTAAGATTGGTTATAGCTTGACCACCAGCATAATCTTGGTAATTATCATCCATTAAATTTAATGAAGCATCTTTAGTGATATAGCCTAAGCGACCCCACCACATATCAATTTTTTCATTAGGGCCATTGGTGTAGTGATTACCACTACCCGAATTAGAAACAGTAGGTGGCGTGGTAGCTGTTTGTGGTGAGGCAAGTACACCAGAATAATCTAAATAGGGTGTAAATACGTGGCAACTAGCATAGCAAGTTTGTGCGGCAAACTTTGGAGTTGAATTATCAATATTCCATAGCATGGCAAATTTATCTTCGCCCCAAGCTGCTCTTATTAAATTGCCATTAACGTCATAAGTTTTACTGCTTGGCTCTTTGGCCCAGCCAGTTTTACCAGCTACATTAGCCGTAGGATCAAAATACCAAGGTGTAACGTTGGTACTTTGCGAAGCATCTGTTACTTCCAGCAAAAAGTAAATGTTTTGCGCGTCATACATAGAGCGCAAAGTGCCAGCATACTGCTCACCAATATAACCAGTAAATAAGCCATTTCCTGGATCAGGCACTGTAGGTGTAATACTAATTTTTGTTGCAGAGTTCCATAGTGCATCAATAGACCCATCTATGGTAGGCGGCGTACTTGTATTAACCGATACTAGCGTTGTAGAACTTGCACCTGCGTCGGGAATAATCACTTGATCGTTTTTTGTGCAACTGATAGCGTAGCCTATCACTAAAATGATAGTTGACATTATCCAGAATTTTGTGCTTTGAATAAGTTTCATAAGTAAATATTTAGAATGAATGGTTAGGCTTTGTGACCTTATTTCAAGGTGCAAATTAGAAATGTTGTAGGGGGTAGATTATGACTTGTGATAGCAAGAAATATGATATAAATCAGCTATTATATTATTTTCTATAATAATATATGAGCGTACATTATTCATGCCACGATGTTTATAGTGGTGCTTTCTAGTAGCTTATTTTAAATACTTCACAAATTGGTTTTATCTTGGCGGCTAATTTTAATGTAGCGCATTATGAGTCCTTTCGTATTGTTTGTGTTTGTTATCGCCTATTTCGCAGTATTACTTGGTGTGGCTTGGTTTACAGGTAAAAACAGCAACAACGACAGCTTTTTTATTGGCAATAAAAACAGCAATTGGATGTTAGTGGCTTTTGGTATGATAGGCACAAGCCTTAGTGGGGTTACATTTGTAAGTGTGCCAGGTGCTGTTGTAAAAGAGTCATTTGCATATTTTCAAATCACTATTGGTTATGTTATTGGCTATATCACCATTGCATTTGTGTTATTGCCATTGTACTATCGCCTCAATCTAACATCAATCTATAATTTTTTAAAAACCAGGTTGGGCTTTAAATCTTACAAAACAGGTGCTTCATTTTTTATTTTATCTAGAACATTAGGCGCCACTGCAAGACTGTATTTAGTGGTAAAAATTTTGCAAGATGCAATATTAGAAAGTTTTGGTGTACCATTTTGGTTAACCACGCTCATCATATTAATTATGATTTTGCTATACACATTTGAAGGCGGTGTTAAAACCATTGTTTATACAGATACTTTGCAAACTACTTGTATGCTAGCAGGATTAGTGATTTGTGTGATTTATATTTTAAGTAATCTCCATTTGGGTTTTGCTGAAAGCTTAACCGCAATGGGACAAAAAGGCTATACAAAAATCTTTTTTACAGATCCTAATAGCAAGCTCTTTTTTGTAAAGCAAATACTAGCAGGTGCATTTATTACCATCACCATGACAGGTATGGACCAAGAAATGATGCAGAAAAATATTTCAGTAAAAAAGCTAGGCGATAGCCAAAAAAATGTCTTGACACTTGGTTTTATTTTAATGGCGGTACTATTATTATTCTTGTTTTTGGGTGGCTTATTGTATTTGTATGCAGATAGCCAACATGTAACTGCAACAGGCGATAAATTATTTCCAGAAATTGCTTTAAAACACATGCCACCGTTTGTTTCTATCATTTTTATTATCGCGTTAATTTCAGCGTTATTTCCTAGTGCTGATGGCGCTATCACTGCCCTAACGTCTTCTTTTTGTATAGATATTTTAGCCATTAAACGCAGAACCGACTGGGATGACGCAAAACAGAAAAAAGTACGCCAAGTGGTTCATTTAAGTATCGCCTTTATTTTTTTACTATTTGTGATGATATTTAAATGGATTAATAACCCAAGTATGATTGGCGTTATCCTAAAAGTTGCTGCATATACTTACGGACCATTATTAGGCTTATTCACTTTTGGCATTATTACCAAAAGAGCAGTTAATGATAATATGGTGCCATTCATTTGTGTTGCAGCACCAATTATTTGCTTCTTTATAGATAAATACCAAAAAGAATTTTTCGGCGGATTTGAAATAGGCTTAGAATTATTAATAATCAATGGCAGCTTGACGTTTCTTGGGTTATTAGCGGTTTCTAGAAGCGAGGGCTTGGCTAGTAGATAACGCAGAAATATGAATATCATTAAATTAAATCTATATCTACTGAAAAATCCGACAAATCATCCTAATCATTCTAAATCTAGGTTCAGACAACAATGGCTCAAATAGTAATACCAGAAATAATAGAACAATATGCAGATGCGATGACATCGGATGAAACCGATTTATTGGCGCAGATAAATGCTGATACAGTAGCCACGCACCAACTACATCACATGTTGAGCGGAAAAGTGCAAGGCAAATTATTAACATTTATTAGCAGCTTAATGCAACCTAAATATGTGCTTGAAATTGGCACATTTACTGGCTACAGTGCGTTGTGCCTAGCCATGGGAATGCCAGATGATGGGGAATTACACACAATTGAACTACGAGAAGCCGATGCAGAAACCGCAAAATTAAATTTTAGCAAATTTAACGCACATAAAAAAATACATTTGCACCTTGGTAAGGCACTAGACATAATACCAAGCTTGCCCTACAAATGGGATTTGGTATTTATTGACGCTGATAAAACTGGTTATATAGATTATTACGAAATGGTATTTCCCCTATTGAACGACAATGGTTTAATCATCGCAGACAATGTATTATTTCATGGGCAAGTAGTAGAAGAACCTTTAAAAAGTAAAAGTGCCAAAGCCATTGCTGCATTTAATGAACATGTAGCAGCAGACAAACGTGTAGAACAAGTAATGCTAACTGTAAGAGACGGCTTGCTATTGATAAAAAAAGTACTCCAATAATGAAACAATGTTTAACGATTTTTCTTGCTACATTAATGCTTGCTAGCAATGCGCAAAAAGAAAAAGCCTACAATTATATAGCCCAATATAAAGATATCGCCATCGCAGAAATGCAGCGTAGTGGCGTACCCGCATCTATTACTTTGGCTCAAGGTATTTTAGAATCGTCTTATGGTGAAAGTGATTTATGCAAAAACTCAAACAATCATTTTGGTATTAAATGTAAAACAGAATGGAACGGCGATAAAGTGTACCACGATGATGATACCAAACAAGAATGTTTTAGAAGCTACCCATCTGCTGCTGAATCTTACAAAGATCATTCTAACTTTTTAAGAACAAGAACTTGGTACGATTTCTTATTTAAACTAGACCCTACAGATTATGTGTCTTGGGCAAAAGGTTTGAAAAAAGCAGGCTACGCCACCGAAAAAGATTATCCTCAAAAATTAATTAAAGTCATTAACGATTACAATCTAAATCAATACACGTTGATTGCGTTAAATAAATTACCAAACGACAACCAAACCCTTGCAAACACCGCCAAAGAAGAGATTTATGAAGATACTACAATGGCACCTGAATTGGTAATAACAATCTCTTCAAAGCAATTGAGAGAAAACCAGCTCAAACGTGCACAAGGCTTGCCTGAAGATTCGGTGATTATTATTAATCCAAACGTGACGGTTGCCAAACCTAGTGTTGAAAAAAAGACAGCAAACTATCCTGAAGGTATTTTCACTATTAATCATAGCAAAGTAATTTATGCAAAAGAAGGGACGTCACTCCTCTCATTGGCAAAGCAATACGATATTTCTTTAGCCAAACTCCTTGAGTTTAACGATATGGAAGATGAGGAAATCTTAGCAACCGATAAGCTCATTTTTATTGAAAAAAAATTAACCAAAGGCGCTACCGATTTTCATACAGTAAAACCTAACGAAACATTACATGATATTTGCCAAACAGAAGGTGTTCGTTTGGATAAGTTGGCTGAATACAATGGTATTAAAAAAAATATGCAACCTGTTATTGGCGAAAAAATATACTTACGTACCAATGCGCCTATTGTGCCAAAAACAATGGCTCAAACCAATGCGCAAGGCGGTTCATTATCCACTAACTAATACATTTCCATATTGTCTTTAACGCAATTATTATGGGTCATTCAATCACGCTTTTCAATAAAACATTTGTGCCCTTCATCAGCGCAGAAGCCATTAAAGACAAAATAAAAACACTTGCGGCTGACCTAACAAGAGATTATGCTGGCAAAAAACCCTTGTTTATTTCGGTGCTAAACGGCTCTTTTATTTTTAGTGCCGATTTGTTTAGAGAGCTTGAAATAGAAGCTGAAATCTGCTTTATCAAACTTGCTTCTTACAAAGGCACGCAATCTACAGGCCACGTAGTTACGGCTATTGGCTTAGATATCAACCTTACTGATAGACATGTTATTGTACTTGAAGATATCATTGATACTGGTAAAACTTTGCACCAATTTTTACCACAATTGGTCAATCAACAACCTGCTTCATTAAAAATTGCGGTATTGCTACACAAGCCAGAAGCCCAACAATACCCAGTAAATATTGATTACTGCTGCTTTACCATTCCTAATAAGTTTGTGCTTGGATATGGTTTAGACTTTGATGGCTTAGGTAGGAATACCCGAGAAATTTATCAGCTAAGCGAGTAATTAATTCCTAAGGTTTTCTTAATTTCACCGATACAACACGCTTAAAAAACGATTGCCATAAATTTTTTGCTTATTTCTGCTTTCCGTTACCCTAAAGTATCTTGCAAATGAAGCAATTACTACTAATACTGCTGCTGACTGCTGCCTGTTTCGGCAATTGTTTTGGGCAATATTATGTAAGAGGCCAAGTAAAAGACGAAAAAGGTAGACCCCTAGTAGGTGCATTGATTAAGCTTCATACCAAAGGAAATTTACAATTTTTTAGCGGCGATAATGGCTTGTTTGGTATTCCTTCAACCAAGCAAATAGATACCATTGCAATTACCCTAGATGGTTTTGAACCCTTTCGTGCAGCCATCGAAACGCAGAAATACCAAAACTTGACACTGAAAATGCTAGCTGCTACCGCTAGCTTAATGAAAAACAAACTCGCCTCTATTACCAAAAACCTCTCTCCTAATCAACAAATAAATTTTTTAAGTACCATTGGTGAAAGCTATACCAGCTTTATTGAAAATGATTTTGTAGCTGCTAAAAATTATCCCGAAACAGGCTTTGCCCTAAATATTGACCGTGCTTCTTACAGTAATATTCGGCGTTTTTTAAACAACGAATTAACGGTACCCAACAACGCTGTGAGAATTGAAGAAATGCTCAATTATTTCAACTTATCACTCGACAAAACACCCAATACCACCCAACAATTTACCTGCAATAGCACCGTAACTTCTTGCCCGTGGCAAGCCAACCATCACTTGGTGTTTATTAATTTAAATGCACCCAAGCTTAATTTAGACAGTGTGCCGCCTAGCAATTTGGTGTTTTTAATTGATGTTTCAGGCAGTATGGATAAGCCTAACCGCCTCCCCTTGTTGCAAGCAGGGTTTAAACTTTTGGCAAAAAACTTACGCCCTATCGATAAAGTTGCTATTGTAACCTATGGCGGCAATGTGGCAGTGCCTTTACCACCTACCAATGGCAACGAACTTGATAAAATTAATGAAGTAATAGACTCTTTAACCGCTAGTGGCGATAGCCCAGGTGAAGGTGCCATCAGAACGGCTTATGCCATTGCTAAATCGGCTTTTATACCCAATGGTAATAACCGCATTATATTGGCTACGGATGGCGATTTTAACGTAGGGCAAACAAGCGATAAAGACTTGGAAGACATGATTACCATTCAGCGGCAAAGTGGTATTTACTTAACCTGCCTTGGTGTGGGAATGGGTAATTATAAAGACAGTAAACTAGAAACCTTAGCCAAAAAAGGCAACGGCAATTTTGCCTATTTAGATAATGCCGCCGAAGCGGAAAAAGTTTTGGTAACAGAATTTACCAAAACCATTTATACAGTGGCCAATGATGCGTATGTGAATGTTTTATTTAACGAAGCCACCATTAAAAGCTACCGCTTAATAGGCTTTGACAATAAAAAAGAAGCGATTGCCGATGCAAGTAGTAAAGTAGAAGGCGGCGAAGTAGGTAGCGGCCATAATTTAATGGCCATTTTTGAAGTAGAGCCGATAGACACCAACACTATTACAGGTAAGCAGCTTGCTACGATTACTTTACAATACAAGCTGCCATTATCGGGCAACAATCAGTCACAAAGTTTTCCTGTGGCCTTTAATGACCAAGATTTGGAGACGGCACCTGCCACTATCCGTTTTGCTACTGCCGTAAGTATGTTTGGTGCCTTGCTAAAAAATTCTAACTTTTCTAAGAATTATACCTTCTCCGACGTTTTAACACTTGCCACTACTGCCGTAGATAAAACCAATGTTGCGCAGAAAGAATTTATCACCCTTGTACAAAAAGCCGAGCGCATTTATTTACCAAATAAGAAGAAAAAGAAGGCCAATTAATTGCAAAACCACTTACCCTTATCAGCATTTTCTAGCTGAAATAATTAATGAATTATGACTTTCAGAGTCATAATAATTCTCGGTAAATCTTTCTTTTTTAATGGCTAGTAATATTTAAGGTTAACAAGCATTTTTTGTTTACGCTAATCTTAAATGGCAGAACTAGGGGAAGCTTATAATATTACTTGTGTTTCGCAGTTATTACGCAGGCAGCCCGAAATTAAGGTAGTGCAGCTATGTATCTGCTATTGCAACTAAAGGGATGAAACATCCCTTTTATCTGTCGTTCGATATGCCCTAAAAGAACATGAGGAACAGCGGGGCATTACCTCTACTTATCTATTCAATACGTTTATCCATCCTTCTTTTTACGTGTATAATTTTATGTATTACTATTTTGTGAGAGAGGGCATAGTAGCGATAGATGATATAGTAAGGAAACACTTTCATCTTACATTTCCTAAACTGATGTACTACAATGGCATATAATTCTGGATTTCGGGCAATTTTGAAGATAAAATGATTCACTTCTTCTAAAAAATTAGTATCACCTACATCACTTTATCATTGTACCAATCAATTATTTCCTCTATTTCTGTTTGCACTTTGGCAGAAATGGTAATTTTAGCTGCCATGCTTTTTTAGCTTTTCCTTAAGCGCTGCGTAACTATCGTTCCAATCTTTAAAATCTTTACTACCGCTTTCATAGGCCTCATTGCTTTCTCGCAATTCGTTTAGTATCGCTTCATCTTTTGCCCAGTAAGGCGTCGCTTCCATTTCTTCTATTTGACATTTTAATGCTTGCAATTTATCCTCTGCTGTTATCCCCTTTATTTTTTCAATTAAGCTAGCTTGTAATAATTGGGTATCCATAATATTTTCTTTTTTTAAAAGTAGCATTTGTAAACGATGTTGTTGGTAAGAATTTTGCTAGCAAAGGCCTCTAACCCGTCACTTAGTTTTACATAAACCCAAGACAAATAACTAAGTGACAAGCTAGCACAAGTCGGCTATGCACATTGCTATACTACTGACTTACGCTAGACTGATGAAGACAAATATAAACAATGGTTTGCTCTTAATGGATGTTCCAAAGGGCATCCCGAAGTAAAGCTAAGGTGGATATTTATTCGACTTAGCTACTTTTTTCCCCGCCTTTGTTGTTGTTGCTTTCACCAACAATATTTTTCCATCGAAACACCCTCAAGCGTTTTGAAAGCATAAATCTTTCCATCGAAACACCCGCAAGCGTTTTGAAAGCATAAATCTTTCCTTTGAAACGCTCGCCAGCATTTTGAAAGCACAAATCTTTCCTTTGAAAACCTCGCCGGAGCTTTGAAAGCACAAATCTTTCCTTTGAAACACTCGCCAGCATTTTGAAAGCACTAATTTTTCCTTTGAAAGGCTCGCAAGAGTTTTGAAAGGCAATTGTAAGCTCCCCTAAAATCCGCTACATTCAAAAGTATAAAATTCTCCGTTTTCAGTTTTTATAGG
>NZ_JBHSDC010000016.1:0-60680 GCF_042651445.1 Parasediminibacterium paludis
CATATCGGTCATTTAAAGTTAACATTTTTGTCAACTTTTAAATGAGCGAGATTCAGGGGAGCTTACAGCGTCAAACCTTGCGCTGCCAAATACTGTAATACAAGGTCCTACAAAATGTAACGTTCTAAAGCCACGAATAAATTCTGTAAATATTTGCCAAGCAAAACCTAGCTCGTACATGCGAGGTTTTGGACCATCTAGATATACACTTTCTTTAGCAGGGATAATTCTTTCTATTGTTTCCATAAGGCTTTAAAGTAGTATGTAAAGCTATTAACAATGTAGCAAAGGTTGCATACTACAAGCTACTATCTTTGCAAGCAAATTATTTCTAAGCAAATTTTTACAGTAATGAAGGTATTTTTTAAAGCCATTGCGGCAGTATTGTTAGTAAGTATTTGTGTAAACGGATTACAAGCGCAAACCAAGAAAAAAGAGCGTAAAGGCGAATTTTATTTTAGCTGGGGCTACAACAAAGAATGGTATACCAAAAGTAGTATCAAAGTAAAGCAACCAGAGCTTGGCAACGATTATTCGTTTGTACATATTACTGGTCATGACCACCCGGGTTGGGATGAAGATAATTTACTTAAAACACCTATTTCTATTCCACAATATAATTATCGAATAGGTTATATATTCAATAAGAAAAAAGGACTAGGTTTCGAAATTAACTTTGACCATACTAAGTTTATTGTTGCAGACCAAAATGCACGAATAACTGGTAAAATTAACAATAGACCAGTTGACAGTCTTGTAGCATTTAACGAGCCAAATGGTTATTTTTATTATTTAAACAACGGTGCTAATTTTTTGCTTTTCAATATTGTAAAACGTTGGCATTTATATCAAACTAAAAATGGTAATTTTAAGTTGGATGGTTTGGGCAAAGCTGGTCTTGGACCTGTTGTTCCACACGTGGAAAATTCATTTAGTACACTCGGCGGTAGCCAAAAAAACGATCCACATTTTCAGCTAGGTGGCTGGAATGTTGGCACTGAGGGCACCATAAAAGCCACGTTTTTTAAAACCGTATTTTTAGAATATTGCAATAAGCTAGATTATGCTAGTTATAGTGGGTTGCGTATTTATAAAGGTACCGTAAGCCAAAGCTTTGGTACCTACGAATGGATATTGAATTTAGGTATCACTTTTCCAATGGGTAAGGTGGTGAATAAGTAATAAATTATTTGTGTAACCAGCAGCAAACCCTTTATCAGCTTGGGTTGCGTCGCACACTGCATCGCTTATATCGCTGCTCTACTTGTATCAAAGCGTAGGTAAAATACCAATTTTAAAATGTTTAATCATCACACTTTATGCGAATTATCTCATACAATCTAAACGGTGTAAGAGCTGCCATTAAAAAAGGCTTTACAGAATGGTTAGCCACCAATCCGACCGATATTATTTGTATTCAGGAAACCAAGGCACATAAAGAAGACATAGATGTAAATCAGTTTGAAGCACTTGGTTACCATTCGTATACATTTTCAGCGCAGAAAAAAGGTTATAGCGGCGTAGCGATACTTACCAAAATTGCACCAGATAATAT
Source organism: Parasediminibacterium paludis (assembly GCF_042651445.1). Classification (NCBI taxonomy): domain Bacteria; kingdom Pseudomonadati; phylum Bacteroidota; class Chitinophagia; order Chitinophagales; family Chitinophagaceae; genus Parasediminibacterium; species Parasediminibacterium paludis. The sequence continues at coordinate 1,556 of NZ_JBHSDC010000016.1, forward strand.
TGTGTACGGTACAGGCATAGAACAAAGCGATTTTGAAGGTAGAGTTATCCGTGCCGATTTTGGTGATATCACGTTGGTAAACGCTTATTTTCCTAGTGGTACAAGTGGCGATGAAAGACAAACTTACAAGTACCAATGGCTAGCAGAGTTTGACGAGCATTTGGCGCATTTACGCAAAAAAAGACCAAAGCTAATTGTAACGGGCGACTACAATATTGCACACAACCCAATAGATATTCATGATCCTAAAGGCAATAAAAACTCATCTGGTTTTTTACCAGAAGAGCGAGCTTGGATGGATCAATTTTTAGCCAAAGATTGGGTAGATTCATTTAGAGTTATTCATCCAGATAAGCCACATTGTTACAGTTGGTGGAGCCAGCGTTTTCCATCTGTAAGATTACAAAACAAAGGCTGGCGTATCGATTATATTAGCGTTACTAGCAATTTGAGAGATAATATTATTGATGCAGATATTTTTCCTGATGTAAAGCACAGCGACCACTGTCCTATTTATTTAGAGTTAAAAGATTAAAAAATAAAATGTATATCTACAACGTAACCACCCAAATATCTCATCAAATACATGATGCTTGGGTCGCTTGGATGAAAGACAAACATATACCTGAAGTAATGGCAAAAGGTTGTTTTACTAAGTTTCAGTTTGTACGCGTATTAGATATTGATGAAACAGAAAGCGTTACATATGCTACCCAATATTATGCAGATAGTAAAGCCGATTATAATCGATATTTAGAGTTGTATGCAGGTGCGTTGCGTGAAGATGCGACAAAAGCTTGGGGCAATCATGCTATTGGTTTTAGGAGTTTCATGCAAGTAATGTGCTAGTTTGTATGCCCCAAAGGCTTGTGAGTACTGCATTTAGCTAAATATTAGCTTGATAAATTCTCATATTACTCAATAGCGAAGGTAGTTCTAACGGTTTTCTTATCTTGTATATTCAGTAAAACCCTTTGTGGATAAGGGTTTTGGATAGCAATAAAAAATGAAAGATTATAGTAAATTTATTTTGTTGGTAATGAAAAGCCAATAATTTTGTTTTTCTTAAAATAACTTTTAAAACTATACACATGAACAAAGCTGAATTAATTGCCCAATTATCTGAAGATGCTGGCATTACAAAAACTCAAGCAAATGCGGTGCTAGATTCTTTTACTGCTACCGTTACTAAAACTTTGAAAAAAGGAGATAAAGTTACATTAGTTGGTTTTGGTACTTTCTCTGTGTCTAAGCGTGCAGCAAGAACTGGTCGTAATCCTCAAACTGGTGCTGCTATAAAAATTAAAGCAAAAAAAGTAGCTAAATTTAAAGCTGGTAAAGAGTTAAGCGCTAAAATCTAACACGTAATTTTCACTAGAAAATATAAAAAGTCCTGCTGTATTGCAGGATTTTTTACTTTTACAGCTCACGACAAAAAAATAAAACACAATAATCATGGGTAGAGGAGACAAAAAAACTGCAAAAGGAAAACGCTTTAAAGGTTCTTTCGGTAAAAGCCGTCCTGCAAATGCAGCAAAAAAAGCAACTGCAAAAGTTACGGAAGTAAAAGCATCTTAATCAGACGTTGTATTAATAGCTTTTTAGACGGTTGCAATTTTGTAACCGTTTTTTATTTTATAGAGATTCTTCTTTTTTCAACACCAACCTATCTATTTTTGTAGAATACCCCCTACTATTTAAACATGAACATCGTTAACAAAGAAGTTAAGATTTTTAAATACACGCTTTCTTTTCCTACCATTTTATGGTTTCTACTTGCAGCTATCGCTGTAACGTTAGAGCTGAGTAGAGGCTTAGATTCAGTTAATAACTACTTAATTTATAAAGGTGTTTTTCAGCATACGTTGCAACGCCAGCATTTATACTTGCAATATCCTACCGAGTACGATGATGCTAACCATTATGGTCCATTGTTTAGCATTATCATCGCACCATTTGCGTTATTAAATAATTATGTTGGCTGTTTTCTGTGGTGTATTGCCAATGCCGCTACTCTATTTATTGCCATTAAATATTTACCACTTTCTGGCCATCAAAAAAATGTAATGCTACTTATTACAGCAGTAGAAATGATGACATCTACTCATAGTGTTCAATTTAACCCAATGCTTACAAGTTGGATGCTATTAGCATTTATTTTGGTAGAAAAAGAACTTGATATCTGGGCTACACTATTTATTGTCGCAGGTTTTTATGTGAAGTTATATGGCATTGTAGGCCTAGCCTTCTTCTTTTTTTCCAAACATAAAATCAAATTTATTGGTTGGTTTATTTTTTGGCTGGTAGCATTGTTTTGTTTGCCAATGCTGATTTCTTCTCCTGCATTTATTGTTCAATCATATCATGATTGGTATCATTCACTTGTAGCAAAAAACTTACAAAATACGGATAGCTCTATAGCCATGAACTTGCAAGATTTGTCAGTGCTTGGCATGGTACGTAGAATTTTTAAAATTGATAATTTGCGTAATACTTTTATTACCATACCAGCTGCTATATTACTGCTACTACCATATATACGAGTAAATCAATATAAATTTGTGCTCTATCGTTTATCCTATTTGGGTTTACTATTAATTAGTGTTGTAATTTTTAGTACTTCAGCCGAGTCGCCAACTTACGTAATAGCTGTTACTGGCGTGGCAATTTGGTTTGTTGTTCAATCTGTGCCCAAGCCCAAATGGGTATATCTGTTACTTATATTTGCCATGATTGTTACCACTTTTTCAGTAACAGATGTATTTCCACATTCAGTACGTGTTAATTTCTTTATAGCCTACGCTTTAAAAGCACTACCATGTTTTTGTGTATGGTTAGTGCTATTGTATCAATTGTTGTTTAAAAAGTACCATTTAGCGATAAGTCAATAACTAGTTTCATCACTAGTTTATGGAAATAGTCAAATGACGCTCCTTTTTACAGATTAGCTTGTTTTATATGAAACAATTTGCCACAGTAAATAAAGTAATTATTGCAACAATCATTGCAGCAGTGGTATTTATGACATGTACTAAAGAGTATAGTTACGAAGGTGGTATATCTATAAATGCTGCCACATACGATATTAGCAATATTTGTACTAATGCCGTGGTCAATGGTAATTATTTTGTAGACGAAGCGGTAGATAGTTTACATAATATTCAATTGCAAGTAAATGTATCTAAAGTGGGTAGTTATAATATTAGTAGCGCTAATATCAACGGTATTCAATTCACAGCCATAGGTACATTTAGCAATGTTGGCTTACAAACTGTTATTCTAACTGCTTTGGGCACCCCCATCAATGCTGGCACATTTAACTATAACATTGGTAATAATAATTGTATTATTTCAATACTTGTAAAAGCCAAGCGGATTAAAATGGCAAGTTTTAATATTAGTGGGCAGCCGAGGCAGTGCGCCACTGCGATTATTGCTGGCAACTATGTAGCTGGTAAAGCCATGACGATTGCAAATAGTGTCAATATTCAGGTAAACGTTGCAACTATTGGTGCTTATTTTATTAGCACAGATACATTAGATGGGATTTATTTTTCTGCTTCTGGGAGTTTTACAGGTACTGGTAATACGCTGGTTACACTTCAAGGCAATGGCACTCCTACGTCACCAGCCAATTTACTATTCACGCCTAAGTCAGATACTAATTTTTGTTCTTTTCCATTAACCGTTTTACCGCCAGAGCCATTGGCCATATATGTGTTAGAATCAGGATATGGCACTAATACTCCATGTATTTATACTGTAAATGGATCTTGTTTTGTAGATAAACAACTAACAGGTGCAAATACAATTACAATGAATGTCTATGTGGCCAATACAGGCAATTTTGCGATAACTACAGACACTTTAAACGGTATTGCATTTGGCTATTCTGGCACGTTTACGGCCGTTGGTAGTCAAAAAGTAACATTAATAGGTAGCGGTACACCGATAAAGACCGGTAGTTTTTCTCTTACGCCTACAATTGTTGGTCCGCATCCATTAGGAGGTCAGGTGTGTGGTGTGGTTATCACGGTCAATTAAACCGTCGGTTCGCTCATACTTTCACTTTCTAGTACTTCTTTTTCACGTTTCCACCACCTAAAACCAATGTAACCCATAATTGCTAGCGGTGCGAACATCAGGTATAAAATGCCCGTATTTAAAGATTTTGCAGGGCCTTCACCTAATTGCTGCGCAGTTTTGGTACAAATAGAGCATTGTGCGTTAGCCGCAATTGTACTGATGCCAATGAAGAATAAAATAGTTATAATCCGCAACCACCTCTTTTGCATGTAAAAATAATTTCTGTGCAAAGATATAAACGAACCACACCAATAATTGTTAACTTACCACCTCAATATTTTGTATGACACATCGTAGACAATTTATTCAGCAGGTAAGCATGCTTGCTAGTGCTTTTTCGGCAAATAGTTTGTTTAATCAAACGCACGCGAGCAACATCGTTTCTGCAAATGCCAGTACCAAACATTTAACCGCAGCGCAAGTAGCTACTGACGAGGATTACTGGAGTGTGATACAACAAGCTTATACGGTTCATCCTTCTATAATTAATCTGAATAATGGAGGTGTTAGTCCTTCGCCACGCATTGTACAAGATGCCGTACGAAGATATAACGAGCTTACAAATGAAGCCCCTTCTTACTATATGTGGCGTATTTTAGACCAAGGTAGAGAGCCGCTCCGTCAAAAATTAGCCGACTTAGCTGGCTGTAATGCAGAAGAAATAGCGATTAACAGAAATGCAACAGAGGCACTTAATACCATTATTTATGGGCTTGATTTAAAGGCTGGTGACGAAGTAATTGGCACTAAGCAAGATTATCCAAACATGATACAAGCTTGGCGACAAAGAGCTGCAAGAGATGGCATTGTGTATAAGCAACTGAATTTTAATTTTCCTATAGAAAATGATCAAATGATTGTTGACATATTTGAGCAAGCTATTACGCCCAAAACGAAAATTATTCATATTACGCATATTATTAATTGGGTGGGTCAAATTTTGCCTGTACAAAAAATATGTGCCATGGCACGTAGCAAAGGCATAGAAACCATTGTAGATGGTGCACATTCTTTTGCTTTGTTAGATTTCACCATACCAAGCCTTGGCTGCGATTATTTCGGCACTAGCTTACACAAATTTTTATCTGCACCTATAGGTAGTGGTATGCTGTGGATTAAGCAAGATAAAATAGAAAAAATATGGCCATTGCTATGCAACGATAAACCCAATAGTAAAGACATTCGCAAGTTTGAAACCCTTGGTACACGTAGCTTTCCTATAGAACAAGGTATTGGCGAAGCCATCAATTTTCAACTAGCGATTGGTAATAAACGGAAAGAAGAACGCATACGTTATCTTAAAAATTATTGGGTGGAAAAAGTGATCCATTTGCCCAAAATAAACATACACACCTCACTTAATGCTAGATATAGTTGCGCTATTGCTGGCATAAGTATAAATGGCTTGACGTCTGCACAATTTGGTAACACTTTGTTTGATACCTATAAAATTCATACGACAGGTATTGTATGGGAAAATATAAGTTGTGTGCGCATAACCCCACATGTGTATACACGTTTGCAAGATTTAGATAGACTTGTAAAAGCGATTCATGAAATTGCTGAGAAGAAATAAACGGGCTTTTAAAAAATATTTCCGAACCTTTTCCAACCTTTTGTACATCCGGTACTCTTATATACAGCAACACTAATTGGAAACGGCAAACCACATACTAACTGACCTTGTAAAAAAGGCACGCAAGGGTAATGCTGAAGCGCAAAGTAGTCTGTACCACCAATTCAGTAAAGCAATGTTTAATATCTGTATTCGTATGGCGGGTAATCGCAGCGATGCGGAAGATATTTTGCAAGACGCTTTTATTCTTGCTTTTAAAAGTTTGCACCAGTTAAAAGATGCGCTCACATTTGGCGGATGGCTGAGACGAATTGTGGTAAATGAATGTATTAAGCATAGTAAAAAATCATTTTATTGGCAAGATTGGGAGGAAGCTGATCATGAACACCGAACGGAAGATGCTGTAGAATGGTGGCAAGACATAGATATGGCAATCATTCATCAGCAGATAAAAGCTTTACCAGACGGCTGCAGGCAAGTATTTAATTTATATGTGTTGGAAAATTATAGTCACAAACAAATAGCAGAGAACTTAGGTATCAGTGAAGGCACTAGTAAAAGCCAATATTCCAGAGCCAAACAATTATTAAAAGAACGTATTACAAAACATATTGCACTACATGGATGATTTAAAAAAATATTTGCAACAGCACTCAAACGATTTGGATGTAGACCTACCAAGAGATAAAGTGTGGTTAGGCATTCGTCAAGAACTTAATCCTGTCAAATCCTTTGCTGCGTTGGTTTATATCAAATGGGCAGTTGCAGCCTGTGTGATCGCATTAGCTGGTTTTGGTGTGTATATGTTGCTATATAAGCCAGTTACCAATTACCAGTTACCAATTGTTAGTAACAAGGAACAAATCACAAATTCAAAAGAAAAATTGCAAGAAGAACCAATTCGGTTGCAACCTGCCACTACTCAACAATTGGTAGCAGAGAATAAAAGAGTAAAATCAACTAATAGCCAAAAGCAAAGAGTAAATCAACCAGTAACTAGTAACGAGCAACCTGCAACCAATATAACGGCGCTAGAACAAGTAGAAAACTCTTTTACCCAAGTTATCAATTTGCAAAAAGCCAAAGTCAATACGACACCATTAATAGCAGAAAACCCAAGTTATTTCAATGATTTTACAATTGAGATGAAGCGTATGGAAAGAGATGAGCAAAGTATTAAAAGAGATATTAGAAAAAATGGATTAACAGACGAACTATTGGACCAATTAGTAAATATTTATCAGCAAAAACTCAATGTACTCAAGCAATTACAAAACGAAATACATAAGACCAATAATCGCTTTAAGCAAAACCGTGATCCAGTAGATTCCACAAAACCCTACTTTTTAAACATTTAATACACCAAACAATGAAAATGAATACAATGTTAGTAATGGCTATAAGTTTAGCCATGAGCATATCTGCAAGTGCGCAAGATATTACTATCGTACCAAGGCCAGCAGTGCCAGTTGCACCAAATATGCCAGTTATGGTAGAAGGATTTGATGCATCTAGTCGTGATTTTAAAGATTTAAAAAGTAAAGAAGTAAGTGTAGAAGTTGCAGTTTCTAAAAGCTCAGACATTTATCTTGAAAATACACAGCGGAATATTCAAATCAAAACTTGGGATCAACCAAAAGTAAAAGTTGTAACGACAGTTTATTATGAAGGCGAAGGCACCAAAGTATCTGATGAAGAATGGTTTGAGAAATTAAACATTAGCGTGAAAAGTCTTGGTACAGGAATTCGCATTAAATCTGGTACTGTGAGCAGTAGCGGGAGTTACACAGTAAATGGTAATACCTGGGCTTGGAACAGCGGCACTGGTGGTGTAGCCATTTTTAATAGTGAAGGTCAAAATATTGGCACTAAAAGTGATGCAAAACGTTATGTAACTATTTATATACCTACAGCCAATAAATTAGATATTGAAAGTAAATATGCCGATGTAACGATAACGGATAATGTAACCAAAGTAAATGCTGATATTACCAATGGTAATCTTGAATTACAAGATGCTACAACACTCACACTTCGTTCAAAATATGCTAATGTTACCACTGGTAGCATTAAAAATGCTGAAATAGAATTTATTAATGGCCGTTTGATTTTAAAAGATATCGAAGACCTAGATATCGATACAAAATATTCAACCATAGAAGTCGCTTCTGTACAAAAAGTAAACTTAATTAGTACTAATGATGAATATGAATTTGATGAAGTAGGTGTATTACAAGGCCGCAAGAATTATGGCAATTTACGTATTACAAAACTCACAAAAAGTATTGACTTAGATGGTACTAATGCAGATGTGAAAGTGCGTAATATTTTGGCCGGAGTAGAAACAATCAAGTTCAACAATAAATATGCTGACATCCGTTTGCCACTAAAAAATTTAAAAAATTACACGGTTACTTATGTTGGTCCATATAGTAATGTATATGCAAATTTTGACAGGAAACCTTTGGTGCTAAAAGATGATAAAAGTGATGATGCCGTTAGTAAAGAGGTTGACAAAGCTGTAAAAAATGCGATGCGAATTGCAGAAAAATTCGGTGATACAAGTAGTAGTACAGATAATAAATTTACCGCAACAGTAGGAGATGGCAAGGGTACTAAGATTGATATGAAATGCCAAAACTGTACTGTCGACTTTAAATAATCATTACCAGTGTAACATTTTTGATTCTCTATCGTTTATTTACTGAAGGGTGGATTTTAATCCGCCCCTTTTCGAAAGGAATGGATTTTTTATTGCTAATAGTTGTACACTATCCAAATTCGAGTCTGTTTGTAGCAAGGTTGATTGTTACTAATTTTTTGGTGGTTTACTACAGTATTTGATAATAAATATGAAATTAACTACCAGTGATAGTAACAATTTTACCAGCTATCAAAACATCAATGGCCTAGGCCATGGTTTTGTCTATCTATGCGGTGGAATTTCGAAAATTAATAAATAAAATGTCCTAGAAAAGAGGTCTAAGCAACAATAATATAAAAAATAACCTAAAAATAGTTAAAGAAGCCGATAACGTTTTTCTCATGTTGCTTATCGGATTACCGTGCTGGGTTTCTACTCGGCACTTTTTATGGTACAGTGTGTAGTACTAAAATTTAGCTTCAGTTGGCTCGCTTATGGATACGTTTTGTTCCTTTTGCAGCTTTTCATAAGCGTAACCTAAAATTCATTTACACAAAAGCAATCATTGTTACACAATTAGTCAGCAAATTGTACATTCGTATTACTATGTCAGATATTTATTGGGTAATTACAGGTATTGCCATCACGCTTATTTTCATAGCCTTTTTTGCAGGTTACGAAATTGCTTTTGTAAGTGCTAATCGTTTAAGTATTGAGCTTAAAAAAAAGCAAGGTAAGCGTAGCGGTATTATTCTCTCTAATTTTATGGAGCATCCTACAAGGTTTATTGGTACTTGTTTGGTGGGTCTCAATATTTTTTTAGTGATTTACGGGTTACTATTTGATGAGTTGCTGAAGCTAATTATCTGGAATCCTTTGCCGCAATGGCTTAATAACAATTATGCCAAGCTATTTGTGGACACATTCATTTCTTCTATGGTGGTACTAATTATTGGTGAATTTATACCAAAAGCCATTTTTAGAGCAAAGAATGACTTGTTAGTAAATGCTTTTGCAGGGTTGGCCAATTTTTTTCATGGTTTGTTTTTGCCTTTAGCTACCTTTTTTGTAGGCGTTTCACAATGGATATTAAAGTACTTGTTTAATGTAAAAGTGGGTGATAAAAACAATGCTTTTAGCAAAGTAGATTTAGAGCATTTTTTTCAGCAAACTAAGGAGCAAGATGAAGACAATCAGGAGTTAAATACCGAGCTTTTTGAAAATGCATTAAGCTTACCAACTATTAAAATTCGCCAGTGTTTAGTACCACGTACCGAAATAGAAGCCATAGAAATTACTGCCACTATCGAAGAAGTGCGGCAACATTTTATCAGTACACAGCTTAGTAAATTATTGGTATATGATGATAATATAGATAATATTCTGGGGTATATTCATCAGTTAGATTTATTTAAAAAGCCAGCAACACTTAAAGAAATATTATTGCCAATTCCAGCTGTGCCTGAGAGCATGAGTGCTACAGACCTGATTAATAAATTTACCAAAGAAAGAAAAAGCATCGCTTGGGTGGTAGATGAATTTGGAGGTACTGCTGGTATTATTACCATGGAAGACGTACTTGAAGAAATTTTTGGCGAGATAAAAGATGAATATGATACGGAAGATTTTGTAGAAAAGCAGCTAGCTGAGGATGAGTTTATTTTTAGTGGCCGTTTAGAGCTTGATTATTTAAACGAGCATTATAATTTAGAATTTCCTATGGGTACTTCAGAAACCTTGAGTGGCTATATCATTAACCATTTTGAAACCATACCAAAGCAAAAAGAAAGCATTATTATAGACGATTATCAATTTGACATTTTAAATGTAAGTGATACAAGAATTGAAATGGCGAAATTGAAAATATTACGATAAAAAAAAGGGTGGGAAATTTTAATTTCCCACCCTTTTTTCTTAAAATATGCCGTAGTAAGTCTCTGCTAAATCATATCTATTCAGTAGTTAATTTCTCTGGTCTCATTTGCGGAAACAACAATACATCTTGTATTGAAGCGTTATTAGTCATTAGCATACACAATCTATCAATACCAATACCAATACCGCTTGTAGGTGGCATACCATATTCCAAAGCACGTAAGAAATCGTGGTCTATAAACATCGCTTCATCATCACCTCTTTCCATCAATTTCGCCTGTTCTTCAAAGCGTAAACGTTGGTCTATGGGGTCGTTCAGTTCAGTGTAAGCATTCGCAATTTCTTTACCATTAACCATTAACTCAAAACGTTCTACCAAGCCTGCTTTGCTGCGGTGTTTTTTGGTTAACGGACTCATCTCAACGGGATAGTCGATAATGAATGTTGGTTGGATGTATGTGTGCTCACTAGTTGCGCCAAAAATTTCATCGATCAATTTACCTTTTCCAATATTATTCGGTACTGCAATATTTAGCTGTTTGCAAACGTCACGTAAGCCAGCTTCATCTTTATCGCTTACATCTATACCTGTATTTTCTTTAATAGCATCGTGAATACTAATGCGTTTAAATGGTGCTTTAAAGCTGATGGTTTTATCGCCAACAGGTACATCAGTTGTGCCATGAAGCGCAAGAGCTATTTTCTCAAATAGTTGCTCTGTGGTAGTCATCATCCAGAAATAATCTTTATAAGCCGTATACCACTCTAAAACGGTAAATTCAGGGTTGTGGGTTCTGTCCATACCCTCGTTTCTAAAATTGCGGCTGAACTCGTATACAAAATCAAATCCACCAACTATTAAACGCTTTAAGTATAACTCATTTGCAATGCGTAAATACAAAGGAATATCTAATGCATTGTGGTGTGTAATAAATGGTCTTGCAGCAGCGCCACCTGGAATACTTTGCAGCACAGGTGTATCTACTTCTAAAGCACCTTGCTCATTTAAAAATTCACGAATGGTGTTGATGAGTTTGGTGCGTTTGATAAATGTATCTTTTACCGCAGGATTAATAATTAAATCTGCATAACGCTGGCGGTAGCGAAACTCTGGATCTGTGACTTCATCATATGCATTACCTTCTTCATCACGTTTTACTACAGGCAGCGGCTTTAAGGATTTTGCAAGTAGAGTTAAAGTTTGTGTATGGATGGACGTTTCACCAGTTTTTGTAATAAATACATAGCCTGTAGCGCCGATAAAGTCACCTAAGTCAAGGCCGTGTTTTACTACGTTATCCCAAAAAGATTTGTCTTCTTCGGGGCAAATTTCATCACGCTTTACATACAGTTGTATAAGGCCTTTGCTATCTTGTACTTTAATAAAAAAAACTTTACCTTTATCATTAATGCTCATGATACGACCAGCCACACAAACATTGGCAAAATCTTCTTTATTTTCTTCACTAAAATGGTCTTTAATGTCTGTAGAATAATGCGATACAGGATATAATGGTGCTGGATAGGCATCTATGCCAGCAGCCTGCATTTTAGCAAGCTTCTCTCTTCTAATAATTTCTTGTTCACTTAAATGTTGACTCATAACTCAATGTATAATTTTTGATCGCCTAAGAACTAGCTTTAGTTACTAATGCCACTCTTCTAAAATTGAGCGGCAAAATTAACGGTTTATTATGACGGTTGGGGATTGTTTAATCTTTTACATACACGTCAGGAAAATGCAATTGCATAAAACGCTTATACATATCTTCAGGTACAACTTCCCACCCAAATTGTTGGTACAAACCTTGTGCATCTCTAGTGCCGAGTAACCAGCGTCTTAAACCTTGCAATTCTGGGTGCATATGAATAGTCTGCATTAACCATTTAGATAAACCTCTTTTTCTATAAGTCACCATCACAAATACATCACATAAATATGCAAAAGTAGCCATGTCGGTAATTAATCTAGCAAAGCCAATAAGTTCACTACCATCGTACATACCAAAACACAATGAATGTTTGATAGATTTTTCTACGGTTGCTAGGGGTATATTCTTTGCCCAATAAGATTCTTGTGACAAGTATTGATAAATCGCTTTTACATCAAGTAAGATAGGGTTGGTACTAATTAGGAAATTGTCTTTTATTGCTTCGTAAAATGCGTTATTCATTAAATAGTTTTTTGTAGATGGAAGATTTTGATAGCTCAATCATGTCGCCTGGTTGCATGTCGCTAAGCATAATTTGTTCAATTCGATTTCTAATTAAGCGCAACGTAGGAAAACCAATAGCAGCTGTCATTTTACGCACCTGTCTGTTTTTACCTTCTGTTAAAACAAGTTCTATCCATGGTGCAGGAATATCTTTTCTAAATCTGATAGGTGGTGTTCGTGGCGGCACTATTGGTTCACTTGTTAATAGCTTTGCCTTACAAGGCTTAGTAGCGTACATGATACCATCCACATTAATGGTTACACCTTTTTCTAAATTACTTATGGCTTCATTTGTAACCGCACCATCCACCTGTGCCCAATACATTCTTTCGTGTGCAAAGCTTGGATGTAATAAACGATGATTCAAAGCCTTATCGTTGGTTAAAATTAATAGTCCTTCACTATCAGCATCTAGTCTGCCAACAGGATACATATCTTTCGGTACTTTAAAAAAATCAGCCAAGGTTTGCTTGCCTTCATGGGCAGAAAACTGTGATTGAACCAGGTATGGCTTGTAGATAATAAAGTAACGTTGCATACCGCAAATATCAATGTTTACAATAGTTGTAGCTGCTTTAGTTGCCATAAATACTGTAATAAATTTCACCTTATTCTTGATAAAAGAAAAAGTCCTACCTAGGCAGGACTTCTATATAGATGGGTTAGTAAGTAAGGGGAATAGTAACTTCCCTTCACAATATTAAAAATACTTTCAACCAACACAAAAAAATCTTACAACTATTTTATTCACATTTATTGAATAGTATGTGAATAGCTGTACGCGTAGATGATCTTTAAAACAATAGTTAAATCATTTGCTGTACTTGAATTGTAACGATTATAATTTCTGAAAGTCTTTGTTTATAAGGCCTGCGTAGGTATCCTCAATCTTAATTGCTTTTGTAATTATGCTTTTAACTGTAAGTATTTTGATAAAAATTATTTGATGATTATCGCTAAAAATTATGTTTACTCATTAACCGCCGATTACCTTTGACAACTATCATTTAAAATACTACAAGATGAAGTTCCCATCACCAGTTTCGATTACTTGGATTGCTGAATTAATAAATGCTGAAGTTATTGGTAATCCTACATTACAAGCCACGGGCATTAATGAGATACACAAAGTAGAAACTGGCGATTTAGTATTTGTAGATCACCCAAAATACTACGATAAGTGCTTACAAAGTGCTGCGGATTTTATTATTATCAATAGTAAAAACGTAACTATTCCGGAAGGCAAAGCTCTATTGGTTGCAGATAATCCATTTGAAGCTTATCAAACAATTACTAATCACTTTCGTCCCTTTGAACCAGCTACAAAAAGCATCAGTGATACAGCAGTTATTGGTGAACATACGACCATTATGCCCAATGTATTTATTGGTAATCATGTAACCATTGGTACTAATTGTATTATCTATCCTAATGTAACCATTATGGACTATTGTGTTATTGGTAATAACGTTGTAATACAAGCTGGTACTGTTATTGGTGGTGATGCATTTTACTACAATACTAAGAAAAATAGAGAGGTGTGGTTTAAGAAAATGAATAGCTGTGGCAATGTGATAGTTGAAGATAATGTAGAAATAGGTTGTGGTTGTACCATCGACAGAGGTGTAAGTGCAAGTACCATTATTGGTAAGGGGACTATTATTGATAATCTAGTACATCTTGGTCATGACGTTGTGATTGGTAAAAACTGCTTGCTTGCAGCACAGGTTGCCATTGCTGGTGCTACTACTCTAGAAGATGGTGTAACATTGTGGGGTCAAGTAGGTGTAAGTAAATCGCTTACCATTGGCGCCAACGCAGTAGTGCTAGCACAAGGGGGAGTACCATCATCTATTGAGGGTAATAAAATATATTGGGGTACCCCTACCCAAGAAGCATCTGTAAAACGTCGTGAATTAATTTGGATAAAACGTATACCAGAACTTTGGAAAAAAGTAAATGGCTAATGCAAGTTTAGCTGAGTTGATACTGCGACTTAAACTCCTGGCAAATCCTTTCAATGGAGTTATTCATGGCCTTGTATTTAAAATCTGGTAAGGCATTTAACAGCTTGCTATTATTGTATGAAATGATTTGCTGAGCGGTTCTTGCAGTTTCTTTAGTAAGTAATGGTTTGCTGCTTGAGAACTTAGCTTTTAAAGCTTCAAGTCGCCAAACAATTTCAGCCAAAAAAGGCGTTACCAATTTATGGGGTGGCTTCTTTCGAAAGGCATTTGCAATACTTGTAAATAAAGCTTGATAGCTAAGATTGTAACCACTAATAACAAAGCGCTGCGCATTAACATGGCTATCCATTAACTTAGTCATAATCGTTACAACGTCCTGTACATCTACAAAACCATTGGTACCATTAGTATACCAAGGAAATTCTTTGTAGGCGTTTTTAAAAATCGCTGCAGAACCTTTGGTCCAATCGCTACAACCGAGAATAATACTTGGATTGATAATCACTGCTTCTAATCCTTCGCCAATGCCTCGCCACACTTCCATTTCAGCGAGGTATTTAGACTTTGCGTATTCGCTATTGTGCTTTCCATCAATCCACTTATTATTTTCACTTATTAATTTATCATTACCAGCTCTGCCCAAAGCTGCAACAGAACTTACATAAAGCAGCTTTTGCACACCTGCACTTAAACAAGCATTCACCACATTAGCAGTGCCTTCAACATTGGTTTTATACAAAAGGTGTTTATCTTTTGGACTAAATGAAACAATAGCGGCACAATGGTATACTTGTGTAATCTCTGTAAATATTTCTTCCAAGCCTGTAATATCTAATATATCGCCTTGTTGCCAAATAAGATTTTGGTGATGTACATCTGCATGGCTCTTGTGGTACAAAGCCTTTACCTGCTTGCCTTGTGCTAATAGTGCTGTAATAAGGTGAGAGCCAACCAAACCATTGGCACCAGTAACTACTATCATCAATTATTTTTTGTGAAGTTAAAGGCAAATGTAAAGCAACACCGTATCGATTACGCATAAACCGTTCTAAAAAATACCTCAAGCTTATGTGGGTCTAATTGCTGATTAGTTCTCACACCACTGCATACATCTATACCATAGGGCTGAACAATATCTATAGCCCGTTTAACATTATCTATTTTTAAACCCCCAGCTAAAAATACAGGTTTCTTACACTGTGCAACTATTTGTTTGCTCAGTTGCCAGTTGTGCGTTCTGCCTGTACCGCCTAATTCTTTTAAAACAAGATTGGGGTTACCACTGTCTAACAATAAAGCATCAACATGTTCAGCTATTTGTAGCGCTTCATCTACAGAAGCTTCGTTAATAATATGAATTACCTGAACAATTTTTATCACAGGCAATGCGGTTTTAATGGCCTTATAAGTACCACTTTGTAAGGCATCTACTATTTGAATCGTATTAGTGTTTGTACGATAGTGATGCGCTATTATTTCGTCAACATTGGTTTCGCTAGTAAGCATAAAAGTACCAATTGGTGGTGGTACAAGCGCAGCAATAGTAGCAATTAATGCATCATCAATCACACCTGGGCCACTTGGCATTTTTGCCACCAAACCCAATGCTGCTGCACCATAGCCTATAGCCATACTTGCTTCCTCTTCAGAACTAATACAGCAAATCTTTACTTTAGGAAACATATATTTAGTTTAATTATTGAAGATAAGTAACTATAGCGTATCATGTATTTCATGTACAGGTATTTGTGCAAACTACAATTGCTGTATTTTTAACACACTAATTGCATAAACCCTAACAATTGCAACCGTTTGAAAATGAGATAGTAACATACTATCAAACCTAAACTATTTGCCAATTGTAAACTAATATTATGACTGCAGAACATCAAAGACTAGCCGTTAATGATCGAAAAAAAATTCCTTTAGAACAATGGGGGCCTTATCTCAGCGAACGCCAATGGGGTACTGTACGTGAAGATTATGGTCAATATGGTGATGCGTGGAATTACTTTCCTCATGATCATGCACATAGTAGAGTCTACCGCTGGGGCGAAGATGGATTGGCGGGTATTACAGATTATTTTCAAAACTTATGTTTTGCTGTAGCACTTTGGAATGGCAAGGATCCAATACTAAAAGAACGTTTGTTTGGCCTTGGTAATAATGAGGGTAACCACGGTGAAGATGTGAAGGAATTGTATTATTACTTAGATAATGTACCCACGCATTATTACATGGAATATCTGTACAAGTATCCACAACAAAAATTTCCTTACAATGAGTTGGTGGCTCGCAACAAATGGCGTAGCAAAACCGAGCCTGAATATGAGATATTAGATACTGGTGTATTTGACCATAACGAATACTTTGATGTAAAAATTACTTATGCTAAGCAAAGCCCACAAGATATTTTTATTAAAATCGATATCACAAATCGCTTTCATAAGGCAGCGCCAATTACTGTATTACCCACGCTTTGGTTTTACAACCGATGGAAAAATAATGCGGATGAAAAGAAGCCTTTAATTACTGAAATTAACAAAACTGCTGTAAAAGCGGAACAAGAACGTTTGGGGAAATACTACTTCTATTTCCAAAAACCCGATGATAACTTTTACACAGATAATGAAACAAACAAGCAAAGAATAATGGGCATACCTAATGCCTCACCTTTTGTAAAAGATGCCTTCCATACCGCTATTATTGATGGGGAAAACGTAGAAGCTTTACGCAGCCGCAAAAAAGGCACAAAGTTTTCGCCTATATATAAATTACAAATAGAAGCGCATAGTACTAAAACTATTTACTGCAGGCTAAGTAGCAAGGCTCATGATACACCATTTGGTACAGGGTTTGAACAAGTTTTTTCAAGTCGTAAAGCACAAGCTGACGATTTTTATGCATCAGTGCTATGCCAATCTGCAACCCCCGAATTACTTGCTATTCAGCGTCAAGCTTTTGCTGGTTTATTGTGGAGTAAGCAATATTACCACTATGATGTAGAAACATGGCTTACCTCTACAGATGGTTTAACGCCAGTAAATGATGGGAAGAAAAAAGGTCGAAATAGCGATTGGAAACATCTTAAAAATCAGGACATCATTTTGATGCCCGATAAGTGGGAATACCCTTGGTATGCTGCTTGGGATTTGGCTTTCCACTGCATACCTATGGCCATGATTGACCCCACTTTTGCAAAGCACCAATTACAATTAATTATGCGTGAGTGGTACATGAAACCTGATGGTCAATTACCTGCTTACGAATGGAATTTTAGTGATGTTAATCCACCAGTACATGCTTGGGCAGCTTTACAAGTATATCGCATTGATAAGCAAAATACTGGTAAGGGTGACCTTACTTTTTTGAAGCGAATATTTCAAAAACTTATTATCAATTTCACTTGGTGGATTAATAGAAAAGATGAAAGTGGTAATAATTTATTTGAAGGTGGCTTTTTGGGGTTAGATAATATTGGCGTATTTGATAGAAGTCATGGTGTAGCGGCCAATATGCATTTGGAGCAAGCAGACGGCACAAGCTGGATGGGTAAGTATGCTTTAAATATGATGGATATTGCACTTGAAATTGCTACCCACGATATTTCATTTGAAGATATGGCTACCAAGTTCTTCGAACATTTTGTATTAATTGCAGAAGCGATGAATGACAATGTTTTATGGAATGAAAAAGACCAATTTTTTTATGATTGTGTAAGTGTAAAAGGTGGTGAAGCAATGCCCTTAAAAGTACAATCTATTGTAGGTTTAATTCCGTTACTGGCTGTTTCTGTGATAGAGAAAAGTACTATTACCAAATTGCCAGATTTTAAAAAGCGGATCACGTGGTTTGAAAATTATCGAAAGAAAAACAATCGCTTTTGGCCCAATGAAGAAAGGAGTGATAGTGATATGATTTTAATCTCGCTAGTACCAAGAGAACGTCTAATTGCTTTGTTAAAACGTATGCTAAATGAAGAAGAATTTCTATCGGAAGGCGGTATTAGAGCATTATCGAAATATCACGAAAAGCACCCTTACTCAATTACATTAGATGGAAAAGTGTATACTATACAATACGATCCAGGTGATAGTACTTCTAATATGTTTGGCGGCAACTCTAACTGGCGTGGTCCAGTGTGGATGCCTCTAAACTATTTACTTATTCGATCTGTTAGACGATATGGTTTGTTTTACGGCGATACATTAAAAGTTGAATGTCCTACAGGTTCTGGCAATATGATGAACTTAACAGATGTTGCAGATTTTTTAACTAATAGAATTATTAGTTTGTTTACAATTAATGATAAAGGCAATAGGGCATTTAACGGTGCTTATAATTGGTTTTACCAGCAAGATTGCAATAAAGATTTGCTACAATTTTATGAATATTTTCATGGCGATTCAGGTACGGGGTTAGGGGCGTCCCACCAAACTGGGTGGACGGCCTGCGTTGCCGATTTAATTCACCAAATGGAGCGCCATAAACCACAGCCTAAAAAAGTAATTGAATCGTTTAAAGAAGAAGGTGAGGAATAATAGCATATTGGCAAAGAAATATATTACTATGCAACACATAACCATCAACACTATTAAAACTTGGGAGCGCTTTTACAGAGCGAATTTTATTAATTGTCTTACAGGATTTAAAGCTGTAAGTCTAATAGGTACCGTAAATGCAAATGGACAACCAAATTTAGGTGTGTTTAGTAGTGTGGTACATCTTGGTTCAGACCCAGCTTTGATTGGTTTTATTAATAGGCCACTTGCTGCTGCACCGCACACAATTGATAATATCAAAGCAACTGATGTTTACACCATCAATCATATTCATCCTACTATTGCAGCACAAGCGCACCAAAGCAGTGCTAAATATCCTATTGATGTAAATGAGTTTAGAGAAGTTGGCTTAACCGAATTTTACCTACCTAACCTAGTGGCGCCGTTTGTGAAAGAAAGTCATGTAAAATATGCATTATCATTAGTTGAAATTGTGCCTATCACACACAATAATACGTTTTTAGTAATCGGTAGAGTAACCGATGTAATACTTGCAGATAATCTGATGCAGGCAGATGGTTTTTTAGCACTTGAACAAGCTGAAAGTCTTGCCAGTCTTGGTGTTGATGCATATTATAGTACACAAAAATTGGCTAGATA
This sequence comes from Parasediminibacterium paludis, assembly GCF_042651445.1. NCBI lineage: Bacteria > Pseudomonadati > Bacteroidota > Chitinophagia > Chitinophagales > Chitinophagaceae > Parasediminibacterium > Parasediminibacterium paludis. The sequence goes on from NZ_JBHSDC010000016.1 coordinate 21,082, forward strand.
TGGTTATGCAAAACCAGAAAAACCTATCGAGATTTTAAAATAAATTGTAGTTATTTATACAATCTGCATGTATTCAAAAAATATTGAGGAAACAAAAACGGCCCGTGGAAACGGGCCGTTTAAATCCTAATAAAAAAACAGACACTCCGTAGAAACGGGATGTTTCTATCCTTTTGAAAACTCATAAACCATGCGATTTATGAATAAGTTATGCAACGCTTCTATACAGAATGCCTACGTTTAAAATATTAATTAAAAAGTTTTAAGCTTATTAATTACAGTTACAATGAGTTGTGGCAATTGATGTTTTTGGGTATCAGTAGTATGTATCAGTACTTTTTAGTGGGGTAAATCTTTACATTAAATAGCGTTGCTTATTTTTAAATACTTTTTATAATCTAGGTGCATAGTTGCACTTTTTTTAGCTAAATGCTTGTAGTAAAACAAGTATTTTAATTTTACAACTTTAACAGTAACTTAAGATGATGCGCTTTTGTATTCCATTCTGCCAATTTTAATGGACATGCAACTAGGTAAATAATAATGTGCTGAAAACGAGTGTTCTATTATTAAATAATAATTTTTTTTAATTTGAATTTGCTTATGCCTGCTTAGATCCAGAGTTTCTGAGCTTTTTCGAATAGTCTTTGCAAAAAGTTGGGTAATTTCTGACTATTTTTTAGGTTTTTAATGCTAGTGGGATAGATTTTTCACCTGAACGTATTAAATTATAATCACAATTAAAGTTGGTCTTAGAATGAGACTATATATCAAAAAAGGCTTTCCACGGAAAGCCTTTTTTGATATATGTAGAGTTATTGAAAACTGTTTAGACTTTTACATTACCAATCACTTGCAATTGCGACAAATCTGGTGTGGGGCTACCGCCTTTTTTCTCAAGCGTTATTGCAAATGCGCCAGCTTTTACAATATTCTTTAATTTACAAACGCCATTACAATCTGCATTTAACATACCAGCATCTACTGGCTTACCATCTACTAAAGCCCATAGTTGATATTGTTTATCAGACGGTGCCTTAGGTAAATTATTAGCATATAAATATACATCTTTGGTTTTGCTATCCCAATACACCGTAGCAAAGTTCGTTTCTTTACCTGGTGCCCCTTTCATAGGTACCTTAATAATATTAGTATCACTTAACGCTTGCAAACTAGCAGCAATATCTGCGTATTTTACCTGCATTGTATTATTATCGGCAGTTAAGGTATTCTTCTCATTTAGCAAAGCCACCACTTTTTCATTGGCTTTATTATACTCTGAATAGTAAAATATATTTAAACTACCACTGATAACTAATAAAATAACAGATGCTGCGGCTACAAATTGCCAAATATTAATTTTTCTTTTTGTAGCGAATGACTTAACTGGTGTTTCAGTAACTGCTTCTATTTTATTAGAATGCGTATTTGTTGGCACAATATTAACGATGGGCGCCACAAATTCATCTTGTAAGGCAAACATTAGCTTCTCTTTGCTAGAAGCTTCGGGTGTGATTGCATTTGCAAAGGCAGCAGCTTCTAGTGAGGCTTCAAAGTCTGCGATGGCCTGTTTAATTTCAGGATATTGCAAGCTTAGTTGCTGCACTTCTGCGGCTTCCTGTGCGGTAGCTAGTCCTAAAACATAGCTTTCAATTGCACCACTTGATATGTAATTATCAATGTTCACTTTACTGTTTAATAACTGTTCTGAGTTGAATTAATGCTGTTCTTAATCTTGTTTTTACTGTACCTAATGGTATATCGAGCAATTTAGATATTTCATCTTGTGTAAACCCTTGGAAATAGGCTAGTTCTACCAAAACTTTATAATCTTCTTTTAACTGATGTACTACTTTACGCAAACCCATTTGATCAGTTTGAATATGTGTAGTACCGCCTGCATCATAGGTTTGTTCTGTTAACTCTTGGTTTTGTTGGCTATTTTGGTAACTTTTACTTCTTACTGTATCGATAGAAGCATTTCTTGCTACATTCAACATCCAAGTAAATAAACGTCCCTTCGCATCATCATACGATTCTATTTGACGCCATATTTTTATAAATACTTCTTGCAATACATCATTAGCAAGTTCTGTATCAGCCACAACTCCCACAATTACCGATAACAGTGCAGCGCTATAATTATCATAAAGATAACTAAATGCAGATTGTTGCCTTTGCTTTAGCAATTGCACTAGCTCCGATTCGCTATATTTTGTTGTGGCTTCCAACTAACTTTTGGCGAGATTTTTAGGTGATGGTATAATCATTTACGACTTACCGTAAACTTTGGTTTTGTTTTGCAAAAAATAAATTAAGCTACTAATTTTTTGTAAGCGTCTGCATCCATTAATGCGTCTACGGCTGCTACATCCGCTACTTCAATCTTCACCATCCAACCGTCGCCATAAGGATCACTATTTACAAGCTCAGGTTGTTTCTCCAAGATTGGGTTTACCTCTAGCACTTTTCCCGCAATTGGTAAAAACAAATCGCTAACAGTTTTAACCGCTTCTACAGTACCAAATACCGCTTCAGCTGCTACATCTTGACCAACTGTATTAATATCTACATATACAATGTCACCCAATTCACCTTGTGCAAAATCGGTAATACCTACAGTTGCAATATTGCCTTCTAGGCTTATCCATTCGTGGTCTTTTGTGTAGCGTAAGTTTGTTGGAAAGTTCATTGTTTTTAAATTTAGAACACAAATATTGAGATAAAAATTGGTTGTCGCAACTTAATTCAATAATCTTATTGTCATTCGCACATCCAATAACGGTCTATCACCTGGTTTTGTTTGAACAGATGCAATTTTATCTATAACATCTAAGCCACTAATTACTTCACCAAATACGGTATAGCTTTGGTCTAATTGCGGCGTACCGCCTATGCGTTCATAGACTTCTTTTTGTGTAGCAGAAAAACTAAAATCTGGATTAGCCACTTTTACTCTGCTGTTATAGGTAGTTTGTAGCTGCGCCGAATCGTAGCGTTTACCTTGTACAATATAAAACTGACAAGTGCTACTTGCTTTTGCGGGGTTGCCATCTCTAGCAGCAGCTAAAGCCCCTTTTTTATGATATAAGCCAGTTTGTATTTCTGCTGGAATCCTTTCGCCGGGTGCAGCACCGCCACCAAGCCTAGTGGTATCGGTAGCATATTTACTTGTAGGGTCGCCACCTTGAATCATAAATTCTTTTATTACTCTGTGAAATAGCAGACTATCATAAAAACCCTGCTGCACCAATTTTATAAAATTATCTCTATGCAACGGCGTTTGGTTGTAAAGCTTTGCAATCATGACACCATAATTGGTACTTATTTCTACCAATTGTTCTTTTGGAGTAGGCGCAATTTTTATTGGTGCGGTAGCCACTTTTTTGGTTGCCACCACTTTTTTAGCAGGCATTTTGGTTTGAGCTTTTGCAGCAATTAAAGCTACACAGGTTACAATGGCAAGGAAGTATCTAGTCATACATTAGTGTGATTATTCGCATCCCTATAGCAATCGGGACGTATTTTAAAAACCCATCTGGTCAAAATATAGTAAAACGTGGTCTTTTAAAATATTTTCTTGTTCAATAATACCATTGCCTGGTAATTCTTTTACTTGCTTAAAATGCGGCCAATTGTCTGGGTCTTTACCTTCAAATATAAAATACCCACTAGATTGTAATAAGGTACATACTGCCACATGCATCAAGTCTTGCTTCTGTTCTTTGGTTATTTTTTCTGCTTCAAAGCCTGTTTCCTGTAAGCCTATTAAAAATAAAATGGCTTCTAAATCTGGCTTTTTACCAAATCGCTCTACCAATTTGGCTTCTAAAGCCCACCAACGTTGTTGTAAATCATCTGATATAAACATGGGGCAAATGTAATGGTAGACTTTCCAAGTTTTTAAAACTTGGAAAGTCTACTATTATTCGATAATTATTTTCTCAACAATCTCATGATTACTTTTTAATGTATTGTCCAGCTTTTTATAAGTATCAGTACTGCCAAACCCACTTATTACTTCTTTTTTCATAAGTTTTGTGGGTTTTTCTACCATTGTTCTGCCATAACTACTGTACTGATAGGTTTTAAAATCGTCACAAATACCATGTTTTTGTGACGATTTTAATGAATGTATTTAGCACAAGTCAAAAGGTATCCTTTATCTTCAATCAATTTTCTTTTGAAGTTTTTTTGAAATAAGCTACCTGTTCTGTTAGATTGTTTATTGATTGCTTTTGAATAGCTCATGAAAAATCTTCGAAATGCTTCCGATACAATTTGCGAAGGATCTTCAAGCGTTTTGCCAAGTTTCAAAAATGTAGAAAGTTTAAATATTTCTAAGCGCTTCACTTTTACTAGTAAATGAAAATGGTTTGGTAATAAGCAATAGGCATATGTATCCAAATAATCTGAAAGGTAGTAATCGTATTTCCTTAGGAAAAAAGAATAATTTTCTTCGTTGTAGAACAAGTTTTCAGAATTATTACATCTATTATAAATATGATAATATTGATTGGGAAATAATGGTTGGTAATGAATTTGTTCCATAAGATAAAGATAAGTTTTTACATAGATAAAATTATTACTACAGTTAGACCTTCCAAGTTTCAAAAACTTGGAAGGTCTAAGTCTATATTTGCACCAAAATTCGCAGAATCATGTTACAAGTAAGTGTGCTACGCAACAATCCTGAATGGGTGAAAGCGCGTTTGGCGGTGAAACATTTTAAGCAACCAGAATTGGTTGATGAAATTATTAAATTTGATGACGAAAGAAAAAGTTTACAAGTAAGTTACGATAATACACAAGCTTCCATTAATGCCGCTTCTAAAGAGATTGGTAAATTAATGGGTCAAGGTAAAAAAGAAGAAGCCGAAGCCGCCAAAGCCGAAGTTGCCAATTATAAGGTGCAGGTTTCAAGCTTTTTAGAGCAATTGGCTATTGTAGAAAAGCAGTTGCAAGAAACTTTGGTTCAACTACCCAATTTACCTGCCGAAGAAGTACCAATTGGTAGAACGCCCGAAGAAAACGTGGTAGTACGTGAAGGTGGCGATAAGCCTAATTTGCCAGCAGACGCAGTGCCACATTGGGATTTGCTAGACAAATACAAGCTTATCAATTTTGAATTGGGCAATAAAATTACTGGTAGCGGTTTTCCTGTGTACATAGGTAAAGGCGCCAAATTGCAACGCAGCCTTATTCAATATTTTTTAGATTATAACACGGCGGCTGGCTACACCGAATATTTGCCGCCATTTATGGTAAATGAAGCGAGTGCTTATGCTACTGGTCAGTTGCCAGACAAAGAAGGGCAAATGTACCATGCTACAGAAGATAATTTGTATTTGATACCTACAGCTGAAGTACCTGTAACTAATATATACCGTGATACCATTTTAAAAGAAACCGAATTGCCTGTGAAAATGACGGCTTATAGCCCTTGTTTTAGACGGGAAGCTGGTAGCTACGGCAAAGATGTTCGTGGCTTAAACCGTGTACATCAATTTGAAAAAGTAGAAATTATTCAAATAGTTCAGCCTAGCAAAAGTTTTGAAGTGCTAGATGATATGGTAAAACATGTAGAAGCGTTGTTACAATCATTAGAATTACCGTATAGAATTCTGCGCCTTTGCGGTGGCGATATGGGCTTTGCAAGTGCTATTACTTACGATTTTGAAGTGTACAGTGCAGCGCAAGAACGCTGGTTAGAAGTAAGTTCTGTCAGCAATTTCGAGAGTTTTCAAAGCAACCGTATGAAATGCCGTTACAAAGATGAAACTGGTAAAATGCAATTAGCTCATACTTTAAATGGTAGTTCTTTGGCATTGCCACGTATTGTAGCTTGCTTGCTAGAAAATAATCAAGCAGCAGATGGTATCCATTTGCCAAAAGTATTACACAGCTATTTTGGAAATGCGGTTATTAATTAGAAAAAGGTTCTGAAAAGTAAACTTGAGTTCGTTGCAGCGAACTCTGGTAACCAAAAAGCGAACTAGAGTTCCAAAAAAGTGAACACAAGTTCGTTATAGCAAACTCAAGTAAGCAAAAAGATAACTAGAGTTCCAAAAAAGTAAACTTGAGTTCGTTGTAGCGAACTCAGGTAACTAAAAAGCGGACTAGAGTTCCAAAAAAGTGAACGCAAGTAGCTTTTTACAATATATTAATATATTATTAAACAACACGAGTGAGAAAATTTAAGAAGCCAGTTATTTTAGAAGATGTGTTGGTAGAAAGCTATGCTGCCGAAGGCAAAAGCATTGCCCGTGTAGATGGCAAAGTGATTTTTATAGAACACACGGTACCTGGCGATATTGTAGATATTCAATTGGGTAAAAACAAAAAAGACTGGGCAGACGCTTATCCTTTGCAGTTTAAAAAGTATTCAGCGCAGCGTGTTACACCATTTTGTTCACACTTTGGTGTATGTGGTGGTTGTCAGTGGCAAATGTTGCCTTACCAGCAACAATTGGTTTTTAAGCAACAGCAAGTAGCTGATAATTTAAGTCGTATTGGTAAAGTGGCTTTGCCAGAAATGCTACCAATAGTAGGTGCAGAGGCTACCAAAGAATATCGTAATAAGATTGAATACACTTTTGCTACTAGGCGCTTTATACCTAAAGATGAGTTTCAGCAATTGAGAGCAGAAGGTAAGGCAGAAGACGAGATTAACAATATGAGCGGTGCGGCTGGCTTTCATGCAAAAGGGCAGTTTGATAAAGTAGTAGAAATAGACACTTGCCATTTACAGGAAGAACCAACTAACTTCATTCGCAAGGCCATTGTAGCATTTGCAAAAGACAATGGTTACTCGTTTCACAATGTAAAAGCGCATGAAGGTTGGTTGCGCAATATGGTCATCCGTATTGCTACTACTGGCGAAATAATGCTAAATATTGTATTGGGGTTTGAGGATAAAAAAATGCAAACACAGTTGAAAGACCATTTGTTGGGTTTGTTTCCTCAAATAACCACTTTATTGGTAACCATCAACCGTAAGTTTAACGATAGCATTTACGATTTAGAGCCCGAAACATTGTATGGAAAGGGGTATATCATAGAAAAGTTAGAAGATTTTCAGTTTAAAATTAGCCCAAAATCTTTCTTTCAAACCAATACCAAGCAAGCCGAAAAGCTATATCAAATTACAAGAGGTTTTGCCGAGCTAGATGGTACACAAACCTTATACGATTTGTATTGTGGTACTGGTAGTATTGGTATTTTTTGTAGTAATAAGGCAAAAAAAATAATTGGTGTAGAATTAATTGAAGATGCGATAAAAGATGCGCATGAAAATGCAGCGTTAAACAACATTAGCCACTCTTTTTTTACGGCGGGCGATGTGATAAATATTTGTGACGATGCATTTTTTGATACACATGGTAGGCCAGATGTTATTATTACCGACCCGCCAAGGGCCGGCATGCATGAAAAACTAGTAAATAAATTGCTAGAAATAGCTGCGCCAACAATGGTATATGTGAGTTGCAATCCTGCAACACAGGCAAGAGACTTAGCGTTGTTGGATGCAAAATATGCGGTAACTAAAATTCAGCCAGTTGACATGTTTCCACATACGCATCATATAGAAAATGTAGTGCAGTTGAAATTGAAAATGCCACTTGCCCCTGAAGGGGTATAAAAGCATTTAATAGAAATAATATATTCTTTAATCATCAAATTTTTTAAAAGTTTGATAAAACTTCCCATTAGGGATTATGGGCTTATGCAATTTAGACCAAGCAGATTTGAAGTATTACCAATGGTTATTAAAAATCTATTGATTATTAATGCACTCGTTTATTTAGCACAAATAACGTTAAGTAAGGAGTTTGCCTTTGACGATTGGTTTGCACTACATACTTGGCAAAGCCAATTATTTAAACCATGGCAATTGATTACACACATGTTTATGCATGGTAGCTTTAGCCATATTCTTTCCAACATGTTTGCATTGTGGATGTTTGGTGCTACGCTAGAAAACTCTTGGGGTTCTAAACGCTTTTTAGGTTTTTATTTAGTATGTGGTTTAGGTGCAGCATTTTGTCATTTGGGTGTACTTTATTTTGAAAATGAAGTGATGATAAATGCGTTTAAATCTATATCCGCGAACGACACCAACTCAGTTCAAATTTTTATTACTAAATATTTTCAAGCAGCACAGGATGTTCCATATAGCTATAATGTTGCTTCGCAAGTACTTGAATTACGATTAAACGAAGCAACCATTGGTGCATCAGGTGCAGTTTTTGGCTGTTTAGCGGCTTATGCTTATTTGTTTCCCAATACTTATTTGTATGTGTATTTCTTAATTCCCGTTAAAGTGAAATGGTTTGTGCTGTTGTACGCTGGTTTCGAATTTATGGAAGCTGTTCGTAGTTCGGCAGGTGATAATGTAGCGCATGTGGCACACTTAGGCGGCGCATTGGTTGGTTTTTTGCTCGTTTATTTTTGGAACAAAAACAACCGTCAAACGTTTTATTAATAGTGTAAATAAATAGCAATAACTTATTATAAAATATTTTAGCAAGTGAGTGAGTATAAACAAAGACGGATACCGCTTTTAGGACAAGATAGCAACGCCCTTACATGGCTAATTATTATCAATGCAAGTGTATTTATTATTCTAAATTTCTTAAAAATTGTTTACAGTTTATCAGATATCCCAGACGAATTATTTCAGCGTCAGATACTAAATTGGTATACTCTACCAGCTTCTTTGGAAAAATTGTCTGTAAGGCCTTGGGTTATTTTTTCTAGTTTTTTCACGCATTTTAGTGTATTTAGTTTAATTGGCAGCTTGCTATGGTTGTGGAGTTTTGGATATATTCTGCAAGATTTAACAGGTAATCAAAAGTTGATACCAATTTATATTTATGGTGGTGTGGTGGGTGCTTTCTTTTTTGTATTTACCAATAATATTTTCCCAGCACTTGCCAAAAATATTGATGATATGCCAGATATGATGGGTGCTAGCGCCTGTATTATGGCTGTAGCGGTTGCAACTACAACTTTATCGCCAGATTATCGTATTTTTCCGCTGATAAATGGTGGCATACCACTTTGGGTGCTTACCATCGTGTTTGTTGCGGTAGATTTTGCCTCAATAGGAAACGGTAAGGCTGGTATTGGTATGGCGCATTTAGCGGCAGGTGGTATGGGCTTTTTTTATGTAAAACAATTACAAAAAGGCAATGATTTGGGTGCTTGGATGATTAGCTTCTGGCAATGGTTAGATGATTTATTTAATCCAGAAAAAAAGCACACCGTAAAAAAAGAAAAAGACAGATTGTTTTACAAAACAAATTCAAAACCATTTGTAAAAACACCTAATCTTACACAGCAAAAGCTAGATGAAATATTAGATAAAATTAATAGAGAAGGGTACCATTTTTTAACTAACGAAGAAAAAGAATTTCTGAAGCGAGCCAGTAAAGAAGAATTATAACCTAATGGCAAAAGCAATTGTAGCAATTTTTAAAAAAACAATTAAAATCTGTATCCTAGCAACGACTGTTATTTACATTGCAGCAAGTTGTACATCTGCTATTAACCCTATTTATTGTAGCCTATTCACTTTTTTAGCTTTAGGTTTCCCCTTTATATTATTGGCAATGGTATTAGCAAGCTTACTTGCTTTTTTTTGTTTCAAGAAATATGCATGGATTTTTAGTGTTCTTTTATTAATCGGTACAAAAAATATCATTAGCACGACAGGCTTTCATCCGTTTACTATAACTTTTAAGCAAGAAAAACCAGAAGGAACGATAAGATTATTGTCTTGGAATGTAAACGAGTTTACGCCGTCTGAAAGGCTGAAAGATACTGCTAATAGCCCACGTCAAAAGACATTGGCATTTATAAAAATGATAAACGCAGATGTTATTTGTTTGCAAGATTTTCGTAATTATCCAAACGATGCAACTTATCGCTCTAGTCTTTTATATATTAAAGATTCGTTGGGCTATCAATATTATTACTGTTCAATTGATAGGCAATCGGAAAGCATGCCCTCAAAAGAAGATATATATGGTAGCATTATTTTTTCTAGATTTCCAATTGTAGATACTGGCAGAACAGCTTATGATTCTAAAGATTTCCCCGAGCATATTGCTTATGCTGAAATTTTGATCGGGCAGAAAAAAGTGCGCTTTTACAACACACATTTAAGCTCTATGCAACTAACGGCAGAACGAAAAAATGCAGGTTTAAATTATACGTTTATTCAAGATGATACGGCTATTTTACTCAATAAAAGCAAACTTGCGCGCATTGCTATTTTCGATTCTTTTCATGTAAAACAAGCGCAAATAGTAAAACAACAACTCAATAAATCGCCTATACCATTTGTGTTTTGCGCCGATTTAAATTCTGTGCCATCTAGCTATGTGTATCACCATATTAGTAGCGGTTTGCAAGATGCTTTTTTGCAAAAAGGCTTTGGTTGGGGTTCCACTTACGATGGGCTATCAAACACATTAAGAATAGATGTAACTTTATTGTCGCCAGAGTTAAAAGTAGTACAACACTACAGCCCCAAGCTAAAAGCATCTGATCATTTTCCATTGGTAACAGATATTACATTGCCATAACTTTTTTTACTTACTTTAGTGTATGGCAAAAAATTTGGGACGTTCTATTTTTAAAACTACCATACTTATATTCACAATTTTACTGAGTATTGCTTTTTTGCATGTGTGTTTGGTGCCTTTTATTAGCTCTGCAAAGTTTTGGTGGGTTGGTTTTGCTGGTTTAGCTGCGCCTTTTTTAATTGTATCACTCATATTTACGGTAGTTTTTTGGTTGTATGCAAAACCTAAATGGGCTTTATTGCCAATACTCGTTTTAGCAATTGGATACAGGCAAGTTGATGCTGTATTTGCCTATCATTTTAAAGCCGTGTTTAATCCTGAAAAATTAGAAAATACCTTGCGCGTTGTAGATTGGAATGTACAAAGTTTTAATGGCTTATCTACTAATAAACAAGTAAAAAAGCTAATACCTAACGATATTGCCGAAAGTATCAAACGACTAAATCCAGATGTTATTTGTTTACAAGAATTTAACCACTCAAAAACTGAAGCAGGCAACAATATCGGCTTGTTTAAAAACTTATATCCTTATTATTATTTTTCTAAGGATTATAAACGAAATGCTAGTGGCTATTTTTCTGGCTGTATTATTTTCTCAAAGTTTGTCATCATTGATACTGGTAAAATCAATTACCCAAAAGCTGAAAGCTTAATTTTTGCAGATATATTGAAAGGAAAAGATACGATTCGGGTTTATACAACCCATTTACAATCGTTTAAATTTAAGAAAAACGATTATGATAATATTGATAAAATAAAAGAACAAGAAGAAGATGCTTTAAACGCCTCAAGAAATGTATTTAATAAAATGAAACCCGCGTTTCAAAGAAGGGGCATACAAGCTGGTATGGTGAAAGATGCAACAGCGCAAAGTCCTTACCCAACTATTATTTGTGGCGATTTTAACGATGTGCCTAATAGTTATACATATTTTACGATCAAAGGCGATAAACAAGATGCGTTTTTAAAGAAAGGTTTTGGTATTGGAAGAACCTTTATTTCTATCGCACCTACGTTGCGTATTGACTATGTTTTGGCTGACAAACAATTTGATGTATTGCAGTTTGACATGGTAGATGAAGGATTGAGTGATCATATTATGTTGGTTACAGACTTGATGTTAAAAACTAAATAGCATCTTCTTATATTCGCACTGAGATGAGAATTTTCTACACCCTATATTGTTGCTGTTGTTAATACAGCCCTCCGCTAATTTTGTAGCGCTTTTACCTTGACGTTTTTATGTTACATTATTTTAAAACCACTAATAGACCATCATGTCTCTAAAAGTATATAACTCATTAACTAGGAAAAAAGAAATATTCACAAGCATTACAGCGGGTAGAGTAGGCATGTATGTCTGCGGTCCTACAGTTAGTGGCGAGAGTCATTTAGGCCATGCGAGACCGTATGTAACATTTGATGTGGTGCATCGCTATTTATTACATTTGGGTTATAAAGTGCGTTATGTACGTAACATTACAGATGCTGGCCATTTTGAAGAAGAAGGTAGAGAAGCGGAAGATAAAATCAGCAAAAAAGCATTATTAGAAAGATTAGAGCCAATGGAATTGGTGCAGAAGTACACCAATATGTTCCATTGGGCGATGGATCAATTTAATACCATCCCGCCAAGTATTGAACCAACAGCCACTGGGCATATTGTAGAGCAAATAGTCATGATTGAGAAAATTATTAAAGATGGCTATGCTTATGTGGTAAACGGCTCGGTATATTTTAATGTAGAAAAATATAATACCGATTTCTCTAAACTTGGGATGCCTTATGGGATGCTTAGCGGCAGAAATTTGGAAGATCAATTAGATACTACAAGAGAACTTGATAACCAAGAAGAGAAAAGAAATAAAGCTGATTTTGCCTTATGGAAAAATGCACCGCCAGAACATATTATGCGTTGGCCGAGCCCTTGGGGTGATGGTTTTCCTGGCTGGCATATTGAGTGTAGTGCTATGAGTAATAAATATTTGGGGGATGAATTTGACATACACGGTGGTGGTATGGATTTGCAATTTCCACACCACGAATGTGAGATAGCGCAAAGTGCTGTTTGCAACCATAAAACCATGGCAAAGTATTGGATTCATAACAATATGATTACCATTAATGGTAGAAAAATGGGTAAAAGCTATAATAATGTGATTAAGCTTAGCGAGTTATTTACTGGTAATCATCCTTTGCTAGAGCAGGCTTATCACCCTATGACCATTCGTTTTTTCATTTTGCAAAGCCATTATAGAAGCCCATTGGATTTTGGAAACGAAGCTTTGAAAGCATCAGAAAAAGCATTCAAGCGCCTATGGGAAGCTTACGATAATTTGAATAAGTTTGAAGTAGGTGATTGGCAAATGAGAGACTCAGAATTAGATGCAAAAGTGAATAAGTTAATTGCAGAATTTGATGAGTTTATTGATGATGATTTTAGCACTGCAAAAGTGATTGCTAATATGTTTGAGTTGGTGCCAATTATTAATGGCATTAAAGATAAACACCTTACTATTGAGGCATTGCAGCCGGCAACAATAATATTGCTAAAACAACAAATGAAGGCGTTTATTGAAGATATTTTTGGCCTCAAACAAGAAGCTACTGGTGGCGATAAGTTGAAAGGCATTATGGAATTATTGATCACCTTGCGTAAAGATGCAAAGGCTAAAAAAGACTTTGTTACAAGCGATCGCATTCGTAACGAGTTAGCAACGCTTGGGGTGCTTATTAAAGACGAGAAAGGTGGTGATATGAGTTATGTCATTGAGTAATTAATCTACGGCAAGACGCGCATGTTTCTCGGGATTATATATATGTTTCCATCTGCGATGACTCCATAAATAATTAGAGGGTTCTTGTTTAATAGAATCCTCTATTTTTTTGATGAGTACTTTGGTTAATTCGCCATCTTTATAATCGTTTGGAGTAGTAGTAATTAATTCAAAAACACCTTTATAGTAGCCTCTTTTTACTTTGTAAAAATGTGTATAAACAATAGGTAAATTACCCATTTTAGCACCACGTTCAGGGCCTTTTACAAATGGTACTTTCTTGCCAAAAAAATCTACCCAATAGGCTTTAGATGTATTAGCTGCATTTTGATCGGCTACTAAAATAAGGGCATGTTTACTTTTGGCATAGGGTTGAAAATCTTTTGCAAAATTGGTGGCTGAAACCAGTTTCGTTCCAAACCTTGAGCGAATATTAAACATTAATTTATTAAATACTTTATTGGATACGGGCTTATAGGCAACTACAAACGGATACTTACTAATGAGACCAACTGCTAAATTTGCAAATTCCCAATTAAAATAATGACCAGTAATTAAGTGTACACGCTCATGTTCAGCTACTAATGCATTTACAACTTCTATATTAATCACAAAGCGTTGTTTCATTTCATTTTCTGAAATAGATACCAGCTTAATTAGTTCAACAAAGTTATCTGTAAAGCCCTTGTAGAAGGCTTTACCAATCTGCGTTCTTTCGGCTTCAGTTTTATCAGGAAAAGCAAGCTTTAAATTATCCACCACTACTTGTCTGCGGTACTTAAACACATAATAAATAAGAAGATAACAGCCGTCGCTTATTAGATAAATAATAAACCAAGGTAGTAAAGACAGTAAATAAAATATGGCGTAAATCAGATAGTACATATAGGTTGTCGGTTGTAAGTTCACAGTCGTTGGTTGTAATCAGAATACTATCATCAGCTAACCAACATCTATGCTCTTTTTAGAGAATTATATTCTGCAATAAAGCGCTTTTTTCTAAGTGGTCTGTATTATAATGCAAACCTCTACTTTCTTTTCTAAACTCTGCGCCTTTAACTATTAAATAGCCCACAGTTATCAGGTTTCTTAGCTCGCATAATTGTGGTGATACTTTGGTATTACGATAGAGTTCTTCTGTTTCTTCATACAATAAATCTAAGCGTTTCATAGCACGTTTTAAACGCATATCTGTGCGCACAATACCAACATAGTCGCTCATTATTTGCTCAAGTTCTTTGCGGCTTTGTGTAATTAAAATCATTTCTTTTGGCTCGCTTGTGCCTTTAATTTTCCATTCTGGTATACCAGTTTCAAACGTAATATCATTTACACGATTAACTGTATCTAAATAACATCTATGACCAAATACCATAGCTTCTAGCAAACTGTTGCTAGCTAAGCGATTGGCGCCATGTAAGCCCGTACTAGCACACTCACCACAGGCGTACAAATTTTGGATAGATGTTCTGCCGTATTCGTCTGTCTTAATACCACCACAACTGTAGTGCGCAGCAGGTGCAACAGGTATCATATCTTTAGCTATATCTATACCAATGTTTAAGCATTTTTCGTAAATGTTTGGAAAATGGTGAATGAATTTATCTATGTCCATATGTCTGCAATCCAAGTACACATGTTCTGTACCATTTTTCTTCATCTCATTATCTATGGCTCTTGCAACAATATCACGTGGCGCAAGGTCCTTACGTGCATCGTAACGTTCCATAAATGCCTCGCCTTGTTTGTTTCTAAGTATACCACCATCACCACGAACGGCTTCCGTAATTAAGAAAGAAGGGCTTTCGCCTGGCTGGTATAAAGCAGTTGGATGGAACTGTATAAATTCCATATTTTCTATTCTGCCTTTTGCTCTGTACACCATGGCTACACCATCTCCGGTAGCTATCCGAGGGTTAGTTGTAGTCCGGTACACTTGCCCATTTCCCCCTGTTGCCAATAAGGTAATTTTCGACAAAATGGTATCTATTTTATTGGTTTGTAGGTTTAAAACATACACTCCAAAACAAGTAATATCAGTAGTAGATTTTGTAACTAAATAGCCAAGATGGTGCTGTGTAATAATATCTACTACGAAGCAATGGTTAAGCAATTGTATGTTGGTTGTATTTTGAAGTTCGTGCAACAATGCTCTTTCCATTTCTTTACCTGTCACATCTTTATGATGTAATATACGGTTTTCGCTGTGACCGCCCTCTTTGCCTAAAGCGTAGTCACCATTGGCATCTTTATCAAATCTTGCACCATATTCTATAATTTCTTTTATACGTTCAGGGCCTTCGGTTACTACTATTTCTACTGTTTTAGGGTTACATAAACCATCGCCTGCAATCAAAGTGTCTTCTATGTGTTTGTCGTAGCTATCTTTTTCTTCGTCCCAAACACCCGCAATACCGCCTTGCGCATATTTGGTATTGGTTTCGTCGGCTTGGGTTTTAGTAATTATAACAATATTTTTATCTGGATGTGCTTTAGCGGTTTTTAAAGCATACGTAAGCCCTGCAATACCGCTACCAATAACTAAAAAATCTGTTTGCATGTATAATGTATGTAATTGCTATTGAAATAAAAAAGCGTAAGCCTGCAAATTTAGAAAGGCTGGTAGAAATAATAACCTAAAATTATTTGAATTGTTGACTAGAATGAAAGTAGGTAAAGCTATACCAATATAGCTGTTAATTATGCAATAGGAAAGCAATAGAATAATAGTGTAAATCTTGCTTAAAAAATTTTTTTGATTTTTTTTAAAATAATTGACAAAGCAGCGCTTGGTTCATAAAAATGTCTATATTACGGGTGAAAACATTACCCCGATGACGGAACAAACCATAATACAAGGTTGTTTGCAAAGCGATTTTTTAGCCCAAAGAGAGTTGTACAATATGTACAGCCCAAAGATGCTAAGTGTTTGTTATCGATTTGCACAGCACAGAGAAGATGCTGAAGATATGCTTCAAGAGGCTTTTATAAAGGTGTTTACGCAAATACACACCTTTCAAAATAAAGGCGCTTTTGAAGGCTGGATTCGTAGAATAGTGGTGCATACTTGTATTAATTTTCTAAAAAAATACAAGAAGTTTAATGAGCATATAGATTTGGATTATGCCAATAACTTGTTTGTAAAAGAAGAGTCAATACCTTCTATTATGCAAGCCAAGCAAGTGGTTGAATGTATAAGATTATTACCACTAGGTTATAGAACAGTATTGAACTTATACGCGATTGAAGGATACAGCCACAAGGAAGTAGGGGAGATGCTAGAAATAGGTGAAAGTACTAGTAGAAGCCAATATACGAGAGCAAAAGCAATGCTTGAAACCATATTGGTTAAGAAAAGAATTATTGAACATCCAAAGCCCGAATTAAATTGGATGGCCGCGATAAGAAACAAATGATGATAGAGGTGTATGAATAACCAAAATAACAGAGACGCATTTGAACAGTTTTTACTTGACGAAACAGACAAGCACCAAATGTTTGCGTCAGATGCTGCTTGGGCAAATATTAGTAAGCAAGTGCAAAAGGAGAAATCCTGGCCCGCGCTTACAATTGTGGCCTTTCTTATTGTTATTGGACTAAGTGTTACTACTTTTTTAAACTATCCACCAGATAATATCTTAGCTAAAGCACACTATAATGATAGTGTTCAGCTAGCACATCAAAAAGAAGAGGCCGCTATTATTGCAAGTATGGCTAAAGATGATGATTTAGAATCTCGTATCTCTTCTCAAAAAATTACTGCTAAAACATTTGCTGCCATAGCAAAACATCAACAAGCAGCGGCTTTAGCAGCAATTGTGCCAACAGAACCAGTTGTAGAAATTCAAGCAAAGCCATCAGTTATAATGACAGATAAAGTTCGTAGGCCACTTGCTGTAAAAGAAAATGGATTAACCAGCACTGGATTGTCTTTTACCAAAGATGAAAATTTGCCATTAATAACAATGCCTGCTAAAGATGAAGTAACTACCGCACCTAACGCTGAAGCAGATAAAAGTGATAATAAATCTGATAACAATGCTTCCAAAGCAGACATGACTGATGATGTGTATAAGGACTATTTTGCTACACTGCTTAAAATGAAAACAACTAGAAAAAGTGCAAGGTGGACTTATGATATTTATGCCACTCCATCTAAAAGCTATAGAAACTTAGAAGATGATAAAGTGCGAGACCAGTATACTACTACTAGCATACCAAATGCCATAAGCAACAGTAGTACAACAACACTTAGTAATGCAGTTAAACATAAACCAGCATTGGGCTTAGAGGCAGGCATTGCTGTTGGTTACAATCTTACGCCAAGGCTAGTAATTAAAGCTGGTTTGCAGTTTAATATTCGACAATATTATATTGATGCCTACCAAACCTATGGCATTGCTACCATTGCTATAATACAAAACAATCGGCTAGATTCCTTAACTTTTTATAGTAGATTTGGTAGTGCTGGCAGCAGCTACTCTGAAACCAAGTTGGATAATAGATTATATCAACTATCACTGCCGTTAGGTGTAGAATGGGCGGCTTTTGATGGTAAAAAACTTGGTGTAAGTGTAGGCGCGTCTGTGCAGCCTACATTTACCCTTAATAAAAGTGTGTATCTGATTTCTACTGATTATAAGTATTACGCAAATGGTGAATCTTTCTTTAGGAAATGGAACATGAATACAGCACTTAACCTTAACTTGACCTATAAAATAAATGGTGCCAAAATTTATATCGGCCCACAAGTACGCTATCAACATTTACCTACTTACAACGACGCCTACCCGATTAAAGAATACCGATTAGATTATGGTGTAAAAATTGGCTTTATCCAAGGACTTTAATTATAGCTGAACGAATAATTTTGCAACATGAAACAAAATGTTCTGTTGCTATTGCTGATGAGTATTTTCAGTATTTATAGCTGTAAAAATAATTCCACGAAAGTTGAACCTAATAATACCGATACCACACATTTTTTTAGTATCGCTAACTTTTTTACAAGCGAGATTAAAACGTTAGAAACAACACCATATCCCATTTATCAAATTATTTCTAAACCCAATGGTACTAAAGACTCTAGTGCAATAGACAAAACGCTTTTTGCATTGCTTGCAAAGCAATTTATTGCTTGTGATATTAGTGATAGCGTACAAAAGCAAGCTTATAAAGAAGTGGCATTTAACGATAATTCTACTAAAAGTATTACCCTAAATTATAGCACTTCCAAGAAAGATTTACCCATACAAAGTATTGATGTGTTGTTTGACGAAGAGACAAACCATGTAAGACGCGTTTTTATAAGAAAAATTTTAAACAACAAAGATTCATCTACAACTGTTTTATATAGTTGGAAAGCCAATATGAGTTTTACCATTACAAAATCGGTAATTAAAAAAGATGGTACCAAATATACCGAACAGCAGTATGTAAATTGGAATGATAGCAACTAAGATTACTAGAATGTTTATAAGAGAAGATTGAAGAAATGACGCAGCAAGAATATCAAAATATAGCACATACCATACCACACCAGCCAGGTATCTATAAATACTACGATGCTAGTAACGAATTGTTGTATGTAGGCAAGGCAAAAGATTTGCGAAAGCGCACAAGTTCTTATTTTTCAAAAACATTTACAAGTTATAAAACCCACGAATTAGTTCAGCGTATTCACCGTTTAGAATTTACCATTGTAGATAGCGAACAAGATGCATTTTTATTAGAAAATTCATTAATAAAACAGTTCCAACCAAGGTTTAACATTAACTTAAAGGATGATAAAACGTACCCTTTTATCGTTATCAAAAAAGAGCCTTATCCCCGTATTTTTTTAACAAGAAGAAAGTTCAACGACGGTTCAGAATACTTGGGACCATTTACCTCATCTGGCAAAGTAAGAGAGTTGATAAATTTTATTAAACAATACATACCACTGCGTACTTGTAAGCTTAACCTTACAGAAAGCAATATACAGAAAGGCAAGTTTAAAGTATGCTTAGAATACCATTTGGGTAATTGTAAAGGTCCTTGTGAAGGCTTACAAACATTGGAAGATTACAACGAGGGTATTCAGCAAATGCGTGATTTATTGAAGGGCAATTTAGGTTCCGTTATTAGTAAATACAAGGTGCAAATGCTTGACTATGCAAGTAATATGCAGTTTGAAAAAGCTGAAATGATGCGGAAAAAATTAGAGCATCTAGAAAGCTATCAAGCGAAAAGTATTATTGTGAGTAAGCACCTAACCAATCTAGATGTGTATTCAATTTTTAAAGACGAACAAACGGCTTACGTAAACTATTTGATGGTGCAAGGTGGTACTATTGTACAAACGCATACCGTACAACTTGAGCCTAAATTAGATGAAACAGAAGCCGAGGTTTTAAGCTTTGCTATTGCCAATCTGAGAGCAACTTTTAATAGCCTTAGTAACGAAATTATTGTACCATTTGAGGTAGAAGTTATAGACCCAAATATCACGATTACTATACCAAAAGCAGGTGATAAAAAGAAGTTGTTAGACTTGAGCTTGAAGAATGTCAACTATTACCAAGAAGAAATAAGGAAAAAGAAAATTCTACACTTAGAAGGCAAGAGCGATTGGGAAAAGAAAAATGTATTGTATGAGTTACAAGAGTATTTACAACTCCCAGAAGCACCTGTGCACATTGAGTGTTTTGATAACTCTAATTTTCAAGGCGCCTACTCTGTAAGTGCCATGGTTTGCTTTAAAGATGGTATTGCTAGTAACAAAGATTACAGGCACTATAACGTAAAAACAGTACAAGGTATCAACGACTTTGCTACCATGAAAGAAGTAGTGTATCGACGTTATAAAAGATTGACGACAGAAAATTTAGCACTACCACAATTGGTAATTATAGATGGTGGTAAAGGGCAATTAAGCAGCGCCATGCAGGCTTTGGAAGAACTGAATTTAGTAGGAGAAATGACAGTGGTTGGGCTTGCAAAAAATGAAGAAGAAATATTTTTTCCAAGTGAAAGTGAATCAGTAAAACTACCTTGGGATAGTGATAGTTTAAAGCTGATTAGACGTATTCGTGATGAAGTACACCGCTTTGGTATAACATTCCATAGAAACCAGCGTAGTAAAGGCACTTTTAAAAACGAGCTTGAAGAAATTAAAGGTATTGGTAAGCAAACGGCTACCGATTTATTAAAAGCGTTTAAGTCAGTTAAAAATATTCAAACTAAAACGGAAAAAGAGCTTACTGAAATTGTAGGTTTATCAAAAGCAAAATTGATATTGCAGCATTTTAACACTAATCAAATTAGTTGATGGCGAGAAGTTATTACTAATAGGCTTTCACGTTTCACTTTTCACAACCATGACGGAATACATCAATATAGGTAAAATAGTTGCACCTTTTGGGTTAAAAGGCGAGTTTATTTTAAAACACGGCTTAGCAAAAAAATTAGTTCTTAAAAATGTTGAGGCGATTTTTATAGAAGAAGTGAAAGATAGCTATTTGCCTTATTTTCTAGTAGCATCAAAAGCTAAATCTCATGATGAGACTTATATAGAAGTTGAAGGTGTTATTACTAAAGAACAAGCGCAGAAACTGGTGCAAAAGCAAGTATGGTTGCTAGATGCAGATTTTAGAAGATTGGCTGGCGATGCAAGCCCTATCTCATTGTTAGGCTTTACTATTTTTGATGATGGTACAGCAATAGGTGTAATTGATGAGGTGATAGAACAGCCGCATCAAGTGTTGTTACAAATAAATTACAATGGCAATGAAGCCCTTATTCCTTTACACGAGGAAACCATTGATCGCATTGATAGAAAAGCCAAAGAAGTACATTTATTTTTACCAGATGGTTTATTAGATATCTATCAATAATAGCCTACTTCTTTGCAAATAATTTATCGGCCATTTTAGCATCATGGTGATAAATATCATCCCTAAAATTTAGTAAACCGTCTCTATCTACCCAAGCTGTAAAGTATTTTATGGTTACAGGTACTGTTGGCTTAATGGTTAGCCACTTTTCCTTCGATAGTTTCATTAAGGTTTTGATAGAATCCATAGTGTATAGGGTATCTCTACGCAGTAAAAACTGTGCTAGTTTGGCTGGTTCACCTAGCCTTATGCAACCATGACTAAAAGAACGTTTAGACGCTGAAAACAATTCTTTATTAGGTGTATCATGCAGATAAATATTGTAGCTATTTGGGAATAAAAACTTTACACCCCCAAGAGAATTAGATGGTCCAGGTTTTTGCCTTACAACTGGAATTTTGCCATTGTAGCCAGTAATTTCCATATTGTTTTTTGCCAAATAATTCGGGTCGCGTTTCATAGCTGGTATTACTTCTTTTTTGGTAATGTCTTCAGTTACATTCCAATAAGGGCTAAACACGATATATAGTAATTTACCATTGAAAATGACCGTACTATTAGCTGCTGTACCCACCACTACGTTCATATTGAAACTATACTTACCAGAATCATATACGTGTAGTTTATATTCTGGAATATTTACAATTAAATGGTCGGTAGTTAACGTATCTGGCAACATCCACCTGGCTCGTTCCATATTTACCAATATTTTCCGAATTAAAGTGTCAATTGGTCTATTTAATTCTTTAAAAGTTGCGGCACCCACTTGCCCTGTAGCGCTTAAACCATAACGTTTTTGAAACTGTTTCACTGCTATTTGTAATGTCGTATCAAACTTCCGCGAGGTGTCAGTCATCGCCAAATCACCAAAAGCAATTAAACGCATTTTCACTTGCTGAACAACACTATTTGAGTCGCCTTTTTTTAGCGATTTTGCTGTAGCAATAGAATCCCAACTAGCATTGTTTTTCAGCGCATAATATTGTAATAAATACTTTTCAAGTTGCCTATAATCTGCGTTTAATGGTTCATAATCATCTAAGCCTTTACCCTTGGTTTTCATCATAGAGTCTAGGGCAGCTTTCACATCTATTTTTTTTCTAGGGATAAACCATCCTAATTCTGTTGCATTGATATCACTACCTTGATACACTTTAGAAGTGTATTTAAAAAATTGTCCTGTCAACAATAGTTCTGCTTTAATTACAGAAGCATCTGTTGCATTTGGATGAAAGCTATGATTGTTAAATTGTTCATAGAGTTTTTGCAAGTCTTGGCTAAAAATACTACTGTCTTTGATATCAGTAATGTAACTGTTTTGTAAATTATAGAAATTATGCGATTGTTCAATAAGGCCGCCAGTGTCGAACCAGGCAAATTCGTAATTGCGATGTTTGTAAAAGTCAAAAAAATCTTGTTTAAATTTTACCAAACCACTGTCACTCGCCATAAATTTATCTAGCTGCATACTATCTAAAAATAAATTGTTGTACGAGGTTTGCTCGTTAATAGAGGTATCTGTAGTAATAATTTTTCTTATTTTATTTTTACAACCCATTATTACAGCACTAACAACCAAACATGCAAGAAGCACTTTTCGCATAAGCTTATATATTCTTTTTTAAAATTAAGCATTTACCAATAATGCCGCTGCCACTACACCAGCAGTTTCTGTTCGTAACCTAGTATTACCCAAGCTTACAGGCTGATAATTGTGTTGCAACGCCATTTCTATTTCAGCAATTGAAAAATCCCCTTCAGGGCCAATAAGAATTTGTACATCATTAGCAATATCTAAGCCACATATTGTCGCTTTATCACCTGCTTCGCAATGGGCTATCAATTTCTGCTGCGCATTACTTAGTTCAATAACGTTTGATAGATTGGTTGGCTCATGTAAAATCGGTAGCCATACTTGCTGGCTTTGTAACATTGCAGCAATAACAATACTATGCATCCTGTCAAATCTAAAATGTTGGCGTTCGGTTCTGTTGCACAACAAGGGTATTATGTTTGTAACACCCATCTCAGTCGCTTTTTCTAAAAACCATTCAAATCTATTCGCATTTTTAAGTAACGAAATACCAATGCTTATCTGCTTTGTTGCTGCTGGCAAAAAACTAGTACTTTCTATAGCTACAGTACAATGTTTTTTGTCGCTTTTAGTAATTGCGGCAGTGTAAGCATTGCCTTTACCGTCAGTTAATTGCATATGTTCGCCTTCTTTCATGCGTAACACTTGCACACAATGCTTACTCGTCTCTTCGCTAAGGATTACAGATGATGTTGTTGCTATTTCTGGTTGATAAAAAAAAGGTAATGCCATCACAAACAAGATTATCAAAAAAGCTTCTATTTAAAGAGACTTTCCTAGATTTTTTATACACAATTTAATCGTGTACTACCATTAAAGGCACATGGCTATGAAATGCTAATAGTTTGGTATGGCTGCGTTTAAATAGCATTTCGAACCAACCATGTTTTTTAGGAATGGTTACCAATAAGTCCACATTTTTTGAGTCAACAAAGTCGTTAATCCCATCAATAAAGGAAATATTATTTACAAAGAAATATTGAGGATTGTAGTCTTTTAGTACTTCATTTAGCATTGTCATTTGTGTGTCTTTATCTGCATCATCTTCACCATCATTTATATGTAGTACAAAAAATTGAGCTTGTAATATTGCGAGTAGTTTTTTCAAGGGCTCTACAGGTGTTGTGGAAGCTACTTTTTTCAGATCTACAGCCAATGTAATTTCTTCAATATTTTCAAATACTGCATTTGGTGGCACAATAATCATTGGTACAGTAATCGCTTTAGCCACATCAACGGTATTGCTACCAATTAAGCTTTCTTCCAATGCATTGCCACCTGTAATGCCCATTACTACTACATCTGCGCCCGTTTCGGTAACTGCTTCGCTAATGCCATTGACTAGGGTATTAAGATTGCAAAGTTGTTCTATAGTGATGCTTGCATCACAAGCGTGGCTGATTGCCGCTGTAAAGGTTTTTAAACCAGTTTCACTAATATTTTTATATGTTTCAATATCTAGCGGCATAATAGAGGGTACCGTAGGATCGATAGAAATAGATGGTATTACAGCTTCATAAGCATTATAGAGCACTAGTTTGGTAGCACCTACTTGTTTTGCTAGCCCAATAGCGTATAAGGCAGCATTTTTTGAGGTGGCAGAAAAATCGGTTGGGATGAGAATCGTTTTCATAATGATGATGTTATGTGAAGTAAAATTGTACAAATTAACTACGTAAAGTTACTTCTTATAGCTAAACGAAAACACCCTTTTCTGTCATAGAAAAGGGTGTTTAAAATCATGTTCTTAATACTAGCGACTAGGCATATTTAAAGGAATATCTCTCTTTAACATTTGGTCTCTATTGGCCATTACCCAAGCTGTATGAAATATCATTTTTACACGTTTTTCCATAAGCTCAAAGTTAATTTTATCTACTGTATCTGTTGGTTTGTGATAATCTGCTAACAACATGCCATCGTAGAAAAATAAAATAGGTACGCCCATTTTTGCAAAATTGTAGTGGTCGCTTCTATAGTAAATTTGGTTCTTATCGTTAGGGTCATCGTATTTGTAATCCAATGTAAGATTGGTGAACTGTTTATTTACACCCTCATTAATGATGGGTAAGTCGCTACTTAATTTATCATGACCTATAACATAAACGTAGTTAGTAGTATCGCCAGTTTTACGTTCAGTATCTACTCTACCTACCATGTCAGTATTTAGGTCAACACTTGTTTTTGCCAAAGGATATAGCGGATGTTCAGAATAATATTGAGAACCCCAAAGACCTTTTTCTTCACCGCTTACAGCCAAGAATATAATACTTCTACGTGGGCCATTACCTTTCTTTTTAGCAGCTGCAAAAGCTTCTGCCATTTGTAATACGCTAGTCGTGCCACTGCCATCATCATCTGCACCGTAGTAAATAACCATATCACGTTTACCTAAGTGGTCGTAGTGGCCGCTCAATACCACATACTCATCTTTTTTATCAGTGCCTTCTAATATACCAATCACATTACTACTTTCCAGATTGGTAGTTACTTTATTTACATCCAATTTGGTTTCAGCATAGTAAGTGCCTTTATTTACTTCTTTCAGTTTGTCAATTGATAAAGTAGACGTTCTACCAAGTAAAGCAGAAGCAATTTCTTCAGAAACAGTAACAGTAGTAAAGCTGCTGGTAGCTTTTGTTAAATACATCTCTCCTTTGGTGGCAGTAGCCACTTTTCTAGGAAAACTATTCGAAATTAGTACCACACCTGCTGCACCTTTGGTACGTGCCATACCCGCTTTTGCAAAAAAAGCTGTAGGCCCACCTCTACGTGTAGGTGCATTTGCCGCTGGTTTATAATCGGCAGGTGCACCATCTAAAAATAACACCACTTTGCCTTTAACATCAATATTCGCAAAGTCTTCAGGTAAGCCATAGCCTAAAAATACCACTTCATTGATATTACTTACACCACTCGCAGCGCTTTGTACAGTAAAAGTAAAGTCTTTATCTAGTTGAAAAGGCTTGCCATTAACAGAAAGTTTTACACCCAGTAATTCATCTTGATATACGGGATACACTTGCTGGTAGCTATCGCCATTCCCTGGCTTTAAACCAAACTTTTTAAACAAACTTTCTATATAGGCCGCAGCTTTTTTTTGACCCGGTGTTGCCGTTTCTCTGCCTTCAAATTCGGCACTAGCAATCACAGACAATTTTTCTTTTAATGACTTGGCAGTGATAGTGCTTGCAAACTTTGCAGCAGCGTCATCACTGTTTTGTGCTATGGCAAACATGGAAGCCAATAGCATCGGTGTAAACAGTAGTTTCTTCATGATTATATATTAAAATTAGCGTTACTATCGATAGTAGCGAATGTGAAAGATAACATCTGTAAGCATTGGCGCATAATTTTTTTGGATGAATGGGAAAGAATGCGCCTTAAGTTTCCCTAAAAGCTCTCCAGTATCTGTATTTTTGAAACTCAATTTATTGCATGAAGGTTTTAACTGTTATTAGTTTAAGCGTATTGTTAGTCGCTTGTACAGCCACTAAAAAAATACAACAGCCTACTATTACAAGTATTTCATCGCTTAAGCTATTGGGTGAAATAGATGCGCCGCACAATTTGCAATTTAAAAATACCACTATTGGCGGCTTAAGCGGTATTGATTACGATGCAACCAATAATTTGTACTATATTATTAGTGATGATAGGAGTAGTATTAATGCAGCAAGATTATACACCGCTAAATTATTTACAAGCGCTAAAGGCATAGATAGTGTGGCTTTTGTAGATGTAACATTTTTACACCAACAAGATGGGACGTTATATCCCAATAGCAAACAGAACCCCTCCAAAACTCCTGACCCCGAAGCTATTCGCTACAATCCTTTAACAAAGCAATTAATTTGGACCAGCGAAGGTGAGCGCATTGTAAACAAAAAAGATACAGTATTAGAAAATCCTGCAATAACTATTATTACTATCGATGGTAAATACATTGATACTTTTAATTTACCATCGCAATTACTGATGCACGCATTTGAAAAAGGCCCGAGGCAAAATGGCGTGCTAGAAGGTCTAACATTTACCAATAATTACAAGCAATTGTATGTAAATGTAGAAGAGCCGCTGTATGAAGATGGTCCAAGGGCGATGCTTACCGATACTACTGCTTGGATTCGTATTTTTAAATATGATGCAGTTACAAAAAAACAGCTTAAACAATATGCTTATAAACTAGACCCAATTGCATATCCAGCTACACCTGTAGATGCTTTTAAAATAAATGGTGTGCCAGATATTTTAAGCATTGGCAGCAATAAATTATTGGTAATGGAGCGCTCTTTCTCAACTGGTAGATTGCCTTGTACCATTAAAATTTATGAGGCTGATTTAAACAACGCCACAAATATTCGCAATAATCCATCACTCCAAAGGCATACTAAATTTACTCCAGCTACTAAACGCCTTATTTTAAACTTTGATAGTTTGGGTGTTTTTACAGACAATGTTGAAGGGATGACGTTTGGTCCTACCTTACCGAATGGTCATCGTACACTTGTGTGTGTTGCAGATAACAATTTTGCAGTATTTGAAAAAACACAGTTTTTTCTATTTGAAATCATACCGTAGGATTTTACACTTGCCAAGTTTTAAAAACTTGGCAAGGATAGAAGATGCTTACAAATCACCTAATTGGGGTCTAAGTACAATATCTTCCATTACAGCTTGCGGCGATAATTGCGATGCTGCAAATACCATTTTGGCTATATCATTGGCTTCCATAATGCGGCTTTCTTCTACACCACTACCTATCCAACTATCTGTGTAAGCGGCGCCAGGCATTACTGCCGAAACCTTGATGCCATGTGGTTTTAACTCTTCCCGCAAGTTTTTGCTAAAGCCAAGTAACGCATATTTACTAATGCTATAACTACCTCCATTGGCATAGGCTTGCAGCGAAGCGATTGAGCAAATATTAAAAATACTGCCACTTTTTCTTTCAATCATGGTTGGTAATAAAGCTCGTGTTAAATGGTAAGCGCTATATAAATTGGTTTGTATCATTTGCTCAAGCAGACTGTCTTCTTCGTTATGAATTGAGCCTGGAAAAAATTGGCCAGCATTATTTATTATAATATCTGGTATGCCATATTGTAAGCACCATGTGGCAAAAGCTTTCACTTCTTCTTTTACACTCATATCTACAGGCATGGCTTTAATGGTACAATCAGGAAATTCTAATAGTAGTTCTTCCATCATTTTATACAATTGCAATTCGCCTCTTGCACATACAAGCAAGGTATAGCCTGCGGCGGCAAATTGTTTGGCAATAGCTTTACCCAAACCTTTAGATGCACCAGTAATCACAATTATTTTGCCGCTGTTTGTTGTATCCGATGTATTTTGCTGACTCATTCTAGTAAATTTAATTGTTTTTGCAAACATATCGTATGAGCCACTTACAGCAACCTTTGTTTAACCCTAATCGTAAATACCAACATCTTTTTTTTGATTTAGACCATACCATTTGGGATTTTGAAATGAATTCTAAAGCCACATTGGCCGAATTGTACGATACCCACCAGCTAGGCGAGAAAGGAATTGACGATTTTGAATTATTTTTTGAAAGATATAATGAACATAATAATCGCCTTTGGGACAAATATCACAAAGGTTTTATTAAGCAAGACGAACTTAAATGGAAACGCATGTGGCTAACCTTGCTTGACTTTAAAATAGCAGACGAACCTTTGTCAAGAGAAATGGGTCAAGCGTTCTTAACCATTTTACCCACTAAAACAAACTTATTTCCTTACACCTTTGAGATATTGGATTACCTAACAGAAAGGCAATACGACTTACACTTAATTACCAATGGTTTTGAAGCTACACAAAGGAAAAAACTTGTTAACAGTAAGCTTGACGGCTATTTTAAAGAAATGATTACTTCGGAAACAAGCAATAGCTTAAAGCCAAGCAAGGATATTTTTGATTATGCATTTACAAAAACCAATGCTTTACCCGAGAAAAGTATTATGATAGGTGATAACCTAGACGCAGATATTCAAGGTGGTATTAATGCGGGAATTGATACAGTATTTGTTAATCATATTAATGCACAGCCGCACATAAAAGCTACTTACGAAATAACACATTTAAAAATGCTAGAGGATATTTTCTAGCATCTTTAAAAACGTTCAATGATATTGTTCCAAGAACTAAAACAATATTTTCTCTATCGATTTGAAACCTTCGTCGGCAGGTTGCTGTTCCCACAGTATTTGGTAAATAGCTGTGGCAATAGGCATATCAACTTGCAGTAATCCATTCGCTTGATAAATACATTTGCTAGCATTATAGCCCTCTGCCACCATATTGAGTTCTAGTTGTGCAGATTTAACGCTGTAACCTTTGCCTATCATGTTGCCAAAAGTTCTATTGCGACTGTAAAGTGAATAGCAGGTAACCAACAAATCGCCCAAATAAACCGATGCGGAATAATTGATACTGCGTTGTTCTTCCTCGCTTTCTTTATCCCAAACAAGTTTGTGGCAAAAGGCAGCCATTTCTGCGGCGGCATTCGCAATATATACGCTTAAGAAATTATCGCCATATTCTAGGCCATGTGCTATACCTGCACCCAAGGCATAAATATTTTTAAGCACAGCCGCATATTGTACACCAATGATATCGTGGTTGACAATGGTATTTAAATATTCTGTTTTAAAATTATTGGCGATAAGGTTAGCTGTTGGTTCATCTTTACCAGAAAAGGTGAGATAAGATAATTTTTCTGAAGCCACTTCTTCTGCGTGGCAAGGACCAAGTACGGTAAAATAATTGCACAAAGGCACAGTAAAGTTATCGTATAAATACTCATTAAGTAGTTGGTTATTTTGAGGCATCAAGCCTTTAATGGCAGAAATTATTTTTTTGCTATTAAAAGCATCTTTTGGTAAGCTAGCTAATACATCTGCTACAAACGCAGAAGGAATTGCAATTACCAAAGCATCTGACTTTGCAACTACTTCTTCTAAATTGCATGAAAGATGCAACTGTTTGGTATCGAAATAAGCTGACCCTAAATAATGGGGATTATGTCTGCGCTTTTGCAGATATGCAATGTTTTTTTCGTTGCGAATGAACCAATTAATGATATTACCGTTGTCGGTTAAAATTTTCGCCAATGCTGTGGCCCAACTACCGCTTCCTATCATTCCAAATTGCATGGCACAAGAATTTTGTTAGTAGACAAACATACGAAAGCTAGTGCTAAACACGGTGTTTTTTACCAAAGAAAAAAGGACAAAAAACTCACCTTTTTGTCCTTTATAAATAGTTATATTATTGCTTAAATAATTAAAAGTAGCACTTTTCACATAGCGATAAAATCGTACAAGTGAGTCGCAAAACTGCAGCTATGTAGTACTAGAACTGCTGGTTACATATAGCTAGTTATTCTTTCTTCTTGCCATCATCATAAAGTTTGTCTTTTGCTACAACTTTTACTTTATCGCCATCTTTTAAACTTTTACTTACCACATTGTATGGTGCTATAACTACTTCATCATCTTTCTTTAAACCACTTGTAATTTCAATATTGGTAAGATCTTGGATGGCTGTTGTTACTTTTACCTTTTTCACTTTGCCATCTTTTTGTAACACAAATACAACTTCTTCTAAATCGGTAGCAGTAGGTGTTTTATCAGTGCTACTTCCAGTTGTAGTTTCTTTCTTTTTCTCATCACCTTTTGTACCATCGCTCTTAGGGTCTCTGGTGGTCACCGCGTTAAGTGGCACAGCTAAGGCGTCCTTTTTAGTTTTGGTTTGTATATCCGCACTAGCACTCATATTGGGTCTAAAAGGAAAACTTTTACCAGGGATAATCAAGTCTTTGTAGCTGCTTTCAAGCAAGCGAATATGAACTTTATAGTTAGTTACATCTGTGGTAGAAGTGGTGGATGTAGAAGTGGTAGGGTTAGCAATTTTGTAAACAATACCAGTAAATTTTCTGCTAGAATAAGCATCAACTTGTACAATGGCCGTATCGCCAATTTTTACTTTGGGAATGTCATTTTCACCCACATCAACTCGCACTTCTATGCTGCGCATATCTGCAATACGCATCATTTCTGTACCTACATTAAAGCTATTACCTGCCACTCGCTCACCTTTTTTCACGGCTAATAAACTTACAATACCATCCATTGGTGCCGTAATGACGGTACGAGACATGTCTTTATCAGCTTTTGCAAGTTGCGCCTCATTGCTTCTGATAGTTGCTTCACTACTTTTCAAGCCTTCTTTGGCGGCATTATAATTGGCTTGAGCCGATAAAAAGGCCTGCTGTGCCGTTTCAAATTCTGAGCGAGAAATAACTTTATCGTTTAATAGCTTTTGTTGTCTATCATAGTTGGCTTTTGCTTGATCTAGTGTTGCTTTTAAGCCTACAATACTAGCCGCGGAGTTGCTTAATTGCGCTTTTGCTTGGGCAACACCCGCCGATACTTGGTCTCTCTGCGTAGCGTAAATGTCGGCATAAATACGTGCAAGAATTTGACCACGCCTTACACTATCACCTTCATTTACAGGCAGTTCTACAATTTCGCCACTAATATCTGGACTTACTTTTACTTCTACTTCTGGGTAAACCTTGCCGCTCGCATTAACTGTTTCGGTAATGTTTCTTAAAATCGCTTTGTCTGTAGCAACTTTTATACCTTCTTCTTTACCAATTACGCCGCTCATTTTTAAGCCTACAAGTGCAACAATTATTACTGCTAAAGCAATAATAACCCAAAGGAGTATTTTATTCATAATGATTTTATTTATATCGTTCCGTTATTCTGAGTTTTTGTTTTGGTAATTTGCAGAGTTATCAGCACTTATAATTTTAAACCTTGACCTTTATAAAACTCTAGCAATTTCATTTTGAATACATAATCGTATTGATTAGATATTTGTTGTATTTGTGCTGTTGCTAAATTATTTTGAATAGTAATCAAATCAATAGTGCTAAGTAAGCCAACTTCATAACGCTTAGTGGCAAAGTCTAACGCTTTCTGATTGTTTTCTACTTGTTTTTTACCCGCGTTAAATTTTTGTAAAGCATTAATCACATTCGTGTAAGCTGTGTAAATGTCTTGCTTCAACTTTTGTTCTATTTGGTCTTCTGTTACTTTATAGTTCTGCAAAGTCAATTTCGATTGCTCGTAATTAATCCTGTTGGTACCATTACTAAAAATTGGTACAGAAACACCCAAACCCACACTTTGTCTGAAGTTTTGGCTCAACTGGTCGAAATATTGAATTTTATTACCATTAAGGAAATTAACTGCCTTGTTATTGTAAGTACTACCAATAGAATAACTGGCGCCAATAGTTGGATATAGGGCCGATTTTAGCGACAAAACACTTTTTTCTGCGCTTTTAATTCTTAATTGATTACCAATAATATTCGGCTGATTATTGATGGCTAATGCATAAACAGTTTCAGGCTGCAAATCGGCTAGTGACTCAAGTGGTATTTTATCCGCGGCAGGAATTTCTACCTCAAATGGAGCCGCTGCATCTAAGGTGAGCAATGCTTTTAGCTGTAATACATTTTGTTGAAAGCTAGATGCTGCTGCAATATAATTGCTGCTATCAGTTGCTAGTTTTGCTTCAAGTTCTAGCGCATTTAGTTCTGGCAAAGCGCCTGCTATTACTTTTTTTTGTGTAACATCTAATTGCGACTGTGTTTGTTGAATTTGAATGGCAACTATATTTACTTGTTCCTTCGAAGCCAATATTTGTAAATAATAAGTAGCTACGTTAAGAGCCACATCATTGGCGGCTTTTTCAATATCTTTTAATGCTGCTTTGGCACTAAAATCTTGAGATGCGGTATTGTTTTTAAGCCTACCCCAGTTAAATAGTTGCACACTACCCTGTAGACCATAATTCTGTGATAGTAACTCTGTATTGGTATATACGTTGGTAGTAGGGTCGATAGACCGTCCAAACTGTGGGCCTATGTTGGTGCTAAATGATGCGGTAGGATATTGGTATAATTGTGCTTGCTTTAGCTGCAGGGCACCTATTCTAGCTTGAATATCTGCTTGTTTTACAGAAATATTGTTCTTCATGGCATAGTCAACACATTTGCGCAAATCCCATTTTTCGATAGTGGTTTGAGCAGTTAGTTGCAGTAAAAATGCCAGTGCAATGAGTGTAAATGCGGGTTTCATAATATAACAAAATAACGGAAAGGCATTGATGTGGCAAAAGTTGTTTTTTATGGCTCACCACATAGATAAATTGGCATTAGAAAAATATAATTAATACTACCATTTCATTGTAGAAGGCCACGACAACTTACTATATTATAGGTTGATAATTTTAAATGCTTGGTCTAAATCTTTGATGATATAATCAGCATCTTCTAATCCTACATATAAGCGCAACATTCTATGGCTTTTATCTTCGGCGTTAAAACTTGCTTGTGGTAATCCAGCACATTTTGGTATAATTAAACTTTCGTAGCCTCCCCAGCTAACAGCCATGAGTATATGTTGTAAATTGTCGCAAAAAGTTTCAATCTGCTGTATCGTATTTGCTTTTATAGTAAATGTGAGTAGGCCGCAACCGCCCGTCATTTGTTGCCTAGCAAGCTCGTATTGCGGAAAATTTGGCGATAATGGGAATAATACCTCTTCTACTAATGGATGTTGCTCTAAATAAGCGATAACCGTTTTGGTAGTGTTGGTAATGCGCTCTAAGCGCATAGGTAACGTACGCAAACCTCTTAAAAGCAACCAAGCATTAAAAGGCTGAATACCGCTGCCAATGGTGTTATATTCACTATTAAAAATGCGTTCTATCATTGCCTTGCTACCGCTTAGCACACCTGCTACTACGTCGCTATGACCACTAATATATTTAGTGGCAGATTGAAGCGCTAAATCTATACCTAACGTAATTGGCTTTTGGTAAATGGGTGTGCAGTAGCTATTATCGATAATAGTTACTATGTAATGTTGCTTGGCAAGTGCTGCAATGGCTTGCAAATCTTGCAGTTCATAGGTAAAACTGTTTGGGCTTTCAAGATAAATAATAGCTGTGTTTGGTGTAATAGCATTGGCAAAATTTTCTGTATCAGTACCATCTACATAGGTATGTGTTACACCAAACTTTGGTAGTATTATTTCAAATAATTTTTTGGCCCATGTGTATGGATTTTTTACAGAAATAATATGGCTACCACTTTTTACATTGGCTAATACAGAGGCAAAAATGGCGGCCGCCCCACTGTTAAATACTAAGCAATCTTCTGCACCATCAAGTGCTGCTAGTTTTTTGCGCAGCATATCAACCGTTGGGTTTAAGCCACGGCTGTACAAATAAGTACTGTATTCATCTTCAAAGCTTTTGCGTAGTGCATCTACCGTTTTAAAAGCAAAATTTGAGGTTTGAATAATAGGTGGTGCTACGGCATTAAAATAGTTTTCTCTGCCTTCAGCATATTCATTGATGATGTATGATAAATCCATAAATAGTTTCTTGTTGCTAGTTACAAATTGCAGGCTTTTTCTATCGTCTAAGGTCTGTTGACTATGGATTGTTTTACATATATTTTTTGTACAAATTTTGCAAAGTCAGCTTATCTGCTTCATTAATTTTCTTAGTAGAATCTTGCATAAAGTGTCGCTTAAAAGCACGTATGGCAGCGCTAGTATCTTTTATATCGTAACCAATAATACGTAAAGCTTGCAAATGATTAAAGTTACTGTCAACTTTACTATTAATGATTTCATCTGGCCAAAGCCCAAAGCCTTTTTGCGCAAGCATTTTCCATGGAAAATAAATATTGGGGTCTACTTTGCGAGTAGGTGCAATGTCACTATGACCAATAAAATTTGCAGTTGGAATATTGTAGGCTTTTTTCAAATTGCCCAACAATGTAAGCAAGCTATTAATTTGCTCATCGGTAAATTTTTCAAAGCCATTATTGTCTATTTCTATACCAATCGAAGCTGAGTTTAAATCTACAGTATTGCCCCATTTGCTCACGCCTGCATGGTAAGCCCTCAAATAATCGTTGAGCATATGGTGTACTGTACCATCTTTACAAATTACATAATGCGCACTTACTTGTGAAGCTTTGGTGGTAAAGGTTTTAAGCGTTTGTTCGCAACTATTTTGCGCCGTATGATGAATAACAACAAAATTTGGCTTGCGCATACCAAAGTTGGTAGTACCTACAAAGTCAATATTGCCAAATGCACTGTCTGTTAAAGGATATTGTTTAAGCATATTAGCAAAAGCTTTCGCCTGATCTTTATATACTTTATTTGTCGTGCGGTAAGGCGATTTTGAGCAGCCAAAAACAAACAAGAACAGAAGCAGTAATGGTAAGTTTTGTTTAAGCATAGTGGTAAATTAGTTGGGGCAAATTAAGCATTTACAAGTCAATAGCTATTACCATTTGCATATAACATAGTATCTCAATAAAAAAGGCTACTTTTTGAAGTAGCCTTTTGATATAGTAGTTCTTTTTAAAATTTATGCAATTTCCCAAACTTCCTTTCCACGTAACAATGCATCTAAGTTGCCTTTGCCTTTAGTAGCGATGGTTTCTTCTATTTGTAAGCGCATCACATCTTCGTAGCAAGCTCTTTCGGTCGCATAAAACACGCCAAATGGTCTAGGAAAATGTCCTTCAACTCTTGGGTCGTCAAACATGCGCACTAATATTTGTGCTTTGTAAAAATCATTTTCATCATGTATCCAAAGGTCATCAGTGCTAGCAGCTTCTTCTAGGTCTACAATTACAGGGCGTAAGCCATCTAGCTTTATACCTTTATTTTTAACTGCTCCAAAAACCAATGGCTGACCATGTTCTAAGAAAATAACTTCATTTAATTTTGAGCCTTTTTCAGTAAAAATCTCAAATGCGCCATCGTTAAATATGTTGCAGTTTTGATATATTTCTAAGAATGAAGCGCCTTTATGTTGGTGGCTTCTTGTAAGCATCGCTTGTAAATGCTTAGGATCACGATCCATACTGCGTGCAATAAACGTCGCATCTGCACCCATTGCCAAAGCCATTGGGTTAAATGGATGGTCAATGCTGCCTACGGGTGTACTTTTCGTAATCTTATTTTCTTCCGACGTAGGTGAATATTGCCCCTTGGTTAAACCATATATCTGATTATTAAATAATAATATATTTACATCAAAGTTTCTGCGTAGCAAATGAATAGTATGGTTACCACCAATGCTTAAGCCATCACCATCACCCGTTACTATCCATACACTTAATTCTGGTCGTGTAGCTTTAAGTCCGCTAGCTACAGCAGTTGCACGGCCATGAATAGAGTGCATACCAAATGTGTTCATATAATAGGGAAAGCGACTACTACAACCAATGCCACTAATTATTACAATATTTTCTTTTGGAACGCCAATTGATGGCATTACTTTTTGTACCTGGGCTAGTA
This sequence comes from Parasediminibacterium paludis, assembly GCF_042651445.1. NCBI lineage: Bacteria > Pseudomonadati > Bacteroidota > Chitinophagia > Chitinophagales > Chitinophagaceae > Parasediminibacterium > Parasediminibacterium paludis. The sequence continues at coordinate 57,352 of NZ_JBHSDC010000016.1, forward strand.
TAGAATAGTCACCACATCCAGGGCACCAACGCACTTCTTGATCCGTTGCAAAATCTTTTGCTGTGAGGATTGGCGCTGTTAATGTATCTGTACTCATGCTGCAAAAGTATTTGAATGTGAACCATCAACCAACTGAAAAATGGTCTACCATTTAAGTTCGCTAATAAATTTTATGGAAATGGTAAACTGTTAAGCTGTAATTTTCAACCATTAAAACACATATATGAAGCAATTGTTTACTTTACTAGCTGCTTGTTTTTGGGCAGTATTATTGTTTGCACAAGGCAAGGACGGCATCAAAGTCACTGATTTGTTAAAAGTTAAAACCGCAAGTAGTATTACATTAAGTAGTGATGGCAGCAAAGCTGCATTGACGCTTACCACCATAGAGTCTGAAGCAGATAGCAAGTGGGATTATAAATATGTAAGCCATATTTATATTGTACCTACTGACGGAAGTGCAGCCCCCAAAGCATTAACTACCAAAGAGCCAGCAAGTCAGGCTGCTTTTAGCCCAAATGGTAAGCAACTAGCTTTTGTGCGCGCTGTAGATGGTAAGCCACAAATATTTTTATTGCCGCTAGATGGTGGCGAGCCGCAGCAACTCACCAAATTTGTTTATGGCGCTTCTACACCGAAGTGGAGTGCTGACGGCAAGCAAATACTATTTTCTGCCAACATTTCCTTAAAAGATTTATTAAAAGATACTATGCTTAATCCCTCGCATAGCTTACCGCAATGGCCGTACGAGAAACCAGGGTTTGTAAATAATACAGAATTATTGCCCATTACAGCCAAGCCAAATCCTGATGGTAATATGCAAGAAATTCGCGCCTATCTAGAAAGCAACGTAGTAGATAAAAAAGCCAAAGTAATAGATAAACTCAATTTTCAAGAAGAAAGTACCACTTCTGCTGAAATGAATTTTACCCATTATTTCATAACCAATGCAGAGCCAAACGCAACTGTAAAAGCAATAACACATGGTTTTTATAGCTTTAGCAACGCACAGTTTGTACCTAATAGCAATCGTATTTTGCTAGATGCAAAAGTTGATGATACACAACATCCCGATAGAGCACTTGAAACCCAAATTTATCTCATAAATACCGATGGCACTGGTTTTACAAAATTATTGGGGCAAAAAAAGATGAGTTATAACAGTGCTAGTATTTCGCCTAGCGGCAAATGGATGGCTTACCAATACGGGACTACCGATTTTATTAATATACCATCTTTAGCTATTATGCCAATTGCAGGTAGCGAACAGCAAAAAAAGGAGCTTGTACTCGATAGAAATAAGAGTAATATCACATGGTCACCTGGTGAACAATACTTATATTTTACTGTGCAAACTAATGGCGGCGTAGTGTTGTACAAGGCTGACGTAACTACGCAAAAGCTAACAGCCATTACAGATAGCAATAGTGGCATTGGCAGTTTTGCTGTTGCTGCTAATAAAATTGTGTATAGTAAAAACAATGTCAGCAACCCAAGTGAAGTATTTGTCAGTGATATTTCTGGTGCTAATACGGTTCAACTATCAGATTTTAATAGTGGTTGGTTACAAACCAAACAGCTTAGCTTCCCTGAAAAACACATATTTACCAATAGCCACGGCATGACAGTAGAGTATTGGGTAATGAAACCAACTAACTACCAAGCAGGCAAAAAGTATCCTCTACTATTAGAAATTCATGGCGGACCTACCGCTATGTGGGGGCCAGGTGAAGCAAGTATGTGGCATGAATTTCAGTATTTCTGTTCTCAAGGCTATGGCGTAGTTTATAGTAACCCACGTGGTAGTGGTGGCTATGGTACTAGCTTTTTAAAAGATAATATTAACGATTGGGGTGCTGGCCCTACTAGCGATGTACTCACTGCATTAGACAAAACTGTAGCTGAAGGCTGGGCAGATACAAGCAAGTTATTAGTTACAGGTGGCTCATATGCAGGGTATTTGGTAAGTTGGATTATTGCACACGACCACCGTTTTAAAGCAGCTTGCAGCCAACGAGGTGTGTATGATTTAGGTACTTTTTTTGGTGAAGGCAACGCATGGCGCCTAGTTCCTAATTACTTTGGCGGTTACCCTTGGGAAGAAAAGGTAAAACCCATATTGCAACACGAAAGTCCTATTACTTATGTAAATGATATTATAACCCCTTATATTATTTTTCATGGTGAAAACGACTTGCGTACTGGTGTTATTCAAGGCGAAATGTTGTATAAAAGCCTTAAAGTATTGGGTAGACCAGTAGAGTATGTACGTCATTCAGGTGGTACACACGAACTTACTAGAAGTGGTAACAATCGCCAAAGGATAGATCAAATGTTAAGAACCTATGAGTTTTTTGAGCGTTGGTTGCATTAATATCAAGCAGAAATAAATTAATTGATTAGGGCAGGTGAAGTTCACTTGCCTCTAATTCTTGGCCAAGAATAGTTCTTTTAATAAAACTTGCTTTACTTATTTTCTAGGATTGTTTTACGACCTTCAATTACCACTAACGCTTGCAAGAATAATTGTAAAAGCTTTAGCTACTATGGAATTCTCAGCTAAAAGAAAATGCTTCAATTTTAGAATAATCCTAAAATATTGGGTGGGTTAAGATGTTATTAAATATGCTCTTTTGTTTTCTAAATCAAAAATTATAAAACTCAATAAAAGGCTAAATAGATTTATTGCTAAAACGTTGGTATCTGAATAAAAAAGGTCAATTATTGAGTATTTATCGTTCATCTAAGGGAATAATTGGTAATTTTTAACAAAAATTGCTTTCCATTAAATGCTAGTAGACAGTATTTTTTGATGATTGTAGGTACTATTTACAGCAATAAAAAAAGTTACGTAAAAAGTTTGATGATCAAGAAATTATACCGTTGAGAGACAGTGATAAGCAAGTTAGTCTTTTGAAGATGCAGATCCCTTGACCTAGGGGTATCTACCACGATGTGTTAATATTTTTTTGGAAGATTGAAAAAATTGTTTAGGTTGCATTAGAACTTCTAAAAAATTGTTAATAACTTTCAAGAAATTTTGACAAAAGTCTCATTAGACTCTTAAATCAGAATAATAAATACTTATAATTAGCGTTATACGCCAAGTATATAGTATTGGTTCGAAAAAGTATAACAGTCCTTTACTTAGCGAAACCATTATATCCTTTTAAAAATCATACCATGCCTAAACCTTCTACTAAGCTCTTTTCTGCAGCGTTTTTATCGCTGTTTTTAACATGTGCGGCGCAATTCGCTTTTGCACAAACAGCCTCTACGGTCAATGTAGGTGGCACGAGCAGCACTAACACAATTTCTAATAATGTTGC
>NZ_JBHSDC010000017.1:0-23156 GCF_042651445.1 Parasediminibacterium paludis
CATATTTATTATAACCTCTAACAGTAAATTGTTAGAGGTTTTTTTATGCACTTAACACACCTCCTCCTCCCATGCCCTTCATCACTACACCACACTACACCAACACAAAATGCACCAATAGTGAGGTTATAAAATTTTATTATCCTTTACTAGTTACTTAGCTCGCAAGTTTGCTTTAATAAATGCAACCATTTTTCCATGCCATTTTCAAGGCTTTTGTTAAATGCCCTTTTAAAAAGGGTAGCTAATAATCCTTCCATACTTTCTTCTACCAAAACTGTTGTTGTACCATTATTCTGTTCACTAATCGTCCAATTATGAATAGCAAACATGCCAAAGGTTTTTCCTGTCCAACCAAATTGCTTGTTTGGAACCACAGTATGTAGAGTAGATTTAATGTTTGCGCCGCCAGTTTTCCACACAAAGTTTGTGTTAGCTTGTAGTTCACCTATAATTATAGATTTACTAATATCGGTTTGCCATAAGTGCCAATCGTTAATGTTGGTTAAAACGTTCCATACCTTGTTGATATCTGCGTTGATAATGATTGTTTTGCTGCAAGTAACAGGAGCATTTTTGTTTATTGATTTCATTTTTAGATTTTTTAAACAGCTATGGTTACAATGATAGTTTAACCAAGTTGTGATTAAGAAATTTGATTAGATGTTTACAATGTATTGTTGTTATCGATAACAATACAAAAGTCAACATTGATTTAAAGCCTGCTCTTGATAAAAATCAAGAAGTTTACAAGCTTGATTTTTTTCTTAATCTACTTAATGTTTCTGGTGTCATGCCTAGCATGGAAGCCAAATACTGCAGTGGTACTTGATTAAATAATGCTCCATTAAAACTAAAAAGTTGTTGGTAACGCTCTTCTGCTGACATGGCAAGGTGTTGTAACACTCTATCTTCTAATACGGCAAAGCATTTCGCAATAAATAGTTTCTCTAGCAATGGCCAGCTAGCAATTGTTTTATCTAACTTTTTGTAATCATTATAATCTATTACATATAATTCGCAATCTGTAAGTGCTTGCATATTCCACCGGGCTGTTTGTTGAAAAATAAAGCCAGATAAGTCTACCACAAAATAGCCTTTGGTTGAGATCCATTTGGTTACTTCTTTGTCACCTAGCAATACAAATTCTCTAATAATACCAGCTTGCAAAAAGCCAAGTTTGTCACAATATCTACCTGTTTTTACAAAATAATCCCCTTTTTTCAAAGTAATGGGCTTAAAAAAGGAACTGATATTGGTCAAATCAGTGGTATTAACACCAAAATACGTTTGAATGTATTTTTCAAGTTCTGTCATATTAAGGTATAAGACTATCGAAATGTTAGCGTAAATCTTTTGTACCGTGAAGATAGTAAATCAAAGAAATGAACAATAGAGTATAACATATTTTAAAATATAATATATTTTGATATGAGATGAAAAAATAATTATTTACCAATGTAAAAAAAGTGCAAATTTGTATTGTTCATATTTGACAATAATCCTACGATTTATGCGGCCAATTCCTATACCCAAGCATATTTTATCCTGTTGGCAAAGTGGTTTATCTAATTTGGAAAAAATAGATAGGATAAAAGCCAATTATAGCCAATTGCAAAAAGATAAGCCGCAAGTATCTATTGTAATACCAGCCTACAACGAAGAAGCTAATATTTTACAAACATTACTATCACTTTGCAGTAATAGCACCCGTTATTCAGTAGAAATTATTGTGGTTAACAACAACTCTCAAGATGCAACAGAACAGCTTGTAAGGGCTAGTGGTGTTACTTGCATAAACGAGCTAAAAGCTGGTATTACAGCTGCTCGTACTGCTGGTCTAATGGCTGCTAAAGGCAAGTATATCTTAAACGCTGATGCAGATACTATTTACCCAATAGATTGGATAGAACTCATGATAATCCCACTAGAAAGCAATCGTGTAGCACTTACGTATGGTCGTTTTGCATTTATACCAGTTGGCAACACGGGTAGGTTGAGTTATGTGTGTTATGAGTACATAACTGATATGATCAGATGGGTAAAAAAATATACCAAAGACGAAGCTGTAAATGTGTATGGTTTTAATTCAGCTTATCGAAGAGAAGATGGCTTGCAAGTAGATGGTTACCAGCATCCACCAGGTAGTAATGAAGATGGTTATTTGGCTTTGAAACTTAGAAATAATGGCTATGGTAAGTTGCATTTAGTTACCAATTACAAAGCACTTGTATGGACTACAGATAGACGGATACAAACAGACGGCGGCTTTGTAAAGGCAGTATTTCAAAGGCTTAAAAACTTACTTTGGCCAAGTAAACAATTTACTATCAGGCAAGATTTATAACTTAATATTCCGCATGTTGTAATTTTTTACATTATATTTATAACATCATACAATCAATAAATCCTAAAAAGCTAAACTATATTTCCTATGAGTAATACTACCGATAAGGCAAAAATAATGCTAGTGGAAGATGATGTATTTATGCAGACCCTTCTTAATGAGTTTTTGTCGGCAAAGTTTACCGTAACCACTTATGTTAACGGTATAGATGCGATGGCAGCCCTTCAAGATGGCCATTTGCCAGACTTAATTATCTCCGACCTTAATATCCCTGAACTAAGCGGTACTGAGCTGATAGCACAAGTAAAAGCGAGTGATTTTTTTAAAGCTATTCCTATCATGATATTATCGGGTGAGGAAAGTTCTGAATTGCGTATAAAATGTTTAAACGCAGGTGCAGATGATTTTGTAGTAAAGCCGTTTAATCCACGAGAGTTAGATGCCCGAATTAATGTCATTCTTCGTAGATTAGGTAAATCGTAGTGTAATTTAAAAATCCATCAACCATGAACCTAGCAGAAACCAGCACTGAAATAATAGCCTTTATTAATTGCGATAGCACTACCAAAGCTTTGTTTGAAACCTACCAACTGAGTGGGAGAAAAATGATGTATTTTGAAAATGGTATAGAACTAGTAAACAATTGGAAGAAGAATAAACTGCAAATTGTAGCTATTGTATCGCAAAGCGACGTGTTATCGGTAAATGGCATCTCACTTTTAGAAAACCTAGAAAAGCGGCAATTATTAACTACTCCTTTTTGTCTAATTCTACCTAAAGAGCAATTAACTGAACATAAGCGTAAGCTCGCACTAGAAAGTGGTGTTGCGGAGCTTTTTACCACACCACTCAGTGCAGAAAGTATAGAAACGAGACTCAACTTTTTAATAACTAATTGGTCAAAAATTAGCAATAAACAACAACACAAAGCATTTGCCCCATACAAAACAGAGTTTTTAAAAAGAGCGTTCGATTTATTATTTGCAGGCACTGCATTGATCTGTTTATCGCCACTATTTTTAATCATTTATTTATGGATAAAATTAGAATCTAAAGGCCCAGCATTTTACTATGCGTTGCGTGTAGGTACAGGTTATAGAGTGTTTAAATTTTACAAGTTTCGTTCTATGTATGCCGATGCAGATAAACGGTTAAAAGACTTAAAGCATTTAAACCAATATGCCGCCAATAAAGAAGTAGTAGAAGACATACCGATAGCCGATGATTTAGATGTACGCTGTGCTGAATGTAAGGCAGCTGATATTGCTTGTAGATTTCCTATTTATGCAGACAATATTCAGTGGTGCGAACAAAGCTATATTGAGAATAAAAGCAGCAAAGCCAACTCTGCATTTTTTAAGCTTAAAAACGATCCAAGAATTACAAAAGTGGGCAAGTTTATACGTAATACAAGCATAGATGAATTGCCACAATTATGGAATGTAATCATAGGCGATATGAGCATTGTAGGTAATAGGCCGCTGCCACTTTACGAAGCAGAAAAACTAACGTCAGATAGATATGCTTTACGTTTTTTAGCACCTGCAGGTATTACAGGCTTGTGGCAAGTAGAAAAAAGAGGTAAGGGAGAAATGAGTGAAGACGAACGCTTGATGCTAGACAATAAATACGCCGAGAATCACAGCTTTGTAAACGATATAAGATTAATACTAAAAACTATTCCAGCATTGTTTCAAAGTGAAAATGTTTAAATACGCTCCCATTCATTGGTAGTAAAGTTGTACTGTTTTATTACCCTAGCGGGATTGCCTACGGCTACAGAATATGGTGGGATACTTTTGGTAACAACAGCACCAGCTGCGACAACACTGTGCTTACCAATAGTTACACCAGCTGTAATTACGGCATTCGCAGCAATCCAACAGTCATCTTCTATCACAATGGGTGCGGTTAAAATTGGTTGGTATTGTATAGCTGTGTTAATGTCTCGGTATTCGTGGTTAAGTGCACTGGCAACAACGTTTTGGGCAAAAATGACATTGTTACCAATTGTAATGGGCCCAATAATGGTATTACCCATACCTATGAGTGTATGATTACCAATATGTACATGACCTACACCATTGTTAATGGTACAAAAATCTTCTATGGTAGCAAAGCTGCCTAAAGAAAATGGATTAAACGGTAATGTATCTAACCTAGTACGAGCTCTTATTTTAGAGCCTTTGCCGTGCTTGTGTACAAATGGATTTACAAACCATTTTACCCAAAGCCTTGGTCTGGCTTCATTTTTAGGAATTAATAACCTATGGATGAACTGCTTTGCAGAAGGGTATTTATCAATGATAGTTTTAAGTTGCATAGGTGTTAGGATGGCGGTTTAGGAAAATTGATTGGCAGCGTGATAACTAGAAATTAAAACTACAATTAAAAAATGCATTTCAGTAATTTTACAAACATATTCAATTTCTCCGAACCTAATCAACACAACGCTTCTATGGTTGCTTATCCGAAATTGCTGCTCACTGCATTATTGCTTACTTTAAGCACGGTAGCATTTTCGCAAGAGTCATTGATGAAAGAAATGGATACTGCTTTGTTGCGTAAGTTAATAGATACTGCTAAAGCTTATTATCCTAAAGTAAAAACCTTTAACCATACAGTAAATATTGCAGAGGAAGGGGTAAAAAAAGCCAAACTATCTTGGTACGATTTATTAACCTATTCCTTTTCTTATAGCCCTTCAAATGCTACAACGATAGTGAGCCCCACTTTATCAGGTATGCAGTTTGGTTTATATTTTAATATTGGCAACTTATTATTAAAACCACATAACATTAAGCAAGCAAAATCTGAATTGGAAATAGCCAAGCTTAATCAGCAAGAATATAATTTAGCGATAGAAGCAGAAGTAAAAAGTAGGTATTACCGCTATGTGCAACAGCTTACCGTATTAAAGCTTCAGCGTGAAACCTTGCTAGATATAGATGCCTTGCACAAACAAGCTAAATACAGATTTGAGAAAGGCGAAGAAACGCTGGAAAACTACACCAAAGCTATTGTGGAACTGAACGGACAAAGACAAACGATTTTATCGGCAGAAGGCTTTGTGTTAATAGCCAAAAGTACCTTAGAAGAAATTATTGGTAAAAAACTAGAAGACATTCATTAATGGAACTACCAAAATTTATACAATTACTCAAAAAGCGCAAATACATTTTACTAGGTGTACCATTATTTGCTATAGCAATTACCTATTTTTTGGTACGTAAAATGCCGGATGCCTACGCTTCAAAAGCCACGATGGCTACAGGCTTGGTAGATCAATCAGAGCAATTTGTTTTAGATGATAGTAAGAATAACGACCAAGAATCTAAAATCAATCAACAGTTTAGCAACATTATGCAAATGATGCAGCTAAAACGCGTACTAGAACAAGTGTCGTATAAACTGATTATTCACGACTTATCAAGTGATGCCCCTTATACAAAAGATAATAAATTATTTAAGGAGCTGAATAAAGATGCTAAAGCGCATGCATTAGCAACTTTTACAGAATTGTATCGTACAAATCAGTCTTTAGACATCAATATTTCAGATCATCGAGGCTTGAAGAAAGTGCTTGAAAGTATGGGCTACGATGACCAAACTTTAAAGAAAAAACTGGTGATTTATCGTTCTAATAATAGCGATTATGTTAATATCGAATACGAATCACCATCGGCAGAATTATCAGCAACCGTATGTAACGTAGAGTGCGAAGAAAGCATTAAGTACTACGCAGAAAGTATCAAAAAAGGCCGACAAGAAGCAGTTAATTTTTTAGATAGCATTTTACAGCAAAAGAAAGCTGTGATGGATAATTACATGTCGCTGCTTAAAAATTACAAAATCAATAATCGTGTTCTCAATTTAAACGAGCAAGCAAAAAGTTTTTATGGCTTATTGGCTGATTTTGAAACCAAGATTGAATTAACACAAAAAGATATTGCCTCTTACAAGGGTGCCATCGAAAATATAGATGCTAAGTTTAACCCAACAGAGCGTAAATACATGGAGGGGGCGCTCACGAATATTAACCAAGAAATTGTACATAGTAAAGATGTATTAAAGCAATTAAATGATGATTATATTACAAGCAACTTTAACCCTAGGTATAAGGCTAAAGTGGATTCTATGTCGGCTGTATTAATATTTCAAATAAACCAAGCGAACGATAAGTACATTCATAATCCTTTAGCTGTAAAACAAAACTTAGCATTAGAAAAAGTAAAGCTTGAAATAGGGCTTGATATTGCAAAATATAGTTTGAATACATTGCAGCAAGAGCTAGCAAAGCTGAACCAACGCTTTGATAAATTAGTACCACACGAAGCGGTTATTCAGAGTTACGAGCAATCGATTGATTTTGCTAGCAAAGAATACATTGAAATACTTAAAAAGTACAACCAAACAGCATTAGAATCTACGCTATCAATTCATTTAAAGCAAATAGAAAAAGCATTGCCTGGGGCAAAGCTTGCAAGTAAAAAAATGCTACTAATGATATTGGCTGGCTTGATAAGTTTTATACTATGCTTAGTGGTATTTTTTGTACTGTTTTATTTAGATGATTCTATTAGTACTGTAAAAGAATTAGCTAATAAAACCGATATCACTGCGCTAGGCTACTTACCAATGCTACACCATTCGATGTTGCAATTGCAACAGTTGTGGGTCGATAAAAGCCAAGGTAGCATGTACTATAAAAATCTTTTAAGAGATATACGCTACGAGGTAGATTCTGAAATTGGTGACCACAAGATACTGTTAATAACAAGTATGAAAAATGGGGAAGGCAAAACCATTTTTACTTTAAGCTTAGCTTATGCCTATTCTATTATTAATAAAAAAATACTGGTAATAGATGGCAACTTTACTAATCCTTCTATTACAGACATCGCAAAGCCAGCTTATTATTTAGAAGATTATTTATCTGGTAAAATAGCAGCCACCGCTTTTACTTCTGGCAATGCTGTAGATATCATAGGGACCTATGGTACAGACGTATCGCTACTTGAGATAAGTAATGAGAAAAATATAATTGAAAAGTTGGCTGCGCTAAATGCACAATATGATATTATATTGATAGAAATACCTGCACTTGAAAACTTAAATAAAGCAAAAGAATGGATAGCTTTTGGTGACAAAGTGGTATCTGTATTTCAAGCACTCCAAACGATTACGCCTACAACTCAGCAATTTGTTAACTACTTTATATCGCTACAACCTAAGTTTATAGGCTGGGTACTTACCAAAACTACCAACGATAAATTGAAGTTTAAGAAGTTAAAAAAATCTACCCCATCATCCTAATACCTATGCAATATGAGTCAATCCATTATTCCTATCGTTTGGGCTATTATTCAACTATTTATTGGCTACAATTTGGTATTTCCATTGGTACTATTGCTATTGTATGTATTGTTAAATAAATCGATTGTAAAAGCACCATCTACTACAGAAGCAGATTATGCCATTATTGTAACCGCTTACGAAAACACAACTTTATTACCAGTTGTGGTAGCATCGCTTTTAAAACTGAAATACAGTAACTATCTGGTATATATCGTTGCAGATAAATGCGACGTAAGCAACTTGCATTTTGATAGCGACAAAGTAATTGTGTTACGGCCAGAAGAAACGTTGGCTAGCAATACAAGATCGCATTTCTATGCTATTAACCGCTTTAAAAGGCAGCATGAAAGATTAACCATTATTGATAGTGATAACTTGGTAGATGAGAACTATTTGCTAGAACTAAATAAATACTTTGATGCTGGTTTTTCTGCAGTACAAGGCGAACGTAAAGCTAAAAACTTAAACACGACGTATGCCTGTCTTGATGCTGCAAGAGATGTGTACTATCATTTTTATGATGGCCAAGTATTATTTGGTGTCGGTTCTTCGGCTACACTAGCGGGTTCTGGTATGGCTTTTACAGTGCAATTATATAAAGATTGTTTAGCCCATTTAGATATTACCGGTGCGGGCTTTGATAAAGTATTACAAAAGGAAATTTTATTACGACAATATAGAATTGCCTTTACCAAAGATGCTATTGTGTATGATGAAAAAACAACTGATAGCGATCAACTAGTAAAGCAACGTGCTAGATGGATAAATACTTGGTTTAAGTATTTCAAATTTGGGTTTGTATTAGTAGCAAAAGGTATTACCAACTTCAATTGGAATCAATTTGTTTTTGGCCTTGTGTTGTTGCGCCCTCCTCTGTTTATGTTTCTATTATTATCAGTTGCTTGCATGCTGGTAAACTTGATACTGAATCCTTTAGTGGCTTTATATTGGCTGATAGGTTTATGCTTGTTTGTATTCGGTTTTATATTGTCTCTATTGGTGTCTAATACTGATAAACGCATTTATCAATCGCTGATAAATATCCCAAGGTTTATGTTTTATCAAGTATTGTCTTTATTAAAAGTTACAAAAGCCAATCAAGTTTCGGTAGCTACTACTCATGCCGTTGATACTAGTATTGAGGATATCAAAAAATAATATTTACCATGCGTACCCAACCAGAAAAAACAATCGATAATTCACCTGAGCTTAAAGCGAAAAGTCAAGCAGCAATAGACGCTATTACGCACAAAGTAGCAGTAGCTTTTGCCTTATTAATTGTGGTGTTTTTTTTCTTTAAAATGCTAGTACCTTGATTGATCAACTGCACATACCATTAAAAGCACTCCAACAAAAGGGGTGGCAATATTTTAAAGCCAAGTGTAGGCAACACATTTTGGTGGAGAAATTGCTTAATATATATGGTATTGCATTGCTTGCATCGGTCTCATTTGTTCTAGCCTTTCTGGTAGCACAATCTGGTGTTACGTTTGCTATTTTAACTGCCATTGTTTTAGTGGCAGTACCCATTGTAGTGGGGTTAGTTATTTATCCAAAGTTTGGCATTATTGTCTATCTAATGCTATCGTTTACCATTATGTTTTGGTTGCGTTATGGGATTACTTTTCCATTAGGTACCCTAATGGATGGCATGCTAGCATTGTTTATACTGGGCTTATTTATTAAGCAAAAGCAAGCTATAAAGCCCAATTGGATTCGCTTTAAAAACCCAATCAGTACATGGATTTTAGTATGGATTATTTACAATATTTTAGAGTTTGGTAATCCTGCCGCAGATTCACGTTTAGCATGGGTTTACACTATTAGAAATATGGCTTTTGTGGCTATGATGTACTTCATTTTTATGTACAATATCAACGATAAAAAGTACATCAAACTAATATTTAAAATATGGCTTGGTTTCATGGTGTTTGCGGCACTATATGCAGCCAAGCAAGAGTTTATTGGCTTTGCAGATTTTGAAGAACGCTACAACAATTCGCCAGGTATTCCATTGTTATTGTTTTTAGCAGGCCATTGGCGCAAATACTCCGTTTTTTCCGATCCTGTAACCTTTGCTTACAATATGGCTATCGCTAGCTTGCTGTGTGTAGGCTTGCTCACTGGGCCATTAAAGCCCATCAAGAAATTTATTCTCGTCATTATTATAGCCATCCTCTTAGTGAATATGATATTTTCCGGTACAAGAGGCGCTTTTCCTTTGGTACCCGCTGGTTTATTGTTGTATTGTATTTTAAAGTTTAGTAGACAAATTTTGATGTTTGGTATTGTGGCTGCTTTGTTTATTGGCTTTTTAATAGTTATGCCAACATCTAATCAAAATATTCTACGTTTTCAAACTGCTTTTAGGCCTAATGAAGATGCGTCTTATAAAGCTAGAAAAATTAATCAAGCACGCATTAAACCGTATGTATGGAGTCATCCAATGGGTGGCGGTTTAGGTTCTGTAGGCGAATGGGGAAAGAAGTTTTCTCCAGGGTCTTACTTATCTAATTTTCCCCCCGATAGTGGCTATGTACGAACCACCGTAGAACTTGGTTGGATTGGGTTATTCATTTTCTGTTGCATGATTTTTACCATCATTAAAACTGGAATTGATAACTATTATAAAATAAAAGATCCTCAGCTAAAATCGTACTGCCTAGGCGCTACATTAATGGTATTTACATGGAACATTGCCAACTTTCCACAAGAGGCTTTGGTACAGTATCCATCTAACGTGGTGTTTTACTTAACCATTGCTTTAATTAATGTAACACTGCGGCTAGACGAAGCACAACAACAAAAATCCCTTAGCTATGCATAACCCTGAAACCCTTATCAATAGAGACATTGTTGTGGTTGGTCAGCAACCATGGGATGTTGAAATTGGGAGTAATTGTAAAGACATTGCCCTAGAATTTGCTAAGCATAATAGAGTGCTATATGTAAATTCGCCACTAGATAGAATTACCATGCTGCGCCATAAAGCAGATGGGAAGGTGCAAAAAAGAATGGCTGTTGTTAGAGGCGAACAGCCAGCGCTTGTAGCTATTCAAAACAATCTTTGGAATTTGTTTCCAGACAATATGATAGAATCTATCAATTGGCTGCCAAGTCAATTTTTGTTTGATATTTTTAACAAACGCAACAATCAAATCCTTGCTAAAAGCATTGGCAAAGCCATACAAACACTAGGCTTTAAAGATGTGATTCTCTTTAACGACAATGATATGTTTCGTTGCTTTTATTTGCCAGATTTATTAAAGCCAGCAATAAGTATTTATTACTCTAGAGACTTTATGCTTGCGGTAGATTATTGGAAAAAGCATGGTACTAAGTTAGAGCCATTGTTGATTGCTAAAAGTGATATTGCGGTGGCAAATTCTACTTATTTAGCTAACTACTGTAAGCAGTATAATTCTAATAGTTTTTATGTAGGGCAGGGTTGCGATTTAAGTTTATTTGAGCAGCCAGAAGCAACGGTAATACCAGACGATATCAAGCCAATAACTAAGCCTATAATTGGTTATGTTGGGGCTTTACAATCGCTACGTTTAGATATTGCTATTATAGAACACTTAGCCACACAACAACCGCATTGGCAAATAGTGTTGGTAGGCCCAGAAGACGATGCTTTTAAAGCTAGTAGCTTGCATCAAATACCCAATGTACATTTCTTAGGTAGTAAGCCGCCAGCTTCTTTACCCGCCTATATTAATGCGTTTGATGTATGTATCAATCCACAAATAGTGAATGCCGTAACCATCGGTAATTATCCAAGAAAAATAGATGAATATTTGGCCGCAGGCAAACCAACCGTAGCTACACAAACAGAAGCGATGAGTATTTTTAGCGATCACGTGTATTTGGCTACCAACAAAGAAGATTATATAACATTGATTACAAAAGCACTCGCAGACAATAGCGATACGCTAGTAGAAGCTAGAAAAAAATTTGCAACATCTCACACTTGGGCAAACAGTGTGAGAGATATTTACAAAGCCATCCATATTGTACAATCTAATAAACCTTAAAATACATCCAAACTATGAAGCCAATAACCTCACCTATTAAACGCAACGAATCGCTAGATTACTTACGTGGCCTTGCTGCCACAGGTGTTATGTTTTACCATTTAAGCTTATTTAGCTTTGGCGAAAGCGATGCAAGTACGTTTATAGCACGTGTAAAAATTTACGCCGTTTCTATCTTTTATGTACTAAGTGGCCTTACGTTGTTTATAGCTAACACCAAATCGCTCGAGCTTACTAAAAACAGCCTAATTGAATTTTACTTAAAACGGTTCTTTCGTATTTTTCCATTGCTGTGGCTAGCTACTATGTTTACCTATCTTTTTAAGTCAAGCCCAGAAATGTACACCATCAAGCATTTGATAGTTAATATCACTGTTGTACCAGGTATGTTACGTTCTGATGCATTTGAAGCCAATGGCGCTTGGTCTATAGGTAATGAGTTGTTTTTTTATGTATTCTTTCCTGTGTTGTTTTTTATTTACCGAAAAAGTAAAACATACTTACTACTTGCTGTAGCACTCATTTTTGCTGCGTTTTGTGCTTTTACATTTAAGCTAATCGATCCAACTATCAACCTCGGTTATCAATGGTCTAAGTATGTTAATCCCTTCAATCAGTTCTTCTATTTTGCCATAGGTATTTATATTGCTACGCTTAAAAAACCTGCTGATTGGTTGGTAAAGTTGGCTCCATCATTAATCGTTCTGTGCTTTGCTGTGATTGCATTGTACCCACAAAGTGGTGAGCCTGTGGTACTAGTAACGGGCGTTACAAGATTGGTGTTATCTGCCTTTGTAATTGCCATGTGCTATTTGTTTTACATCAGCGAGTTTAACTTTTTGCCTACCTTCTTAAAAAAGGCACTCAAGTATCTAGGTGATACCAGTTATGCCATTTATTTGATACATCCATTGGTGCATATTATCGTGCACAGCATAAGCGAAAAGTATTTGCATTGGAATGCTTACTTGGTAATAGCTGCAACGGTTGCCATTACCATACCTTTAAGTGGCTTGGTATACGAGCATTTTGAAAAATATTTTATGCGCCTTGGTAAAAAAATAATGGATAAGCGAAAAGCGAAAGTGTCAAACATTGCTATTTAATCTACTTCTAAAGAACGAAATATGAAACCATTAACCATTGTTGTGGCTTGCGATAATCACTATATTATTTTGTTGGCTGCATTGATAAAATCGATAGAAGCTAACCTTGCAGTAGATAAAAAGATAGCGATATTTATTATAGCAGATAATGTAAACAACACTAACCGGCAAAAGCTACAACAATCTATAAATACCGCTACCACCACGCTTGTGTGGAAAGAAATGGCAAGCGTAATTCCTGAAGGGATGAAGTTACCATTGGATAGAAGTTCGTATCCGTTAAACATTTACATGCGCTTATTTATACCATATTTTATTCCCGAAGAAATAGAAACGGTATTGTATTTAGATGTAGATATGATTGTGCAAAAAGACATATCAACCTTGTTCAACATCAACTTAAGCAACCATGTTGTTGCGGCGGTTTTAGATCCAAGAATCATCACATTCGATAATAGCTGGGGTGGCGTTTTAAACTATCTAGAACTAGGCCTTTCAGGCACTACAAGGTATTTTAATACGGGCTTATTGGTGATGAATACCAAGCTATGGCGCACAGAATCTGTAACAGAAAAAATAATTGATTGTATAGAGCAACATAAAAAGTTTGCCAATTACCCCGACCAATATGGTTTAAATGTGGTGCTAGCCAATAAATGGCTAGAATTAGACCCACTGTGGAATCATTTTTCTACAATTGAAACTTCTGAAAGCCCCTTTTTGATTCACTTTGTAGAGCGTAAACCCATTTACAAAGCTTATAACTACAGCGAAACATTTAAGCAGATATTTTATAGCTACTTAAAGCAAACGGCTTGGAAGAATTTTAAGCCTATTGGCGAATCGTCGCGCTACATTAAAAAGCTAAAAAATATTTTAAACAAATTGTTGCGAAAATAATCTATCGTTTAGCGCTTTTTTGATTTGATAGCGCAAGCTTACTACTTACACACTTAATTAGATACTCCCCCGTTGTTGCTTTCCGCTGGCGCCCAACTGCAACTTTGCGGCACCCAACTTCAACTTTGCGGCACCCAACTTCAACTTTGTGGCGGACAACTGTAACTAGATGGCGCCCAACTGTAACTTTGCTTAGCGCAATGATAACTTTTTGGCGCGCTATAGTAAATTGATACCGACAATACTTAACTAGAAAGCGACAGCCTACTACTTTGGGGTGGCATACATTAATTTGGTAGAATGCATGTTAAAGTGTTGTAATTTATTTCTTGGTACTACCTCGGCCGCCTGTTAATAAGCCATACAACGCAGGAGATATTTTAAATACAAGCGTATTTAACCCAATACAAAACACCAACATAGCCAAAGGCAAGGTAAAAAAGGCTATGAATTTGGCAGATTCGCCACCACCAAGAAATGCAACATAAGGTTTAATGAGCATGACCATTAGTGGCTCGTGACAAGCAAAAATGAAAAATGAGGCTGTTGAAAGAGATTGAAACCATCGTTGGTTCATGCAATAATTGGCAAGTTTATCAATACCAAACCAAATAAGAAAAATGGTTGGTATAACATGTGCTAAGTGAATGATATTTAATACAAATCCTGTGTAATCACCAAAAATTGCCTTACCATGAAACGCAACAAATGTTTTAAACGTAATTAAAACCAACACAGCTAGTAGCCAAAGTTTGCTATTTAAAAATGCTGGTTTTGTGGTAATATTTATTGCTTTTAGTTGCAGAAACACGCCAATAGCAAAATAAAAGATAAGTGTATAATGGTTGCTATTAAAACCGAGCCTTAGACAAAATAAAATAATAAGTAAGGGGATTGGGGCTTTTTGGATACAACATCTTATAGCTGGATAAACTATCGTAAAAACAAATAAAATTCTTAAATACCAAAGCTGAAAAGGCATTGGTGAAATAACTATGCGATAGAAAAAATCGTAAGCACCATAGGTATTTATTTTTTTCCCCCATAAGCCTTCTGCAGCATTTGCCATAAAACAATATTCAACCAAGGCAATTGCAGCCAAAGAAAGTAGACTAAACAACAAGTACGGTAGTATCAGTGTTCTTAACTTCTTTGTTACTAATTGTAGATAGGTAACATCTTGTTTATAGGCAACTAAGTATCCTGAAATTGCCATTAAAAGGGGTATGCGGAAGCGAAGTAGACCATTTGCCAAAAAATATTCAATAAAATTTGTGAGCGTTAGTGGTTCATCTATTGTTGAACTAGCGTTTAAAGGGAAATCTGTAACATTGTAACTATGGATAAATACCAATAGAACCATACACAAGAAAGACAAGAAGTAGATTTTCTGACTAATTGCTTTGTTCATAAGTTGGTTTCAGGACTACAAAAGTAGGTGTGTGAATGATAGTTGGACAAAAAACTTAAACTTTTATAAGTCAATTATTTTATTACCAAAACAATTGGTGTTGAATGTAAAACGGATTACTTTCATGATTAATTGCAGTGACTGAAAAGTTTTATCACATCAATCCATCCTAAATGACCCTTGCTTACCTCATACTAGCTCACGCCAATCCATCGCAACTGCAAAGACTTGTACAAAAATTATCAAATAATCAAACTGATATTTACATACATATTGATGCAAAAGCTAGGCTTGGAGACTTTACAACAATTGCTGCATTGCCAAATGTGTATTTTGTAACCAAGCGAGAAAAAGTGTATTGGGGTGCTTATAGTATTGTTCAAGCTACAGTAAATGGTTTTGAGCAAATGCTCGCAACTGGCAAACCATATGATTTTATTACGCTATTAAGTGGTCAAGATTATCCTTTAAAAACTAATGCTAAAATTCTAGACTTTTTTAAAGCCAATCCTAATAAGGCGTTCATGGAATTTTATACAGTAAATGATGTGTGGCAAGAGGCCATACCAAGACTGAATAAATACTATCTTACCAATTATCCATTTGCAGGCAGTACCAAGCTTGAACAAATACTCAACAAGCTTTTACCTAAAAGACAACCACCAAAAGATATCGTATTTGTAGGTAGGTCGCAATGGTTTACTATCACTTTAGCGCAAGCAAAATATATTGTTACTACGCTTGCCACCAATCGCCAACTAAGGCGCTTTTTTAGGTTCACATGGGGCAGCGATGAATTTGTGTTTCAAACATTGTTGTACAATTCGCCTTTTAAAGTAGAAATGATCAATGACAATCTGCGTTATATAGATTGGTCATCAGGGGGTGCTAGCCCAAGAACACTCACTATGGCCGATGCGCCTGCACTCCTTGAAACTGATAAATTATTTGCGAGAAAATTTAATGTAGCAACCGATGTAGAAATATTAAACACAATTGATGCTAGCAATCAACAGCCTATTTAACTTTACTGAAAGTTGTTATCAGCCTAAAAACCGCATCCAATGAACCTATCAAAATTTAAGAATAAGCACTTTTTGGCGCTAGTAGGTAATTTGGTTATTTCTGGTTTTAGTGTTTTAACCATCGCCTTGCTCTATCGTGTACTATCTAAAAACGATATGGGTATTTGGTTTTTCTTTCTTACTATTTCAGGCTTAGCAGATGCTATTCGCAATGGCTTTTTAACTACCGCCACTGTAAAATTTTATGCTGGTACTACTAAAGAAAGAGGCAATGCCGTACTAGGTTCTGTGTGGTATTTGGCAATCGCTTTAACATTTGGTATTGCTTTATTAAGCTTTGTGGTATTGGCTTTAAGTAGGGTTATTCACAGTGAGCAACTGCTTATTGTGTTACAATGGCTAGGCATTACTTTCATTACTTCGCTACCATTTTCTGTTACGTTTTGGATATTAATTGCAGAAGAAGATTACTTAAAAATTTTAGGCTTGCGTTTTATTAATAGTGGTGGTATGATAGCCACCATTGCAGTATTGGCGCTATTACACAACGCAAGTCTACAAAATATTTTGTTGGTAAATGTGGCTACAAATGTGGTTACAAGTTTAGTGGCAGTGGTACTAGGTTATTCTAAAATTAATAGGCTTTCATTTAAAACCAAAGCCTTAGTACGGGAGATGACGCATTTTGGTAAGTACAGTCTTAGTACCAATATGAGCGCTAATTTGCTAAGTACTGTTAATACCTTTTTAATTACGTTTATGCTTGGCCCCGCAACATTGGCCATATACAATGCGCCACAGCGGTTGATGGAAATAGTAGAAATTCCGCTACGCAGTTTTGTAGGTACAGGTATGAGCGCGATGGCTACAGCTTACAACAACAATAATATGTATCACTTAGTGCATGTAACTAAAAAGTATGCGGGCATGTTGTGCTTAGCCTTTGTGCCAATAATCATTATTGTGTTGTTTGGTGCAGACTATGCGGTGCTACTACTTGGCGGTGGTAAATATGCTGGCACAGAAGCGGCCAATATTTTGCGCATGTTAATAGTGGTATCGTTTCTGTACCCAATTGATAGATTTAATGGCGTTACATTAGATATCATCCAGCAGCAGAAAGTAAATTTTTATAAAGTGCTGGTAATGCTTGCTACCAATGTACCTGTAACCTATTTTGGTATTTTGCTGTTGCAAAATATTTGGGGTGCCGCCATAGCTATTCCATTTACTACTTTGGCGGGGTTGCTATTTGGCTACTACCATTTACGTAAGCATATCGATTATACTATAGGCGGTATTTTTAAAACTGGTTTTGTAGAAAGTAGAAATTTGTTTTTCGAGAAAGTATTACCAAAGCTACCTTTTAAAAAAGCCAGATTATCTTAAACAAAACCTATTGTCTAAAACTAATTGCCACTTACTATTTTGAAAAAAGTATCTATTATCACCGTTAATTTTAATCACAGTCATGTTACCGATGAGCTGCTAGATTCTATTGCTGCTAAAAATACATATAGCAATATAGAAGTCATAGTGGTAGATAATGGTAGTACCATCAATCCTGTGCCTGCGTGGCAAATCAAATATCCTGATGTTACGTTTATAAGAAGTGAGATAAATACGGGCTTTGCTGGTGGTAATAATATAGGTATTAAAGCGGCTACTGGCGACTTCTTTTTTCTGGTAAATAATGATACCGAATTTACCGAAGGCTTAACAGATAAGTTAGTCGCTACATTAGAAGCAAATCCTTTCGTAGCGATGGTTTCGCCCAAAATACATTACTACGATGTACCTAATATGTTGCAATATGTTGGCTATACAGAAATGAATTATTTTACTGCAAGAAACAGGCAAATAGGACAATTTGAAACAGACAATGGTCAGTATAATCATTTAACTGGAAAAACAGGTTTTGCACATGGAGCCGCGATGATGGTTACTCGTGAAGCCATTGATAAAGTAGGCTTAATGGCAGAGAACTTTTTTTTGTATTACGAAGAACTCGATTGGTGTGCAAGACTTAAAAAAGCTGGGTATGACATTTGGGTAAATACCGATGCGTTGATTTATCATAAAGAGTCTGTTTCTGTAGGTAAGCAAAGTGCGTTGAAAGAATATTTTATGAACCGAAACAGATGGCTGTTTGAACGTAGAAATGCATCCGCTAGTCAGTTTTTCGTGTTTAGCATTTACTTTATGGTACTAGTTGCGCCACGTAATATTGTCAGCTATATTAAGCAGAAACAATACGGTTTTATCAAATGGGTATTAAAAGCCATTTGGTGGAATGTGACGAATAGCGTAGACAGCAACAAGCTTGGTTATCCTTTAAAATAATTCCTATGACAGTCATCTTTTGGGTAAGCCTTTTTATCATTTTCTATACCTACATTGGTTATGGTATTGTGCTCTATGTGTTAGTAAGAATCAAACGCCTATTTATAAAGCCAATAAAGCTTGTAGATGGGAGTTTCACGCCATCATTAACGTTGATTGTTGCCGCTTACAACGAAGCATCTGTAATTGAAGAAAAGATACAAAACACTTTGCAACTTATTTACCCAAAAGATAAGCTACAACTCATTTTTGTAACAGATGGTTCTATTGATAATACACCTACAGTAATAGCGCAGTATCCCGAAATTAAGCTATTGCATAAAGCGGGTAGAAGTGGTAAAATAAATGCAGTACACCGAGCAATGGGCGAAGTAAATACAGAGATAGTGGTATTTACCGATGCGAATACTTTTTTAAACGAAAATGCATTGTTACGGATTGCTAAGCATTACATAAACCCTAAAGTGGGCGCTGTTTCTGGCGAAAAGCGTGTTGCAATTGAAGCAAATGCAGATGCCACTGCTGGCGAAGGATTTTACTGGAAATACGAATCTGCATTAAAGAAATGGGATGCTGAATTATATTCTGTGGTTGGTGCGGCTGGCGAATTATTTAGTGTAAGAACAGACTTGTATGTGGCAGTAGAACCTGATACTTTGTTAGACGATTTTATGATATCGATGAAGATAGCGATGCAGGGCTATAAAATTGCTTACGATGCTGATGCTTATGCCATGGAATCATCATCTGAAAACTTGAAAGAAGAGTATAAACGTAAAGTACGCATTGCTTCTGGTGGTATTCAATCTATCATTAGAACGAGAAAATTGTTCAATCCAATTTTTATGCCTTTATTAGGATTTCAATATCTAAGCCATCGTGTACTGAGGTGGACCATTACGCCTTTTTTAATGATTTTGGTTGTATTTGTAAATGCATATTTACTGTTTGATAATGTCAACTGGTTACTAGCAATCATTATGGTTGGGCAGCTTGGCTTTTATAGTTTAGCCGCGTTAGGTTGGTTGCTAGAACGAAAAGAGGTGCGCATTAAAATCTTATTCATTCCTTACTATTTCTGCTTTATGAATTATTGTGTATTGGTAGGAATTTACCGCTATTTCTTTACGCAAAAATCTTCCGTGCTTTGGGATAAGGCCAAACGCAAGCAAGGTTAACGAATTTAATTATTTACGCCACTTAAAGGTGTTGATAAGATGACGTACATCTTCAACCAAGAAACTATTTACTATGCCAAGTGAATCTGCGTTTGGGGTAGCATTAAAATACAATGCACCTCGTAGAAAATGCTTTGTAGTGTCAGTTAAAAAAAACTGATTGGCGGTAGCTACATCACCGCCTACATTAAAAAATAAGCCATGCACGCCGTTAGGCGTGGCTATTAATGAATCATCTATAGATATTGCTTTAGTACTGTGTTTACTTGTCATTTTAAACGCATCATTCAGCAATGTATCAAACTTGTTCTTGCCAATTTCTTTGTAGCTTATATAAATGCGGCCTTGAAACTGTGGGAAGTCGATATTAATCCACCAAGGATTTTCTGTCGCTTCGCCAAAGAATACAGAGTCCTTTAGTACCGAGGCATACATAGGATACTCGAAAGTGTATGGATAGCCTGGTTTGTCGAATACCTGGTACTTTTTTTCTGGAAAATTAATTTTAAAATAACCTCTAGGCTTAGCTACATAATTGCTGTTGCAACCTGCAATTAGTAAGTAAACAGTAAGTAATAGTATTAGGGAAAAGCATCTCTTCATAAGTCTTTCAATTCTTCTTTGACATCATATTAATACTACTCACTCAGTTGTGGCTTTATGGTAACTTTTATTTTCTGAATCCGATTTTTAACAACTTCTAAAACGGTAAATTCAAAATCGCCACATGGCACCACTTGCAAAGCAGTTGGTATTTCGCCAGCTAGTTCAAGAACCAAGCCTGCAAGCGAATCACTCTCACCTTTTACGGCATCAAAAGTGTCTACATTTAAGTCCATAGCTTTGCACACGTCGTTTATCATGGTACGGCCTTCAAAAATGTAATTGTTATCGTCTAGTTTTTTAAAGTCTGTTTCTTCTTCGTCAAATTCATCTTTAATATCGCCGATTACTTCTTCTAAAATGTCTTCTAGTGTAACAATACCGCTTGTACCGCCAAATTCATCTACCACAACAGCAAAGTGAATACGCTTTGCTTGAAATTCTTTCAATAAATCTTCAATCATTTTTTGCTCATGTACAAAAAACGGCTGACGAATAAGTTCGTGCCAATTGAAGTCGTCTGTTTTATCGAGATGTGGTATCAAGTCTTTGGTATGAATCATACCTACAACTTTGTCTAAATCTTCTTCATATACAGGTAGGCGGCTATAATGAAGTTCGCTAGTAAGTTTCAGCAATTCGGTAAAGGTTGTTTCTTTATCAATTCCATTTACGTCAACCCTTGTTTTCATGATTTGTTTTACAGTGATATTGCCAAATTTGATGATACCCTTTAAGATATTTTTCTCTTTTATTGATGCATCGGTACTTGTGGTAATATCTATCGCATGGTCTAATTCTTCTAAATTATAAGCACTTACTTTATTCGTTAATTTTTTTTCTATCGCATCGCTATAAGTTACTAGCCAAGTGCTCATTCTTTTGCAGATATAAAATATAATTTCTACAACAGGCCCTGCTTCTTTTGCAAAGCGAATATTATTTTGCGTAGCCAATACTTTTGGCATCACTTCACCGAATAGTAATAATAGAAAAGTTACAGCCAATACTTTAATTATAAATTCAAGCCAAATAGCATTTATTTTCTCGAAGTTGAAAGCATCACCGATTAAAATATTAGAAATAACAATAATGGCGATATTGATAAAGCTATTAGCTATTAGCAAGCAGCCAAGTAAAATTTTGGGGTGTTCTAATAAATCAATAATGCGCTTATAAGCACTTTGTTGTTTTGTTTTTAGCAGATTGATGTCTTTGTACGTGAGTGAAAAAAAAGCAACTTCTGCACCACTTAGTACAAAAGAAAAGAACAATAAGCTCAGTAATAGGATAATTAATACTGTAGTGCCTTGCATATTCATTGCAACGATGGTTGCTAATTTTGAAGCAAGAAATTGTAGTACCGAGGGATGATAATCCAAAGCCGATAGTTTAGTTAAACAATAACACTAAAATTAGCACATTTGCTACAATAGTGCGTTAATACTTATCGCAAAAATATTTGTAAAAAGGATACTAATGCTATTTTAGAAGGGTAGGCTATCACTTGGGTCTGTAATTGGTGGTATATTATCACCATCAAAATGCTCTAAACCCTCGCCGTGTGAGCCTCCATCGCCTCGTTTATCCAACATTATTAAATTATCACCAACAATTTCAGTGGCAAATTTTTTATTACCGTCTTTGTCCTCCCAGCTGCGTGTCCGTAGGCGACCTTCCACAAAAATTAAGCTGCCTTTGTGTAAATATTTTTGAGCCAATTCCGCCAAGCCACGCCATAACACTACCGTATGCCATTCGGTTTGAGAAATTGATTTTCCACCGCGGTCTTTATACGTTTCGGTTGTGGCTAGTGGAAATTTTGCTACACCAATATTGCCTTCTAGATACGTCATTTCAGGGTCTTTGCCCAAATTGCCTATCAATGTAACTTTATTAATGCCTCTCATACGGGTACGGTTTAAATACTTTTGTAAAATTTTACCTGCTTAAAAGTAACTTTTTTTATACAATTAAAATATTGCAATAATAAAAATGTTATAAAAACGACAAACTAAAGTACGTATCTAACCAAACCAGACATTTTAACGCAACAAAAACACTCAAATTAGCACAATTCGCATACAGAAAAACCAAATGTTATAAAACAACAAAGCACACTTTAAGTGTGCTTTGAAAACATGCATCTTTTAAATACCCCTATTGAAAAGATAACACCTAGACTTCGAAAATAGATTATCTGCTGCATTCAAAAAAACATTTTTTACCTTTTCTCTAAAAGCCACCAAAGTCGCTTGCGTGGTTTTATTTTAAAATGTGTATTTACAAAGCCAGAAATATGATTTATGGCTTCGTCAAAGTCGTCTGTAAGTAGCAAAAGATGTAAATCATCTGGATTTATAGTGCCTTTTTCAGCCATCAAAGTCATATAATCCATTAATGGCTGATAATAAGCTTTACCAAATAGTACAATTGGAAAATTGGTAATAGTTTTGGTTTGCACCAAAGTGAGTGTTTCAAAAAATTCATCCATCGTACCAAAACCGCCGGGCATAATGATAAAAGCATAGGAATACTTTACGAGCAGCACTTTTCTTATAAAAAAATAATTAAACGTAATGCTTTTATGTACATAAGGGTTTGGTTTTTGCTCAAATGGAAGCTTAATGTTACAGCCTACCGACGTGCCGCCATTTTCGAACGCGCCTTTGTTAGCTGCTTCCATCGTACCCGGACCGCCTCCTGTTATAGTTGTAAAACCTAGCTGTGCAATACGTTTGCCAAATATTTCAGCGGCTTTGTAATATTCGTGACTCGCGTTGTAAGCTCCCCTAAAATCCGCTACATTCAAAAGTATAAAATTCTCCGTTTTCAGTTTTTATAGGAT
>NZ_JBHSDC010000018.1:0-96702 GCF_042651445.1 Parasediminibacterium paludis
ATGCTTGGGATGGTAAGCTAAACGGCGTACCATTGCCAGTAGGCACGTACTATTACATCATCAACCCAAAAAATGGTCGTGGTATACTGAGTGGTAGTGTCACGATTATTAGGTAACAACAATTAACTTAGCAGTTCATGAAGACTTTTTTATACCAACGATTGATTGTTTTGTTGCTGCTTTTTGCGGTAACAGGAACATTTGCGCAGCAAAGACCTTATTATACACAATATATACTAAACAATTATATTATAAATCCTGCTGTAGCAGGTATTGAAAACTATACCGATATTAAAGTGAGCCACCGAGCGCAGTGGGTGGGCTTGGAAGGTGCGCCAATAACTACCTATTTAACCATTCATGCGCCGTTATCTAAAAGTGCGTATGATGAACGTGAAAATCCAACTAGTTTTCACAGAGAGGGTGGCAACCCAAGAGGACAAGCCTATTGGGAAACCTATCAAAAGCCAGAACCGCATCACGGTGTTGGGTTTACCATTTTAAACGATAAGACGGGGCCTCTAAATCGTTTTGCAGCCTATGGTTCGTACGCTTACCATTTAAGCCTGAGCAGTAAAACGAACTTATCGTTTGGTGTGAGTGCAGGCATTACGCAAATGAGTATTGATAATTCGAAGGTGGATTTTGGAAACACTACGGTAGACCCTGCCGTAAATGTGAGTAGTTCTTTAAATACCATCAAACCGGATATAAGCGCAGGATTGTGGTTGTATAGTAAAAATTATTTTGTAGGTGTATCGGTACAACAAATAGTACCTCAAAATTTGGTATTTTCTGGTACTGCTGTGCAAGTAGATAATGGTAGATTAATACCACATATGTTTTTACAAGCAGGTATGCGTTTGTATTTAAGTGATGATTTAACGTTAGTGCCTAGTGTTATGGCTAGATACATCAATCCTTTACCGCTCGGGGTAGATGTAAATGCCAAATTGCAGTATCAAGATTTACTATGGGTAGGCGGTACTTTTAGATACCAAGACGGTTTTGCTGGAATGCTTGGTGTAAACTTGAGTAATAGTATTAATATTGGTTATTCATATGACATCAATACTTCTAATCTAAGGACGGTAAGTCAGGGTTCTCATGAAATATTAGTAGGATTTTTGATTGGTAATAAATATGGCGATTGGTGTCCTAAGAATTTGTTTTAGTTTTTTAGGATAGGAACGCTGATAACGCAGCGTTGAAGTATGCTAACGAATTTTACATTGTTTAGCATTAAGAAGTTCTCGCCAAATTAGAAAATTTTCAAAAAAACGCATTTACATTGCCAATGTATTTAAATACATTGGGATATTTTTGAACACATTGCCAATGTTAACTATCACAATGGCAATGTAATGTGTCGCAATGGCGATGTAATTATTAACAATGGCGTTGTAACGATTCACACAGCCATTGTTGTAAATAGAAGTAGCAAAAATGCCATTGTAATAGTAACTATTAGCGTTTCAAGGCTAATAGTATGCTTCAGTAATAACAGTTTCAATAAAGCCTATCTCAATTTTTAATTGTTCTACCACATTGTAAATAATAGGGCAGCGGTTATAGTGCATAAACGTGGTAAATATGCGCTTGGTAAAATTGGGTAAATGCAAGGCAGGAAACTCTCTACAACCGGCAAAGCGATAATCATAAACGGTGCATTTTTGGTTGCTTAAAAAATGACAAGGCATGGTATTTATCACCATCATGCTACCGCCTTTTTCTAAACAAGTACTGTCAAATTGAGCTCTCGTTTGTTGTAAATGTGTAGCTAAATTATCAGCCTCCTCTTCAGTAACATTAATCATTAAGGTTTTGCAACAGTTGCCACAAGTGGTACAATCTACTTTTGACGAAATGGTATTATTTAAAGAATAAACCAATGTATCAATTTGTTCAGGATGAGCAACAGATTGTAAAAAACTGCCGAAGGCCTCGTTTTCAGATTGTTTTTCTACAGCTAATACAGCAATAGTAGATAAGTTAGTTTCTATATGTATCACTCAACAATTAATTTATAATGATTGCCTAAAGAAGTAAATAAAATTTGTATAAAACCTATTGAGGCAATAAAGTGTGATACATTTTTTAGATGTGGCAAAAGTAGCAGAATTTATTATTGTGATGAAATGGTGTACAGTAAAAGGTTTATGCACAAAGTTTCGGTAGTTGTTAAAAAAATGATACTGTTGTTGTTAAAGAAATAGTGTTTCTTGCGAGGTTGGTGGTGATAGGAACACCGATGACACGGATTGAACTGATGAGCACAGATTTTTGAATCTAGATAATCAATAAAATCATGTTCCATCATGGTTCAGACAATGCTCAATAAAGTATCAAAGCGTACAAGTGAGCGACGCAACGATGCTTAATAGTAGCACAAAAGCTGGTAACATAATTAAATAAACAATGGTAAGTGGACCATTGACAATGGACTGAATATGGCAGAAATAGTAAAAGCAGCGAATTACGACGAGAGTGACATTAAAAGCCTCGACTGGCGTGAACATATACGTTTAAGGCCGGGTATGTATATTGGTAAATTGGGCGACGGATCGGCGGCTGATGATGGTATTTATGTGTTGATGAAAGAGGTGATGGACAACTGTATAGACGAACACATGATGGGTTTCGGTAGGCACGTAGATATTACTTTAAAGGAAAAAGTGGTGACGATTCGTGACTATGGCCGTGGTATTCCTTTGGGTAAAGTGGTAGATGTAGTGAGCAAAATAAATACTGGGGCCAAATATGACAGTAAGGCCTTCCAAAAAAGTGTGGGCCTGAATGGTGTGGGTACAAAAGCGGTAAATGCCTTGAGTAGTTATTTTAAAGTAACGGCTTACAGAGAAGGTAAGGCAAAAACGGCTGAATTTGAACGTGGCATTTTAACCAAAGAACATAACGAAGTACCTACTACAGAAGAAAATGGTACCGAGGTATTGTTTATTGCTGATGATACGGTTTTTAGAAATTATCACTATTTGCATGAATACATTGATAACCAACTTTGGAACTATTGTTACTTAAATGCTGGCTTGGTAATTACGTTTAACAACAAGCGCTATGTAAGTAAAAATGGCTTGTTAGATTTATTGAAACGCAAAACGCCTGAGGATGAATTGCGTTACCCAATTATTCACTTAAAAGGTGAGGATATTGAAGTAGCGGTGAGCCATAATGGTGACTATGGTGAAGATATATTTTCGTTTGTAAATGGTCAGTATACCACACAAGGTGGTACGCACCAACAAGCGTTTAGAGAGGCTTATGTAAAAACCATACGTGACTTTTTTAAGAAAGATTATGAAGCGGCTGATATAAGGCAAAGTATTGTTGCGGCAATAGCTGTAAGGGTTCAAGAGCCTGTGTTTGAGAGCCAAACCAAAACCAAATTAGGTTCTCAAAATGTGAGTGAAGGTGGTAAAAGCATGAAGAACTTTGTGCAGGAGTTTTTGAGCAAAGAGTTGGATAATTTTTTGCATAAGAATCCAACTACTGCTGATGCCATCAAGAAAAGAATTGAGCAAAGCGAACGGGAACGTAAAGAGTTGAGTGGCATAAGAAAACTAGCCAACGAACGTGCTAAAAAAGCTAATCTGCACAATAAAAAATTGCGTGATTGTCGTATTCATTTTAATGATGAACCGCCAGTAAAAAATAGAGAGGATTTTATTTTAAATCAAAAGAATACCACTGTATTTATTACCGAGGGTGATAGTGCGAGTGGTTCTATTACCAAGGCTAGAAATGTAGATACACAAGCGGTTTTTAGTTTGCGAGGTAAGCCTTTAAACTGCTTTGGATTAACCAAAAAAGTAGTATATGAAAATGAAGAGTTTAACTTGCTACAACATGCTTTAAACATCGAAGATGGTTTGGAAGGCTTGCGTTACAACAATGTTGTTATTGCAACCGATGCCGATGTGGATGGTATGCACATTCGCTTGTTGATTATGACCTTCTTTTTGCAGTTTTTCCCCGATTTAATTAAGCGTGGTCATGTATATATTTTAGAAACGCCGTTGTTTAGAGTACGTAATAAGCAAGAAACTATTTATTGTTATGACGAAGCAGAAAAACAAGCAGCTACTAAAAAGCTTGGCAATAAACCAGAAACCACACGCTTTAAAGGTTTGGGTGAAATTAGTCCTGGTGAATTTGAACGGTTTATTACTAGCGATATGCGATTACAACCAGTGATTCTAGAACAAGGTGACCATATTCAGCATTTGTTAGAATATTATATGGGTAAAAATACACCACAGCGTCAAGATTTTATCATAGATAATTTGAGGGTTGAGATGGATTTGGTGGAGGAAGTAAATTAATTAACAATTAGTAATTGGTAATTAATAATTCATAAACTTTAAAATTCCCCTTTAGGGGCTAGGGGCATGATTCATATAGTTTTTAACGAGGCGGATGTAGCTGTATTACAACAAGCAATTGCGTTAGATGGTAGTTTGGAAGGCGAAGTAGTACAGATAAAAGATGATTTTGCAGTAGGGCCAATTGCCAATATTTACGAGACAGAAGGCTATCAACAACGAAGAGATTGGTGGCAAAATGCATTACAATATTCGCCTTATACTGATCAGATTGATTTGGTAGATGATAAGATGACGGTGTTTAATCTTATCAAGCAATTGAATGAAGACGAAAGCCTTGAGGTATGGATTTGGATGGGGCAAAACCAACATGATGTATGTGGTTATTATTGGTTAATGCCACAGTTGAAAGATTTTCAAGGAAGGATACAAGTGTTGTATTTGAACAATTTGCCCTTTATTAATGAAAAGGGGGGTATTTTTTATCCAAGTTGGTTAAGTGAAATTCAGCCGAAAGAGTTTTTAAAAGCTAAAAAATTGGCAAGACCAATAACGCTGAGCGAATTTGAAATAGACCCCGATGAATGGTTGAAATTATGCAGGGAAAATAGTGGTGTAAGATTGCTTGAAGGTGGTAAAAAAATAGTCAGCAAAGGCTATGACTACTATGATGCTGAAATACTGACCATGATTTCTGCTGAACCGCAGAAGTTGAGCAAAATAATGGGCAATATTGCTAACAAAACGAAGATTAAAACAGGGGATGTATTCTTGGTTTGGCGAATAAGAAAGCTAGCAGAATTTGGTGATTTAGAAATTGGAGGTGATTGGGAAAAAGGATGGAAAGAAATTAGTGTAAAATTGAAACCAGTTATTTTAGAATGAAAATAAATAATATTCATCATATAGCTATTATCGTGGGTAATTATGAGCAAAGCAAACGCTTTTATTCTGAGCTGTTAGGCTTTACAATTATTAGAGAACTGTACAGGGCAGAAAGAGATTCGTACAAGTTGGACTTAGCTGTAAATGGCTTATACCAAATTGAGTTGTTTTCGTTTCCTGAAACTAAATCAAGAGCATCTTTTCCTGAAGCTAAAGGTTTACGGCATCTTGCTTTTGCAGTAGATAATGTGGCTGAATGGATAGATTATTTAAGAGCAAATAAAGTAGACGTACAAGATATAAGAATAGATGAAACAACAGGCAGAAGATTTGCATTTTTCAATGATCCTGATGGGCAGCCATTGGAGTTGTATGAAAACAGTTGATTGGTAAATAAGCAGTTGCAGTGTGCGACGCAACGATGTTTAATTAGAAGACAAAAGCTGGTCACAAAAATAGATTAATAACATAACACAATAATCCCCCTTTAGGGATTATGGACAAATATGGCAAAAGACAAAATTGATAATAAGGTTTACGAGAACGAAAGTGGTGTACAGGGGCAGTATAAAAATTGGTTTTTAGATTACGCATCGTACGTAATTCTAGAACGTGCCGTGCCTGCTATTGAGGATGGTTTAAAACCTGTGCAACGTCGTATTCTGCATGCCATGAAGGAAATGGATGATGGCAGATTTAATAAGGTAGCCAATATTATTGGTCAGGCAATGCAGTACCACCCACACGGTGATGCGAGTATTGGCGATGCTTTGGTAAATATGGGTCAGAAAGACTTGCTAATAGATACGCAAGGTAACTGGGGCGATATTAGAACAGGTGATGTGGCGGCTGCACCTAGGTATATTGAAGCTAGGCTAAGTAAGTTTGCCTTAGACGTGGCTTTTAACGCCAAAACTACCGAATGGCTGTTAAGCTATGATGGTAGAAAGCAAGAACCTGTAACGCTGCCTATGAAGTTTCCGTTGCTATTGGCACAAGGGGCAGATGGTATTGCGGTGGGTTTAAGCACCAAGATTTTACCACACAATTTTTACGAAGTCATTGAAGCTGCTATTAAATATCTAAAAGGCCGCAAGTTTGAACTCTATCCTGATTTTCAAACCGGCGGTATGGTAGATGTGAGCAACTATAACGAGGGCAAACGTGGTGGCAAGGTGAAAGTTCGTTGTATTATTGAAGAGCTAGATAAAAAGAGCTTGATTATCCGCGATGTGCCTTATGGGGTAACGGTTTCGCAATTGTGTGATAGTATTACCAAAGCCAACGATGCGGGTAAAATAAAGATTAAAAAGCTGACTGAGTTTACAGGTAAAAACGTAGAGGTACAGGTAGACCTTGCACCGGGTATTTCATCGGATATTACCATTGATGCCTTATATGCGTTTACCGATTGTGAGGTAAGTATTTCGCCCAATGCGTGTATTATTGAAAACCACAAACCTCGCTTTGTGGGCGTGCAAGAATTGCTAACCGTATCGGTAGATAATACCAAAGAGTTACTAAATCGTGAGCTTGAAATAAAGCTTGGCGAATTAAACGATAAGTGGCACACCACATCGCTTGAAAAAATCTTCTTCGAGCAAAAGATTTATAAAGAACTAGAACAAAAACACGAAAGTTGGGAGAAAGTGATTCAAGCAATTGAAGCGGCTTTTATACCTTTTCTGTCTATCTTAAAAAGACCCGTTACAAGAGAAGATGTGTTAAAGCTGACAGAAAAACCTGTGCGTCGTATTTACCGTTTGGATATTGATGATTTGATTAACCAAATTAAGGGTATTGAAGCTGATATTGCACAAGTTGAGTACGACTTAGCGCATCTAACAGAATTTGCCATTGCTTATTTTGAAAACTTGTTGAAGAAATATGGCAAGGGTAGAGAACGTAAAACTGAAATTAAGTTGTTTGATACCATTAGTGTGCAACAAGTAGCTATTGCTAACACTAAGCTATATGTAAACAGAGAAGACGGCTTTATAGGTACAAGTTTGAAGAAAGAGGAATTTTTGTTTGACTGTAGCGATATAGACGACATTATCATCTTTACCAAACGTGGTATCATGAAGGTGGTAAAAGTGGGCGACAAAGTGTTTGTAGGTAAGGATATTATTCATATTGCCATCTTTAAAAAGAACGATGAACGTACCACATACAACATGATTTACCTTGATGCTGCAAGCGGTGTAAGCTATGCGAAACGCTTTAATGTAACCGGTATTACACGTGATAAGGAGTACGACCTTACCAAGGGCAGCGATAAAAGCAAAGTGCATTATTTTAGTGCCAACCCTAATGGCGAAGCCGAAATAGTAAAAGTGGTACTAAGCCCTAACTGTACAGCAAGAATTAAAGAACTAGACTTTTACTTTGAAGAACTAGAAATTAAAGCAAGAAGTAGTCAGGGTAATATTGTAACTAAATACCCTGTAAAAAATATTAAATTTAAAGAAGCTGGAAGAAGCACTTTGGCTGATAGAAAACTGTGGTTTGATGAGCAGTTTGGCCGCTTGAATACAGATGAAAAAGGTAAATATTTAGGTACGTTTGAAGGTGACGATAAGGTGCTAGTAATGTATCACGATGGGCATTATGAAATTACCGATACAGAACTCACACAGCGCTTTGATGCAGAGAAAATACGACTAATAGAGCGCTTTAACCCCGACAACATATTTACAGCCGTGTACCTTGACAAAGCGAAAGAACAGTTTAACGTGAAACGCTTTAAAATAGAAGCCACTACTTTAAAAAACAAATACCTGTTTATAAAAGAAGGCGACGGCAATATGCTAATGGCAGCCACTTCTATACAAGAACCAATATTGATAGTGCAAACAGGCAAGGGGCAAACGCTAAATAAAGTGAAGTTTAAAATAGCAAGCATGATGGAGGTAACCGGCTGGAAAACAGTAGGTGCCAAATTAATGGGCTATTCTAAAACTGCTGAAATGACCTGGGAAGAATTGCCAAAAGAAGACAATGCGCAGCCTGAATTGTTTGGGTAATCGCTTGTCATTCTGAGGAACGAAGGATCTGATGATATTTTTTTAATACGTCTTGCATTACAAGGCTTATTATTGGATGAAAACTAGAAATTCCCAATTCGGGAACTTTTCTTACTTTTGTCAAAATTTCATAAGTGAGAGTAATTGCTAAGAAAATTTTAAGAGACTTTTGGGAAACGCATGCTGATAGTGAGCAACAACTGAAAGCTTGGTATCAAGAAGCTTCAAACGCTAATTGGAAAAACCCGAATGATATAAAGATAGATTACCCAAGTGCTAGTATTTTACCAGATAGTCGAGTAGTTTTTAACATCAAAGGCAATCATTACCGCTTAATAGTAAAAATTAATTATGATTATGAAATGGTGTGGATACGATTTGTTGGTACACATGCAGAATACGATAAAATAAATGCTAAAATAATTTAAACAATGACTATTAAACCAATAAAAACCGAAGCCGATTATCAAGAAGCATTACTGCGCCTTGAAATAATTTTTGATGCAAAACTTGGTTCTAACGAAGGTGATGAATTAGAAATTTTAGGTATCCTAATTGACACTTACGAAAAAGAACATTTTCCAATTGCCTTGCCTGATCCAGTTGAAGCCATTAAATTTAGGATGGAGCAACTAGATTATTCGCAATCTGACTTAGCCGCAATTTTTGGTGTAAAAAGTAGAGCGAGTGAGATTTTGAATAAAAAAAGAAAACTCTCACTTGAAATGATAAGACAATTACATAGCAAACTAAATATTCCTACAGAAGTTCTTATTCAAGCCTATTAATTTCTACTTCCCATAAAATTGCCAGCTAGTAACAAAGTCTTTGGTCAATGTTTGGTTTGTCAATATCGCTCTAAGCATTTCTATTGGCATGGCGTTTTCGTGTAGTATGGCATCGTGGTATTGCTGGTAGGTCATTTTACCAGTGTCTACCAGTTCTTTTTTCAAGGCCCAAAATTGAA
Organism: Parasediminibacterium paludis; assembly: GCF_042651445.1. Taxonomy (NCBI): domain Bacteria; kingdom Pseudomonadati; phylum Bacteroidota; class Chitinophagia; order Chitinophagales; family Chitinophagaceae; genus Parasediminibacterium; species Parasediminibacterium paludis. Next base: position 9,219 of record NZ_JBHSDC010000018.1, read on the forward strand.
AGGCGCCAATCATGTAACCTATTTGGTACAATGGTGGGTAACCACCTGTAAAAGAACGTCTCACTTCACCTTCTGCATTGGCGCGTTCGTGGCCTACACGGTCTACCAAAAAGTCGATGCATTGCTGCGGTGTCCATTTACCTAAATGATAATTCAGCGAGAAGATAATTCTTGCACAGCGGTGCATACGCCAAAACAACATGCCTATTTTATCTTCAGGCGATTGCGGAAAGTTTAAATCCCACAATAAAAATTCCCAATACACAGCATTACCTTCTGTCCAAAATGGTGTATCGAAGTTGCGGTAAGCTTTGTAGCGGTTGTTCATATAATACTGCAAGTGATGGCCTGCTACTAGCTCGTGGTGTACAGTTGCTCTAGAAAAATGTGGGTTGTTACCACGCATCGCCATAAGTCTATCTGCCTCTTTCATGGTATTAGTGGGGTAAGCCACTAGCAAGCTTTCGCCGCCTAGAAAGAAAGGTGCAAACTGCTGCCGTTCTGGCGACAGCATATTCATTGGCCAATCTTCTTCTGCTAATGGTGGAATGGTTACTAAATGGTGGTCTTTTAAAAAAGCTACCGATTCATTGTATAGCTTCATCACCGCTTGCGGTTGTTCGCCAGCAGGTACGTAGGTATTTTTTACTTTTTCTTGTGCGGCATGCCAATCGTTGCCATAGCCCATGGCTTGGCTAGCTTTTAATAGTTCTTTTTCACACCAAGCAAATTCTTTATTGGCAATTTCAATTAATTCCTCAGGTGTGTAAGGTATCATTTCGTAATGCAGTTGTTGCAATATTTCATCTCTACCTATTGGGTTGCCCACAATACCGCTACCATCATCTTTTTGTGCACTATTGGCTTTGCCTTTGATGGCTAGCATATTAGCGTAAATGTTTAGCAGGCTATCAGTGGCCTTGTAAGGCATCGGTATCCACCAAGTAAATTGAGGATCATAGCCATTGTAAAAGTCGAACACACTTTTTAAAGCACCTTGCAAAGCCCTTACGGTAGTACTAGCGCGGTTGCTTAAAGCGATGGTCATTGCTGTATCTTTTGATAGCTGTTTTAGCAGGGTATTTGTTTGCTGCTGAATATTTGAAAGGGTAAGTGCGAGTTGTTGAGCATTTACGGCAGCGCCGCGTCTGCGTGGCTTTTCTATGGCATAAATGGTATCTGCAAAAGGTATCCATTGGGCAATTTGCTGGTATTCTTTCGCCTCAATATCTAGTAGTCTAAGCTCGTTTCGTAGGTTTCTTTTAAAAAGAATATAATCTACGCGGCTGCCTACGGGTAATTTATCAAAATTAAGTTTGGCTAGTTCTGATAAATATTCGTTATGTAGTTGTTGTAAGCGTGTGCGCCTTTCAGGCGAATTTTTAATGGTGTAAAAGCGTGTAATGCTGTTCTTATCTGCATCATACTGTACCATTAAATTATTTACCTCACTTGTTTGCAGGTATAAAACCGATTCATTGTTTTGTGCATGGGCTTGTTGTATAAGTAATGCAAGGCATGCGACTATCGCAAGCAGTAAAAGAGTTGGTTTCATAAAAAACAGTGTTAGTATTGGTAAAGTAATCTAATTGAATGTGCACATAAATTCGCAATCAGGTGCTTATAATTTTATAAAAGGAAAAAAAAATTGGCGTTATGGCTTTTTCTTTCTTCTCAGTTTGATGGTAGCATTTCTATTAAGATCGCTCGTCATCATTATCTCGTGTCTTATTTTACCATCGTATAAAATTAAGGCGGCTGTATTCGGTGGTATTAAACCAAGATTATCGGCAAACATGCTTAGCTCGTTGTATTCTAGGCTGTCGCTAAGTGGCAAAGTAATGGTAATAGCACTGTGTTTAAGCATAGTAGAACCAAGTACCAATTTATCGTTAAGGTAAAGCGATACAGAATCGTAGTCTATTTCTCCATTATCATACAATTCTATACGAACACTACTGCTTTCAATATCAAGTTCTTGTGTATACACTTTTTGTCGATTGCTATATAATAGTTGTTTTGGATCAATTGCAGCTGGTGCTTTTTTTGTAACTACGGCAGTATCTGATTTTATTGCTATCGATGATGGGCGAGGAAGTATTACAGTTGCTTCTTTATTTTTTTTAGGTAATATAGTATAAGATTGTTTTTTTGGAGTAGGTGGTGGCGGTGCTATATCTTTAATTCGCTTAAAATTAAAGTTAATAACTGGGCAAGTAAATTGATGCTCATTATCGGCATATAACATGCCTTTTAGTACGCTTTCAACTCTTGAATTGCGTAAAGTCATTTGTGCATACATGGGACAATCTACACCAGTTTTAGTATCGTAAGAGCGATGAAAAATGATATTTTGTTTTGTTAGCAATAGTTGATTGCTCACCTTATCAAACTTTCCTTCTACTTTATTGGTAAATAAACTATCCCTAAAATAGTAGTTAAAAATACCAGTGACCTTACCATTTTTTTCATTCAAAATTAGTTCGCCAAGGTAATTATTTGTCTCGTTGGGCACTTCTGCAACGCCAATGCCATACCAGCTATCTTTAACAGATTGTGCGTTTAACGTTGCCGTAATACTTCCAACCATTATAATTGCTGTTAGCAATAATAAGTGCTTTTTCATAGAAGGTTTGTGTCTTTGCTATTATAGAATAAGTTATTGACTCAGCAATAGTTGTGCCCAAAAACAAGACATTCACATAAGGATGTAATATAACGCTCCGTTCATAATAAAAAAGCATTCTTTGCGAGCATTCGTTTATTTTTTAGATATTTTAGCCAAAACTTAATTGACGCTTATGAAGAAGATCTACGTATTGTTTTTGATAATGCTTGTTGCAAAAGGGCTTTTAGCACAAAAGAAACCTCTCGACCATTCAGTATATGATGGATGGCAAACCTTGGCAGAGAAATTAATTAGCAACGATGGTAAGTTGGTGGTGTACACAGTTACCCCGCAAGAAGGCGATGCCACTTTGGTGATTCAACTTACAAACGGTAAAAAACTATTTGAAGTAGAACGTGGCTATAATGCACGAATTACAGAAGATAATAAGTATGTAATATTTAAAATAAAGCCAACATTTACTCAAACTCGCGCAGCAAAAATTGCTAAAAAAGTGGCTGCTGATACGCCAAAAGATAGTTTGGCTATTGTAGACCTTACAACTTCTACAATAGAGAAAATACCAGCTGTAAAAAGCTATAAACTACCAGAAAAAGCCAGTAATGTATTGCTATATTTATTAGAAAAACCAACCGCTGATACGACTAAGCCAAAATTTACCGATAGTGTAAAAACTGAAGCGACGGCCGCTGCACCTAACCCTACTAGAAGAGGTGGAGCAAGAAGCGGTGCAGGCGCTAGTAACGATGGTGAAGAAGGAACGGAACTAGTGGTAAAATATTTAGCCGAAGGCCAAAAAACATCTTTGATGTTGGTAAATGATTATGTGATCAGCAAAACAGGTAATGTCGCAGTCATAAAAACGACCAAGAAAAATAGCGATGTCAACAATAAAGCATTTGTGTTGCAATTAAGTACCAATACTAAACAAATTGATACGGTATTAAAAGCTTTTAACGATGCCAAATCTTTTACGTTTGATGATGCAGGTAAGCAGCTTGCCTTTGTGGCAGAAAGAGATAGTGCTAAAAAAGAATCGCAGAAATTTTATAAATTATATTACTACAAAGCAGGTTTAGATAGTGCCAAATTATTAGCCGATAGAAGTACCAAAGGTGTGCCAGCAAAGCATACCATTAGCGAGTTTGCATCAATAGACTTTAGTAAAAGCGGTAAACGTTTGTTCATTGGTACATCGGTAATATTACCATCAAAAGATACAACATTGCCAGAATTTGAAAGGGCAGGGGTAGACGTATGGAATTATCATGATGATGATTTAATGACGGTGCAACTAAAAAATGTAGAAGCAGACACTCGAAAAAGCTATTTGGCCCGCTACGATTTTGAAAGTAATAGTATTGTGCCTTTGGCAGATGACAAGTTTCCGCGAGTACAACAAACTTTAGATGGCGACGGTGAGGTATTTTACACTAGCACAGATTTTGGTAGGCGAATTGCTCGCCAATGGCAGGGCAGCACGTTTAGCGATTTGTATAATGTTAACCCCATTACAGGAGAACGTAAATTGATTTTAGCCAATTTTAAAGGCAATGTGTATCCATCGTATACTGGTAAATTTCTATTGATATACGAGGATAAAAAGAAAGCATATACCATGTACAATAGCGCTACTCAAAAGTTATATGCAGTAGCTACCGATATAAAATATCCATTGTATGATGAGGAGAATGATGTACCAGATGATCCAAATCCTTATGGTATAGCCAAATGGATGGAAGGGGATAAATATGTATTGATTAACGACCATTACGATGTATGGAAAGTAGCTACAGAAGGTACTGAAAGAAGTATTCCTTTTACCTTCGGACGATATAATAAAATTGTACATCGCCATGCAAGTGTTGATGCAGATGAAAAGTTTATTAAAAACGATGGTTTGCTGCTGTTTAGATTATTTGATGAAAAAGATAAAAGTGCAGGCTTGGCACAGTTGAACCTAAAAAATAAAATTAGCCCAACCACTATTTTTAAAGAACCTGTAGCGCTTGGTACTGCTGGTTTTGGCGGTAACAGCGGCATTTTAAAAGCAAAAGATGCTAACCTTCTAGCTTTTACCAAAGAAACATTTGAAACTTCACCTAATTTGTATGTGCGTAAAATAAACGGTGCAGATGAAGTGAAATTATCTAATACCAATCCGCAGCAAGCCAATTACAATTGGGGTACATCAGAACTGTTTAAATGGAAAGCTTATACTGGCAAAGAAACTGAAGGTGTATTGTACAAACCAGAAGATTTTGACCCTAAGAAAAAGTACCCAATGATTGTGTACTTCTATGAGCGTAATAATGAAACCTTACACAATTACCGTTCGCCAGCACCTACTGCGTCTGCATTAAATATTCCATTTTTTGTAAGCCGTGGCTACATTGTTTTGGTGCCAGATATTTGGTACAAAATAGGCCATCCTGGTAAAAGCGCTTTTGACTATATCGTAAGTGGTACAAGAGCGGTAGTAAAAGCAGGCTTTGTAGATAGCACTAAAATTGGTATTCAAGGGCAAAGCTGGGGTGGCTATCAAACTGCTTATGTGATTACACAAACTAACTTATATGCAGCAGCTTGGGCAGGTGCACCAGTGGTAAATATGTTTAGTGCTTACGGTGGTATTAGATGGGAAAGCGGCGTTACACGTCAATTTCAATACGAGAAAACACAAAGCCGTATAGGTGCTACCATTTGGGAAAAACCAGAACTGTACATAGAAAACTCACCATTGTTCCATTTACCAAAAGTAAAAACACCTTTGGTAATTATGAGCAACGATGCAGATGGTGCAGTGCCTTGGTATCAAGGTATTGAGTACTTTACAGCTATGCGTAGATTGAACAAACCTGTATGGTTACTAGTGTATAATGGCGAAGCGCACAACCTAGTAGAAAGACGCAATCGTAAAGACTTGCAAATACGTGAACAGCAGTACTTTGATTGGCTATTAAAAGGCGAGAAACCTACCAAATGGCTAACAGAAGGCGTTCCTGCAGTGATGAAAGGTAGAGATTGGGGGCTAGGAAATTAATTTGATATTTACAATTTAAATTAAACAAATCGGACGTAGCAATTGCTACGTCCGATTTGTTTAACCAATATATTTTATCAACTAGATTAATGGTCGTAACTTACCACTTTGGTAATCTGCCATTGCCATTGGTTTCTTTCCAGATCATCAGAAATTTAAACGTGCCTATTTCAAGTTTGCCGTTTTCTATGTGTTCAAATTGGTGCGTACCTATTTCTATAGCGCCATAATCTTTAATAGGATGCACTTCTAAACTGCCTTCGATTAAAGTGCGTGTAAGCTTGTACGGCCTTGTATACATTTGGGCGAAATTTATGAATACGGTATCATAATTAATCAATCCGCCATTATCTTGAAACCATTCTAATGATGGGGAGAAAAAGGTTTTCATTAAAGCTAGGTGTTGTGCATTAAAAGCGGCAAAAAATAGGCTGTCTTGTGTACGAATGGTGTTGTACAATTGATTTGATGTAGGTGCTACTTTTTTTTCTTGTGCTTGTGTAGAAGCAGCTAAAAGTAATGTAAGTGATAATACGAATAGTTTCATAATAAGTTAGAAATTGGTTGCATGGCAAATAGTTAAAGCAATGAAAATAAGCAATATCAAATTGTTGACAGCATTTACACAATCACAATATCATAACTACTCAATAAGCCTGCAAGGCTAGCCGTAGCAAATTTTGCTTTTTTAATGCGATTGTTTGCAGGATTAATAGTAAAATTATAAGCGGTGGTGAAATCTGCTTTCTCAAGTATGGTATTACCAAATATGGCGCTGCTTAAATCGCAATTGTCAAATACTGCTTGGGTTAAATCTGCTTCTACAAAATCTACTTCTTGAAGGCTACAATTTCTGAATATAGTTTTTTTCATTTTGCATTTGTAGAATGAAGTAAGATTTAGTAAACAATTAGTAAACCCAACCGAGAAAATAAAATGATTGCAAGTATCAAAGCGTAAGCCTAAAAGCTTACAGTCATTAAGCCTTACAGCTCTAAATGCAGCTTGTTCTATTGATGCATTACTAAGGTTGCAATTCGTAAAAATACATTCAGAAAATTGTCGGTTATTTAAATTTATGCTTTCTAAATTGCAGTTTTCAAAGGTGCAATTATTGTATTCACCTTCAGGTAAGCCATTCTTCGTAAAGTCAATATTGGTATAGGTTTGGTCGTCAAAAGAACTATGTGACATGTGTTGGTTTCTGGTATTTATTTACATAGTAAAACTAGCTTTTATTTACAATAGTTCTAAACGTTAAGTTTACTCTTGGGGTTTGTATTTTGGTAGTTGGTGGTAAGCGGTGCAACCAATGTGTTTGTGTAGTGCCAGCCATTAACAATAAGCTACCGTGCTGGAGCATTATCGAAACCGTTTCCTGTGTTTGTTTATGTTTAAAGGCAAATTTTCTTTCGGCACCAAAACTTAACGATGCAATAGCTCCGTCTTTTTTTAAATCCGTTTCAGCATCACTGTGCCAAGCCATACCTTCCTCACCTGTATGATATAAATTTAATAGGCAAGAGTTATAAGTCTCACCAGTACTGAGCTCTGATAGTTGTTTAAGCGCTTTAAGTTCATCAGTCCAAGGCAATGCTTGCTTGGTCACATTTGAGTATTTATATTCAAAATCAGTATCGCCATACCAAGCCACTTTTCGTTTAGTGATAATACGTTTCCCAAACATGATAGCTTCATCATTGCGCCATTCAATAGTTGTTAATAATGCTTCTAAATAATCATTGGCTTCGTTTAGTGGCAGCAATTTGCCAAAATACTTTACAATGCCATCATAAGGTAAAAGGTTAGTATCTTGTTGTGGTAGTTGATTAAATAAATCCATTTTTCCAAAGTTGATAAGCTGCTTTAAGGCAATGACCGCAAGGTTTATAACCATTTTGTATTGCAGGATGTTCTGATACAAAAAATACACGATTGTTTCTTTTTAAACGCTTTCCCGATTTGCAATTTAGCTTGCCATATATTTTAAGTTGTTTATTACCGCCAAAGCAAATTTTTCTGCGCCTTATAAGTTGCCTTATAGTTACATCTGTTTGGTTACAATGTTCTACCATTACTGAAAAATTGTTGCTGCTTCCCAGCCAATGATGGCAGTTTTACGCGTTGTTCCCCACATATAACCACCAATATTACCAGTTGCTTGTATCACTCTATGGCAAGGAATTAAAAACGCTACAGGATTACTACCAATAGCCGTACCTACAGCTCTTGAAGCTTTTGGACTATTAATAGTATTGGCAATATCACCATACGTTATTAGCTGCCCCATCGGAATTTTAAGAAGGGCTTCCCAAACTTTAATTTGGAAATCGGTCCCTTTAAGATGTAATTTTATCTCTTGCAAATCGGTCCAATTTCGTGAAAAAATATGCAATGCTTGTTCTTGTAATTCGTTTTTTTGTTCTATAAAATTGGCTTTTGGAAAATGTGATTGCAAGTCAGTAAAACCAACAGCGTTATCTTCAATAAAAGCAATATAGCAAACACCTTTTTCTGTTGCGGCTATTATGATATCACCAAACATTGTGTTTGCAAAGCTGTATTTTATTTGCAAATGTTCGCCACCATTCTTGTATTCGCCGGGTGTCATGCCTTCTATATTCACAAATAAATCGTGCAATCTGCTACTGCTTGAAAAACCAGTCTCAGCAGCGGTGTCAAATAGGGTAGCAGTTGGCTTCTGTAATAAACTTTTGGCGTGTTGTATACTAATATATTGCAAAAACTTTTTGGGGCTTACACCTGCCCATTCAGTAAATAATCGTTGAAAATGAAAGGGACTTAAATGTACACTTGCCGCTATATCATCAAGGCTTGGTTGCGTTTGAAAATTTGTTTTGATATAATTAATAGCGTCTGCTATTTTGCTATATTGTAATGTCTTCGATTCTGTCATGAAAATTATTTATAGCACAAATGTAACTAGCCTATAAGCACCATAAAATCCGATTCTTGCGCATTTTATCCTAAACAAAACAGCCTCGCAATATTGCAAGGCTGTTTATAAAATACTAGACTTTTTAATGCTGTTGTTTCTTTAATTCGTCTACCATTTTCTTTGTGTCGTCTAGTTGTTTTTTTAAGTCAATCATATATAAAGTTAACTCTTCTACTTTTTTTAATAACAAACCATTCATTTTGCCTAAGTCAAGACCACTGGTTGTTACATCCTCTGTGGTAGGCATATCTGGTAAATGTTTGTATTTTTTAATGAAACCATCTAAGTCGTAAATATTCATGAGCTTATAGTTTGATTCAAATACGTTATCAAACCAATCTTCAGAATTTTTAATGGCAACTTTTACTTTTTCAGTTAAAATACCTTCTTCAACAAATAATTTATAACCATCATAATTGGTATTTACATCACCAATTTTTACTTTGCCATGATAACTGTCTATTGAAAATACTTCTTGATCCAAATCTATACCTGGGGCTTTATAACAAATTTTAAATGTTTGTGGCGATTTAATCGTGTTGTCGCCGGAAACTCTAGCGCCTACTGTCCAATAGCTTACATTTTTGGGATCGCTTAAGTCGCCATTAGAAAACATAACAGTAGGTTCGTTTTGACCATTTGGCGACCAACTGTTGCTTAATTGTAATAATATGTTTTTACGTCTCGTATCACCAGCATTGCGTTTAATTTCTAGTGCAGCTTGTGGTGTTTTTGTTCCAATACCAATATTGCCTACCATCGGAAATTGATTTTCACTATTGGGAAAAGCCGTATCAATGTACTGATACACCACATTTTTAGGCTCAGGATTAGTATTTGGAAATGTGGAAGGTGAAGTGACTGAATTACCAGTTGCTGGTGTTTTATAAGTTCTTGGTTTATAAGTTGTTAATACCTTTTTGGTTTTAGGTGCGGGCTTTTTTACCTGTGCGCTAGCAGCAAATGCTGATGCAATGAAGACTGTGAGGATTGCTATTTTTTTCATGAGTACAAAAAATTTTTTGGTTCAACTAAACCAACGGTTGAAATTACTTAAACATCTAACGAAATAAAGCCGCAAAAATTATTCTACTTGGTATTTATAACCAATTATTTATTCATGATATTTAATTTTCGTGCTATTGCAAATAAAAAGGCAGTCCTACAACTGCCTTTTTATAAAAAAATGTGATTGCTTTAACGGTGATAACCACTTCTGTCATCATTGTCTTGGTCTTTATCGTAAGCTTTGATAATAGCTTTAACCAATCTGTGTCTTACAACATCTTCACCATCTAATTCAATGTGTGCAATACCTTCAATATTTCGTAATATGCGAGAGGCTTTTTCCAAACCGCTTCGCTGGTTACGAGGTAAATCAATTTGCGTAGGATCCCCAGTAATAATGGCTTTCGCGTTAGGACCAATACGCGTTAAGAACATTTTTATTTGCAAATCATTGGTGTTCTGCGATTCATCAAGGATAATAAACGCATTATCCAAAGTTCTACCACGCATGTAGGCCAAAGGCGCAATTTCAATGGTTCTAGTACTCATATAATAACCCAACTTATCTGCAGGAATCATGTCGTCTAAGGCATCGTACAAAGGGCGTAAATACGGATCAATTTTTTCTTTCAAATCACCAGGTAAAAAGCCCAAACTTTCGCCTGCTTCCACAGCCGGCCTTGTAAGAATAATCTTTTTTACCACTTTATTTTTCAATGCTCTTACCGCTAATGCAACAGCAGTATAAGTTTTACCTGTACCGGCTGGGCCAATCGCAAAAACAATATCGTTGGTATCGCAAGCCTGAACCATTTTCTTTTGGTTAGCTGTTCTGGCTCTTACCGTTTTGCCATTAGGCCCAAAAACTAAGATATCGTTAGGATTACGTTCTACAAAATTGTCAATGGTTTCCACATCATCACCACCAAGAATTTGTTCGAAGTAATTCTCGCTTAAATGGCCGTTACGTTCAAGGTATTGAATAATTAAATCTATCTTTTCTTTGGCAGTATCTATCTGTTCTGGTGCGCCGCTAATTTTTATTTGCGTACCTCGCGATAAGATTTTGAGCAAAGGAAATTTCTTTTTTAGTTTGTCCAATTTGCCATTGTTCACACCAAAAAATTCTATCGGATTTACCGAATTAAGACTAATGATTGTTTCTGTCAATGCGCTAAATTTTAATGGTTACGAATTGTTGTTACAAGCTGCTTTTGCTTTTTATCAAATTTAATTTAATTCAATAGATACAAAAGTTTTTGATATGCACAGATTGTGGGTAATATTTTTAAACAGTGACCTTCTTGATCTATGCTTTCGTAAAATAATATTTCTACTGATTAATTTACAGAAAAAAATAAAGTCAATATAACAAATGGACTATTGACCAAAATCTAAACGATTTGTTATAACATAAAAACATATCTAATATATAAAAGTGCTTAAAGAAAAAAAGTAAGCAGGTTTATAGAAACAAAACAAAATAACTGCATTTGCTTATCGAGGAATAAATCATGGAAATCCTGATAAATCGTACGGGAATTCTGAAAAAAAATGTAAAAATTATACTAGGTAAGGTTACCTTTTTTATTATGCAGCATTAAATACAATTACTTGTCTATATTGCAACTATAATGGCACAAATGCACAAACAAATATTCTTGCTGGTACTTACACTAACGATTGCTAGTGTTATAAGCAAATCATTTGCGCAACGTAGCGTTTACGACACCATTAAATCTTATGCCGAAATTACACCTGAAGGGGATACTATCCCAATTGCTTGGTTGCCAACGGTTCAGGTAAACACTAAAATGCCTGAAAAATGGAAAAAATATTGGGCAGAATGGACGAGGTTAAGAAATGCGGTTTATATTACTTATCCTTATGCAAAAAGGGCGGGTAAAATAATGAATGAGATAAATGCAAAACTTGTAAATGTAACCGACAGAAAGCAGCGTAAAGCGATTATTAGAGAACGCGAAGCAGAACTGCGTAGAGAATTTACAAGTAAATTATCGCAGTTATCTGTATACCAAGGCAAGGTTCTAATGAAGCTCATTTTTAGAGAAACTGGCAGTAATTGTTACGAAATTGTGGATGAATACAAAGGTGGTTTTACGGCGATTGCTTATCAATCTGTTATGTTCTTTTTTGGAACAAGTCTTAAGCAAAATTACGACCCCAATGATAAGGATAAAGCGATGGAAGCCATTGTAAAAGATGTAGAAAAAATGTATGGCTACAAGAGTTAAATCAACTGTTCTAGCAGATGTACAAATTGCTGACGTAGTATCATTTTAGCGCCAAGGCTTTCTAAATGTTCTGTATATACTTGGCAGTCGATAAGCACAATACCTTCTCTTTTAAGTTGGTCTACAAAACTTATAAAAGCATACTTACTAGCGTTGCTTACCTTGCTAAACATGCTTTCGCCAAAAAATACTTTTCCAAGTTTAATACCATACAAACCACCCACTAATTGGTTATTTTGCCACGCTTCTACACTGTGTGCCATGCCTAGTTTATGTAAATGCGTATAAGCTTCTACTACTTCATTTTTTATCCAAGTCCCGTCTTGGCCTTTGCGTTCTGTGGCTTTGCAGGCATTTATTACTGCTTCAAAATTTGTATTAATCGTTATATCAAAAGCTTGTTTTTTAAACAAGGCTTTCATACTCTTACTTATTTTTAATTCCTCTGGAATTAATATAAAGCGAGGGTTAGGACACCACCATAAAGGTAAGTCACCATCATACCAAGGGAAAATGCCCTTTTTATAGGCGAGTAAAATGCGTTCAGGATGTAAATCACCTCCAATAGCAAGTAGGCCGTCTTCTAATGCCTCTTCAACATTGGGAAACCAAAATTTGTGGTCTAGAACTGCAAGTGGCATTACATTGAAATGTAAATAAAGGTGAGGGAAAGTAATATTGTATTAATGTTCTATAACCATTTCAATAGTTGCATTAATGCCTCTTTCGGTAATAGCTTCTTTCATCGGTTTTAAACTATCATAATGGCCATCTTTTACTGCATACTTACCTTTAAAGTGAATAATCATGGCACACTGCTCTGCTTGTTCAGCCGAATGACCACAGACTTCCATCAGCGTTTCAATAACCCATTCAAAACTATTTACATCGTCATTCCACACGATTAACTGATACGAGCTTGTTGTAGCCGTCAATACATCCGTATCAAATTCTTCCCAAGTTTTTGTAGCTGTATTTATAGTCACAATCATGATTACAAAAATAAAGCGTTCTAGTTAAAAATAGGTAGTTAGTAGTGTGCTAATTTTTTGTAGAATAATTGCAATAAAAAATATTTAGTGCTTTTTTTTGAATTTTATTTGGCAGTAACATAAAGGGTTCTATATTTGCAATCCAAAATCGGAAGGAAGAAAGAAAAAAAGGGAGTTTAGCTCAGTTGGTTTAGAGCATCTGCCTTACAAGCAGAGGGTCGGCGGTTCGACCCCGTCAACTCCCACGAAGCCTCGCATATGCGGGGTTTTTTTGTTGCCAATGCTTATCTATGTTGACTTCTATAAAATTTAATTCCTTTCTTCTTTCGCAATTGAACAAGTACTGATAAGCTTATTTTTGCAATCTTTAGATTGAGATTTGTACTCTAAAATTTATCTACAAAACACTATGGCGAAGATTTCTATAAATATTGCAACAGGTAGTTTACAACAAGAAGAAATGATTGTTGGTATCGATTTGGGTACAACCAATAGTTTGGTGGCTATCATTCATCCCGAAACTAAACAACCAGTAGCACTAAAGGAATTTAATACGAGTAGTTTAGTACCAAGCATTATTCACTTCGATGCTTTAGGAAATCCAACTGTTGGCGAACAAGCCAAATTATTTTTAGAAACAGAGCCTCAAAATACCATTTTCAGTGCTAAGCGTTTAATGGGCAAAAGTTTTAATGATGTAAAAAATAATGCTGATTTTTTTACCTATAAAATAATAGATGATAATACTGAGAGCTTGGTGAAAGTGCAAGTAGGTAATACATTTTATTCACCAATAGAATTGTCGTCATTTATTTTAAAAGAACTTAAACAAAGGGCTGAACATATTCTTAAGACACCGGTAACTAAAGCGGTTATTACGGTACCTGCTTATTTTAATGATGCACAACGTCAAGCTACAAGAGATGCGGGTAAGTTGGCAGGTTTGGATGTATTGAGAATTGTAAATGAACCAACCGCAGCCAGTTTAGCGTATGGTTTAGGATTAGCAAAAGACGAAGAGAAAACCATTGCAGTGTATGACTTAGGCGGTGGGACTTTTGACGTGTCTATACTAAGAATTACTAATGGTATTTTTGAAGTTTTAAGTACTAATGGCGATACCTATTTAGGTGGTGATGATTTTGATAGAATACTTGTACAGCATTGGTTACAGCAATTTGGTATTGCACAGGAAGCGTTACAACAAAACAAACAATTGGCCCAAACCCTTCGCTTAAAAGCAGAGGAAGCGAAAAAGCATTTAAGTAGTAATGATAGCTATACTGCTGAACTAAATGGAGATGTATTACATATTTCTAGATCTGAATTTGAAGCTTTAATTCAGCCATTAATAAATAAAACAATAGATAGTTGCAAAGGCGCTTTGAAAGATGCAGAACTAACCATCCAAGATATTGATACTATTGTAATGGTAGGTGGTAGTACCAGAGTACCTGTTGTAAAAAATGCGGTTGCAACGTTTTTTGGTAAGCCCGTAAATGATACGGTGAACCCTGATGAAGTTGTGGCTCTAGGTGCAGCCATTCAGGCTGATATTTTGGCAGGCAATAACAAAGATTTTCTGTTGTTGGATATAACGCCACTTAGCCTTGGCATTGAAACAATGGGTGGCTTAATGGATGTTTTAATACCCAGAAATTCTAAAATTCCCACAAAAGTTGGAAGGCAATATACCACCCATAAAGATGGTCAAAGTGGCATGCGTATTTCAGTATTCCAAGGCGAGAGAGATTTAGTAAAAGATAATCGATTGCTAGCTGAATTTAACTTAACAGGTATTCCAGGCATGCCAGCAGGTATGCCTAAAGTAGAAGTGAGTTTTTTAATCAATGCGGACGGTATTTTGGTTGTAAAAGCAAAAGAATTGAGAAGTGGGGTAGAGCAAAGTATTGAGGTAAAGTCTCAGTTTGGTATTGCCGATGAAGAGGTTGAAAAAATGTTACTAGATAGTATTACCAATGCAAAGGCGGATATTAAAATTCGTGCACTCGTAGAAGCTAGAACTGAAGGCGAACAAATATTGGAAGTAACTGAGAAGTTCTTAACTAAAAACGCTACTCTAATAAGTAAAGATGAAATAACCAATACTGCGCAAGCTATGCAAGCTTTGCAGTTGGCTTTAACGATGGACGATAAAAACTTAATTCAATCTAAAATTGAAGCACTGAATGAGATTACCAAACCGTTCGCTGAACGTGTTATGGATCAAGCTGTAAGTTTGGCTATGAAAGGGCGGAAGATTTAATGATAGTTATTATTAATCTTCATCATTATTGGCTTTCACCAAAATCTTATCTATGCGATGGCTATCCATATCCACAATTTCAAAGTCAAAGCCGCGCCAGCTAAGCGTATCACCCGTTTTGGGTATTTCTTTTAATTGGTCTAAAATAAAACCTGCAAGGGTATCAAATTCTTGATCACCATCATCTAACCATTCAGTTTTATCAAAATGTTTGAGGAAATCGTAAAACGAAATTTGCGCATCAATTAAAAAGCTGCCATCGGCGCGTTCTGTCATCTCATAAGGTTCTTCGTCTGGCTGACTCATATCACCAACAATGGCTTCTAAAATATCATTTAAGGTAATCAAACCTTCAATACTTCCATATTCGTTTACAATAAAACTATGGTGAATTTTAGAAGCCTTAAACTTTTCTAGAACTTGGTAGGCAGTATTGTTTTCAGGAACATACATTGGTTGTTTAATAATACTGCCAATAGCCACAGACTCATCTGCAGTAAATAATTCTTTAATAGAAACAAAGCCTTTTATTTTATCAATATTACCATCGCATACTGGGTAGATGGAGTGCATCGCTTCTTGTAACGACCTTTTAATGTCACCCACCGTTTTACTAGCATCTAACCACACAATATCCTTTCTATGTGTCATTAAGCTTGTAATATTTCTATCGCTTAAATGAAATACGCGTTCTATAATTTCTTGTTCGGCTTCTTCTATCGTACCTTGCTCTGTTCCCTCTGTGATAATGGCTTTAATTTCTTCTTCTGTGACCGCATTATCATTGCGTTGAATACCAAATAATTTTACTAAAAAATTGCTTGACATACTTAGCAGCCACACAAATGGGAAGGTAATGGTAGAAATTACTTTCATTGGGGAAGCTACAAATTTTGCGATGGCTTCTGGATTGCTCATACCAATTCTTTTTGGTATTAACTCACCCAAAACCAATGATATATAGGTGATTGTTATAAGCATTAGCATTTTAGACACAGTGTCTATATATGGCTTTACGAAAGCTACATTTTCTAGAAGGCTTTTGATGTGGTGTGTAATGCCCTCTTCGCCATAAATACCTAATAAAATACTTATTAATGTAATGCCTAGTTGAACTGTAGAAATAAATGTATCTGGATTGTTAGATAAGAGTAATGCTGCTTTGGCTTTTTTATCCCCTCTGCTGGCTTGTCCTTCTAATCTTGGTTTTCTTGCGGAAATTAAGGCAATTTCTGCCATTACAAAAAGGCCGTTGATAATTACCAAGCCTAAAATAATAAAAAGTTCAGTCATGAATTTATTCGATTATACAATATCGCATCTCTAGATCAATTAGCAATGATGTTACCATTGATTTTTTTTGAAGCAAATGTCAATAGCAACAAATCTAATGTTTAAGGGTATACGCTGTTCATTATTTATCAACCAACTTTCAATAATTTCGTTTTTAGTGTACGAAACTGGTAGACTTTTATTATTCTTGTGGTTTAACATATTTATATGAAGGAAAAATCCATTTTTATTATTATTTCTTTAATGATTAAGATTGTTACATTTAGTCAAATGATGCCGCAGCAAGGTATTTGGCAGGCAAAATTGTTACGAAAAGATAGCAACGCCATTGTTTTTAATTTTCAATGGCAGCAAATAAATGATAAACCTGTTTTATACGTTATTAATGGCGCAGAACGTATCAAGGTTGATAAAATTACTATCACAAAAGAGGATTCAATTATTTTTCAAATGCCTGTTTTTGAATCGCAGTTTAGAGCAAAAATGATAAGTAAAGCTAAACTTGAAGGTGTTTGGATAAAAAGTGGCGCCAAACAAAATCAAATAATGCCTTTTACTGCCGTAGCTAATACATCTGCAAGATTTGCTATACAATCTAAACCTAAAGCCAATATTTCTGGCAAATGGGCTATGATATTTGGCGAAAAAAATAATCCTGCAATCGGCATTTTTCAGCAAAATGGTGCCCTTGTAAATGGTTCAATTGTAACACCAACAGGTGATTATAGATATCTAAGTGGTGTGGTTAATGGCGATACTTTACGGTTATCTACATTTGATGGCAGCCATGCATTTAGTTTCTCCGCTATTATTCGAAATCCTACAACTATTTCTGATGGTATATTTTATGCAGGTGCTTTGGGTAAAGAAATGTTTACTGCTATGAAAAATGATACGGCAACTTTGCCAAATACCACGGCCATGTATTTAAATGACGAAGCAGATAGTAAGCTGCATTTCGCATTTAAAAACTTAGATGGGAAATTGGTTTCAATAGAAGATGAGCAATTTAAAAATAAGGTGGTGATTGTTCAATTAATGGGTTCTTGGTGTCCTAATTGTATGGATGAAACAGCTTTTTTGTCAGACTTTTACAATAAAAACAAAGAGCGTGGTATTGAAGTAATTGGTTTGGCTTATGAATTAACAGACAATTTTGAACGCAGTAAGAATAGCATATTAAAGTTTAAAGAACGCTTTGGTGTTCAATATCCATTATTGGTTACTGGTGTTACTGTAAGTGATGAAAAGCGAACCGAAAAAACGCTACCACAATTAACACCAATTAAAGTATTCCCATCCACAATAATTGTCGATAAAACGGGACGAGTGCACAGTATAGATACTGGCTTTTATGGCCCTGGCACAGGCGACTATTATAAAACTTTTAAGCATCGGTTTTATAGCATCATTGATGAATTGGTTAACCAATGATTATGCTTTGAAAGCAAAAAAGCCATCGATTTCGATGGCTTTTTTGATAACGCTTATAAAATTATTTTTTTGCTGCAATCACTTCACCATCAATTTTAAGAACTGTTGGCTCGGCTACGTTGGCAAATTTTACGGTAACATCTTTTACAAATGCGCCAAGATTAGCAGCATTGTATGTGACCTTGATCTTCTCTGTTTTACCAGCCGCAATCGGTTGTTTGGTATATTCTGGGGTAGTACAACCGCAACCTGCAGTTGCAGTTTCAATTACCAAAGGTTTAGTACCAGTGTTGGTAAATGAAAACTCGTAACTAACGGGTTTATTTTGTACAATTTTACCAAAAGCGTGTGTGGCAGTGGTAAATTTTACACTTGATTGTGCACTAACACTTGCGCCAACAAATAGGGCAAAAGCAAATAATAATTGTTTCATAATGTATGTAAGATTTATGGTTTTATCACTTGAGTACCAGTATTAGCAGGAGCTGGTGTAGCAGGTACTTGGTACGCATCGCCCTTAAAAGTTACTTGTTTTTGCATATCGCCGCTAAAATAAAGCGTTGCATATTTGCTAAAAGGACCATTTGCATTACCACTAAAACCAAGTGTGACTTTAATAGTTTCACCAGGACCGAAAGATTTGTCTTTTTCATATTCTGGCGTTGTGCAACCACAACCTACCTGAACATTTTTTAATGTTACAGCTTCTTTACTAATATTTTTAATGGTTAGTTCGTATTTGGTGGGTTTACCAGCAGGTATTTTACCAAAATCGAATGCATCATTTGTAAATTCTAAAGTTTTAGTTATGTCTTTAGGTACCGTAGGCGGTGCTGTAACGGTTGTTGATGTTGTTGTAGAGGTTGTTTGCGCTTGTGCAAAACCAATTGCCATTAATGCAATAGCTAATACAAAGGTTTTTTTCATAACTGAAGTTTATTTTTTGTAGGGTAAAGATATTTATAACGACGACATTTTAGCGAATATTATACCAAATTTTAAAAACACAATTTTTTACAAGAAAAGCAGGTTATTTTTTATCTCATATTCGTATATGAACAATGAATTTTGTTTATACAAGTGCCAAATGTTGATATTTTTTAGAGTGATAAAATTAGCTTCTTTAAGCATTTTATTTATCTTTCCGCACTGGTCTCAATTCATTGTTTTTTTGTGTGAAGATTAAATTATTTTTGAGGTATGGAACAAACTGTAAACATGGCTTACAAAGAGGATATGCTATCGTACGATGGTTTTAGAAACGAGGTTTTGAACGATTATCGTATTGCCTTAATTAGCCGCGAAGCTAGCTTGCTTGGCCGCCGTGAAGTACTTACTGGTAAAGCTAAATTTGGCATTTTCGGGGATGGTAAAGAGCTTGCACAAGTTGCAATGGCCAAGTTTTTTAAAGCAGGTGATTTTAGAGCTGGCTATTATCGCGACCAAACTTTCATGTTTGCAAGTGGTCTTGCTAGTGTTGAACAATTTTTCTCACAATTATACTCTGATCCAGATGTTAAAAATGATCCCTTCAGCGCTGGCAGGCAAATGGTATCGCATTTTTCAACAAAAAATGTAGATGAAAATGGCAATTGGCTCGACTTAGCCAATCGTAAAAATGTTACCAGCGATATGGCGCCAACGGCCTCGCAAATGCCACGAGCATTGGGCTTAGCATTTGCGTCTAAATGTTTTAGAAACTCGCCACATTTACACCGTTACGATAATTTAAGTCACAATGGTAACGAAGTGTGCTTTTGTACAATAGGCGATGCTAGTACAAGTGAAGGTCATTTTTGGGAAACAGTAAATGCTGCTGGTGTGCTACAAGTGCCATTGGCTATTTTTGTGTGGGATGATGGTTACGGCATTTCTGTTCCAAAATCTCATCAAACTACAAAAGGCTCTATTTCAACTGCGTTAAAAGGGTTTCAAAAAATAGACGGTACTAATGGCATTAATATTTACAAGGTAAAAGCTTGGGATTATGCTGGTCTTTGCGAAGTATTTGAAGAAGGATTAACCAAAACGCGTGAAACACACGTGCCGTGTGTATTTCACGTAGAAGATGTTACTCAACCACAAGGCCATAGCACAAGCGGTAGCCATGAGCGTTACAAGTCGCCGGAGCGTTTGCAGTGGGAGCGAGAATGGGATTGTATTAAAAAGATGAAAGAGTGGATGATTGAAAATGGAATTGCAAGTGAAGAGGAATTAAATGTGATTGCACATGAAGCAAAAGCTTCGGTAAGAGAAAGTAAAACAAACGCTTGGGAAAAATATTTAGCGCCAATTAAAGCGCAAGTAGCGCAAGTAATTGAGTTAGTAAAAAGTATGACCATTAATGATATGCAGGTTTATACTTATTTGCAAGAATTAATTACCAACTTGCAAAACAATCCTGAACATTTACGTAAAGATGTGATGAAAACTTTGGTGCTGGCAATGGATGCAGCCCCTAGTAGCCCTAATATTCCAGCATTAAAAGCTTATTATGACCAGCTTTTAACGATTAATAAAAAACTATACAATACATTCTTATATAATGAAGGCATAAAAAGTGCGTTGCGTGTAAGTGAAACGAAGCCTTTAACTGCTTTTGACGCACCTTCTGTAAATGGCTATGAAATTCTTAATAAATATTTTGACACGCTATTTTCTCACAATCCATTCGTTTTTGCTTTTGGGGAAGATGTGGGGATGATTGGTGATGTAAACCAAGGTTTTGCGGGCTTACAAGCTAAGCATGGTGAAAATAGAATTTTTGATACTGGTATTAGAGAATTAACCATCATGGGGCAAGCAATTGGTATGGCTTTAAGGGGATTGCGTCCAATTGCTGAGATTCAATATTTAGATTATCTTGTTTATGGTTTGCAGCCTTTAACAGACGACGTTGCAACATTACATTTTCGAACCGTTGGTCAGCAAAGTTGCCCAGTTATAATTCGTACACGAGGACATCGTTTAGAAGGCATCTGGCATAGTGGAAGCCCTATGGGGATGATTATCAATGCTTTGCGTGGTATGTATGTCTGTGTACCTCGGAATATGGTACAAGCGGTTGGTATGTACAATACTTTGTTGAAGAGCAATGATCCTGCTATCGTAATTGAATGTTTAAATGGCTATCGCTTAAAAGAAAAAATGCCATCTAATTTGTTAGACATTACAATACCATTAGGCGTACCAGAAATTATTAATGAAGGTGATGATATTACGATCGTATCTTATGGCTCAACTTTAAGAATTATTGAAGAAGCATCTTTGCGTCTAGAAAATGAAGGGATTAGTTGCGAAATTATTGATGTTCAGACCTTATTACCTTTTGATATTCATCATATTATATTAAAGTCGCTTAAAAAAACCAACCGAATTGTGTTTATAGATGAAGATGTACCAGGTGGCGCCGCTGCATTTATGTATAATAAAGTAATGGAGGAACAGGGTGGTTATCAATGGCTTGACGTACCTGCAAGAACCATCACAGGTATGGAACACAGACCAGGATATGGCAGTGATGGTGATTATTTTAGCAAGCCAAACGCTGAAATAATTACTGCTACTATTAGAGAAATGATTAATCAGTAACGTTTAACTGCCAATCAATTTTATTACTTCTTCAATCTTATCATTAATGATGGGTAATTGTGTGGCTTCATCGAATACTGCATAAAACCCATCGTTTTTTATAATCCGTGTAATGAAGTTGATATTTACTAGGTAGCTTCGGTGTATTCTCACAAAAGATTTATTTGTTTCAAACACACTTTCAAAGTACTTCAAGTTTTTACTCATTGTATACGAGATATTATTACTTAAGTAGATTTTAGTGTAACTTCCTTCTGCTTTTATATAAATAATATCTTTTACATTAAGTATTTCAAAACCTGTAGATACTGGGATAACAATCTTTTTAATGTTGGGGGTTTGGATATTTTGCGTAAGCGCACTCAAATTCTCATAAGATTTAACAATAGCTTGTTCCTTGTATTTATTAATGGCTTGTTTTAGCTTGTCTGGTTGGATTGGCTTTAAAACATAATCAATAGCACTCATTTCAAAAGCCTGTATTGCATGTTGATTGGAGGCCGTCGTAAAGATTATTTTAAAATTAATATCATCTTCATTAAAAAAATCTAATAGTTGTAAACCACTATAAACGGGCAATTCTACGTCTAAAAAAATCAATTCTGGCTCATATTTTTTAATACTTTTAACCCCTGATGATAAATCGTAACATTTATCCACAATCTCAATGCTAGCATCAATTTCTAGCAACATCTGTTGTAATAAATCAGATGCAATTTTTTCGTCTTCTATAATAATAACTTTCATGAAATATTGATTTTTAGATGCTATTTATAGGTATTGAAATTGTTACGTTGGTACCTGCTGCATTTTGTGAATTATCAACTTTATCGATAATGTCGATTTCTATTTTTCGATTAAGGTTTTGGTTAAGTAAATGAATGCGCCTCTCTATAGCAGAAATGGCGAAGCTTTCATGCTTTCTTCTTTGGGAATTTAATTGCTGACTCATTGCCCTTCCTATGCCATTGTCGTCTATGGTAATTTCTAAATAATTATCTCTCTGAGATTTCATAAATTTTATGACTAAATTTTTTTCTCCTTTTTTGTGAAAAAGACCATGAAAAATGGCATTTTCTATATATGGTTGAACTAATATTGGTGGAAGCATGATATTGGTTTTGTCTAACGACTCGTCAACAGTTAATGTGATATGCAAATCATCTTCAAAACGCATTTTTTCTAGTTCTAAATAAGTACTTAAATGGCTAATCTCTTCTTCTAAAGAAATGACTTCTTGGTTGCTATTTTTTAATATATCTCGTACTAATTCACTAAATTTTCCAATATACCTAGTAGAACTATTTTTATCATTTTTATAAATTAGCCCTTGAATGGTATTTAATGTATTGAATATAAAATGTGGATTCATTTGAGCAACTATAGTAGAAAGCTGGCTTTTTCTTAATTCGCTTGTAAGCGCAATTTTTTCTAAAACCGCACTATTTTTTCTATCGATCGCTTTAAGTCTTAGTGTAATAATATAGTAAAGCCCTGAAATGATACTTAAAAAAATGACTGTAATAAACCACCACTGCTGCCACCAAGGTTTTAAAATTGTAAACTGATAGCGTAAAGTTTTGCCACTTGTATTCTGAAAATTTACTGCGTATGCCTCAAAAGTATAATCACCTGGCTTTAAAGCAGCAAAGGAAATATTACTTTCATTGGAAGTAGTTTGCTGCCAAGTTGTGTCATTATTACCAAGTATTCTATATTTAAAGTAGGTATATTCTGGATAGATAAATGATGGGGATACCACCTTAAATTGAATATTATTTTGCGAATATGGTAGTTGTATTGGTTGTGTGGGTGAAAAAACTGAAGTATCGCTAGTTATAGTAAGTATGTAATTATCAGGAATTATTACATCATTTACATTTTTTATATTCAATTTATAAAGCCCTTTGTTAGAACTTAAATATATTAAACTATCCTCTTGCCACAGATCATAAATGACACTGGATTTTTCGGTTGGTAAAGCAATTGTTTTAATAATTTTTTCTGAATGAATATCAAATATTTGAATATTTTTTTGTTCAAGAATAAATAGTTGATTATTAATTTGTTTAATTTTTAAAATTTTATTAGACAATAAGCCATCTTCCATTGATTTTCTTCTAATTCCATTTTTATCAATAATAAAAAGGCCATTATTAAAAGTAGTCGCATATGTTTTATTGTAAATATATAAAAGTGAAGATGCTGTAATTACTTCTTTGTTGTACAAAACTGGTGTGAAAATAGAATCTTTAGTTAGTTCGTGAAGTCCGTTACTAAACGCCACAAATATTTGATTCGTGGCACTGTTTAGAGATAGTGAATAAGAACGTTTTATATTTAACACCTTTAATGAGCCACTCTCATTGATAAATGAATCTTTTGTGCCATAACGTATAATACAGTTAGTCTGTGCTATAAATATTTTTTATTTTTAATAATTATCCCCTTGATCGTTAAGAAATCTGAATTGATGGTAACAATTTTATTTTCTTCGGGTTTCAATAAATAACAACCTGTTGATGGCGCAATAATGATCTCATTTTCATTTAAGGTATAAATCTTTTCCACACTACCTGCTATAGAAGGTAGCTGGTAATTTTTATAAGTATTATTCTTTTTATTTTTAACGTATATACCGCCCTTTTGGGTACCATAAATTTTATATTCTTTGGTATTTGAACTTGAAACTATGTAATCGTTTTTTAGAATTTTTTTTGAATCATCTTTCGCCCAAAAATTATTGTTGTAAATGACTGAAAGACCATTTTCTAGACTACTAAACCACTGATTATTATTCTTATCTCTTATGATATCTGATAAATTTTTTTCGTAAATTATCTTTCTGCCATTTGTTGTGTGGCTTTCCTTTTTTGTATTAATCCATATCTCGTCATCACACTTTATAATCGTATTTAATTTATTTTTTTCTTGTTGTATTTGAAACATGTACAATGTGTCATTTTTTAAATACAACTTGCATATTTTATTATATTCGTATGTTGCGAATAATGTATCTGATTGCAAAGGCAAAATCTTAAGCGTTTTTATTCTTATATCTTGATCTTTTGTCTCGTTTTTGAACGGTAATGCTCTTAAACCTCTTGTAGTTGAGAAAAGATAAAATGTGTCCGAGTTGAACAAAATTTCATTATTACTGGTCAGAGTCAGTGAATTTTGTTTTTTTGAAAATCCATTAATTTTTAAATATTCACCAATAAGCGTTGTAGTGTTAAGTATAAATAAACCTTTATCTGATGTTATGAATAATTGATCACTCGATATTAACATTCTAGGATAGTAATATTCTTCTTTATACTTATAAGCTTCTAAAAGATGCATTTGCTCATTTTCAATATAAAATACTTGCCCATTAAAATTGTGGCACCAAATTCGTCCTTGTTTGTCTTCAACAATATCTGTAATACCAGCTCCTGTGGCTTGTGGATGGTTAAAATCTTTAAAGTTCATACCATCGTATCTGCTAATGCCTAGTGAATGTGCCGCCCAAATAAAACCTTTACTATCGGCTAATAAATCATAAACTTCGTCAGACGGTAATCCTTTAATCGATTGTAGGTTATTGAATTGAGCAGCAGACGGATAGCTTATTAGTAAAATTCCTATGCGCCAAAACCATATTCTCATGTAATAAAAATAATTATAAATTTAATTCCTTGGCTTTTTTCTACAAAGTCAATAGGCTGTTTTACAAAGTGATGCCTAGTACTTCACAAAATGAATTCTTACGGCGTAAAACGTTGTTGGTAAATTAGTGTTACAATCAATTTTAGAGAGATTTTATTGAAACTTATCAATATAAACTAGTTACTAAAGTGTTCTTACTTTTTTTGCAAAAATAATTGAAAGAGCATTTATTAGGGGGTAACATACAGGTTGTTGATTTCAATCTTTAACCGCTTTACAACCGTTGACGTTAGGTCAACGGTTTTTTTATGGCGTATCATTACATTTAGCATTATCATTTATCTCATCTATTTGATTTATGGGTTTAATATAATTATTACAATTTTTATTTATTATGTGATACCTCTTTTATAAATATACATAATTTAATATTTTAAAATATATTATGACTTCAAAAGATGTAATAAAAAAGCGAGACCAAGAAGGGCCTCGCTTTTTTATAGTTTATATTTATTTCATACTATTGAACCAAACTAATTAATTCAGTGATATTAGCCCCTTGTTTATATGCTTTTACAAAATTTCCTTGAGGCGTATAAACTGCAACAAAAGGTGTAAATTCTACTCTAAAAAACGACGGAATATAATATTTAGGATCTCTTCCCATTACAATGTTTGTGTATTTACCTAAATCATATTTATCGTAAAAGGCTTTAATTTTTTCCATAGGATGGTAGCTAACAAATACAAATGTTGCATTGTGTAAGCTGTCCATGTGCTTCTTAATTTCCTCCGTTTCATATTCACAGTGGCTACATTCTGGACTAAAATAAACAAATACTATTGGCTTATCTTTTGGCAGCGATTTATTATTTATCCAAACACTATCAGATTTATTGCTATTACAGTCTAATATCGCGAACTCTGGAATTTTTTTTGTTCTTAAATAAGGTGCCAATGTATCGTAATTGTTGCTTTGGCAAATACTTAGGAATGGAATGGCGATAAAAAGAATGGTGACTAGATGTTTCATGAGATAAAATTAAGTGAGATGAACGGCTTTTGCAAACCAATGCTGTTAAATTTATGACCGATTTAGTACTTCAACAATTTTTCAGCTTTTTTCCAATATGCAAAAAAACTCGGAAAATAGCCAGTTATGGTTGGACAAAGCCAATCTCTACTTTCTTTAAACCCTTGATAATGTTGCGTGGTTGGATGTTCTTTGTAATAAATGCCCACAACCTCTTGTAAAGATTCATATTCCGATTTGAGTGCTTCAAATTCGCCTACAAAAACTTGCAGGTTAGTAATATTTTCTTTCGCTAATTGCAACACAAAATCTAGTACTTTATTGCTTATAGGATATGCTTTAAAATGTGATGGTTCTAATAAAAGCACTTTATTGGTAGCTTCATCTTTATGCCAATTCGGATCTAAATTATAAGTATTATAAATCAGCAATGGTAATGCTGCATCCAACTGTATTGGTGTTGGTTCTGGTAAATTTGTTTGTAAATTTAAATCTGCAATAGGCTCTAATACAGTAGGTATAGGCATTGTAGCTATTTCTTCGTAACTAGTGGCTAGGTAACCGTTTTTCTGGTTGCTGTTGGTGTATTTGCTAATGTTTTCTTGATTGGCAAAGTATTTTTTACTACTGAAACTGCCAGCTACCCATTGCCAACTAAAATGATTGCTTGCTAAATCGCCATCCAATAAGTGATAGTACAACCATTTTGCAGGCTGCAACCAATGTGCTTGCGCAACATTGCAAGTAAGCATGGCTGTGTACATTCTGCAATGATTGTGCATGTAGCCAGTTTCGTACAATGTTTCAATGGCTGTGTCTAACCCATCAATTCGTGTTTTGGCTTCTAAAATGGCAGTGGGTACTTTATGGTGCGCTACATTTTGCTGTGCTTGTTTTACATCGGTAAATAATTTATCTCCATGAAACTGCCATTGCCTTTGAAAATATTCTCGCCAAGCTAATTCTTGCAGTAGTTTTTCACTTTCGTAGTATTTAAATTTATTGGCAATAATGTCTTTCACCTGCGGTAAACTAATAACGCCACGTGAAATGTATGGCGATAAATATGTGACTGCACCAGTTATAAAGTTCCTCGATTTTGCATATTTATTTGGGTTAATTTGATGTATCCTCTCTACAATCGCATCATAATCTGTTGGAAAATTAATGGTGCTAGTTGCTATATTTTCGGCTTCAAAAGAGCTACCCTGTTCAGGATGTTGGTGTGGTTTTAATTTGCTCATTGCTAGTGTAATGTGTTTAAAAATGTTGCTGCTTTTTGTAAATGTTGTTGTTGCTTTTCTGTACTCATTTTGTCAAATGTGCCTACTAGCATACCAAGCCTAGGGTTTTGTAAAAAAAAGCTGCGGTGCACATGCATAAACCGCCAAAAAAGTCCGTCCCATATTTCTTGCCAACTACCTTTTTCGTAGTCACTCATTTTCATCAAATAGTTGCTACCACTGATGTAGGGCTTAGTTGTCATTAGCCCGCCATCGGCAAATTGTGTCATACCATACACATTTGGCACCATTACCCAATCGTAAGCATCTACATACATTTCCATAAACCATCGGTGTACTTCATTCGGGTCAAATTCGCAGAGTAACATAAAATTCCCAAGTACCATCAAGCGTTCAATGTGATGATTGTAGCCAGATTGTAGCACTTTCTTTATCACATTATCTATTGGTACAATACCAGTAGTGCCAGTATAAAAACTTGCAGGAATTTTGCGTGTAAAGCCCCAATAGTTACGTGTACGTTGCTTGCTACCTTCACGTTCGTACACAATGCGTATAAATTCTCGCCAGCCCATTATTTGCCGTATAAAACCTTCGAGTGAATTAAGTGGCACATCATTTTTTGTTGCAAAATCTAGTGCTGCATCAATAATCTGTTGGGGTTGCAGCAAACCAATATTAAGCATTGGGGTTAAAACGCTATGATACAAAACAGGTGCGGCTGCAACCATAGCATCTTCATAAATACCAAACTTGCTAAAGCGCTCTTGTAAAAATTGATTCAGCCATTTTTCAGCTTCGCTAAAAGTGGTTGGGTAAAAGGCTATTGAACTGCTAAGTGTTGCATTGCAAGTACCGTAGTTGTCGGGAAAATATGTTGCAACATACACTTTTGCTTCCTGCACAAATGCGTTATCAACTGGCAAATCGTAGCTAGGTACAACTTCACCTTTAGGAAACTTACTTCTGTTATCTGCATCAAAAGTCCATTTACCACCCAAGGGCTTACCATTTGGTTCTAACAATATTTGCTGCTGCTTACGCTGATGTATGTAAAAATCTGTTTGAAAATAAGTACGCTTTTGGTCGAAGAAATCGCTTGTACCTTCAAGCGTATTGATAAAATTTGGCGATACATATTGCACCAATTCTATTTGATGTTTCTGCGCTGCTGATTGCAAACGCTTATGCAGCCAATTATCTATAACCTCTACAAAATGTATGGTTGAAATACCAGCCTTTGCTAAGTGTTCAATACATTTTCTAATATCGCAGTTGGTATCTATAGTTTCAATATAATGTACTTCAAACCCTTGCTGAATAAGGTATTGCTTATAAAACTGCATACTCGCTCTGTGCAATACAAGTTTCTGTTTATGAAAGCGATACTGCTTAAAATACAACCATTCTTCAATTAGATAAACTGACCTCTTTTTATCTAAAGCAGGATGCTGATGGTATAATTGATGCGGAAAAACAATACTTACTTCCATGAACGATAATTTGAAAAACAAAAGCTTGTAGCTTTTTTATGTGTCGTGCGATTAGAACAATTTCGTACTGTAAATGTTGTAATCAAGTAATCATTTTAATTTATAAAATATAGATATGGAAACCTTAAAGGGTAAAAATGTTTTGGTGGTTGGGGCATCAGGCGGTATTGGTGGCAAGCTTACCAAGCTATTAAATGGTAGTGGTGCAAATATGTACATTACTGGTAGAAGTGCTGAAAAATTAGCAGTTGTGGCACAAGAAAATAGCATTGGCTACGATAGGTTGTTTGTGATGGATATTGCTAATGAAGCAGCTGTAAATGAAACCGTAGCGGCTGTTCAAGCAGCTTGCGGCACTATTGATATTGTAGTAAATTCAGCAGGTATCGGTATTATCAAACCAATGGATACTTTATCAACAGCAGATTTTTTAGCAACTTTAAATACCAATTTAATAGGCTCTTTTTATTTGGTAAAAGCCATTTTGCCTAAAATGAAAGAAGTGAAAAAAGGGCTAATTATCAACATTCCTGGTGTGTTGGGTAAAGTGCCTATGGCTGGCGCTGCGGCTTACAGTGCTAGTAAGTATGGCTTAGTAGGTATGATGCAAAGCATTAGAGAAGAAATTAAACGCACCGATATACGCATCACCAATTTATTTTTAGGTGGTGTTGATAGTCCTTTTTGGGACACAATTGACTTGCGTGTACAACGTGATAAAATGGTAGTAGCCGAAGAAGCAGCCAAAGCTATTTGGTTTTTATGTCAGCAGCCTGTAAGTGGTGTTGTGAGCGAAATGGTTTTACAGCCGTTTAATCATCAAGCGATTTAAGAATTTGAGTAACCATATTTAATCAAAAGCGAGGCGTCATGTCTCGCTATTTTTATTGATTTTATTTTAAAGTTAGATTAGTATTTTTCTAACTGAAATGAATATTTTTTAAGATAATATCAAATGAGAATTTTAATATTGGCTAAAAAAAATGAAAAAATAAAACATAAGAATAGCAAGCCTTTCAGCGTTTTTTTGGTAACAAAAAAATAATATTTTAGAGTTTTATTTGGCCATTCAATGCCAGCACTATTATTTTGCACGCGGAGAGCTGGCAGAGTGGTCGATTGCGGCAGTCTTGAAAACTGTTGACTGTAACAGGTCCGGGGGTTCGAATCCCTCGCTCTCCGCTGAAAATCAGAACCCTTACAGTGTAAGGGTTTTATTATTTTAAACAGGTCTATAACTAAAAAATTGTAGACTAATTCATTTCTATCAACTGCATTCCTACAAAAGTTGAATGGATATGAATAAAAAAAATTTTGCCCCAACTTTATTCCCTCTCAATAGGGATATGCAAAAGACCTGGTTCGTCACTTACTACGATAAGGCAGGGCGAAAACTTAAAAAGTATGGAAGGCTCAACCATTTACAAACTTTAGAGGAACGATTAATTGAAGCTGAGCGACTAATTCAAGAAATTACTGCACCTGATAGGATAGAGAAGGAGCGCAAAATTGGACTTGCAGGGCAAATGAGTGACCTGTTAGAATACAAACGCCCTTTCATGCGTAAAAAAGGCTATCAAAGCTATAGCAGTGTGCTAAAAGGTTTTGCAAGATGGTATATATCTGAAGCATCGCTAAAAAAAGAGGTGGCACAAGGTGATTATATTAGGTATTTACACGAAATAGGATTGCACAAGAACACCATTAGAGGTAAAACGATGGTATTAAAGGGCCTGGTAAATCAATTGATTAAGAAGGGACTGCAAACTACAAACCCATTTGAAGAAGAACCGCTCCAAAAGAAGGTAAAAGCACAAAGCAAGTTGCCATTTACAGCTAATCAAGTGACCAGACTAAAAAGCTACATGCTTGAACACGATAGCCAACTATGGGATGCTGTAGAATTTTTGTATTACCTGTACCTAAGACCTAATGAACTAAGGCAGCTTAAAATTGAAGATATTATGTTTGAAGAGTGGAAAGTTTACTTGAATGGCAGTGTAGCTAAAGATGCTGACGTTATTTATAAAGCCATTCCAGTACCTATGCGAAGCCATATTTTAAAATATGCAAGCTATCCTGCCAATTATTACATTTTTAGTGAGGGTGGAAAGCCTGGTGCTACAATGCTCAGTCGAGACCATATTAGTAAACGCCATAAAAAAATAATGACGGCTTTAAATTTTGGTAGCCGATACAGCTTTTACAGTTGGGTACATACTGGAGTAAAAAATGCTGCTATGAGCAACATACCGATAAAGCAATTACAGCTACAGAAAGGGCATAGCGACCTTAAAATGTTCAACGAATACCTTAAAGATTTGCGTGTAGATGATTGCGAACAACTGATTGCTGACTTTCCTAGTATTTAAAGTATCGCATAAAATTTAGGTGTTGGCCAGTAACGAACTAAAAAGCGGTGTGAGATCAACAGAACAAAAAAGCCACTCAATTTGAGTGGCTTTTTTGTTCTAATAATATGAGTTTATTCTCCAAGAGGTACCTGTAGCATGAAGCGTTACGGAATGACCTGGTGTTAATGTAAATGAAGTGTTACTTCCACTATTACCAATTATTTGAGATGAAAGCGAATTGATTGTTATTGTACCGCTACCACTATTGGTAATTACATAGATATTTTTAAAAGTTGGGAAATATAAGTTGACTATAAATGTGCCATTGCAGTCTACTTCATAATCGTTATAGCCTAAATTAGTAGTAGATGTTACGTATCTGTAATTTAGTCCTAAACCTTTGCCTGTAAAAGAACCTCCTATATTTAAGTCGTATGGAACATATAGTTGTGAAGTGTTAGCCGTTAAAATTGGCACTCCACTGGCACTATCAGTTACTGCAAATGAGCCGTTTCCATAGGTTGAAACAATAGTTGCATAATTGCCTGTTGGCGCTGTTAGTTTTAAACTATCGCCCCTTTGAATAGGTGTTACTTTATTACTACTTCTTTGAAAATAGTTCGTACTATTCCCCGAAAATCTACTGTTTAACAACTGCTTTACCGCCGATTCCGTCATTACTTTAGAAGTGCTTTGGTTTGAAAGTGTGGTATCATTACTGACACCATTTACCTTGTAGCCATTAATAGTAATGCTGTTTACTAGTATGCTTTGTGCGTGTGCTGCCATTATTGAAAAAATGGCAAATAGTAAAATGACAAAAGTTTTTTTCATTGTATGATTATTTTTATAGTTACATGATTGTTTGCAGCTTCAACATTTTTAGTTTGCGTTCTACTTGCTGCATGTGTTGAACGTTTTTCTTACTGGTGCTTAAAAGATGTGTGTATCGGTGTTGGTACTTTGGCGAAGTATCTTCATTTAGTAAAAAATCTACCTTCTTGGCTTTACAGAAAAATGCAATAAACCATTGTTCAAATAGTAGCGGTTGACCATTTTTTAAATCATAATCAATTCCATCCCAGTTATATTGTTGATTTTTTAAAACATAATTCTTTGCAGTTTTATAGTATGTATCAATAATGCTTAAATCATTAAATCCAACTACTCCACAATTGTAAGCATAAGGTAAATTTTCAATAAGGATACTTTTGGGCAAAACATCACTATTTGTTTTTATTCTTTCTAGGTAATGTTTGTACATATCAAAATGCTCAACACCTTGGAAAAATGCATCTACTTTTTTAGGGTTAAAAAAATGTTTTGGTAGTCCATCCCATAAAAAAACGTCATTATCTATATGTACAAATGGCTCTTTGATTTTTGTAAAAACGTACAACTTGGAAAATGCCCAATTGTGAGGTTGTACCCAATTTAAACAATCTAAATCCACTACTATATCCTCATATAAATGAGCAAAGTCTTGAACCAATTTTGAACCTTCATTATCAGTATATAAGACTATCCTGCCAGTAGATTTTTTGAGTAAAATAGCTGACAATTGTATGCAGTTTTTTAAATCTTTAATAGAATTATAGCCGCAACAATTTGTATTTAACGTGGTAGTTGAAAGTGAATGAACGCCTAACATTTATTGGAATATTGCTTTAAAGAATAAAAATGATGGAGCGCCGTTACTAAAGTTTTCACGATAAACACGTATGGACATATCAGTATAATACACCTTATTTACTGTGTATGGGTTTTCGTTATTTCTTCCATTTGAAACATTAAATACATCAAGAATTACCTCGTTATAACTACTGTTCGTTTCAAATGCGATTACAGTTATCCTATCTAAGGGTTGATTTTTTGGAAACAAAATAATTGTAGAAAGTAATGTATATTGTGGTAATATAAACTCTTCCGTTGTTACGGCACCACCTGCGGGGGCTTGTAATGTATTTGAATAAAATCCTAATGAACTTAATTTTGAAGCTATTGTATCAATTTCAGACTGTAAACTTTCTAAACTAGGGTACAAAAAGCCGCTGCCAATACCATCGCCATAAGAGCCATAACCATAACCACTGCTTGCCTCTGTAACAAGCCAAACGCTGCCATCGGGTTTGTAATACAATTGCCCTACTGTTAACCCGCCTGCTATTGCTGAGATGTTATCGTTGTATGGTGGAATGTTTAATACCCCGTTTGCTTTTGTGGCTTGCCATATAGCGTGTAAATAGTCAATCTGTCTGCTATTATCGCCAAGACTAGGTGCTAATGCTGTTGTGTCTAAGCTTGGTAGTAATGCGTGAAGGATGGCATTAAAATAATCAAGCTGAATGCTGTTATAACCAATACTAGGCGGTGTTTCTACATCCATACTAATAAATTTTTTAAGAAAGGAACAATGCTTTTTCTTGTGAACGGCGCTTTACTAATCCTGGTATTTTCTTGCCATTACTATAAGCCCATTTATCAAATTCGTTCGCTACAATTTGCTTTGATATGCCTTGGTTTAGTAATCTCAATAAGGTACTCCCCTGTAATGCACCAGTACCAAGATTATAGGCAAAAGATGATAGTGCTAGTAATTGATTGTCGTTAATTGGTACTTTCACTAGACTTTGTACAGCACTTACTTTTTGGTTTGCCTCAATAAAAAACCACCTTACAGCAGTGTCTTTATTGATAACATCTCTTTGTTGTACTGCTCTATTTTCATCCCAATTGTAGATACTGCCAAAACCAATTGTATAAACACCAGGTGGGTCAATTTTGTCATGGTAAGCATGCGATGCGTACCCTTCAAAACCACTAATCAAGTTGAATATTTTTGCTTTAAAATTATCAGTCAGCATATCTACTTCATCATTAAAAGTTTTTGGAAAAAGTTGCCTTCTAAACATCACTACAATAGCAACAATTGTTACTATAATAGCCATGTAAATGAGGTATGTTTTGGTTTTTACTGTCATTATTCCATATTGAAATCAAAAGGGTCTGTATAGCCGCTATTGTATACATCGCTAGGGCTTATTACCGTTGCTTCTTCGTCTGCTTGCGCCTTTGTTTTAATGGTAGGTAAAATGGTGTTATCATTAAACAAATCAATAGTAAACGATGGGCTTTTAATATCCTTAATTGCTTGGTTTAATGGCTTCGGCACATTATTAAGTTGGTAAGACACGTACAGTATAATGCCTATGTAAATAGCAATCGGTATTAACACAATAGCTATTATTATGAGTGCTTTTTTCATGGGTTATACAATTTTGCCTGTTGTAGGGTACATTTTTTTCACCTTTTGCATAATCGGATTAATGGCATTAAAATAGTCTTGTGGGTCTTTAGGGGCTTCACAGTAGCCGCCGTTTGCAATAGCCATTAGTTGGGCTTCGGGTGTTGTTGCAGTGAATAGCCCTTTTTCTTTGTACCTATCGGCTGTAACAACTGCTACATGTCCTTTAAAATAGGCTTGTGGACTTGGATAGATGGCATATTTATTACTGTCAGCACTTGCACCAATTGCAAAAGGTACTCTGCCACTAAGATTTCTAATACCGCTAAAATTGTTATACTTTCTGGCTACGGGTGTTTCACCATAGCCGCTTTCTAAGCACATTTGTGCAACTACGACAGGAAAATAAAGCTGAGAACCTTTTATAGCAGTCAGCAAGTCTTCACCATACTTATCTACAAAGGCTTTTATTTTTTCTACACCAGTCATAAAAATTAGATTTTATTTAGCCTTACCAGTGAATTTTGCGACAGCCCAAATAACACCTGCCAATACAATGACACCACCCACAATACCTATAATAAGCCATGTTTTATTTTTTTGACTTGTTAACGTGGTAGACCCTAATACGGTATCGGTGCTAGCTGTACCAGTTTGTAATATTTGCGAGCCAGTTGGGCTAGGCATTTGTGTATAAACAGTGCTTTGCGCTATTGGTGTCGCTGCACCTGGTTGGTTTAACGGCGGTGGTGTGGTAGCGGTTGTTGTGATATTACCATAGTAAGCAGCAAATTGCGCCGCTTCATTTGGATAGCCTGCACGTCTAAATTTATCTACCAATTTGGCAGTAAACTGTGCTGCATTTAAGCCATATTGCTGTGAAGCTGCATCGTACACCTTTTGCACACCTTGCATTTTGGTACGCATATAACTGATGGCGTTCAATGCTTCATTTTGTACGTTGTCTCCATCGTGAATAACCCACCATGCAACACTTGTACCAGGTGGGCGATTGTTTTGGCTATCTTGAGCATCCCATCCTTGCCAGTCGTTAGGATTTGGTTTGCTCGCAAATAAACTGCCTAAGACACCTAAAATAGCACCACTGCCTGGTAGTGCGCTATTGGCAGCGGTTTGAACGGCACTATTTCCAGCCGAATCACTAATCCAATCCCTTTGAAATTTATTGATAAAACTTTTCATACTACTGCTTAATTGTTGTGTTTGATGAATTTGCGGCTTTAGCTTTTTCTATTTCTGCTAGTGACTTTATAGCACGGTATCTTAGAAAAAACCCTAGAATCATGGATAGAATAATTACAACACCTACCCACTGCCAAAATGATAATTTCATATTGCTACTTTTTATGTGCGTACTTAGAGATAACAATTAGGATTAACCCGATTAAGAAAGTTGCACCTGCAAGCTTTAAAATGCTATTGTTATCAACTTCAACTTGCACATTTACAGTTGGTAATTGCCCATTGTTAGTTACGCCCAATGCGTCTAAAATATTTGCCATAATTGATAAGTTTTACATCGCTGCGCTTGACAAGTCGAAGTATGCGTTTTGTTGTTTAGCTGCTTTAATTTTATTCACCAATGCATCCCTAGCTGCCTCATTGTATATGGCAAACTTGGTAGTAACGCCTACCCAATATTTACCTAGTTCATTCAATGATTTTGGGCCGAGATAACCATCTTGTGTAACACCCAAAGCCTCTTGAATAGGTTTTGCAGCTTCACTATATGTGTTATAAATAATTGGGTAATCTGAATTGCTAACAGGTGTAGTTGGCGTTACTGCAGCACCACTATTATTTGCGGTATTAGATCCTGTAGTGGCACCTGGTTGTAATACAGCTTTTTTAGCATCTGCATTCTTTTTAATAAAATACAGAATAATCCCACTTATTGCAAGTGCCACTAGCAACACGATTAAAATTACTTTTGGTTTCATCTATGTAAGTGCGTTTAAGATGGTTGATTTTATGTATTGGCTACGTGTAAATGTGAACGTATCTGTAGCGATTGATTTTAAACTAGTACCTGCTAACTGCCTAAAATATTCACTGGTAAGTACCGCCTCTGCAGGTGTAACTAAACGGTTCAATGCGTCTGAAAAATCTTGGCTACTTACCCAAAACAAAGCTTTGGTTAGCGGCCAAAAAGTAACGGCGGCACGGCAATCTGTTGCCACTTGCTTACATACTTTTTGTCTATTTACATCTACACCAGTTTCGGCGGCTGTTATAGCACCACTTGCAAGTTCACCCGCAGCATTACCCGCAGTTTGAGCAGCTTTGTAAACGCTGTACACCACATAAATCACTACAGTTGCTACTATTGCAATTAATATCCATTGTAATGTGCTTTTGTTACCATCTGCAGTTGCACTTTTAAATACACTTGCTGCCATTAGTTATGAGGTTTTAAAGCAAAAAATAATAATGTTGCTACCACTACCACACCGCCCACAATCCATAAGATTGTGGCGGTTTTTTTACCATTGTCGGCTGTTGGTGATGGTGTATTTGTAGCTAAACTGGAAGTATTAGCTGTAACTTGTTGATTGCTTTTGGTAGCCTGTATTACCGCATTCGCTACTGTGCCTATAGCCGTAACTATATCGTTTGTTTTAGAATTTGATGAAACCTGGTCGGTTACTTGGGGTATACTAGGATACATTTGCGGTGTATCTAAAGTTTTAGAAATTGGTTCAAAAACTGTTGTTTCAGGCACCAACTGAATACCCCAATAACCAGATACAGGCTGCACAAATTCCTTATCTAAACCATCCATAGGAATAATTTAAAATGAAAGAATTTGGTTACTGCACAACAGGTGTTTCAACAACTGGTACAGGTGGTACAACAGGTGTTTCTGCAACTGGTATAGTTGATACAACAGGTGTTTCAACAACTGGTATAGTTGATACAACAGGTGTTTCAACAACTGGTACAGGTGGTACAACAGGTGTTTCTGCAACTGGTATAGTTGGTACAACTGGTGTTTCTGCAACTGGTATAGTTGGTACAACAGGTGTTTCAACAACTGGTACAGGTGCTTCGGCTACAGGTGTGGGCTGCAATTCGCCATTAACGATAGTTTCATTAGGTAGTTTGTCTAAGACTTCTAAACTAGTACGTAGTTGAATTAATTTGGTTTCAATTAAGCCATTAATAATACTATCTTTTGGCATACTATCACCATTGGCAAGTACACTTTGTTTTACGAGGTTTCTAGCAATACCACGCAGCACATCCTGTCGCATTTCGGGTGAAAGGCTTTCAATGTATTTAATCGTTTTATAAACTTTTAACGTCCAATTTGGTTCGTTAGTAAT
Source organism: Parasediminibacterium paludis (assembly GCF_042651445.1). Taxonomy (NCBI): domain Bacteria; kingdom Pseudomonadati; phylum Bacteroidota; class Chitinophagia; order Chitinophagales; family Chitinophagaceae; genus Parasediminibacterium; species Parasediminibacterium paludis. The sequence goes on from NZ_JBHSDC010000018.1 coordinate 47,052, forward strand.
ATCAGCAGCGATATTCATTGCATCTATTGCTTTATGTAAAAAAGTCAATAAAAATTCTTTCAACTTGTCGTCAGCTTCACCTGGTATCAACGCTGTGATAATATTGGCTATAGGGCTTTCTAAAATTGCAATTAAACGCTTAGTTAGTTCAATTGATGGTACAACGTGGGTAGCTACAAATGCGTCAAAATTGTCAAAAATTGACTTGAAAAAAGCTACTATTCTGTTCAAAAATTTTTTCATTATTGGTTGTTTTTGTGCCATTCGTTTTTAATACGTATTACATTGTATAGTATCGTACTAAAGCCAACGGCGGTAAGTGTAATAAATGTAATGTCTGATTTGAAGGCTTCATTTAGCGTAAATGCTAATACAGTTGTTATACAGCCTCCAACGCTTTTACTATCGACCATTTGCTTAACGCTTTTTGGTGGTTCTTCTTTTTGTACCAGTTGCTTTCTTTGCAGGTTTACGCTTTGCGGCTGCCTTCTTTTTTGGTGCAGCTTTTTTTCGAGGTGCAGCCTTCTTTTTAGCGGCTTTGCGTTTCATGCTAGCACTACAAACATTACCTGCTTTGTCAATGAAATAAAGCTTGCCAGCTTCACGTTTGATGACATTTTTCTTTACAATTGTTGACATACTTTAAGAATTAAAAAAGGCAACAACAGCTAAATGTTGTTGCCTTTCAATTTTGAAATAGTTGTTTATAAATTAAAGTGCAATACCTGCTGCTTGAGCCAACAATAATTTTTGTTGCATGAAGTAGCTATCACGCATTGCAGCACCCATAAAGAATGAGAATGTAGTAGTACACTGTGCAGGAATTGTGATACTTAACTCAGTATCTTCAGTAGTCACCAATTTGTCAAACTTAATTGTTACAGCTTTGCCATCTTGCTGCGTACGTAACTCAGGTCTGTTAAGGCTAATGGTAGTTTTGGTACTGATTTGGTTATAAAAATCCCAACGTGAAATTTTCATATCTTGACGTACCTGCAACTGGTTAGTAGCAGTAATATCAACTTGCAAAACTACTTGCGGACTTTGTGCTAAATCGTACAACCAGTCTTCAATTAAAAAATCTTTTGGCGTACATACTAAATCAGTAGCACCCGCAGTGTACACAATTGCACCAGTGGCAATTAAGTTTGCTAGATTCGATTTTCTGTTAGCAAAAAACAAAATTTGTCTACTGGCAGTAGCATGGTTATTAGTAACATCAAAAGTTACTTTGCGACCTAGGGACAATTGAGACGCAAACGATAAGTCATACGCCTTGTTAGGCATATCCAAATTAATATCGTTTTTGCCTGTATAAACTTGATCCATTTTATTAAATTTAAAAGTTGGTTAATTTATTGAGGTGTATGGTACTATTTAACAGGCGCTACTGCTGTTGGGTCTGTAATGGTTGTGGTCTTCTTTTTGTGCTTATCAATAGCTTCCTTTATCACTAATGCAAGCAAAATCGAACCTGCAATAGCTACGCTGCCTATTACTAGGTTTACCCATTTGTTAGTTACTACGTTCATGTGGTTTTTGTTTTTTGTGAATGTTTTCGACTGTAAATCTGCATCACGTAAAAGTGGCTCAATTCCAATACCAGCTTATACTACAGTATACTTTTTACTAGCGAATAATACCCTCAAAAAGCGCCTTGTACATTGACATTTTTTCAAAAAAGAAGCCTTTGCAGAAATGCAAAGGCTATCATTAACTTAACCAATAAATTTTTAACTTTCTAGGGTTCGCCTAGCTTATCTTTAATAGCATCAATAATGCTAGATGGATAGATTTTCTTTTTGCCGTCTCTAAATGGCTGTACCATTGTTTTTAAATCCTCGTACTGGTCTATCATGGCATTAAGTACATCTAGTGAGAAGCCATACAGCTTTGCCAATTCTCCTAAAGTATTTGGTAGCCTATATTTTGCCATATATCGTGTTATTCATGTACAAAAATGGTTTCGCAATAGTGAGGGTCTTTATGCCTTTTAATCCGTTCGCCACACTTAATAATAGTTTCAGTATTTGCAAACTTTTTTAGGTCACTTTTAGTAAAATAATCTGTGGTTTTAAATAGCACAAGCATGTTGTACATATCCGCAATAAAAGGCGGTACATGCTTCAAACAATGGTATTGAAAAAATACATCACAACTACATTTTCTAAGGTCACTTATCAAGTCATTTAAACCACCTTTACCAATACTTTGAGGTATATAGCGTTTTGCATCTTCAAACACCACACTACTACCTTTTTTGTAGTGCATAATTGTCTCACAAACTTCATTCACTTGGTCTATATCAATTTGCACCACAACGTTATCGCCCTTAAAGGTTTTGAGTTGCTCAACTGTCACCTTTTGCCAGTTATCAAATCGTGGTGATAATTCGCCCTTATTTACTACAATAGTTCGTCTACCAATTAACTCGGTTTGCTGAAAGGTAAAAGTAGACTTGCCAACGTTTCTACCACCTGCTATTATTGCCAAAATGTATTCTCTTTCATCCATATTATAACATTTTAAACATAGCTAATCTAGTAACCGCTATTGAAGCCAATCCTGCAAAGAATAATTGCTCAGGACTTAGTTTTTTCTTTCGCTTTTTCACAATTAAAACCAATGGTTTCATTAACTTTCTTTTCTCTGCATCACTTAAATCAGTCTCATCCAAGAAATTTTCTACATCACTATGCAATTCAGACAGTAGTTTTTCTTCTTCTGTTAATTGGTCAATATTTATGACACCACCATTTTTCTTAGCCCGCTCGTTTGATTTCAACTTCTTAACAACGGCTTTCATTTTTTCAACGCCGTTTTCACCTGCTATTTCAACAGCTTTGTTATTGCGTTTGTACTTAGCTGCCACTGAAAATATTAGGTTTAAAACCATTTCAAGTAATACTAGATAGGTTTCAGCCTGGTCTTCTAAATCTTCATCGCTCAGAGGCTCTTCATATTCCGCTTCTTCTTTGTCAGTATTGGGCGGTGGTGGGGGTGGTGGTAACTCAGTTTTTACAGTTTCTATCACTTCATCAATGATAGTTTCGGCTGTGCTTTCAACTATTGGTGGTGTAGGTCGTTGCAAAAATTCACTTGCTTTCTGCACGCCACTAAAAAATTTATCTTTCATACCTACAGGTCTTTATATTTTTCAATTAATGGTGTAGCAGTTTCAGTGATGTTTTGTAGAAATGAATTGCTTTCACCGTCTATCGCAGACAATATGATGCCACCTACTTTTTTTGCAAGCTTGAACTTGTTTACTTTTTGAGGTTGTAATTGGTGGTTGACAATGCCAAACTCAACCAAAGTAGTTATTACTGCACCTTTAAGTTTTGTAACATCTTCCTTCATTTCAGCTATTTCAGCTTTTAAGCGTTGGTTTTCGTCTTGTAGTGCTTGTATTTCAGTGGGCGTTAATTCTATTAGCATATTGGTAGGTTTAGTTTGCTATCATTTTCATAATAGCCATTAGTAAATAATTTGGTTTCTACATCATCTGGAACTCCAAAAATGTAGGCATCACTAACATTTAGGTGAGCATGTACCAGTTGGCTATTGATGGCAAAATCAAACACCTTATCGTAAAACTGTTGTTTGGTTTTCCAGTATCCCTGTTCAATACCATTTTCTATAATTGCAGTTACTATTCTACCTTTTTCACCACTGAAATTCACCATGCCACTAAAACGACTGCTCGGTGGTGGCTTTTTTTCTTTTGGTTGCGTTTTGCTTTCAGCTACAGTGCTAGTTGTAGCAGGTTCTTTTACTTCTTTAACGTCTTTAAGTGTCTCGCTTTCAGTATTAGGCTGTGCGCTTTCTGTTGGTGTGTCGTTATTTTCCACAAAAGAAGTCTCAGCCTTCGGTGGTTCGTTGTTGGTTTCGCTGTTTGTGGTGTTATTTTCATCAATCATACAGGTAATTTTTAACTGTATGCAAGTTGTAAAATGATGTTGGCAGTGGCTTGCCAATTTTAAAAAGTAGCCGCTGCAAAATTTTCTGCAGAAAACAAAAAGGCAAAAAATCAGTAAACGACTTTTTTGTGTTACAAATGTTACAATGTTACAATGTTGATTATCAATAAGTTAGCTTGTAACATTTTGTAACAATTTTATAGTGTGTTACATTTTAATAACTATTGATTATCAATGATTTTTTCGTTAAATAAAATTTTATAAAGTTTATATTGTTCATTTTCAACGTTGTAACAATTTGTAACAATTATTTTATGCTTTGTTACACTTAATCCATTGATTTTCAACATTGTAACATTGTAACAATTTGTAACAGTAATTATTTGCAAGAAAAAAACAAGTTGAAAACGGCTATTTTTAAGCCTATGATTTTTGATGAAGTTTGCTTTAATGCTTTAAAGGGTAGTTTTCAAATAAAATACCAGGTACTTACTACACAAGATGTTACACCAACCTTTGTTTTCATTACTAATAAGGTGAAATACTTTGCTCTAGGTGCTGAAATAAAAGCCTGGTACCAGTTTGGTAAATGGTGGCTCAAGTGTGATTATTGGGAAGTAGAAAAAGAAGAGGAAAGAAGGTATTTTTTAAGAAATTGATTATGTATAGATAAAAAAATTACACCTCTTAGGAAGATGTAATTGAAATTTCGAGCAACTATTGTATTCAATTGAACAATTGAAAGAAGTAGTTATTATGCTCAAATGTTTATCTCAAAAGAAAAAACTTGCTTTATTTAAAGCTTGGATGATTATTAATATGCCAAGCTGCTCTCACTAATGTAAATTGTGGATGTTTACCACAATGATTGCAAGGTGGAAAGCGATTACCTTTAATACAAGTTACTTCATGGGGTTCAGTATGTACATTATCATGTACTACTTTGTAGATTCCAGAATTAGGAACCTCATCTCCTGGTTTGTAGATTTCTGCCATATTTATAGATGCCCTTATTTTATGAGCAATTAACTTATACTAAATAAATGCCAATATTTAAAGATGACAAAATGTATTATTAATATGCCAATATTGCATATAAAAAAACCGATGGTATTACAATCGATTTTTTAGAAAGTGAAAAGCTTTTTTCTACAAGTTCATTAAAATTTATTTGGCTTCAAAATCCAACAACGCTTGACCAGCCAGTAAACTCTCGTCTTGAGATGTCAAGTTTTTATTAACTGACTTAATCGCTTGTTCTAGTTCAATCATTCTTTTATAGTCAGCGTCTTCATTCATTTTTGCAAAATGTAGTTTTTGATATTCATCTTTCATTTGCTGCCTAGTTAATAAGTCGTGTTGACGCATATTAAGTGCATTATGAAAATGTCCATACAATACATCATAGCACTCTCTTTGAAATGCAATATGCTCTTCTGTTTTTGGTGTAAAAGAAAGTAGCCAACCATAAACAAACTTTTCAGGTAGACAAACCATTTTGTAAGATTTGCCATCGCTTCCAGTTGAGGTAATATTTACCTTAACTGACTTAAAAATTGGATGATTTTGAAGCCATTTTTTATGATTATCCCAATCAATATCTAACACTTCAATGATTGGTTTTAATGCAATGAAAAATTTGCCATCCTCATTTACAAGTGTGAGTTTTTTACCATTAAAATCAAGAAATTTTTCCGTTGTCATATTAATTATTTTAGAGAAATAAAAATACTATTTAGTTGCATTTGTTTTTATGTTGTATGTAAATACTTACACACATTTACTTTAAAACAAATCGTATAAAATTGATTTTAATTTCTATGCTTTCAAGTTGGGATTAATGGTTAAAAAATGAACGTACAATGCAGGTAACAGTTGCTGTAATTGTTCTAGCATGTACATCATGTTACCTCGCTCTAATGGGTTTAAGTCGCTCAGCTCACTTGCCATTGCGTGGCGAAATACCTGTACCAGGTCTTTTACATACTGGTCAGCAGGGCAAAAAGTAATAAAGTTGTGGATGGTTTCTACACTTTCTTCTAGTGTAGGAATGCTGCATAGATTATTGCATAATCTTGCTTGTGTTGCTTCATTTTTGTCTGTTGTCATAGCTTCAAAAATTGAAAGGTTAAAAAATAAAAATACCCAGTCGCTGACAACAGACTTTTGCGGAGCAAAAGAAGCTACGGACTTTCACCGATACGCTGGGCGTTATTTTAACCAATAAAAAGTGTAGGAATTTGCCCCTACTAAAAATCTGTTGTCGGGGCAAATGTAGGATTGTTTTTGATATAGCAAAAGAAAGTACACACTAAACCAAAGAAAACACATGTAAGTCAAAAGAAAATACACACTAAGTCAAAGAAAATTGTACGTAAGTCAAAGAAAAATACACGAAAAGTCAAAGAAAACTGTTGTTAAACAAAACAATTTCATATTTTTGTGTAGCAAAACTGGTAAGTAAAAATGCGTAACAAATTTGCTTCACAAATTTGTATAACGATTTCAAACATATTGCCGTTTAAGCGACAGGGTTATCTTCGCCGAAGGCAGAATAAAAAGGGTTACGATATTTCGTAGCCTTTTTTATTTCTTGCCACTATTGGTAGCATATTCCAAACTGCTTTCGTGCAGATCGTACTGTACTTTATTTCCTTGCAAAATCATACAACTAATTCTATAATCTTTCACTTTTCCATCAATGCGTACTTTGCATTTAAAGTTTACAAATTTCTTAAGTGATGGATATTTTAATAAATGCTTTGGTTTGGGGTCGCCAAAGTTGTTGTATGTCGCATTTTGCAATACAACAATAATATTCATTATTACAACTGTTGTTTCCTTGCTGTTATGCCTTTCGGCGGTTTTCATTCTACTATTTCTACCAAATTTTATACTCAATCCAGTATCAATATTTATGATTGATTTGCCTTGAATATTGTCTTTAAAGTATTTTATTAAAAAACTTTTCCGTTCATCTAAACCGTGTGGTATATCAATAGTTGAAAGTGATAATATTGCCATGTGTCTGTAAATATAAGAAGTAAGTAATTAGTTATACTGCTTGTGTATTGGGTTCATTAAAAAATTGTAATTGTACAGGCTTTTTGCGTTTTTTCTTTTTTCGTGTCGGTTCTCCGGCTTGCTTCTCAGATTTTTTAATGTCGCTATGTACCAGGTCTGAGTATTGCCAAATACTAAAAGGTAGGATGCAACTAATAGTAATTGAAGCCCAAAAATGAAAATCCCACACACCACCTTGCCAGTAATAAAGCAGGTTGATAAGGATAGCCACCACTGCGAAAAATGTGGCAATACGGCGTTTTTGACTGATGGTAAAAATGTAGGTACTCAGCTCTAAACTTGCAGCGAACATATAAGCGATACCAGTATCTAACATTGATTGTGTTTTACTGATATTCTCAAATACATAAGCAGCGTGGTTTACTTGGGTAAGCAGTGCCGAAATGATGGCAAAGCGTACTAAAAAGGTTCGGTTTAATTTTTTCATTATTTGCGTTTTAGTGATGTATTAATAAAGTCTAGGTTTTCAATTAGAATAAGTACCAGTAGTTGTTTATCCCAATCGATATTTTTACTGCTGTGCATGGTTTTAAATAGCTGTACCGTCTCAGCTTTGGTGTAGCCTGTATCTAGGTAGCAAGTCCATTCGGGTAACTCGTTTAGCTTGCAATAGCGTAGGTCTACAATTTTACCAGTGGTTAAAAATTCACCTTCAAGCGTTAATCTGTAAAATGCATCTACATGGGATTTGCTGTAGTTGCAAAGCCTTATTGTAGTGAGGTATTTACAGAAAAACTTACCATTCCAATTTTGGCTGAAAGCAATGTCGCCTTTGTAGTCGTATTGCTTTGTTTCGGGTGCAAAAAGTGTTTGTGTCATGTGTTTACATTAAGTCGTTTACGCCTTTATGTTTAGGTGGTGTGTTTGATATTGTTGGTATTGGCTCTAGTGTTGTTTCGTCGTCTAAAAAGTCCGAACGGTTAAATTCGTAGTATCTACCAACGCAGTTTTTCTTAAAAATTTTGTATTCTATTCTATTCTCGGTGTAGGCTTCTTGCATTACAGGAAAGTAAATATTGCGTTGTGCAGGTTGGGTTTTATAGCCCATTGTATTCAACACGTTTTTTACGTAGTTCTTATCTTTATCATTCATTTTGGCTAAATACTTCACCACATCATCTAAGCCCATTTTAATAGTATCGTAATCGCTTGCCTCAAACAATTGCGTTAAGTTGTGTATAATGATTTTCTCAACCGTTGGCTTGCTATTTTCTACAATTTTGGCTAGTGCCTCAGTTTTAAGCAATCGTGTATCAAACCAGTGTCTTTCTACTTGCTTGGTTAATATGCTGCGTTGGCTTAAATAGTGTAAAAAAGCGGGTATTTCGTCTAGCAAGTCTTCTAGTAGGTTTACATTTCTACCTTTAATTACAGGCACTTTTATTATCCAAAAGCGTATCTCCTCAGCATCAATAGAAGCGAAATTGTCTTCGTTGTTAGATAGCAATATGAATTTGCCGAAAAAATCCATGCTCACTTGGTCTACACCTTTGCCCTCTTTCATTATGCTACCTGCTGTAGATAAGCCTTTAATGCGCTCCATTACAACATGCTTTTCTATCTTGGTTTCATCACAACCAATTATCAACTTGGTAGCCCAATGGCTATTAAAATTGTTTTCAAAATCTTGGTTAGAAACAACCGCTAGATTTTCGGTAAAAATCATTTTCAGCCACTTTAAAAACGTGGTTTTACCAGTTTGCCGCTCCTTGCTCACAAGACATAGAATAGGCAATATTTGCTGTGGGTTCTTGTATAGGATAGTTAAATAGTCTAGTGCTAGTTCGTAGCGCTTTACTTTAAAGTCACCTGCAATACATTCATCTTCTCCAAAAATGTGTTTCAAAAAAGCAATGGTGTTATCAAAATTGCCTTCTTCGGGTTCATGGCTAAATGGATGGTAAGTATTGAAGCAATTGTGTATGATGCGTTGGTAATTCAAATGCTCAGGCACGTTGCAAAAAGCCCTGTATTTTGGTATGTGCTTAAAAATGTCCTTTCCATTATCATCTTTAATGGTCTCTTTACGGCGTTTGTGCTGTTGCTTGGTAATGTTGCCGTATTTGTCGGGTATTTCTACAAACTCAAAATAATCATCACCTACACGAAAGTAATTTGCTGCACTACTTGGTATTTTAACCAGGCACTTGTTTTCTTTCTCATCGTACTGGTATAGGGTACCATTAAAACGAAATTCTTTGTCTTTAAGGTCGGGGCGTTTCTCAATGTGGTATAGATAAAACTGGTCTACATCGTGCAAATAGAAATACCGCAAAACCTTTCCAATACCGTAGGTAATTTCAAAGCGTGTACTGTAGGTTAAAATCTCCTTCTTTTTAGAGAAGTCGTTAAACTCTTTAGCAATGTCCTTCACTTCGTCAGAAAATGCACATAATAAATCGTCTAAGCCTTTCGGGTTTCCATCTAGTTCATCCGTATTTATGTGTGCGAAATACCGTTGCACATTTTCTAGCTTACTGGTAAGGTCGTAAAAAGTGGCTACACTCCTAAAAAACTGATTAGGGCGGCGGTATAAGTCCAAACCGTCCTTAATATCCTTTGTAGTAAGGTTTCTACAGTCTCCATCGGTAAGCCACACAAGGCGCTTTACCTTACATTTAAGTATTAGCTTCTTAATGTCTTCGTGTAGTTCGCCAGTTTCACGGTCTTTAAGGCAGGTAATAGACGGCAAGCCCACACAATCTATTTTGTGTAGCGATGCCTTAAAGCTTTTAAAATAGCCCTCAGTTAAGTAAAGTGTATCTATGGTAGTTGTTGCATCGTACTTGGCTAATAGGGTAGGTGGGAAAAATGGTACAACAGGCTCACCCTTTGGCATTAGGTATTTAATCTCACTGCCATCTTTCTTTACAATTGGCTCAACCAGGCGTGTAATTTTATACGTTTGGTTTTTCCATCGGCTACCTTCTTTGCTGTAGGTGATTAGCAAGCGGTCTAACGTATATGCCAAAATATCAATTCCCTTATCACTTTGCGAAAACACGGCAAAATCTACCAACTCAGCTTTGTTGGTGGTAGCGTTGTTTTGCAAAAGCTTCACTGTATTATTTGCCTCGTTGATACCTAGCAATGCCATCCTACTAGTGTAGTATTCTTGTGGTGTAGGGATGGCATTTTCCATAGAAATAGTGGCAATTGGCGGCGTTGCTGGTTCGGCTGTATCGTCTGTTTGAATAAAAAGTTTCGCGGCTTTTGCCATGTGTAATCGTTAATGTTTAGGTGCAAAATGTTGTATCAACGGTTGAGATGAAAACGTCATTAACTCGACAATCTCTAATACCTTACTGCTATGTGCTAACACATTGTCGTGAAATGCTTTCATACTGCTATCCTGGTCTATTGCATTACAGTAATTGGCTATCGTTACTATGTCTTTATTAAAAGATGTAAGTGCAGCAGTTAGAATAGCTTTTGTAGGTTCGCTTAATTCTGCAATGGCTAATACTTCTTGTGGGTTAAGCATGTTTGAATGGATTTAAGTAGTAAAGCGTTCTTGTATAATCGTACACATCTACAGCAAGCACTGGTACAATACCAAAAAGTAAAACAGGCAGTTTACGGTCGTCACTATCACAAAAAATGTAGTCGTTTTGTGGTATTAGTTGGTCTACCTCGTCTTGTACCATTTTCATTATGTAGCTAGGTCTATTTTTTTGCTCCTCAACTTCAATAGTAGCAGTCCATCTGTCTACATTATCCCACTTATCAGCCCTGTACCATTTATGAAGTTTAATACCAGGAAACTTTTGCTTTAGATGTGTGAGTACCTTTTTAGCTATACGATGGCGCTGTAAAACGTAGATTTCTAATTGTACTTTAGGCATAGTGCTGTTTTTAAAAGGCATCATTCAATCTGCCATCAACAATGTTGTTTAAACTGTCTAAAAAGCCTTGTTGCTTTCTAGTGTAGCCTGTACCAGTCTTTTTTACATGAACGTGAACGGCTTTGTGTAAATGAACCATGTGCAGCATTGTATCAATCATTCTCATGTCTTTTACTGCTTCATCTATGTTACCGCCGTTATTCTCATAGGCTGCAAGCGTGAACAGCTCTACTTCATCATCTTTCATTATGGCAGTGTCGTATTTTTCAGATGCTATTCTTAGTGTCATGGTTATTACAGATTTGCGGTTGTGGCTAGTATTCTAGCTTTTACCTTAATTAATTGTGTGTTGAGGTTTAATTTTTTTTCACGATACTGTAGGCGGCGTTTATAGCCTGTAGCACGTTCCATTTTGTTGTCCATTGCTTGTATTTCACGCTCTAGGCGGTTCTTTTCTAGCAATAGTTCGTCTGTGGTAAGTTGTGGGTTCGTAGTCATGCTAGTGCGGTTTCAAATACAGCCTGTAGCGGCTCGTGAATGAATATTTTAAAGGCTGTAGCAATCACTTCATTTTCCCTATCGCTAAGCTTTTGCGGTTGGTTCATTTTACGGTAAAAGGTGCGTTCGCTCCAGTACAGGTTTTCAATGATGTATTGCTTCGCTTTTGCCCTTGCATCCATATAGCTTTGATTAATAGCTGCAAATGGGTTGGCTTTAGTTGTAATCATACTTTGTAGGTATTAAATCGTGATTAGATACGGGTGTACCACCTTCGTTATCGTCGTTATCGTCATCATGCAAAAACAATAGCCATGTGTATACATTGCCCATAAGCATGCCTGTAGCTATTTGGATAAGGTGTTTAATAAGGTTACTTGTTATGCCAAAAAACTGATAGATATGGCTAAACGGAATGCAGAAATAAAATAGCAAGAACACGATAAGTAGGGCGGTAGCCCATATAGTAAATGGCTTAAACATTTGTGGTGGTTTTTATAGTATGGCTTTCTCAATAGCTGCTTTAACCTGGTCGTAAACGGCTTGACATTCGGGTGTGCGTGTTGCATCGTAACCTGCTGTTAGATTAGCAGCTAAATTTTCATCGCTCAGCTTTATAGCAGCTTGCAAGGCTTCAAGCATATCGGGGGCGGCTGCAATTAGTTTGGCGTTGGCTAAAGCGTCTACTTCGTTGAACTCGTATTGAGCAATTATTTTGTAAGGGTACTTAGCAGCTTCGTTTATTACATGTACATAAATGCCATGTGTACCGTTAGTTAAAATCCATGGGCCTGGTGTGTGGTTACTCATAGGTTAGGCTTTTACTTGGTTTAACAATTCTTTGTGAGCGGCTGTAAACAGTTGGCTTTCGCTTTGCATATCAAAAAATTGCAACACTAAAGGCATCACAAAATGATTAATCTGCGTAGGCTCTCCGGCCTCTATCTTCATCCAGTCTATTACTGTTTGCTTACGCTTTATGCCGATGGCTTCGGCTAATGCCTCTACTCCATCTTTTACATTTAATTCGCCGTAAGTCATTCGCAATAGTTCTGCAATACGATACTTTGGCTCTAGTTTTCTTGGTACTTCATTCAGCCTCTTTAAGCGCTGAAAATGCGGTGTTGTGGTTACTTGTGACATGGTTAATTTTTAGAGGTGAAAAGATGTTTTAAGCCATTAAGGAAAGAAGATTTCCCAGTGCTAGTTGAACCTTGTATTACCAAAAAATCGTGATTTTTTACACATTGAAGCGTATTGGCTTTAGCGTATGGAACGTCAAGAAATTGATGCGCTTTAAAAGCTTTAGAAACTACCATGGTTGTTGGTCGAGGCGAATTGCCTAAAATGATGGTAAACTCATTTTGAATTTCTTTCATTGTATTCAGTTTTTTTGTACTTTACGGCGGTGTTGATTTTTACGCCTGTGTTAAATAGATTGACACCGTAAAAATTCTAATTATTTTTAGAACAAACAAATTTATTTTCTAAATATTTTAAGAAGTGGCAGAGACAGCAAAAGAAAGATTAGTGCAATTCATTGAAAATGAAGGCATTACTATTAATCAATTCTGCATAAAAAATAATTTCTCAAACAGCTTTTTTAACAATAAAAGTGCAATTGGAAGCGATAAGCTTCTAAATATTTTTAGAAATTATCCTGTATTGAACATGGATTGGGTTATTACTGGTCGTGGGGAGATGATTTTGAAAAATGGAACGGAAAACAATGAATGGAAGGAAAAATATTATGAATGTTTGGAAAAATACAATGCTTGCTTGGAGGGTAAAATTGGTACTGAATCATTGGGAAAAACCGCTTAACCGTGGTGTGGATTAATAATAACTAATAAAAAATAATCACAATGGCTACTGAATCAAAAGTTAAAAGAAAAATTCATTTTTACCAATTGGAATTTGATTATCACGAAGAAAATACACCTACCGATGGAGATAAATTCCGGGAATTTTTTAGTGCATTTTCTAAGCTAGGCAAATCGGGAGTTCGTTACCAACAGTATGGTAACAAAAGAATATTCATGCAAGAGGTCAAATTTAAAGCAGACAGGAAGCTTATTACTGGTAAGTTATTAAGTGTAAGAACTGATTTGTTTCCTGAATTTATCAACTTTACAACAGAAGAAATTAGTGGTATAGATGCTGAAGAGTTGAAAATTGACGGTATTGTGGATACTGTACACTTCGTAATTGATTATACAAAAGATATTCCTGTAGTTGCAGTCGAGTACAATGAATTTGGCGCTAGGTTTAATGACTTTCTTCAGTACGTTCATAAGGTTGGTACATTTAAGAAGTTAATAAATAAACTTAATTATAGACCTGTTGTAAAAAACACTTTGGAAACTATTCAAGAAAGAATTAAGAAATGTTCAGAGTTTATAGTTAAGGTACATAAAAGCAATATTGAGCAAATTAGAAGTGGCGATTTAAAAACGTATACTGCATTAAAAGCTGCTTTGGATGAATTTGATAGCGAGTATGCAACCATTGTTTTAAAATTTGATTATCAGCAAAGAGTAGAAACGTCAGAAGTTAATAAAAGTATTTTTAATCTAGTAAAATTCCTTAAAGATAATCCTGATAAAAATAGAAAATTATTTAATACACTACAGGTGAGGTCTGAAGACAAGAACAAAAATGAACTGCTAGAAGACTTTGACTTTCTGTTAGATAAAGAAGTTGCCGATATTAGTGTTTTAAAAAAGAAAAACTATAGAAGTGTTGTATCTGCAGATATTTTTGAAAAAATGCAGGGTCAAATACTTAAGAAAAATATACAATGAAAAGGTACGATACAAGAGCAGATAAATTAATAGAATTATACCTAAAGAGTCCAATTCTTGTTGACAGCTTTGTGTCAATTATATTTTTTGCTGTAAGTAGATATAAGCCATTATTTATTATTAAGAATATTGATAAAGTTAATCAATTAAATATCGTATCAACCTTAATAGGTACATGTGTATCACTTGCAGGATTTATACTAGCTGCACTAACAATCATTGTAACATTTAAAGCAAATATTGATTCAAAGAGAATTGAGACAAGATGCTCAAGCGATAATAATGAGCAATTAAAAGTCAATAATAATTTTCAAAGTGCCCTGCATTTACTTTTTTCATCTCAACGATACTATAATGGAATAGTAGAAGTTTTTAAAGGCGCACTAAAAGAATTTGTGCTTGTATTTGTAGTCCTATATCTAAGCTGGGTAAACTCAGATTCAATTAAAGCGGGTACTTTCTATGGTTTAACCCAAGTTGCAGTTCTTGCAGTTGCATTAACCATTACAAGAAGCCTAGGAATACTATTTTTAATTCTTAAAGCAGAAGACACCAAACGAGTCGAATAAATTATTGATTAACATGAGTTTAGAACTAGCAATCCAAAATTTAAAAAACGACAGTACACCGCTAGGCGAGTTATGCGAGAAAATACTATTAGATGCAAACTTTCCTAGAAATGACGATGACGAAACGATTTTAAACTATCTACTAGACTATAAAAACCGTTTCCCCGAAGTGGCACATTTAATTGATGAATTGATATAGATAAATATAAACCGCCTTACTTTTTAAAGATGAAAGAATTAAGAAAGCAAATTGAAATTCTTGGTGCAAGAATTTCACGTTTTGTTGTAACAATTACGGAAGAAGCTTTGCATCAATATCCTGATTTGTTTCAAAATTACCACTACTTCAAAAACACAATTGCAGATACAAATGGGAAAATTTTTGAACAAATTCATTTTTTGGAGTCTCAGCAAGAAAAATTAGTCCTATTCAATGAACAGATTGAAAATGTGATAAAGCGAGTTATACTCTGCGATAAAAATGTAGAAGAAGGATTTTCTATGTCACTAAATCAGAAGGTTAACTTTTTAAAGTACATATTAACTGAGCTGTATGAGATTAGTTATGCAATAGCAAATATTTCAAACCAGGTAGCGAATAGATTAGTTACAGAACAGCAAGCTCTTCTTGAAACTCTTAAAGAGAATGCTAGTAATCAAATATTCGAAATTCAGTCATCTCAAAAATTCCAAGAGGAAAAATTCAATGAATTAACTAAGGCACTTCAAGAGGAAATCAATTCAATTAAAGAAACAAATAGCACTCTTTTAGCTGAAAAGAAAATTGAAAAACAAAAAGTAGGTTTTGGCGATATTGCAGATGATGCAAAAAAAAGGTCTGAAAAATGGATAACTGCAACAATTGTAATTATTATATTACTGATAGGGTTTAGTATTTTCTTTTCCTGGTGTTTTGGGGATGATTTTAAGAAGGCATTTGATGCTTCAAAAGCTGATAATTTTTTATTATCGCAAGAGAAAGTACTATTTTATTTTGAATTAGCTAAAAGAACGCTTGTTAGGTTTCTTGTCATTACAATACTTCTAGTATTATTAAAATACTGTTTAAAAAATTACAACTCACTTATGCATTCCTATGCAGTAAATATGCATAAAGCTAGTTGTTTAGATTCAGCTTTAACCATAATGAGAGGTTTTGAAAATCCAAATACAAAAGAGCTAGTAATGACTCTTGCATCTAAAGAAATATTTACCATGGGTAAAACTGGATATTTAAAAAATGAGGAGACAAAGTTTGATTTAAAAGTTATGGATAAGATTGGGGCTTCAGGTAGTTCTAAAGAAAGTGAAGGGTAGTATAAAAAACAAAATTTGTCCGTAAAAGTGAACGGACTTTATAAGTGGTTGATAGGAGTGAATTAGTCTATAAGAAAATGTAGACCTTGTAAGTGATTGATTTTTAAAGAAGTGAAGGTTCTCCCTCGCTCTCCGCCAAGAAACCAAAACATTCAATCCCTCAAGGTAATCTTTGAGGGATTTTTATTTGCTAACCACAGATATTTACACCTCATTAAAACCACATCGTTGTGTTTTCATTACAAGAATTAAAACTTTACATGTTGCTGCTAGGTTGTCGCCCAAGTGGCCGATTTACTGAACAGCATGATATTCTATTTGCCATAGGGGAAAATCCAAAAGCATTGGTACCGCAAATCCTCGAGTTTTGGCCAGAAGCAAAAGGCATTATTCATGTAGATGCTTTTAGAACCGTAACCTTGGTAGATGGTTTTGAGATTTCGGTGGTAGAAAAATCAGAGGCAATTGCTGACCAAACCAACAAACTCTTCTTTATTAATTTAGGTGGTTACAAGCGTGGCGAATTTGACGAATTTCATTATAAAATGTTGGTAGTAGCTAGCGATAAAGATGCTGCTATTGCGCAAGCCAAGCAAACGGCTTTCTACAAGCACACAGGCTTTACAGGCGCACCGTCGCATGTTGATGATAAGTATGGTATTGATGTGGATGATGTGTTTGAGATTAAAGACATTTTGCCGAAGGCGCTAAAGAAAAAATACAGCCTTGCAATACAACCAACAGCCAACATCATAGCGGATGAATTGCATTTAGGCTACTATAAACTTGATAAATTGTAACGGATGAAAAAGGTAATAATTACTGGTGCGAATGGCATGATTGGTAGTTTAATTGTAGATATGTGTTTAAGTAGGGTAGATGTGGCACAAGTAACTTGCATTACTAGAAAGCCTTTAGCATTGCAGCACCCTAAGTTGGTAAATGTGGTGCATGATAATTTTACAGATTACACCACTATTACAGAACATTTGCAACAGCAAGATATTTGCTTTTACTGCATAGGTGTGTACACAGGTCAGGTGCCTGCTGCTGAGTTTAATGCCATAACGATAGATTATACCATTGCCTTTGCCAAAGCATTACGTGAACAAAATGCTAGCGCTTCGTTTTGCTTTTTAAGCGGTCAAGGGGCTGATAGCAGCGAGAAGAGTAAGATATTATTTGCTAAGGCAAAAGGCATAGCAGAGAATCAATTATTAGCATTACAATTTGCCCATACTTACATTTTTAGACCAGGTTATATTTACCCTGTAACCCCTCGTAAAGAGCCAAACAGTATGTATTTATGGATGCGCAGACTGTATAAACTAATGGTGAAAATTTACCCAAATGTGGGCGTAACATCGGTGCAACTTGCTGCTAAAATGGTAGCTATTGGCTTTGACGGGGGCACAAAAACCATTTACGAAAACGCTGATATAAGAGCCTAGCAACAGTTTAATAACCATGTTTCTGGTTTCCCGTAAGGCAAACACCACTATTTTACCCACTTATGATGATGCAGGCATTTAGGGCAACACTAAAAATTGCCATTCCTTTAATATTGGGTAATTTAACGCAGGTTGCTTATGGTTTAATAGACACTGCTATGATTGGCAGATTGGGTTATCGCGAGTTAGCGGCGGCTTCTTTGGTGTCTAATATAGTGGCTATTCCTTTAGTAATAGGTATGGGATTAATGATTGCCATAACCCCTTTGGTGGCTATTGCCAATGGTAAAAACGATTTTCAGAAATCATCGCACATATTATTTAATGGTTGGGTATTGAGTATAGTGGCAGGTACGGTATTGGCTGTAACGGTGCATTTGCTGTCCTTGTATGTACACCATATAGGGCAAGAACCTGCGGTGGCTACATTAGCAAAAAACTACCTCATTATTATGGGTTATAGTTTACTGCCTATGATGGTTTTTTTGGCTACCAAACAGTTTACCGATGCGTTACAATTTACCAAAACGGCCATGATTTTATCCGTTATTTCATTGCCAATTAATGCATTTTTATGCTGGGTATTTATTTATGGCAATTTGGGTATGACCGCTTTGGGTATTAATGGTGCAGGGTTAGCTACACTTATTTCTAGAATTTTATTGGCAATTGCTATGATGGTGGTAGTAATTAAACACCCATTATTTACACAATACATACAATTGCGCAAGCAAGCCTGGCAGGTAAAGCTGAGTACCCTACAAGAGATGCTAAAACTCGGTATACCGAGTAGCCTACAATATTGTATGGAAGCAGGTGCTTTTTCCATTTCTGGCATTATGGTGGGCTGGCTAGGTGCTGTTCAGCAGGCATCGCATCAAGTGACATTAAATTGTGCATCTACCACTTTTATGGCTTCGCTTGGGTTTTCTATGGCAGGCTCTATACGTGTGAGTGATGCGTATAGCCGTGGTAAAGCGGAAGCTATTGCTGCCATTGGCAAAAGCACCGCTATTGGTGGCTTGCTGTATGGTGCTTTTTCTGGATTATTGTTAATTGCTTTGGGTAAATACTTGCCTTATATTTTTACCCAAGATGCCGCCGTGGTTACTACTTCTACCATGTTACTGTTTTATGCGGCGGTTTTTCAAATATCTGATGCTACGCAAGCCATAGGTGTGGGCTTGTGCCGTGGTATTAAAGATGTGGTGCGACCAACCATCTACGTGGCAATTGCTTATTGGGTAATTGGTATTCCTGTTGGGTATATACTCGCCTTTACCTATCACATGGGGGCAGCCGGTATTTGGATTGGTTTAGTAGTTGGGTTGTCTGTTTCATCTATTTTGCTGAACTACCGCTTTTTTAAAAACATAAATAATAAGACTGTGTAAATTTTTTTTAATAAAAATAGTATTACACATTATTATGTGAACGGTATTAATTTATTAAAATAATATTTTTATAAATATTATTATTTTAATTTAAATTTTTAATTCAATTTAATACATTTAAAAAATTTAAATCTTATATCGGTCGGTAGCAAATTGTCTTTCAGTTATTATTATATAATATCAATTTAGGCTTATTGTTTAATTGTTTGTATGCATTTATTTTAAAAAGAAAAACATTATTAACTTATCTTCAGTATTTACACCTTCCCCTGAATACCAATCAAATAGTCAAACAGGCTCGTTTCTGATGGTAATTCTAGCTTCTTACGCAGTCTGTAGCGGCTTATTTCTACACCACGTACAGAAATATTCATTAATTGGGCTATTTCTTTGGTAGATAAATTCATGCGTAAGTAGGCACTTAGTTTAAGTTCATTTGGGGTAATGGTTGGGTGTTTTTCTTTTAGTTCTACCAAAAAATCGCTGTGTACTTTGTCAAAGTGCTTGCTAAAATGTTCCCATTCTTTGTCCATATTATCATCTTCACTTAGCGATTTGATGAGTTTTTTTATCTCAGCAATGGCTTGCGTATTATCAAGCCCTTTCATAATATGCGTGAGTTCACTTTTTATTTTGGTCAACAATTCGCCTTTTTTTACCAAATGCATAGCAGAAGAAGCCAATTCGGAGTTTTTAAAGTTGATGTCATCTTCTAATTTTTCGTTACGTAATGCTACTAAAGCACTTTCAGTTTTACTCAATTCTAATTCGCTTATATAAAGCTGGCGTTTTTGTTCTTCTTTTATGCTAGCTTGCTTTTTCTCAAAGCGCTTATGCTGCCATTGGTTAATATAGTACAAAGCTGTACCAAGCAGAATTAGATAAAATAATTTAGCCCAAATGCTCGCATACCAAGGCGGTAAAATGGTAAATGCATAAGCTGAAACAGCCGATTCGTTACCTAAATTACTGCGTACTTTTACTTCAAACGTGTACTTACCTTCGGGTAAATTAGTATATTCTTTCTCAGTTCTTTTTGTCCATTCGCTCCACGTATCGTCAAAACCCTTGAGCCGGTAGCTATATGTAAGGTTTGATTGGTAACCAAAAAGGGCCGCAGCAAATTCAAAATGAATGGTTTTCCAATTGCTTTTAATGCTCGGTATTGCGGTTGCATCTTGAATTTGTGCCTCGTTTACATCTTTAAAATATCCTCCAAAGATGAGGCTATCACGTTTATCTATAATTTTTACAGCCCTAATTTGTACCTGAAGCTTGGGCAAATTATTTTTATACTTTTCATAGTTGATATTAAAAAAACCATTTTCACCACCCAAAAAAATATTATTATCGTTCACAGGGTAAATAAATTCAAAACCGCTAAGCATTTTATTATTCAATTCTGGCAAGTAAATCAACATGGGTTCTTTGCCTGAAAAATCAATTACTCCCAGCGTTTTCTCGTGAATAAACCAAACATTACCCGATTGGTCTTCTTTTAAATAGCGAATACTTTGGTCGCCAAGTATTTTTTTATAAAATAATGAAGGTTCAAACGTATTTTTTGCGTAATTATAGTTGTAAACACCTTTTTCCGTGGCAATAACTACTTCGTTTTTTACTTTATACACATGATTATTCAATAAAGATGGCAAGCCTTGCTTTGTACCAAAACTGGTACTGGTAAATGAGCCGTTGGTATTTTTTATGATCTGATATACGCCATGATAAGGGTGGGATACCCAAATATGGTCATCTTTATCTATAGCGAAAAAACGAGAAGATTCATGAAAATCAGGTAATTGAAGCGTTTCTGTAAATTTTCCATTGTTGAAATCGAAAAATGAAATCCCTCGGTAATTACCTGCAATCATTTGCTTGGTAGGAAATGTAGCAGAAGTGGGGATAAAATTCCAAAAGCCGCTATTTGGCGAAATAGATTGTAGGCTATTATTAACAATGGTAAAAGCACCTTCATGATGACCAAGTAGCAATTGATTGTTGATTGATGCAAGCCCCCAAGTTTGCCCAAATGTGTTGCTGACCAATGAAAAATTTCCTTTGCTGAAACTAATATCTTTTATGTTATTTTCAAGAGGCACACTATATAAACCATTAGATGTACCAATGTATAATCTATTCTCATTGATAATAGCTGCGTAGCCTGACCCATTTTGTAAAGCTGGTGTAATATGTTTAATGGCACTGTTATAAGCTATCAAATCAATACCATTGTCTAGTCCTAGCCACAAATTACTTTGATTATCTAGAAAAATATTGAGCACATTGTTGTTTTGCAAGCCTTCTGTTTTAGAAAATCGCTGAATAATATTGCCTTTTAAATCAATAATATAGACACCATTATTATTGGTAGCCAAGGCGGTATACTGTTGCGTCACTTTTGTTGCTGCATAAATACGATCGTGTTTAAATAGTTGATCATTGCTCGAATTAAGCTTTGTCAATCGATTTTGTGCAAGTATGTACAAACCATTTTTAAGTGTTGTTATTAAAATACTATCGCCTGAAGCAGGTAAAATGGCTGTAATAGGATCGTTAGTAGCCAATATATTGGTGTTAAATAATGGTTGCCAAATATTATTAGTAAATGTCATAACACCCAGCTTATAATCTTGCGCAAACAATACATTATTGCAAATACCTAGATAAGCCCATTCGCTGGGTGCATTAAATGTTTCAAAGCTTTGACTGTTAAATTTGAATATTTTGTTTGCGGCGCGAAAAAAAATATTATTTTTTACAGTTACTATATCCCATACATCCCCAAACGTTCGGTCTTTTATGGGTATTAGTTGCGTTAAAGCTGTGTATTGTAGTAAGCCATTTTTTCCAGGTGAGAAATAACCTATTTCGTCCTGGCCACCCACATAAACTTTGTTATCGCTGCCAATGGCTACTGAACGTACATTTGTTTTATTGGGTAGGGGATAAATGTTCCAGTTTTTCCCATCAAAAGTGAGTAAGCCTTCGTTATTGGCGCAATATATATTACCGTTTTTGTCTTGCTGCATATCCCAGTTTTGCAAGCCCGCATTATACGTTTGTTTGGTATAATTAATAATATCTGGCAAGCCAATTGTATTTTGGCATAGAGCAGCAATGGGAAAGCACAAAGCTATTAGTAGTTGTTTCATTGCAATTACAATCGTTTGAAGTGTGAAAGTATAAAATTAAGCTTGATGTAGTTGTGAGGTAGCTAAAGTTGTACTGAAATTAGCTTTTTTAGCCTTTATTGATGTAGTAATGTTGTAGTAAAATATTAGTACATGGATGTAGATAACAATAGCTTTACAGAACAAATTATACGAAAATAATTGCGTAGTACGCTTTGCCTTTAAAACAAGACTGTTCTTTTCTCCCCATTATTTGAAGTTCCTACAATTGCCATTTTCTATTTCAATTTGATAGCTGTTACTAAAGTAATGGTTATGCTATCTTTTTACAAAAAAAACACAGCCACATGCTTAGCCAAAATGTTACCAAGTTTACCGCAAATATTTTGCGTTTATTATTTTGTTTGCTTTTAACCGTTTTTGGGTGGCAACATAGCCATGCACAAACGCTAGTATGGCAAGAAAATTTTGATTCATCAGGTATTAATCCCAATGTATGGACATACGATTTTGGTGATGGTAGTCAACGAGCTGCAGGTTTTGGTTGGGGTAATTCAGAGTTAGAATATTATACAAGTAGGTCTCAAAATGTATATACCGAAAACGGTAGCCTTGTTATTGCTGCGCTGAAAGAAAATTTTGTAAATAGTGCATTTACATCTGGAAGAATTAAAACTGAAGGTAGAATACATTTTAAATATGGCACCATTGAAGCTAGGATAAAATTGCCTAGTATGACAAATGGTCTTTGGCCAGCCTTCTGGACGCTAGGAACTGTTGGTGCTAGCTGGCCTTCAATTGGCGAAATTGATATGATGGAAGCCGGTTCTGCAGCTGCATTAGCTGCTGCCGTTGGTAACAAACGTATTAGTTCTGCTGCGCATTGGAGCGACGGAAGTGGTGCACATCAGTACAACGTATCTTATACAGATGCCGCTGTAGATTTATCGGCAGATTATCATTTGTATAAAATGGTGTGGACGAGTCAATACATTAAAATGTATTTAGATAATGTAGAGTATTATAGTTTCGATATTAGTTCAGATCCTAATTTAACAGAGTTTCATAACCCACATTTTTTATTAATGAATGTAGCAGTGGGCGGGCAATATGTAGGCATTTACTCGGCCTCAGGTATTACAGCCCCTTTGCCAGGTAAAATGTATGTAGATTATGTAAAGTTGTATCAAAACCCGGGCGATGAGTTATATGTGGGAAATAACAATGCAAAAAGCGGCAATTTTGGTGTATTAACAGAAACCACACCTGTAACGGATTCTCTTAATTATGCAACTAACGCTACCTTATATTATTGGAATAATTTAACCAATATACCCAATGCGGTGCCCTATGAGGGAAATCATTTACTGGCGGTTCATGCCAACAGCGGTGATTGGTTTGGTATGGGTGTGTCTAATAATTATGTGAACTTGAATGGTTTTGCAACTGGGTCTTTAAAGTTTCATTTTAAAACAAGTTATGCAGGGCAGTTTAAAATAGGCTTAAATACTGGTCATGGAGAAACATGGCTAAATTTTGCTGCAGGCACCACCAATTATGGCTTGGTAAGAGACGGTAATTGGCACGAGATAACGATACCTATTGCCGATTTTAATAATCCAAGTATTGGCGATAATATTGATTTGTTTTCGGTAAAAGGAGCGTTTATGTTTGCAGGAGATCCTGCAACAAGCGCAGCAGATTTTTATTTTGACAATATTTATTTTACGAGGGGAATTCTGCAAAATCCTGCGCCTACAGTGGCTATTACTTCGCCCACTACGAATACTATTTTTAATACACCTAGCAGTATTACAATTGCTGCTAATGCTTCTGCTAGCGGAAGTGTGAGCAAGGTAGACTTTTATAATGGCAGTACTTTAATAGGTACTGCTACTACAAGTCCATATACTTTTGTTTGGAATAATCCTGCAAACGGTGTAGATTCTTTAATTGCCAAAGTAACTGACAATACTGGTGCTGTTAATACGTCTGCTATAGTGGTTGTATTTGTGTCAAAAGCAAATAATATAGCGCCTTCTATAAACATTACTTCACCTGCCAATAATGCAAGTTTTTTAGCTCCAGCAACTGTTTCTATAGCTACAAATGCCACGGATACAGATGGTAGTATTTATAAAGTTGATTTTTACAACGGGTCTACTTTATTAGGCACATCTACAACTAGTCCATTCAGTTTTAGTTGGGCAAATGTTGTAGCAGGTAATTACGCAATTACTGCAATAGCTACAGATAATGGGGGGCTTACCACAACTTCATCTTTAGTAAATATTGTGGTTACAAACCCTATTAAGCCTACGGTAAGTATTACATCTCCTAGTAATAACGCCAATTTTGTACCACCTGCAACCATTGTTATTACTGCCACGGCTGCAGAGGTTAATGGTACAATTACGCAAGTGGCATTTTACAATGGTACTACATTGTTGGGTACTGCTACTTCAAGCCCTTATAGTTTTAATTGGGCCAATGTGCCAATTGGCAATTATAACATTACTGCAGTTGCTACCGATAATAATGGTAATACCACTACTTCAGATGCGATAACAATTACGGTCGCTAAAGTCCCATGTGTAGGAACTGCTGTAAGTGGCGATTATAGCTATGAGGTATATACTGATGCAGGTACTGTATATTTTAAATTTCATCCGTTAAGTCCGATTGCGGGTTGTACATCTGCTATTATTTATGTTCGTCCTGGTAGTAGTGGCGCTTATCCTGGGTATAATATGACGGCTTCTGGTAGCGACTTTATTTATAGCCAAGCGATAGCCAACGGTATTAACACAAGCTTTTATTTTTCGTATAATGTACCTGCAGGTGGTGAAAGAAATTCAAGTACAGACCCACATAGTTATGTAGTAGGCACCCAATGTGTTGCCGGTGCTCCTACGGTGTCTATTACTTCGCCAATTGATGCTACAAGTTTTACAGCACCTGCCAGTGTTGTTATAACCGCCGTAGCTAGTGCCGCTAGCAATAATACCATTAGTAAGGTCGATTTTTATAATGGAACAACATTATTAGGTAGTTCTGCTACTAGTCCATATACTCTTACTTGGAGTAATGTCGCTGCTGGCTCTTATCCATTAACTGCTAAAGCTACTGATAATAATGGGTTATCTACTACCTCTGCTATTGTAAATATTGTAGTAAATGCGCCTAATACAGACGGTTATTGCAGTACAGCTGCAAATGGTGATTATGAATATAAAGCTGTTACGGTAGGCAATGTGGTCACTTTTACAATGCATCCATTAACACCTATTGTTGGTTGCACGTATGCTTTAATTTATGTACGTGAAGGGTTAACGGGAGGTTATCCAGGTTATGCCATGTCAGCTTCTGGAAGCGATTTTATTTTTACCAAAACTATTACAAGTGGTACACCAGTTAGTTTTTATTTCACCTATCAAACACCGCCAGCTGGTGAGCGAAATTCTTCTGCAAGCCCACATAGTTATACGGTTGGTGCTAATTGTACTGGCATTACAGCTTCACCGCCTACTATTACTATTACATCGCCAGCAAATAATGCAACCTATACCGAACCTGCCAATATCACCATTACAGCCGATGCTGCAGATGCAACTGGTACTATTAGCAAGGTAGAATTTTATAATGGTGCCACATTAATTGGTACAGCTACTTCAAGTCCGTATACTTATAATTGGAACAGTGTTGCAGCAGGTAATTATAGCCTTACGGCAAAAGCAACAGATAATAATACTTTGTCCACTATTTCATCTGAGGTAAAAATTAGTGTTAGTCTAGATAATTCTACAGGATTTTGTGCCACTGCTGCCAATGGTGATTATAGTTATAAAGCTGAAACCAATAACGGTATGGTAACATTTACCTTTCATCCACTTACACGCATTTTGGGTAGTAGTAGTGCCTTAATTTATATTAGAGAAGGTGCTTCTGGCGGTTATCCAGGGTATAATATGACGGCTGTTGGACCTGATTTTAGATTTACCAAAGCCATCGCTAATGGTACAGTATGTAGTATTTACTTTACCTATGGCGTGCCTTCAGGTGGAGAGCGAAATTCTTCGGCAAGCCCACATAGCTATACGGTAGGTACCAATTGTTTAACCACATTACCAGTTGTTTTAAGCGATTACCATGTTGCGTTAATCAATCCATCCACAGTAGCTATTGATTGGGCTACAGCTACTGAAATCAATAATGATTATTTTACGGTAGAAAGAAGTATTGATGGTAGAAATTTTACCACAATAGCTACAATATTTGCCAATGGCAATTCAAGTAGTATTAAAAATTATCAAGTAAAAGATAATACACCAGCCATTGGTATTAATTATTATCGCTTAACACAAGTAGACAAAGATGGTAAAGCGACTGTATTTGATATCAAGTCGATTGTAGTAGGCGGTTCAACTACATCATTGCGCGTTTTTCCTAATCCAGTTATTAATAATCGCTTGCAAATTATGCTGAATGGTACTAATGCAAGTTTCCTAAAAGTACAAATGATGTCTATGGAAGGCAAAATATTACTCAGTAATACATTCCCTTCTTTAGGAGGTATTATCAATATTCAATTGCCAAGTACAATGGCCAATGGCCTATATTTACTGAAAGTTGACGGGTTTTCTCCAGTAAAAGTATTAGTGCAATAAAACGGCATGTATTTTTTCTTATTTAAAATCTCAGTTGCGAGCGCAACTGAGATTTTTTGTTTGTTACAACAATAAAAACTAATCAATAATGTAATTTTAAAAATTGCTTGATGTAGTATTGAGATACCTCTTGTAAGCTTAAGAAACCCTTTTTTCGGTTTAATGATGTAGTGTTGAAGTGGGTATAAATCTTAGCTGCTATTGATTGGGATGTAATTTTACCGATGTATTTCAGGTACAACATCTTTCTGAAAAAACGATTGCAAATGTATTGCCAATAGCTGTTGTTCAGTTAGGTGGATGACGTGATTATTATTTTTAATCATTTAATTCAAAACAGTTACAAATGAAAAAAAGTTATATCGCTGAACTCCAAATCTAAAAAAGATTTTAGAGCTACTTCCAAGCCATGATAATTTGTTTAATGATTACTGACTTAAATAATTGTTTCTATTTAAAAGTAAGAGTTTTATTAAGCTGCTTAATTCGTATTAGATGTTCCATCACTGAATATCAATTTGCTAACAAGTTTTTAGTTTTTCACTATTTGTCTATAAACAATTTATCGAGTATGTGACTAGTTTAGGGGAACATGTTTTCAGAATATCATGAATCTCTTAAAGTTGTTCACATTTGTGGGAGTACAAAATTCATTTTATGAGGTTTAATATAATTTCAAAAAGCTTTTCTATTTATTTAAATATTTCTTAATTCAAATCTAAATTTATGACAAAGTTTTATCTATCGGTGTTCGCCTTTTTTTTACTTTGCTGTCAAGTAAGTGGTCAGCAAGTAGTTTTTAACGGTAATTACGCTACAGGCGTAACTTTTATTGGTTTTGGTGGTTCAACAAATAGCGTTTCTATTGACAATTCAACTACTTACAATGGCATGGCATCACTTAAGTTTGTAATGCCAACTACAAACTATTCTGGTGGTGCATTAGTAGCATCTGCGCCTGTAGATGTTAGCGCATACAACGCAGTAACTTTTTGGGCTAAGGCAAGTCAAGCTTTAACTCTTGACAAAGCTGGATTTGGTAACAATACTTCGGATGCGAATTATTCTGTTGAATTTGCAGGTATTCCAATGACAACAACTTGGCAAAAATTTATTATTCCTATACCTGATGCTTCCAAGTTAACTGCACTTAGTGGTTTATGGCATATGGCTGATGGTGCTAATCATGGGGCTACTATGTGGTTTGCAGATATCCAATATGAAAACATTACAGGTGGTATTATTGGTACCCCAACAGCTTCGATAGCAACTGAAACACAGAACAAGGCTGTTGGCGGCACCTTCAAACCAAACGGTATTGCTATTACCTTTCCTGTTAACGGTTCTAATGAAGTATTGAGTGCATTAGCTCCATCTTATTTTACTTATTCAGCTACACCTGCTGGCATTGTATCTTTTGATGCTACAGGAATAGGGACAGCAATTGCAGCAGGTACAGCTACTGTTACAGCTAAACTTGGAAGTGTGAACGTATCGGGTGTTTTAACAGTAAATGTTTTGGGTCAATCTGCCCCTACAACCCTTGCCCCTAATCCAACATTGCCATCAGCAAATGTTTATTCACTTTTTAACAGTAGCCAAACATACACAGATAATACGGTTGATACTTGGAGAACTAGTTGGTGCAATGCAACTTTAACCGACCCTTATAAAATTGGTAATGTATCCATAAAAGAATATTCCAATTTAGTATATTCTGGTACCGAGTTTGTAGCGAAAGAAGTAGATGCTACTACCCGCAAATTTTTTCATGTGGACGTTTGGACGCCTGATATTACAACATTTGCTGTGAAGCTTGTTGATTTCGGCCCAACAGGCGTTTATGCTACTGGACCAGTTGTTCAAGATCTTAAAAACTTTACGCTTACTAAGGGTGCTTGGAATAGCCTTGAAGTAAACCTTGATAACTTGACAGCATTAACTACTAAAGGACATATAGCTCAATTATTATTTGTTGATTTAGACAATAGCGGTGCAGGCGGCGGTACAGTTTTCTTTGATAATGTTTATTTTAGTTCAGTAACCACTTTACCAGTAAACTTGGCAGCATTTAATGTTGTAAAAGTTGGTTCAACGGCTCAATTAAGCTGGAAAACATTATCTGAGATAAACAATAAAGGTTTCGCAGTAGAGCGCAGCGCAGATGGTATTACTTGGAATCAATTGCAATTTGTAAATGCTAGTACTAGCGGCAGTAATGGTGCATCTTACAGTGCTATAGATAATAGCCCTTTGAATGGTGTTAATTACTATCGTTTAAAGCAAGTTGACAACGATGGTAAATTTGTATACTCTAGCACCGCATCTGTAAATTTCGGTAATAACGATGCAGTAGGTTTTGCGTTTTATCCAAACCCTGTAAGAGCTAAAATTACGGTTGCGTTACAAACGATTCAATCTAGCAATGCTAGTTTAAGCTTGGTAAATGTGGATGGCAAAACTGTAAAAACAATCGCATTAACTAGCCAACAATCAAATAGTAATATCCAAATCTCTGTATCTGATATTGCAAAAGGCAACTATTTCTTAGTATTAAAAGATGGTAGCACTGTAAAATCAAGCAAAGTTTTGGTAGATTAATAACGATTTACGAAAAACAAGGCATACTTTAACTAAACCCTTCAAAGGCATAAAGCAATAAAAGCTTTATGCCTTTTTTATTGTTTTAAAATGCCTAGCTATAGTTATAAATATTGCGGGTGTGTCAAGAGTATTTTTATAGTCTTTTCTGTAGCAATTTGTAGCTCTACGATTTATAATAAATGTTAATTTATTTTCAAAACGAGACTTATAATTCAGTGAATACCTTTTTAACCTATTATTCATGCACACAACAGTTAATAATAGATTTTAAGAAGTCAGCTTACTTAGTTAGTCTTTGCAAAAATGTCTATTGATGTACTATTGATGTAGTAAAAAAGCCTAACTAGAACTCATTTTTCAAGAGATGATGTAGTATTGAAGGATATTCTTTTTATTGTGTTGTAGTAGCCATTAATAGCTTTGCTTTATTATTTTTTCTCCATTTAAAACGGTTGCATTATGAAATTGAAATTTGCATTGCTATGCGTTGCTATTATTTTGGCTGGATTTGTCCAACAAATTATGGCACAAACTTTATCTGTGACGGGTAAAGTCCTCAACAAATCCACTGGCGAGTCACTTGTAGGTGCTACAGTAAATGTACAAGGTACTACAAAGTCAGTTTTAACAGACGGAAACGGTATTTTTAAAATCACAGTAAATAAAGGTGCAACTTTGGTAGTAAGTTATGTTGGTCTAACAACCACCAAACAAATTGTTACCAATGCTGGTCCTCTAAATTTCTCCCTAACAGAAAATGCTGCTAATAATTTAAATGATGTGGTGGTAGTGGGTTATGGCACACAAAAAATTACCAATGTATCGGGTTCTATTGCTACCATAAAAGCAAGCGATATCCAAAAAATTAATGCAGTGCGTGTAGAAGATGCCATACAGGGTAGGGCATCGGGCGTAACTGTGGTTCAAAGCGGTTCGCCGGGATCTACACCAACGGTCTTTATCAGAGGTATTCCTTCATATGCTGGTTCTGATCCATTAGTTGTTATTGATGGTGTACAACAATCATTGGTAGATTTTAATTCTTTAAGTCCATCTGATATTGAATCGATTAATATTTTAAAAGATGCCGCTACCACTTCTATATATGGTGTAAAAGGTGGTAATGGTGTTATTGTAATAACTACTAAATCTGGTAAAAGAAATCAAAAAACACAGTTGTCTATTAATAGCTCTTACGGCTATCAAGAAGTTGCTAGAACTATTGGCGTACTAAATGCTACAGAATATGGTGCCATTGTAAATGAAGGAAGTACTTTATCTGGTGGGGGAGTTATTTTTCCTAATTTGGCGGCTTTGGGTGTTGGTACCAACTGGCAAGATCAAATTTTTAAACAAGCACCTTTCCAAAATCATTCTGTAACTGCTACGGGTGGTTCTGAAAAAACAACCTTTTTCTTATCAGCGTCTTATGCAGACCAGTCTGGTATTGTTGGTGGTCAATCCAAATCGGATTATTCAAGAGGAAATTTTACTGCCAATCTTAATTTTCAATTAACGCCTAAATTGAAATTTATATTAAATACAACAGCTGTTTTATTAAATTCAAAAGGTGTAGCTGAAAATTCATTTAATAGTGTTATTGGTTCAGCATTGAATTTCGATCCTACGGTTCCAGTGTATAACAATGTGCCTAACACTGTTGGTACCTATGGTTTTAGTAACTTAATTCTAGCCGAAGTACATAATCCATTAACGACACTTGATAATACGTACAATAAGAATACTGGGGCAAAATTGTATGGTAAATTTGAATTTCAATATGACATTATAAAAAATTTAAAACTTACTTCTCGTTTTGGCTATACCGATTATAACGACAATGGCAAATCATTTACGCCTTTGGTATTCTACGGTATTAATAATGTAGATAATACCATGAACGCAGATGGTTCTACAGTACTTGGTAAGCATAATTCTGTATCATCTACCAGAAATAGTAATTTTAATTACAGAATAGAATCTTTTGCTAATTATGCATTTGATATTAAACAAAAAAATCATTTTGAAGTAGTTGCTGGTATCAATTTTCTTAGAAACCATGGCAACCAAATTGGTGCGTCAAAGCAAGACGTACCTTTTAACTCGTGGACTTTTGCAGATCTAACCGCTGCTACTGGTACCAATACAGCAACAAATCCTAGTGCTAATTCGGGTTATTATTACGAGTATAAATCTAAAAATGTATCCACTTTTGCAAGGTTGAATTACGATTTTGAAGGTAGATATTTGGCGTCATTTAGCGCTAGAAGAGATGGTTCTTATTCTTTTGGTTTAGATAAACAATTTGGTAATTTCTTTTCTGGATCAGCAGGCTGGGTAGTATCAAAAGAAAAATTTTTCCAATCTAAATTTATTAACTTTTTAAAGCTTCGTGGTAGCTATGGTACTGTTGGTAGCGATGCTAATACCAACCCACAAAGCACCAATGTTGTTACCGGTGGGCCTTACAGCACTATTGGCAATAGTAATGGTTACAATTTTGGAAATATATTTTATCCTGGTACGTCTATATCATCACAGTCAAACCCATTATTAGGCTGGGAGAATCAAAAGCAAGGTAATATTGGTTTTGATATCACATTGCTAAACAATAAAATATCTATTACAGCCGATTATTTCCAAAAAAATGTTGATGGTTTGTTATTTACGCCTACCCAATCTTTGTATTTAGGTACGGTACCTGCACCTACAGCTAATATTGGTTCTACCAGTACAAAAGGTTTAGACGCAACGGTAACTTACAATACCATGATTGCTAGAAGTGTAAAATTAAATACCTCTGTTACTTTCACTACTTTCAAGAGTTTAGTAACAGCTACAAATACTGATAATAGTGCGCAAATTCCTGGTGGCTATTATTTTAACGGTCAGTCTCAATCGGCTACATTATTTGCTAAGGGTTATTCTCCAGGTATTTTTTGGGGTTATAAAACTGATGGATTGTTTCAAACGCAATCTGATATCGCAAAAGCAGCCAAACAATCTGGCGCACAACCTGGCGATATAAAATATGTAGATGTTAATAATGATGGTGTGATAGATAGTAAAGATTTAACGCAAATTGGTAATCCTTTTCCAAAGTTTACACTTGGCTGGAATATTAATCTTGAGTATAAAAACTTCGATATAACAGCATTTATTTATGCATCTGTCGGCAATGATATTTTTAGAGCTTATGAAAGAAATGCCAACTATACCAATAAATTTAGAAGTGTGTTAGGTAGATGGACCGGACCTGGTACTACTAATAATGCTGCTACACCTCGATATGTATTTACAGATGCGAATAATAACTCAAGGGTTTCAGATAGATATGTAGAAGATGGCTCTTTCGTAAAAATTAAAAATCTACAACTTGGTTACACAATGCCTAGCAAGTTGTTTAAGAATAGTTCTACACGTATAAGAGTTTATGCGCAGGCAAAAAATCTTTACACATTTACCAAATACTCTGGCTACGACCCTGAAATATCTGGTGGTATTTTATCAACTGGTGTAGATTATGGTGCTTACCCACAAGCTCGATCTTTCTTATTTGGTCTTGATGTTAAATTTTAATAAATAAAAAAAAACATATAATGAAAAATTATTTTAAAATATTTATAAGCATTGCATTGATTGCTGCTATTGCTTCATGCAAAAAGTTTATTGCATATAGCCCTAGTGATGCCTATTTAATTACTGCACAACAGTACTTAACATCTGCCTCCGATTATCAATCAATGGGTATCAGCGTTTATACACCTTTACAATGGCTAAACCAAGTGGTACCAATTGGCGATATCGCTTCTGATAATGCTGTGTCTGGTGGTGAAAGTGCTTCTGATGTATTAGATTTACAACAAATAGATGATTATACCTTAACACCTGTTAATGGTACCTTAGCCAATATTTGGCAATATGCTTACGAAGGTGTTAATCGTGCGAACTATTTAACACAATATAAAGATGCAAATCCTGCTGGTCAAAATATCAGTTTCACAGGTAAAGATGCCATGTATGGCGAAGTGTATTTTTTAAGAGCTTATTATTATTTTACACTTACAAAAATGTTTGGCGATGTACCATTGTTTACCGACAAACGTTTAGACTTTGCCAGTTCTGGAAAGCTTACAAGAACTTCACAAGCCTTGGTGTATACCCAAATAGAAAAAGACTTAAAAAGTGCGATAGCTGTGCTGCCAGCTGTACCTGTAGTAACTGCACAACCAGGCCGAATTACGAAATACGCCGCCCAAGGGTTATTGGGTAAAGTATATCTATACGAGAAAAAATACGATTCTGCAGCAGTGGTATTGCAAAGTATTATTTCTTCAGGTGCGTTTACGTTGGTTCCAAATTTTGCATCTATCTTTTTACAAAGTGGCGAAAATGGACCAGAATCACTTTTTGAAGTACAATATACCAATGCGTCACCTTATTATCAATGGTCAAATGTATTGCAAGGGCAAGGTAATTATGCAGTTCAACAGTGTGGCATTAGGGGATTGAACGGTACCAATGGTATGCCTTACGCACCAGGTTGGAGCACAAATTTACCAACACAAAGTCTGGCCAACGCATATACAGCAGGCGACCAACGCAAAGCCGTTACTTGTTTAGATATTGAAGCGTACAAAGCGGCAAATCCACAATATAATATTACGTATCAAATTGCGCCATATAAAAATACAGGACTATATAATCAAAAATATTTGCCACGACTTGGTGAAACGTCAGGCCAGCCAGAGTTGAACTACGATAATAATCAGCGAATTATTCGCTATGCAGATGTGTTATTAATGGCTGCAGAAGCTTTAAATAAAAGTACAACGCCAAACGATGCCTTGGCAGCAACTTATTTAAATCAAGTTCGTAGACGTGCTTTTAGCGTTTCGGATGCTAGTAAAGATGTAACGGCTACGGGTTCTGCTTTGTACACTGCTATTTTGAACGAAAGACGCTTAGAACTTGGTATGGAAGGTGAACGCTTTTTTGACCTAGTAAGAACTGGACAAGCCGCAACGGTACTTGGACCAAGCTTTAAAGCGGGCAAAAATGAATTATTTCCTATTCCGCTGCAAGAAGTTACTGTGTCAGGACTTACACAAAATCCTAATTATTAATGTAACACAAAAAGAAATACTATGTATAAGTTCAAATATTTAATAGCTATGTTACTAATACTTTCCGTAGCTGCATGTACAAAAAATAACTATAACGACACTTCGTTTATTGAGACGGCGGCCGTGCCAAGTAATATATCAACCATGTTTACCATTACTCAAGATAATACTGGTTTGGTAACCATTACACCCAATGGTACTGGTGCATCATCATACGATATATATTTTGGGGACAATGCTTCGCCTGTGAATATCCCAGCTGGTAAAAGTGTGAATCACACCTATGCCGAAGGCGTTTATACGGTAAAAGTGGTAGGATACAATGTAGCTGGCAAAACAGCAACTGCATCACAAACTTTAACTGTTTCGTACAGAATGCCACAAAATTTAAAGCTGAACGTATCAACCTCAGGTGTATCAGTTACTTTATCAGCAACGGCTTTATATGCTACTTATTTTAAAGTGTATTTTGGTGATTCATTAAATGTAAATCCATTGCCTGTTGCATCAGTTTTGGGTGGACAATCTATTACACACCAATATCCTTCTGCTGGCAAGTATGTAATTACAGTTATAGCACTTAGCGGTGGTGCAGCAACTGCTCAAATTACGGATACAATAAAAGTCGCAAACCAAATCAATTTACCAGTAACATTTGATGATCCAAGTGTTGATTATACCGTTTCTGACTTTGGTGGCAATGCTTCTGTTTTAACTAAAGACCCTACCAATGCTAATAACTGGGTGATGCAATCAACTAAAACTGGCGGCGCACAAACATGGGCTGGCACAACTGTAGGTACAGGATTAGGCTTTGCAACGAAAATACCTATTACTGCTACTAATAATAAAATGACAGTAATGGTTTATTCGCCCGCAGCAGGCTTAGATATTAAATTAAAATTAGACGACCACACAAGACCAAATGCTGGTTATTCTGTAGAAACAGATGTGTTAACCACTAAAGCCAATCAGTGGGAAACACTCACTTTTGACTTTTCAAAACCAGCTAGTGGTACTCCAGCGTGGAGTGCAGCCAATACCTACGATTTAGCATCTATCTTCTTCGATTTTAATACAGGAGGTTCTGGCAAAGTATTTTATTGGGATAATTTGCAGATGCAATCTGCACCGCCAGTATTATCGCAAATAAATTTGCCAGTCACATTTGAAAGTACAACAGTAGATTATACAATGTCTGACTTTGGTGGCAATGTTTCTACATTTACTACCGATCCTGTAAATGCCAATAACCACGTCATGAAGTCGATTAAAACCAGTGGCGCACAAACTTGGGCTGGAACTACTGTAGGTACTCCTCTCGGCTTTGCAACGCTAATACCAATTACTACCACTAAAAATAAAATGACTGTCATGGTGTACTCACCAGCGGCTGGTCTTGATATAAAACTAAAATTGGATGATCACACAAGGCCAAATGCAGGTTATTCTGTTGAAACCGATGCTTTAACAACAGTAGCCAATCAATGGGAAACATTAACATTCGATTTTAGTAAAAATTCATCTGGTACACCTGCATTTAGTAGCGCCAATAAGTACGACTTAGTGTCTATCTTTTTCGACTTCAATGTAGCAGGGTCTGGTAAAGTATTTTATTGGGACAATGTGATTTTATTATAAACTAATTAAATGTAATAGTATGAAAAAGTATATTAAATATCTGTCAATACTTGTTTTGGTAATAGTTACTTCTATTATTGGTTGTAAAAAAACTGAATATTCGTTTGGCAGTATTAAAACACCTACCAACCTCACAGTTACTACAGCTGTTCAAGGCGCAAGTACAAGTTCACCTAATGGCGACGGTTCTGGTATTGTAACCGTAACTGCTAATGCTACTGATGCGATACAGTATAAAATATTTTTTGGTAATGGTGATTCGGTATTAACACCTTACAACACTGCCAACTATAAATATACCAAATTAGATACAAATGTGTATAACATTACTGTAACAGCAATTGGCACTGGCGGTGCAAGTACCACAGCCACCAAACAAGTTAAAGTATTGTACACTTTTGCTATCCCTTCAAACATTGTAACTGGTTTAACCAACGGCACCAGTAAAGTATGGAAAATAGCAAAAGATACAGTTGGTCATTTTGGTGTTGGCCCACTTGCCACATTCACAGCCGATTATTACAAAGCTGGTCCAAACGAAAAGCCTGCATGTGCTTATGCAAGTACCATCACATTTACATCAGTAGGTAATGGTATTACTGTTAACGTTAATAATTTTGGTTCTTCATTTTTAATTAATGCAGCATTAGGCTTTTATGGTCAAGCTGGTGGTAGCGACGGCTGTTATCCAGTTGCTACTGGCGGTACACAAAATTTATCTTTTGGTAATGCTACTTCAGGTTCTAATACTAGTAATTCTACAGGTATTCAATTTTCAGTTCCAGGAAATGGTATTTTAAATTTTGGTACAGGTGGTACTACTTACGAAATATTATATTTAAGCAGTAGTGTTTTAATGTTAAGAAATGTAGGTATTGATGGCAATGCGTGGTATCAAATTTTTAAAGCTCAATAAAATAAAAAATGAAAAAAGTAAATATATTTCTGTTTATCGTGTTTTGCATCATTAGTGTTAGTTGTGCAAAAAATAATACCGATACAAGTGCACCTTCTAATTTGCAAGTAACGGCCAATGTAAGTGTTGACAGCAGTGGTAATGTCGCGTTTACTGCTACCGCCGATAATGCCACTTCTTATAGTTTTCAATTGGGTAATGGCACAACACTAACGTCAACCACTGGTTTATTAAGTTACACCTACCAAGTATTGGGTACCTATACTTATTCCGTAATTGTAACTGCTACAAGCAGTTCGGGGGCTACTATTTCTAAAACCGTATTTGTAACGGTTACCGTGGCTAAAACAGCTACTAATGTAACTGGTAGCTTGGTGTGGTCAGATGAATTTAATACAAATGGTGCGCCTGATCCTACAAAATGGAAATACGATTTAGGTGCTGGCGGCTGGGGCAACAATGAACTAGAGTATTATACCAATCGTTCAAGCAATGTAACCGTTTCTAACGGTACATTAAAAATAACCGCTATTAAAGAAAACTACAACGGTAGTAATTATACATCTGGTCGTATATTAACGAGTGGTTTATATAGTTTTAAATACGGTAGAATAGATATCAGTGCAAAACTGCCTGCAGGCGGTGGTGTTTGGCCAGCAATATGGTCATTGGGTAATAATTTCTCATCCGCAGGCTGGCCTACTTGTGGCGAAATGGATATTATGGAATATGTAGGTAATAATCCTAATACTATTTTCAGCACGTTCCATTATCCTGGTAATTCTGGTGGTAATGCAATTAGTAAAAATATAACCGTACAAAATTTAACCACGTCTTTCCATTTGTACACATTACAGTGGGGCGCTACTACCATCAGTATGTATGTAGATGGTAAATTGGTTAATTCAATTCCAAACAATCAATCTTTACCGTTTAATCAAAACTTTTTCTTAATCTTAAATGTGGCTATGGGCGGTAATTTTGGCGGTACTGTTGATCCTGCCTTTACAAGCGGAACAATGGAAATTGATTATATTAGAGTATATCAATAAGTCATATAATTGGATGGTACTTATTTTAAATAGCAATAACTGCAGGCCTATCGTCTGCGGTTATTGCTTCTTTGTTTATTTTCTTTAAATTTTGCTGTATGATCCCAAAAAAATGGTTCTTCACGTGTTTGCTTAGTGTATTTGCCTTTGCCAATATGGTACAAGCACAAGCTTATTCTTCTGTTACTAATATTGATAAAAGGGTAGATTCTGTATTGAAATTGATGACTTTAACCGAAAAAGTGGGTCAAATGAATCAATACAATGGCTTTTGGGAAATAACTGGGCCTGTACCTAAAGAAGGTAATGCCAAAATGAAATATGAGCATTTAAAAATGGGACTTGTAGGCGCTGTATTAAATGTTCAAGGTAGTGTTAATGTGCGCAAACTGCAAGAGATTGTGGTAAAAGAATCGCGCCTCGGTATTCCTTTAATGTTTGGCTTCGATGTCATTCATGGTCATAAAACCTTATCACCAATTCCTTTAGCCGAAGCGGCTAGCTGGGATTTAAAAGCCATCGAAAAATCTGCAAGAGTGGCTGCCATTGAAGCATCTGCCTTGGGTATCAACTGGACGTTTGCACCAATGGTAGATATTGCCCGTGATGCGCGTTGGGGCCGAGTAATGGAAGGCGCTGGCGAAGATGTGTATTTGGGTTCTAAAATTGGCGCAGCCCGTGTAAAAGGCTTTCAAGGCGATGATTTAGCTGCTAATAATACCATAGTGGCTTGCGCTAAACACTTTGCCGGTTACGCTTTTGCAGAAGGCGGTAGAGATTATAACACCGTAGATGTAGGTACTTCTACGTTATACAATGTTATTTTTCCACCTTTTCAGGCTACAGTAGATGCGGGTGTACGCACTTTTATGAATTCATTTAACGTATTAAATGGTATACCGGCTACGGCTAATAAATTTTTGCAAAGAGATATTTTGAAAGACAAATGGAAATTTAATGGTTTTGTAGTAAGCGATTGGGGTTCTGGTGGCGAAATGATTGACCATGGCTATGCTAAAGATTTAAAACAAGTAGCAGAACTAGCTGCCAACGCTGGTAGCGATATGGATATGGAATCTTATGCTTATGTGGGGCATCTGCAAAAATTAGTAGAAGAAGGCAAAGTAAGTATGGCTGTAATTGATGATGCGGTGAAGCGTATTCTACGTGTAAAATTTGAACTTGGATTATTCGATGATCCTTACAAATACTGTAGTGCTGAGCGTGAAAAAACAATGGTTTTTAATGCTGAAAATCAAGCCGCGGCGCTAGATATGGCTAAAAAATCAATTGTATTATTAAAAAATGATAACAACCTCTTGCCATTGAGTAAAACCCAAAAAAATATTGCCGTTATTGGTGCTTTGGCAAATGATAAAAACAGTCCGCTTGGTAGCTGGCGCATTGGTAGCGACGATAATACGGCCATTTCTGTAGTAGAAGGCTTGAAGCAATATACCAGCAATTTTACCTATGCTAAAGGTGCAGATGTTGTGATTGGTAAAACTTCTTTTATTGAAGAATTGAACATTAACGAAAAAGATACATCTGGTTTTGCAGAAGCGATAGCATTGGCTAAAAAGTCTTCTGTTGTGGTAATGGTTTTGGGCGAACATGGTTTTCAAAGTGGCGAAGGTAGAAGTAGAAGTAAGCTAGACTTACCTGGCGTGCAACAGCAATTACTTGAAGCCGTATATAAGGTTAATAAGAACATCGTTTTGGTACTAATGAAT
This sequence comes from Parasediminibacterium paludis, assembly GCF_042651445.1. Classification (NCBI taxonomy): domain Bacteria; kingdom Pseudomonadati; phylum Bacteroidota; class Chitinophagia; order Chitinophagales; family Chitinophagaceae; genus Parasediminibacterium; species Parasediminibacterium paludis. The sequence goes on from NZ_JBHSDC010000018.1 coordinate 86,807, forward strand.
GGTCGTCCATTGGCTATTACTTGGGCTGATGAACATTTGCCTGCCATTGTTGAAGCTTGGCAGCTTGGTACACAAACTGGTAATGCGGTGGCGCAAGTATTATTTGGCGATTATAACCCTTCAGGTAAATTACCTATGACGTTTCCTAGAAGTGTAGGGCAGGAGCCACTGTATTATAGCCATTACAGTACAGGCCGTCCGGGGCCAAAAGATTTGGTATTTTGGTCGCATTATATGGATGAAAGTTACAAGCCTTTGTACCCATTTGGTTATGGTTTAAGCTATGCCAAATTTGCCTATAGCAATCTTGCGGTAAACGATGCCGACAAAGCGAATATTAAAGTAAGTGTTACCATTACCAATACCAGCAAGGTAGCGGGCGAAGAAGTAGCGCAATTATATATTCACGACAAATTTGCAAGTGTAGTAAGGCCTGTTAAAGAACTTAAAGGGTTTGAAAAATTGATGTTGAAAGCGGGCGAATCAAAAACCATTACGTTTACACTCACCAATAAAGAACTTGGTTTTTATAATAACGATGGTGTGTTTCTGGTAGAACCAGGCGAATTTGAAGTGATGGTAGGTACCAATTGTAGCGAAGGCTTATCGAGTAGTTTTGTGTTATAAAAAAATAACTTATGTGAAGATGTTTTGTTCAGAACAATTTTGCTAACTAAATTGTAAAACAAACGTCAAAATTTACAAATGAGTGTTAAACAAGACGCATTAGATTATCGAAATCGAAAAAATAATGTCGAGAGTCATTGTTGTAACATTAGTTGGTTTATTTTGCAACTGAATTATAAAACAAAAAATTAAACAAAACCTTTATGAAAAAAGTTTTCTTAGCCATCGCTCTAGTAGCTAGCACAGTAGGTATCTACTCATTTACTACTAAAGTTGCTGACACATTTGCAGTAAACACTGCTACAAGTAAAGTAGAATTTATTGGTTCAAAAAAAGCTGGTTACCACCCAGGTAATTTCTCATTAAAAAGCGGTTCTGTTACAGTAGAAGCTGGTAAAATCACTGGCGGTAGCTTTGTAATAGATTTAGCTTCTTTGAAAATAACTGACGAAGCTGGTGCTAAACTTGAAGGTCATTTAAAATCTCCAGATTTCTTCGATTTCAGTAAAGGTACAGAAGCCACTTATACTATTTCTAGCGTGAAATATACAAGTGCTGATAAAGCTGAAATTGAAGGTAATTTAACTTTAAAAGGTGTAACTGCACCAGTAAAATTTGTTGCTAGCATTCGTGGTATCGATGCAACTAAATTATTTGCAGAGGCAACTTTTAGTTTAGATAGAACTGCATTTGGTATTAACTACGGTGCAGGTATGGTAGCTAACGATGTTCAAGTAACCGTGCATTTATTTGCTGGTAAATAATCATACAGAATACCCCATTAAAAAGCCTTACCACTATTGTTGGTAAGGCTTTTTTGTTGCTTGCTAGTGCGATGCCTATTTTTGCGGCATGAATAGGCAAGCCTTAGTACAAGCAATCGCAGCAAAACAATCGTATTTGTGTGTAGGTTTAGATACCGACATTACCAAGCTTCCAAAGCACTTACAGCAACACCCCAATGCAGTGGTTGAATTCAACAAAGCCATTATTGACGCTACGAAAGATTACTGTGTAAGCTATAAAATGAATACCGCTTTTTACGAAGCTATGGGTTTAAAAGGCTGGGCAGCCATGGAAGAAACCCTCCATTATATTCCCGATACCCATTTTAAAATAGCCGACGCAAAGCGAGGCGATATAGGCAATACCTCTAGCCAATATGCCAAAACTTTTTTTGAAACATTGCCCTTTGATGCCGTTACTGTGGCGCCTTATATGGGCGAAGACAGTGTACGCCCTTTTTTAGAATACGACAATAAGTTTACCATTGTTTTGGGCTTAACGTCTAATAAAGGGGCGAATGATTTTCAAAAATTAATCGTTAGCAATACCTCAAACGATAACAACCTTGTACCAACCCTTTTACAGGGCAACACAGCCGAATATTTGTACAAAAAAGTATTAGCCACCATTGCACAATGGGGCACAAAAGACAACCTCATGTTTGTGGTAGGCGCTACACAAGCTAGCGATTTAACGGCTATTAGAGACATTGTGCCAGATCATTTCCTGTTGATACCAGGCGTAGGCACACAAGGCGGCAGCTTAGAAGATGTGAGCAAGTTTGGGTTAAATAAAGATGGTGGCTTACTCGTTAATGCTAGCCGAGCCATTATTTACGCTAGCGGTAAAGAAGATTTTGCCTCAGAAGCCGCTGAAATAGCGAAGCAATACCAAGTAGAAATGCGTGGTTATTTGCAATAATAGCTACTCTCTGCGCTATCGCTAATATGTGTACATATTATTGAAAATTAAGTATTACGTAAGCCAATAAGGGCGTAAGTCTTCGCAAGATGGTCTCATTGATTGTAGGGTATTTTGCAATGATAAGTCGCTTTTATTATTTAGACGACTGCAAATAATTCATTAAAATTTTTATTTTCTGCATTTTTTGCCAATATAAATACTTTTTAATAAAAAATATTTTCTTAGTTATAATTTTATCTCATATTTTAGTGTGATATAAAATTATAATTTATGTCAAAAGAAACATTAAAACGTAGCTACAGCGCCAAAGATGCTGTCATGCTTACCACGCTCTCTGTTATCCTACAAAATGCAGAAGACCACCTCCCCGAGCTAACCGCCGAAAATGAGAACTGGAATGCCAAATTAATTAGTACCCTAAAAGCTAGGGTAGACAAAGATTTTACAGACATTTTGGGTATCGACCCTAAAAAAGACCAACGCGAAGCCACCGCTATTGTTAGAGCCATTCAGGCAGAAGCTTTGCCAATATTATCAACCGTGCATTTACGATTAAACATGGCTGTAAAAGACGCCACAAGACGAAGTGAATTGCTTACCCAACTCGGTTTTGCAGCCTTTGGCAAAAAAGCACAGGCAAAAGACCAAATAGCTTTAATAGAACTATTATCACAGTTTAAAACCAACTTAACCGCCAAAGTAAAAGCAGAAATAACAGCTAGTAAAGATATTAAAGCCGAAATACTAGATACTTTATTAGGCTTTGCCGATACCTTTAGCAAACAGAATATTACCCAAGAAATCTATAAAGGTACTAGCAAAGAAATAACTACCGAAGGCGTTGCTGCCCTTAACGCCACTTATAAATCTGTAGTGACAGATTTTTCTAAACTAGTGCTAGACTTTTATAGAAAGCAGAAATCTGCCAAGAAAAGTTTGTTTAGCTTTTCTACCATTAAAAAAGCGGTACATAGCAGCGGACACTACCATACGCCACCACCGCCACCTACCACACCTAAATAGCTTGCTGTTTACGGGCTTTCAAAATGTGGGCGAGGGTTTCAAAGCTTTGTTACAGGTACTGTTTGTGATAACAGTACCTGTTTTTTATAAACCTTAACAGATGTATGCAAATAGATTGCAAAATGTATTTGTAGCTTTGTAAACACTACCACTTTAGCAACTGAATACCTACAAAGCCAACTGCCACAACCATGATATACCTCTCAATTATTAGCTTCTTCATCTTGTTTGTAATTATTGGCAATTTCTTTAACAATGGCATTAATACCATGACTGTTGCCATACAAACTAAATGGCTACGCATTACCCTTAAAGCCATTTTAAAAATTGTTACCCTTTGCGCTTTGGCAATTGGCTTTATTACTATGATAATTTTAACAGTAGTGGTGAACACAGATACGAGTGATAAGAAGAGAAAGTAACATTTATGATAGCGGGTATCTTTTGATTTTAAACTAATAACTAAAGCTATAATAATTATGACTTTATATCCATATCAAATAGATGTTGTAGATAATATATTTAGAGCTTTTGAAACAAATAAAAATGTTATGGTTCAAATGCCTACTGGGACAGGTAAAACTCACGTTTTCTGTGAAATTATAAAAAGAGAACGAGATTTATTTTTTACTAAAGGCACTGAACAAAGAAAGAAATTAGGAATTTTATTATTGGTACATAGGAAAGAATTACTGTCGCAGGCTCAACAAAGGCTCATACATTTTAAAATACCTTGTGGAAGAATAATAGGGGGTGAAATAAATAACAATGAAGCATGTTTTGTCCAAATTGCAATGGTTCAAACTCTAATTAGGAGAGCTACAAACGAATGGCCAAAAAATGTTTCTTTAATAATTGTTGATGAAGCCCATCATGTAAACGCTAAATCTTACAGAACGATAATACAATTTTATGAGAAACAAAATGCTAAACTTTTAGGTGTTACGGCTACACCCATTAGGTTAAATGGGGAAGGGTTTAGAAGTTCATTTCAGATTCTTGTAAAATCTTTAACAATCAAAGAGTTTATTAAAAACGGCGACCTTGCTAGCTATAAGCATCTCGCTACTTCGTCACCTGATTTAAGAAATGTAAGAATTGATAAAAAAACTCAAGACTATGATGAAAGCGAATTGACAAGCATAATGATTGATGAAAGAATTATGGCAGATTTAATTGAAAGCTATGAGAAATATGGCAACAACAAAAAGTCACTTGTGTTTGCTGTAAACATTAAACATGCAAATGAAATAGAAAGCCGGTTTAATGCAAAAAACATTAAAGCCAAAAGTATAAGCAGTAAAACAAACTTAGCAGAAAGGGAAGAAATAATTAAAGAATTTAAAAATGGGGAATTTAATATTCTAATCAATGTTCAAATATTCACTGAAGGTTTTGATTGCCCAGAAATCTCAATTGTGCAACTTGCTCGTCCAACTAAATCATTAGCCCTTTACATGCAAATGGTTGGAAGAGCAATAAGAAAAAAGCCTGATGGTTCATCTGCATTGATATTAGATAATGCAAAACTTTGGGAAACGCATGGTTTAGTTAGCCAAGACAGAGAATGGACGCTTGATGGTGTAATAGTAAGTAATAGAACTAAAACAATTATTGATGAAAAAAGCGGAGAAGTAAAAGAAGTTGAAACACCTATGGAATTAATAGGCTTAGGAATGAAAGAGGTGGATGAGCAAGTCACTAAGATAATAAAAGAGAAGAAAACTAAACATACAAGCAACATATATGATGGTGATGCTAACTTAAAAGTGAATTTTATTAAAAACTCAGTTAAAGAGAGAATCGATACATTGAAACTAAAAGATTATAATGAAATAGTTATTAATAAGTTACGAAAAGAAATACTAAGTCATTCGCTCTCTAACTTTTTTATAGAGTTTGAGTCTGAAGATTTTTTAATAAAATCCAATATAAATACTAGAAAAAAACGTTCAGAATGGAATCTTTCGAACTATAAGTACAGTATCATTCAAAATGGCTATGTTCTTTTTTCACACGATTTTTTAAAAACTAGCCTAGAACTTAATGAGTCACTAACTAATACAACATATTTGGATAATTATTTTAATCAAGAAGTTTCCATAGCAAACATTTTTGAGGACACTTTCAAAATGTTTTTTTCAATCTATTATAAGTTTTATCACCCTGATACTAACAATTTATTTAAATATAACTATCATAAAAATGGATTTACAAAAATAAAATCAGGAGTACCTTTTTTCCTGAGAATAGTCTCACCAGTCTATGAAATTAACTTTTCTGATTTTGATTTGAATATGATTTATAAAAGAACTTTTAATGCAAAAGTCGCTATCAATAATCAATCAGAATTTTTTAAGCATATTTCTGAAAATGAGCAAAAATTATTTCAATTCAAGCAAAAGGTAAAAGAAGTATTGCAATTCTTCAATTAATGCTATAGTTCAATATCTTAATATTCATAGTAAAAAATCAAATTATGCAACAGGAAACAATCATTAAAATTGAGGAAACAGAAGTGAAAAGAATTCAATCGTTGATTGGCATTCAACTATCAAACATATTTATAATAAAGAACTCTAGAAAGTTTAAATATGAAGATACAGTACAATTTCAATTTAATAATAGAGCGACAATTGATGTGAGATTAAATAACACAAACCAAATTAACTCTAACAACGCAGATATCTATTCAAAATTGATATGGAATAAAGCCTTTGAAGCTCATAAAGAAGAATTTGAAATGTATTTGAGCGAAAAAAACTTATCGGAAGTAAAAATTATTCCTTATGGAAACAAAGTACTAAAAATTGAATATCCTAACAATATTAATAAATATGTCACTTGCTATTTTGAAAATGATAGATGGAATTTTAAAGATTGCGAATAATTATTCTATTATTTTTTTTATTCTTTATAATGCCCCTAAACTTTCCTATTGGCAAAACTAGTAACGATACGTTAGTGGTAAAAGATGTAACGAGCTTACCGCATTTATTTGTATCGGTTAGTAATGCAAGGCAATTACAAATATTGTTACAACAAGTCATTCAGCAAATAGCGCATTGGCAACTAACCAATAAAGTTCAACTAGCTATTGCATTAAATAATACCAATAACACTATAGATAATGCCATAATAGCGCAAGCATTACACACCATGCTTTACAACCAAGAAGAAGCGCAAATGAGTAGCAGTAAAGATGCGTTTGTTACTGGGCTTTATAAAGAAATGCTAGACAGATTTAGGCAGCGGAAAAAGGCAAAAAACAAGTCTATTAACTTTCCTTACCTTATAGTGGTAATAGATGAATTGTTTCACTTAGTGCTTACCCGTAAAAAGCAAACGGGCTTGTATTTTTTGCAGTTATTAATTCTTGGTCACGAGGTAAACATCCACATCATAGCTGCATCTGCTAGCACTTACCGTAATTTATTAATACAACTTGTGCATTTGCACCCAGGTATTGAGCAGCAATTAAATAGCAACAAATTACTTGGCGGTAGAGCAATTATAAAACCACTTGGGGCAGAAATGGTAGTAACACCAGATAGCTTAATATTCTTTAAAACAATAGACACACCTATTTACGAGCGCTATTTTCCTATATTGTAGGATTATTGTTTTTCAAAGTAAAGTGTAGTGCTTTCAAAACACTGGCGAGTATTTCAAAATAAAAAAAAGTGCTTTCAAAATGCTGGCGAGCGTTTCGAAGGAAAGATCGGTGCTTTCAAAGCTTTAGCGAGCATTTCAAAGAAAAGATTTGTGCTTTCAAAAATCTGGCGAGTGTTTCAAAGGAAAGATTGATGCTTTCAAAATATTAGCGAGTATTTCAAAAGAAATAATTGTAGTTTTAAAGTTCTTGCAAGAGTTTTAAATAAAAGCATAAATTAAATCGAAATGGATGTAATTGAATTTTTAGATAATAGTGGAAGTGTATTAGTCAAAAGGATTCCAGATGACGGATACTTGGAGATAATTTGGGGGTCACAACTAACTGTCAGAGATACCCAAGAAGCTGTTTTTTTTAGAGATGGAAAAGTATTTGACATTTTCGGTGAGGGTTAGGCATATTTTAAAAACACAAAATATACCTCTAATCGGTAAGTGGATAACTTCTTTAGGTTATGGCAAGAATTCACCATTTAGAGCTGAAGTTGTTTTTGTTTGCAAACAATTATTCGTAAATCTCAAATGGGGAACACGAGAACCAATTTTGTTTCGTGACACAGAATTAGAAGTTGTTCGCTTGCGTTCATTTGGAAGTTATTCTATTCAAATAAATGACACAAGATTATTTGTAAAAAAGGTAGTTGGAACAAAAGGATTGTATACTAAAGAATCAATTGAAGAATACTTAAAAGGGATTATTGTTTCTAAACTCAACACTATTTTAGGCAATGTGTTAAAGTCTGTTTTTGACATTTCAAAAAGAATTAATGAATTAAATCTAATTTTACATACTGAATTGCAAATTGATTTTAAAGCCCTTGGTTTACAAATCCATGACTTCTATATTCAGTCAATCTCAGTTTCTGACGATGTTCAAAAAATGATTGATGCTCGAAGCGGGATGGAGGCAGTAGGTAATCTTGATCATTATATGAAGTTTAAAATTGCAAATGCATTCGGGAATGTCACAAATAACTATGATGAAATTGGTACATCATTAGGATTTAGTATGGGGCTTGGAATGGGAATAATGTTACCAAACTTAATAAATTCACTCCCTCAACAAGCAAGTAATGGTAGTATTTCAGATAAAATCAAGAAACTAAAAGAACTTCTCGATTTTGGTGCCATTACTCAAATAGAATTTGACAAAAAGAAAAACGAGCTTTTAAAGCAATTGTAACCTACCAAATAAGTTACTTAAAATTATTTAGTGATTAGATTTTAATACAACAAGTAAAATAATAGCACATGAAAGTAAACTGTTCAGCTTGCGGGGCACTAAATGAAACATTTGATAATAAGTGTCAATACTGTAGTAGCTCCTTGAAAATTGAAACTAACAGCTTTGAGAATAAAATTAAAGTGTTAAATCAACAAGGAAATAAATTTAAATTAGCTGAAATTGCTTTTGAAGGTGAAAATTACGATGAAGCAATAAGCTATTATAACGCTTGTCTAGAAATAGACCCCGATTTCTTTGAGGCTTGGTATAAAAAAGGACTATCTCAATTATTTTCGTCAACAGTTGGAAAGCTTAATTCAAACCAATGTGTTGCCACCTTAAAAAGAGCATTGAATTCAGCACCTAATAGAAAATCCATGTCAATGAGAATTTCTAAAGAAATAATTCCTTTTTTAAATAATTATACTAATATTATAATTAATCATTTCTCTAAATTTGGTCCGGAACATATTTCATTTATGGTAGATCGTAAAGCTCAATCAACGATTTTTTTAATTGATTTTTGTAATTTAAGCGAGAGTCAATTGAAATTTTTATTTGAAGACTATAAAAATCTACACAAAGGAATTAAAAAAGCAGCAATTTCTGGAATTGCAGCAAGAGGTGGGCGTGTTGATAAAAATAATAGTGTGGCAGTTTATAATCAGATGTATAAAGTAATCGAATCTCTAGGAGATAGCTTATTAAAGCATGTGATAAAATTCGATCCACAAGCAAAAAAAATTAGCAAGACGGAATGTTTTATTGCAACAGCTGTTATGGGGAAATACGACCACCCTGTAGTTCTTGACCTACGATTTTTTCGAGACGAATGGCTACTAAAGCGAAAGTGGGGGGCTGAATTCACAAGTTGGTATTATACCCATGGACCTGGCATAGCAGACTTAATTGAGAAGTCCAGTCTTTTAAAAAATATCACATTTATTTTTATAATTAAACCCCTTCATTTGGTTTCAAAATTTTTAACTAATTTTAAGATAAATCAAAATATTTGAAATTAAACTAATTTATATAAGGAAATAATATACTACAGATAATTAAACCTTTTGGAATAAGAATTAAGTTTTGGAACGTTAAACCTTCTATAGTTAAACAAAATAAACTTGAAAATGGAATCATTAAATAGCCTAAAAGGCATAATATCATCAAAAAATATCGAAGATCTATCCTCTAAAAAAGAAAAATTTGAAGAGGAAATAAATACGATGAAAGATAGATACATATCTTTCTTTCAACAAAAACCAAATGATCAGCCAGAATACATCAACCTCAAGTTTGTAGATAATCAAATGACTAATGAGGGAATTCTTAGTTCTGAATTTGAGGTAACTTTCTCAAATGAACTTCCAAATAATCTTATGAAAGATTTTATACAACTTGTTGCTCCATTGATTACAGTTTTTGGGAGATAGCCCTGCTCTACGAAACCCTGCTCTACGAAACTTGTAGTTTCGTAGTTGCATTGTATTGCCTTTGGCAATGATGTTTGTTGCTAAAAGCAACTAAATAGCTATTGCGAAACTGCTAGTTTCGCAGAGCGTTGCGATATTGTGTAAGCTCCCCTGAATCTCGCTCATTTAAAAGTTGACAAAAATGTTAACTTTAAATGACCGATATG